>CAWVRI010000001.1:0-149588 GCA_963932595.1 uncultured Legionellales bacterium
TGCATGTGTTAAGCATGCCGCCAGCGTTCAATCTGAGCCAGGATCAAACTCTTCATTTGAAACTGTTTGTAGTCTTTTACAACTACGTTTTTTAAAAGCCGAAGCTTTGTTTTTTTAAAGTCGAAACTTTATTTTTGTTATACTCAAAAATTGACGATAGCGCCCACACAAATTACATTTCTTTATATTAAATGTTTTATGTAGACATTACTAAATTGTTAAAAAGCGTTGTCTCAATCAATTAATAATTCAATTAATCAAGAACAGAAATGAAATTATAGAGCAAAACAAAATTATGTCAACACATTATATCAAATTAATTCATTTTATTTGCATAAGCCGCAATCAAGGAGCTATATCAGGACATGCAACACATTGATTAACAACATTTTACCTGGGGAAAATGCTCTTTAAAAAAATAATGAATATTTTGCATTTAATTGAATATTAACTATTCTAATGATAGCAAAGTGACACCCAAGACTATCGTAACTTGGTTTTGAGAGTGGATTATAAAACAAGATCGCTAGACTATGTCTTAGATCCCGGGCTGAGATCTCGGACCAAGCCCGGGGCTGAAAAGGTTCGCCCAATCTCTGAAAGAATGGTTAAGATATAACTTAGCAACAAAGCTATTACTTGCAGTAGCATTAACTTTAGACCGTGACACACTCTTCTGCCATTTATTTGCAATAGCACCCAATCTCTTTCTAACAGTATATTCTTGAACCGGCAACACACCACGAGTAGTCACCACATGCCCACCTATAGCAAATAGCATATAACCGTAAGGGTAGCGCTTAGCAGCTTTAGCAGCAAGTTCAGAAACCTCATCATGCAAGCGATCTTTACGAACATAACCAAGAGCATCTTCAACCACGCGCTTTTCTTCTAGGCGACATAAACCCTCACCTATATCACAAATGCTAGCTAGGCTGCCATAAGACCACCTGGCTAAAACTGCTGTGAAAACTATTGAGCATGAAAAATTAAGCAACATTGAGCCTAGCATAATAAAACTAGCTGTAACCGGACTTAAAAACACACCAAACAAATAGAAATAACCACCACAGGCAAGGAATAATGCACAAACATTATAAACAGCATTAATTACACCAACCATATAAGCAGCTTTTTTTGCAATTGCTATCTTTTGCAACAATTCTGGCAGCGGCTCTAAGGTGTCATCTAATACTATGTCAGCATATCTGATAGGATTATAAGCATCATGTACTGCATCTTTATTATTAATAGCAATAAACACCTTAGCTGCGAGCCCAGCCAGAATATCATTGTGATTGTCGCCAATATATAAATTTACGTCATCATCCCTAACTTGTGCTTTTTTATTATCAGAGCTTTGCTCTACAAAAAAATGGTTAAGGTTTAGCAGCTGCTTATATATAGCAATATCGCCAGAATTAATTTTTTCAGTGCCAGAATAAACACCAATACTCTCAACATAGTACCGCAACTTATTTAGAACATGCCTAGATTCTGCCCGCAGCCTATGAATACTCCAGGCGTCACCTGCGTCTCTTTGCAAAGTATTCGTCCAATCAAAGCCAACCCTCAAAGGGCTGCTTATCATATTATCTAGCAGCTCATATACTCCACTGCCTTTTAAATGGATGCCACTTCCCAAATCCCGGCAGGCAAGGTAATAACAAAAGCTTTTAACAAAATCTCTACACGGACAAGCTATTAAAATTATACTAAAAGCCATATCAAAACTGGCCACAATGCCAAAACCAGATGCAAAAACATGCCAAACAATAGGTGCAATGATCGCTATAACAAGCAAAAAAGCCAACTGCAGCGCCGACCTCATATTACCCTGGTTAAATATCTCTGCCCTTGCACCTATTCGATCTTTTTCAGCGCTATTAATTTCTCCATGCCTTCTCTCAGCTTCAGCGCCACCAGAACACTCCTCTGTAATAGCTATTTCTTCATCGCCTATATAAATCCAGCCACACTCAATCTCATCACCCTTCTTAATTTCTTTCTTAGGTTCGCCCATAGTATAACTCGCATCAAATACTGCATAATCAGAACTTAGCTTACCTTTAAATAAGATCCTTTGGCCTGATTGTGCTTTGCCGCCACTTTTTAAAGCACGCTCAATACTTTTGCTGCCATCAGAATTTAATATGGTGCTATCTATCTTGGTTCGAAACCACTGCTTAGCATAAAAACTCATAGCTATCATCAGCGGACAATGAAAATGATTCATACACAACATATGACCTATAAAAAGCCCATAGCTCATACTTACCAATGCTTGCCATAGTATTAATGCAACTATGCATACCAATAAATATTCATATAGGCTAGACGGCCTAACTGTTAAATCTTGCGGCTTAGAGATACAGGCTTTAATATCAGCCCAACTATTAACGAATAATCTGGGTAGAAGATCACTCCCTAAATAAAATATAACGGCTGTACACACGATGCCGCATGCTACTCCTAATAACTGTTGTAGTAATATACTTTTTAGATAAAAAGCAAGCAGATTAAGTAAACTTATAACTATAAAGCCCAACACACTTAAACAAAGATCAAACCAGTGTTTTTGCTGCAGCTCTTTTTGCTCTTGCTGCAGATCACCCAAAGAACTATAAACCCTATAACCTGAATATTGTGACTGCGATTTAAACCAATCATTTATAACTTTAATATTTGCTGCAGAAATAGAAGGCTCTGTCTTGCTTTTTTTTGTTATAGTTATTGTACTATCAGCCCAAGAAAAACCAACCACCTCATACCCTTTAGCAAATTTTTTATTGGCATCAGCTAAAAAGCTGTTAGAGCAACCACTACAGCCAAAAGAATTATATAGATATAGGCGATCTTTACTCACAGCTCTCAACGACCTCGATTTTTTATTCCATACTAACTACAGTATGCCATACTCTATACGCAAACCGCAACAACCTATACGCAGACTACAAAATATGATATAATATTAATGTAAAAACTGGAGCTTACCCTATTGGAATTTGTCTATGAAAAAACTTATCTGCATGATGGCAATATTAACAAATGCTATGGCTATGACTAATATCGTGGTTGATACTAAAATTAGCGCCAATTTTGATATAAGCTTTGCCGAAAATAAAACTACAGGCTATGAGTGTTATTTATCTGAATATAATCAAAACCTCATAACCCCCATTAAAAGTAGCGCCACTAGCAACAGTAAAGTCATAGGCGCGCCCAAGCAAACAACATGGAGCTTTCGGGCCACAGCAACCGCTTTGCCACAAATAACTACGCTAACTATAGCATGCCTAAGACCCTGGGAAACTAAAGAAGCACCAAAAGAACAGCTATACAGAATTATGCTTAAATAAAATTTTCACAGAATATATAACTGTTTTGCCATAGGGAATAGCAATACTATTAAAATTAAAATGGGCACCAAGAACCATATTGTCTCTGCCAAAAAACTCTTATGAAAATTATTTTGCTTAGATCTGCGGAACTTCAGCATATGAAAAAACATAATGGAAAACACCACAACCATAGCAACTATAACCAAACAAAATAACAGACTGTATAAAGATAAATATTGCATCAGGTTAAGGAGCCCCTTGAAAACATATAGTCAATATAACTGCTCTTTGTTATAATTACTATTAGTTTGAATAGGAACATATACTTTTATGAAAATCAGCATTATCGTTGCAGCATCGAACAACTGGGCAATAGGAATTGACGACAAACTGCCGTGGCACCTAGCAGATGACCTAAGAAATTTCAAACAAACAACCCTAAACAAACCAATAATTATGGGCCGTAAAACTTTTGAATCTATAGGAAAACCACTCCCACAGAGACAAAATATTGTAATTAGCAAAACTACTACAAAAATAGCAGGGTGCCAGGTATTTTGTGATCCATTAAAAGCAGTAACTGCTTTAACAGCAGAAAAAGAAATCATGGTAATAGGTGGCGGAGCTATCTATGAAACAATGTTGCCTGCCACACAAAGAATATATTTAACAAAAGTTCGATGCATAATTAAAGGCGATACGTTTTTCCCAGAACTAGATATGAACGAATGGAAAATAATCTCACGCCAACAATTTCAAAAAAATAGCAACAATGACCACCCATTTGAAATTATGGTGCTTGACAGAATTTAAGAAATACTATCTCACAGCTCCAAAGCATTACCTGCCTTAAAGCCTAAATCGTGAATCCAGCTATACGGTGGCTTTGAGATCTAAATAAAAATTTTCAGGCACCCCTAATACTAGCAGGGTCAAAGTAGTCACTCCATCCTGGTAAGTGTATACCAGCAAGGATAGCTGTTTAGCCATATCGAACTTATATACAAGGGTTCCAGATAAATCCCCAACCTTGGATTGGCCAAGAGATGGGTCTTTTATAATCTCCTTAATCGCTTTATCTAAGGCGGATTTTTGATTAGAATCCAGCTTCTTAACTACCTTTTTGAAACGGCTTGTTTGAATAATATTCATGTTAATTAATGACACTCCAAAGATATGATTTGGCCATCAGCGTCTTCCTGCATAGCAAGCAAAATGTCTTTGAGAAAAATGCACGGCAAATCAGGAATCTCCTCAGCGATTTTACCAGTAGTTGGCCAATATTCTATTTCCTTTTAAATCGAGCGATCATAAACACCACCATACTGACTTACATGGCCTATCAACCTATCAGCTATCTTTACCGGCATCTGCATTTCACTCTATTCCTGAAAATTAATACACTCACCATACGCAAAAAAGGCTCAAGATGCAACTTAAAGCGATCTATAAAAATTATACATCTCATCGTAAAGTGGCCATGTACGGTCACATAAAAATCTACCAAGACATTAACTCTGCCTTTAACATAGCATCCGCTTCTTTCAATACCTCGGCAACATCCGCCTCTGAACCTAAATTAAATGTACTTTGTATGTATTGTGTTGCGCTTGGCAATAACTCCTGACTTCCTGCTGACCTATGCCAAGTAACTCCCTCTAGATCTGCAGCAGCAATAACGCTTATAAAGCCAATGTTTTCTAGTATTTTTCTTAAACCACCACCAAACTTACCCATTATTTTATTCCACCTGAGCGCTACTTTTAAAGCATATTTGTTTTCTGCAAATATCTCTATACCTGACTTTAAACTTGGCACTACAGCTGGCCCTAGTTCCGCAGGCCTATTTACATCACTATAAGCAAATGTACTACTTTCAAGCAAACAACAAAAATGATCGCCTTTAAAAATAGACTCATTCATATAATTAGGATCTAAACAAACAGTAACATTATAACCTTTATAGCTACAATAAACGGCGTATGGCTTCACCCCTTTAATAAAAGCGCCAGATTCACGCAAAATATCTAGACGGAGTGGCAGGCTATTATTTAACATAATAACCAGCTGCTGCACTGGATGCTTAGCTATACTAGAAGAACTTCTCGAGACTCTTAAAGCATGACCATAACAATACTCAACTACTGGGTGACCATATATAAATATACCAGCCTCAGAATACGCTGAAATTCTTAGGATAAATTCTACTTGCTCAACTGATAACGCACTGAACAATTTCAAGGTCGCAGCAGCAAATGGCGCAAAAAAAGCTTCGAATGCTTGAGATCTGCCGCCACCTGCAACCTCAACTCTTTGCAGAACTACGCTTGCTGCCGGCAAATAATCACTCGGGGCAATAGCTATAAGGTTACGCCCCAAATCAAACTCCAAGTTTGCAAGAGCCATATTACCACCATACTGCTGAGACAACTGCCGCTGCAATAAACTTGCATGCATTTCCAAGATCTCTGGCCATAACTGCTCAGAACTAATTGCTCGCAAATCACATGCTGCTGTAAGGCAGATGTCTTCGGGAGCTCCAGCCATAGCAGCCGCACCTAAACCCACTCCAGCATCTACCCAACTAAGCGACAAAGATAATGTTGCACCCTCTACGCAAAATTCCACGATATTAGCGCCACCCTTCAGCTTGTCTTTAATTCTAGCTAGCAAAGCGTTTTGCAAACGCGCCACAGCTGCCACTAAACCTTTTTTAACCCCAAATGCTGGCAAAAAAAATGCTCTAGCAAAGATTCAGTTGGCGCAACTTTAATAATCTTGCCGGCATCATTATAAATTAACCGAGCAAAGCTATTTGCACCTACTTCTGCTAAAAAATCCTTATCTTCTTCGCAAGATGGGTGTTCATATGACCTCTCTACTTTTGTTGCGGCATCTACAACCAGCTCTTTTTCATCTTGCATACTTGACTTAAGGGGCTTTTGAACTGGCTTTTTGGCTGTAATCACAGCGCCCACCACAGTATCTGCTACAGCGCCCACCACAGTATCTGCCACAGCATCTACCACAGCATTTACCACAACATTTAACGGAATCGATGCAGCAGCTAAGCTTGACTTAATAGCTGTAGTTGAACCTAGCTTTGTAGCTTTCTTGGCCTTGCTGGACTTTTTAGCTTTAGCATAGCCTACCTCTTGGGATGGCTTTTTACCAAATTTAGCTGCCGGCTTCTCATCAGCACCAAATAAAGCAAGCAACTGCTCATCTGTCAATGTTTCTGCTGCTGCAATTTCTTTAACCTTAGTCAAAGGTATTAATTTGTCAGCCTCATCACCTGTAAATAATGCAAATGTGTCTTGCTTTTTATAATAGCGCACCTTAGCTTTTAATATTTTAAATTTAAGCGCTCTATTTAATGACAAACTAAAAATTGCCATAGAGCAATGAATTATCATATTGTCTTTGGAAAAACTAACATTTGTAATAGCTAAAATATCATAACTATTATGTCGGCTCGCAACTGTGGCTTTGCCAGGCTCAGATAATACATCACCCACCTTGATCTTAATCAAATCTATAAGTTCTTGATCAATGAAATTTTTTCCATGCCCAAGCAGTATCGCAACTTTGGAATCAAATGGCACTGCCTCAACGACTTTCAGAATACCTCCTAACTCTACCCTTTCTTTGAAAAGAAAAGTAATAATTTCTGTAATTTTACTATACAGACCTTCCTCTCTATAAAAACATTCAGCACGCATCATAACTAAATACAAAACTTCAGCTAACTGGGATAAGTATATCACCCTACTTATTAATAAAGCCTCAGGTTGTGCAAAAATATAAACTCGTGCTAGAACTTCAGAGTTATCGACCTCGCAATTTTGCTCAGCATATTCAAGCAGCCATATTTTTATGAGTGACAACTGATAAATTAAATCTGAAGATAAATCCGAAGACAACTCTAAATGCTGTTTATTTAGCACCCCTAGAACTTCACCAATATATGGGTATAATGCGACTCTAGCATCTAGGCTAATAATATTAGTCATAATTATATATAATCTTGCTCCAAAAAGAGCTAACGGGGAATCCTCATCAAAAGATGTTTTTGGAATTATCCTTAGAAATAATTGATCTATTTCGCGCTGTTGATCTACACTCCATCCTTTAGATTCTTTTTGCATAGCTGGGAACACCTCAAATAATCTTTCCCAGAATATTAAACTATTAGCAGTTAAAATGATTTCACCTGATACAGGCGCTTCTTCTATTAGCTGAAGACACGATTGCTTAATAGACATGAAATACATATCTCCCACCTGCATACCACTTTCCTCAATGCTTTCTAAAACAGCCTTAAATAGCAAACAAGACTTCTTTCTTCCCCAACCTTTAGTTTGATTCATAATATCAAGACTAATCATATAAAATTCTTGTAACAAACTCTCAGCTGGAGCAAAAAGATTTTTATAAGCTTTATAACCATCCATTAAAAGAGAGAAATCATATAAATTTAGAACTTTTTTGACACTAACTGGCTCTTTTATTCCTTTACTTTTATGAAAATGTTCTAAAACTTGATAACAATTATCAGGGCAAGAATAAAACAACTGCAGGACTCTAGAGAAAGCACCTTTAAACAAAAAAACAAACTCGTCTTTGGTAACTTCAAAAAAAACTCTGCCCTCTGCTAAGGCATAATCTTTAGCGGCTAATTTACTGTGCCGCACAATCACATCTAAATATCTTACACACGCCATAAAACTTGCTGTTTTCAAGGACTCCAGTCTTATTCTTTGTACCAATTCAATCAGTAATCCTAACGAAAAAGAACCCACATGACGCATAAAATATAATGTATCTGTATGGCTTAAGGAAAGTAAAGCAATAGCTATCTCTTCCGATTGTCGCTCAGATAATTTAGCAGCACTAAAATCAACTAAGCTAATATTATAAAGGCAATAAATAAAGGCATCATGCTGGGTTTTGCTTGTTATCTGTGACATAGGCAGCAATACCTCTAGGAGTAAAGAAAACAATAATGATTTTGTAGCCTGATAAACCTCTGCATTTGCCGGCAACACATCAGAATCTATTGATAATAATACCTTGAGGCAAAGCTGAGCCCTAGCTAAGCCTTTAGCTGCTAACAAATGTTTAGGCTTTACCCCTTCAAGCTTAAGCTCTATAAATAAAACGATTTCCTCAACATGACCAACTGCTAATGACTCATCATTTTGATGCAGCAGAATGTATACAAAATACAAGCTCTGATATAGCCATTCTAAATACTCATCTAAACTTGATATTTTAAGGTCGCGATATTCACTAAAAAATAAATCAAATAGCTCAGAAACTGTTGTTATGTTATTAAATATACTGGGGTCTTTAAAATCTACACGTTCTCTATGACTCATAGAATAAATAAAATCTGCACCTTCTGTAACAATTTTAATTGCTAGTGGCAGCACAACAGGCAACATTAATTTTAAACAATCAAGTAAAAACCTCTTAGGCTCTTGAACCTCAGACTTTTTGATTACTATAGTTGCCATCAACATACCTAAATAATCCATTAATATTTTTTCTTTTAAGTATTTATAAGGTTCTTTGGGAAGCTCATCACCAACAAACTTAAATAAGCTATAGGATATGCAAATACGATCGGTAGGGTTAGACATTAGTCCTATTTCTAAACATATCTCATCTATGTTTGCTACAACAAACTCATTAACATCTAGCCTTAAATCTTGTTTTATTTTTAAAAACTCAGGCTTTCCTTCATCAGAAAACTCTTTAGGTGCAAAAACATTATAAGCACAACTTCTTAGGACTTCTGTCAGGCCTTTCGTTTGTAATTTTTCAGGTTGAGATGCTTGGCGCATAGTTATAATCCTTTATTCATATATTTAACAATTAAGCCCAAGATAAGCAAAATAATAGTAAATGTACATACCTGACCGTATTGTTTTAATAAAAATTATGTTTAGCATAGTAAATATGACAACTTCATTGAGCAAAAACACCGAGCATTATCTAGCACTCCAGCTTGCAAAAATACCGCGCGCAAACAAAAATAAAATATTAATACAACATGATTTACTCAAGCAACACATGCAAAATATCACAAAATCAGACTGGGGCTTGATCAATGACGCACTAACCTGGGAGCAAAGCTGCAACCAAAATCACATTATTACATTTGGAGATTTGAGATACCCGGCCTCATTAAAAGAAATAACATCACCCCCAATTGTGTTATTTTGCAAGGGCAACCTAAGCTTGCTAGAAAACACCCAAATTGCAATAGTTGGCAGTAGAAAGGCCAGTCAATATGGCAAAGATCATGCTTATTCTTTTGCAAAATCACTAGCCTCTATTGGCATTACAATAACTAGTGGCATGGCAAGAGGCATAGATACTGCTGCAGCGGCAGGTGCACTTCAGGGGAATGGTAAAACTATAGCTGTTCTTGGCACAGGCATAGATATAGCGTACCCAAAGTGTAATCACAACTTACAAAATCAAGTAGCTGACCAAGGGTTGGTTATATCTAATTTTCCACTGTCAACCCCTCCACTTGCGACTAATTTCCCTCAGCGCAACCGAATTATTAGTGGTTTATCGAAAGGAATATTAATTGTAGAGGCAGAAAAACGTAGTGGATCTCTAATAACTGCCAAATATGGCATAGAGCAAAATAGAGAAATTTTTGCAATACCTGGCCCTATAAACTCACCAAACCATAGCGGCTGCCATATTTTAATTCAACAAGGAGCAAAACTAACTCGCAATCCGAACGATATTTTTGATGAAATATTGCCTAGCTTTAATAATTTTAACAACGCAAACAATGCAATGCTTGCAGCTGATAGCAAAGACAAACAATATTTACTCGCCATATTAAATTCTAAACCTATTAGCATCGATCAAATAATCGCAAAGTCTAATTTAAATAGAAGTAGAGTACTAAGTAGCATACTAGAGCTAGAGGTGAATAAATTTGCACAATATCAAAATGGAGGGTATGTGAAAAATTACTATTAAAGCAAATTAATAATACTTGATAAGTTATTGCTCACAGCATATTTGTATGTTAGATTTTTCATATTAAGCTAACTAACCACAGTGAATACTCATGGCAAAAACTTTAGTTATTGTAGAATCTCCGGCAAAAGCAAAGACAATTAACACTTATCTAGGAAGCGACTATATTGTTTTAGCTTCAAAAGGGCACGTCCGAGATTTACAGCCTAAGAAAGGCGCAGTAGACCCAGATAATAATTTTGAAATGAAATACGCTGCTATTGCCGATAGTGCAACATATGTTAATAAAATCATTCAAGCACTACCCAAAGTTGACCGAGTTATACTGGCACCAGATCCGGATAGAGAAGGGGAAGCAATAGCATGGCACTTGTGTGAGCTATTAAAAGAAAAAAATAAATTAAAAGATAAAATTGTACAAAGAGTCGCTTTTTATCAAATAAATAAAAAAGCTATCCAAGAAGCTATTAGCCAGCCACGAGAAATTTCTACTGACCTTGTGAATTCACAGCAAGCAAGAAGAGCGCTAGACTATTTAATAGGATTTTATGTTTCTCCATTGCTGTGGAAAAAGATACGTAAAGGGTTATCTGCAGGTAGAGTGCAAAGTCCAGCACTACGATTAATTTCAGAACGAGAAAAAGCAATAAAAGAATTTGAGAAACAAGAATATTGGTCAATATTTGCGAACCTTACGGAATCTAAGCAAGAGTTTCAGGCCAAATTGTTTGAATATCAAGGTGAAAAACTAAAACAATTTAGCATTCAAAATAAAGAGCATGCAGATAAAGCTCTAGCCGACCTTGAACAAGACTCAAATAACATCTTAACCGTAGCAAGCTTAGAATCTAAGCCGAGAAAAAGAAACCCATCACCACCATTTACTACCTCAACACTGCAACAAGAAGCCTCAAGAAAAATAGGTTTCGGTGCTGCAAAAACAATGATGATAGCACAGCAGCTCTATGAAGGAATAGAAACAAATGATGGCCATTTTGGTGCCATCACATATATGCGTACCGACTCTGTAACTATCGCCAAAGAAGCCATTACTGAAATAAGAAGTCACATAGAAAAAGCCTACGGTAAAGAGCAGTTACCTAAAACGATTAATACTTATAAAACTAAAGCAAAGAATGCTCAAGAAGCTCATGAAGCGATAAGACCTACAGTTGCAACCAAAACTCCGGCAGAGCTCACAAAATTTATGACACAGGATCAAGCAAAGTTATATGATCTTATCTGGAAAAGAACAATAGCATCACAAATGATTTATGCAAGCATTATGGGAACTAGAATAGATCTTGCCTGTGGCACTACCGGAC
The DNA here is from genome assembly GCA_963932595.1 of uncultured Legionellales bacterium. GTDB lineage: Bacteria > Pseudomonadota > Gammaproteobacteria > Comchoanobacterales > Comchoanobacteraceae > CAWVRI01. The sequence continues at coordinate 11,678 of CAWVRI010000001.1, forward strand.
TATTTAGAGTAACTGGGTCGGTTATTTCAAACCCAGGGTTCTTAGCAGTGTATGAAGAAGGCACAGATGATGTGAGCAAGAAAAATAAAGAAGCCACACTCCCTAGCGTTAAAGTCGGGCAAGAAATACCATTAAAATCGATTATACCTGAGCAACATTTCACTGAACCACCACCTAGGTATAGCGAAGCAACACTGGTCAAAGCTTTAGAAGAGCTAGGAATAGGTAGGCCATCCACTTATGCAAGCATAATTCAAACCTTAAAAAACCGCGAATATGTAGAGCTTGAAGCAAAAAGATTTCATTTGACTGATACTGGTGAAATAGTAAATAATTTTTTAACAAAATATCTGACTAAATACGTTGATTTTGATTTTACATCACAAATGGAAGATGATTTAGATGCTGTTGCTGAGGGGGAAAAGCAATGGATCCCTATATTAGAAGAATTTTGGGGCCCCTTTAAAGAACTTGTAGATAAAATAGAAACTGATGTTGACCGCAAAGATGTAACACAAGAAGAAATTGATGAAAAATGCCCTGAATGTAGCTCTGTGCTCTCAATTAGACTAGGGAGAAGAGGCAAGTTTGTTGGCTGTACTAATTATCCAGAATGCAAATATACCAGAAATATGGATGGCGAAGTATCAAGTAACGAGCCAGAAATAGTGCCCGACAGAAAATGTCCAACATGCGAATCTAACTTGATTTATAAAATTGGCCGCTATGGTAAATTTATAGGATGTAGCAACTACCCAGAATGCAAACATATAGAACCTTTAGAAAAGCCGAAAGCAACTGACACCTCATGTCCAAAGTGCACTAAAGGCGAGCTAATACAGCGACGATCAAGAAGAGGAAAATATTTTTATTCATGCGAAACATATCCAAAATGTGATTACGCTATTTGGAATGAGCCTATAAATGAAGAGTGCGAAAAATGTGAGTGGCCAATAAAAACACTGAAAGAAACTAAAAGATTTGGTAAAGAAATAGTATGCCCTGAATGCGGAGATAAAAAACCAGCTCCTGAGGAAGCAGAATAACTATAAGAGAAATTTTAAAATTTGGATAGTTATGAGTGACTATAAGATACAACTTGATCAAATACATGCCGCTGCTAGCGCCATAAAACAAGGTGAAATTATAGCGTATCCTACTGAGGCAGTATATGGGCTTGGGGTAGACCCAACCCAAGAAGCAGCAGTTGAAAAGCTATATGAGCTAAAAAAGCGCGACCCTAACAAAGGCTGCATTATAGTTGCTGCTTCTTGGGATATGGTAAAGCATTTCACACGCACAATACCAAATTACGACAAAGTATTTGCCTCTTGGCCAGGGCATGTGACTTGGGTATTTCCAGCATCCAGCATAGTGCCGCGCATTGTGCAAAATCCTGACAACACCGTTGCTATTAGAGTTAGTAACCACCCTATCATTCAAAGCTTATGTCAAGAGCTAGACTCACCTATAGTTTCTACCAGCGCTAACATGCATAATGGCGAGCCTGCAAAAACCGCAGCAGAAGTCGCAAAAATATTCGGCAACAATATAACTACTATTATAGATGCAAAGATTGGCAGTAATCATAGCGTTAGCACTATTAAAAATGCAATAAATGGCGAAATACTTAGATAGTAAAATTAATATTATTACCCTCTTCACCAAATATATTGTAAAGATAATTTGTGATCAAAATATACTGATCAATAGTCACATCGCCAGGCCTGCTAGTTTGAGCTAAACCTAAGGACAACCAATCTTGTAACTCAATATGTTTTTTAAAAGAGCTGTGACAATACTTACGCTTATGTCTGAAAGCTGTAGCTACGACTTTTTCAAATAACATTGGATACTGCACATTATATTTGTTATGCATAGTTGCAATAAATACGCTAGACAGAACTTTTGGCATTGGGTTAAATGATTCTGGCGGCACTGCCAGCACAACTTCTATATCGCACCAAGATTGAACCATTACAGATATTCTGCCGTATGCAGATTCACCAGCCTTGGCTTTTATTCTGTCTGCAAATTCTTTTTGTACCATGAAAACCATTTTTTCTACAATGCCGCGATAATCTCGCATTTTCAGCATTAAAGGGGCAGATATTTGATAAGGTAAATTACTAAAAATCACCATGCTGGCAGAATCACTATTACAAAATTTATTAAAATCCACTTGCAGTGCATCTTCATTAATAACACTTAGCAAGGGAAATTTAGTTTGCATATTTTGCAGCTTAGGCAATAAAGCTTGATCTATTTCAATAACTGTAAGCTTCGAATGCTGCGATAAAAATGGAATGGTAAGAGCGCCTTTACCTGGACCTATTTCAACAAAATTCATCTTAGGGTCATAACCTATATGCGCAATAATTTTGTCGATAATATATCTATCGTGTAAAAAGTGCTGCCCTAACTTTGCTCTACTTTTAGCCATAAAATACAGTTATTCTATTAATATAATTTTATATATGCTGATTGCTTTAATTTATCTAGCCATAAAGTTATTTCTTTTGCCATGCTTTCTCGATATAAACTCATTTTAGCTTGCTCAAACTGTATGCTTTCAGGCTCTCTTTTATCAACTAGCAATAAACTATGTAGACCATTAGGGGCAATAATTATTGCACTGGGCTTGCCTTTTTCAAGTCCTGGAACTATATTTTGATAAATATCAGGCAGCTGAGATAAAGATTTATAACCCAGATCGCTGAAGCTAACATCTTTTGAAATAGAGCCATTTTCATAATAGCTAGTAACAGCTGTCGCTATTATATTTTTATATTCAGCAGCAGTATGTTTTGGTGCAGTTTTAGCAAAAAACAGATCTTTAATTAGATACTGAGTGTTTTCATTATGATATTTTTCTAAAAATTCATCCACCATTTTATCAGTGATTTTAACATTACTGCCGATAAGACTTTGCTGAGTTTTTTCTATTTGCAGATTTTCTTTTAACATAGCTAAAAAATAGCTTTCAGTAATATTATTATCAGCAAGCAGTGTTGCTAAGTCTGCATGGCTGTATTTTCTATTGTGCAAAAACTCTTGCTGCAATGTTTCTGCATCTATATTTATAGCTATATTAAACTTCTTTGCAAGCTGCAGCTGAAGCATCCGCTCTATTTGAAAATTCAAAATATGTTTATTAGCATCTTGATCTTTAGCTGACTCGCTATTTATAGCGCCGACAGTAAGCATAAAACTCTTCATTTTTTCTATTTCAAGATTAGTTATAATCTGGTCATCAACTACCGCAGCAACTTTATCAATCCCTGTAGCAAAACATACATTAGCTAAACTAAGTGACATAAAAACAATTACATGTATAAGTTTAATAATTTTCTTTAACATTGAAAAACCCCAAATTAAAATAATATTTTATATTAACATCATGTAGATACCAGCACAACTTTTAACTATGGCTACCTAACCCAGGCAAAGAAAACTCAAATACGATGCTATTTTTATAATTAGCTTTACTGTAGCCATCAGTGCCACTGTAATGCCTCTTTACGCCAACCTTTAGATCTAGACAGCAGCTTTTATATTTAAAGCCGGCAATATAATTAAAGAAGTTATCCCCTGAAGTATCATATTCAAAGTTACCAAACACTGACCAGCTTTTATTTAGCACTGTATCATGCTCAGCTCCAACAATTTTATTTGTTTGAAGCAAGAGATCATAAGGGTTCATAATTCGTGCATAATGATAATAAATCTTTGAATAATGCTGATAGGCTAACGCTAAATATAAACTCTTAGTTTGCTGCAATTTATTATCCATTGCCCAGTCTAATGCCAAAGATGAATTATCGCCAAAAATATTGGCAGCAATAACCCAATCAGACCAATGCTGAAATGCTTGCTCATCTAGTACACAATCAGAACCAAGACAGGTTTTATGTAGCTGGAAATCATAGCTCTTACCAAGATTAAACATAGCCTTAACTAAACCTGTTATAGGTGAAACAATTTTATTTTCCAGCCCAAATATAAAGCTAGTAGTATCTCCAAACCTATCGTAACCTGTGAAACGATTGATGCTAAACAACTTAGTATAACTACCTGAATTATAGCCAGCATCCAAGATAGGCATATAATCTTGGGCTTTATACGGCACATATTTAAATAACAATCTTGGTGTCATGAAAAACTGTTTGTTATTTGTGAAATGCCACTTTTGATCAATACTAAGCCATGGCATAAATATATTATAAGAATTATTCCCACCCTCAGCTAAGCTGTCAAAATTATACCATAAAGCATGAGCCCCTAACAGAACCTTCAAGCTATGACTAGCAATGCGGTTAGTATATTCCAGCTGTGGCTGATATAAAGTACGCAGCCCTTCGATATTAAAATTATTTGACAAATCAATATCTGTAGCCGGCTCAAACTTTAGCACTTGTAATTGCTGTTTAAAGCCAAATCCAAAATCATTATAGGCGCTATGTTTAATATATAGCTCTGGTTCTGCTCTGAATAAACCTTTTAATATGGTTTTGCCAAGTGGCTGCAGAATCTCATCTTGTGACCAAGTAAGATTTACGAATATATCTTCGTGATCAAATATTGCTTTTAAAAATCGTGGGGCTCTTCTTGTCAGCAGCAAGTCGCTTACTTCATCAAAGTCACTCCGCATATAGTCATCACTTAGCCATGCATATTTTAAATCTAGTGTTAGGGTATCGATTGGCTTATAGCTCTGCTGGTAATACAGAAAACGTCTGTTGTTACTGGATTGTGACAAATTAGCTAGCTGATTTGCTGTATCTGTGCTTTTATCTAATAAAAACGTGCTTGCAAAATCCGTTTTAAAAGAGCCGAACTCTTTATCGTTTGCCCACCCCATAAACCGCAAAGAACCAGACGATTTTTCTGTTAAAAACCGACTATACTGTTGATAGAAAAATCCTCTATTACCATAATATCCTGCGCTAACAATAGCATCGTAGTTTGGCGCTAAATTGAAGTAATACGGTATTTTTAGGATTACTTTGCTGGCATTAGAATAACCGATTTTTGGGTATAAAAAACCACTGTAGCGACTTTTATCTAAAGGAAAATAAAGCACTGGCATATAAAAAATAGGTGCGCCATATAAGTGAAATAATACATTTGTGGCATAGCCTTGGCGGGCTGTTTTATCAATATTTAAAGTGCCAGCATCAAAATACCAAATATGATTGTTAGGCGAGCAAATATTATATGATGAATTTATTAAAGCTATGTTATTTTGAGAAATAGTTATGCTTTGAGCATGACCCCAAGCAGTATTTAAATTAGTATTTGGCATTGACATTTGAAATGAGGCATTCTGTAAGTAAGCATTGTTTTTTATGTCCCATAAAATACTATCAGCAAAAATTACAGTCTGATTATGAGAAAATTTAACATTGCCTTCAACAAAAGCGGTATCTTTATTTGACTCGCGCGACAAACAAATTTGATCTGCAAATAGGCTAGCATTTTTATATGCCACATGGGTGTTACCTTGCAAGTTTGAAATGCTAGTTTTAGCATTAATATTTAGTGTGTCAGCAGAAAAATTAATATCTTCTTGATATTTCAGTTGTGGCTCTGTCTTAAAATGACCACCACACATGCTGTCATCTGGAATAAATTTTAATTGTTTTGCTGATTTTCCGCCAACCTCAAAAATAGGGCATTTATCCGACAAAATTTTCAAATCTGCTGACGAATACACAGCGCTTGCAAAGCTAGTAACTGCAAAGCCACAATATAGCAGCAACAATAATGCGCGCCATATTAATTTGTGTCTGTACCTTAATATTGATATCATACTATTTTATTATCACTACTCGTAATGTTATAATGTCTTATGATTAATTTATGCCAGAAAATAACCAAAGATCTATTGTATACTATAGATGATTGGGTAAAAAGCCATATCACAACAAATTATACTATAAAGCCAATTGAAGGCGATGCTGGCGCAAGAAAATATTGGCGCATTACAACAGCGACTACAAGCTATATTCTGATGCACGACCCAAGCTGTAGCAATTTAAAACGCTACATAGCATACAATAAAGAGTTTGCAAAATATAATATCAAAACCCCTAAAATGAAGGCATATGATTTACAAAAACAACTGTTATTACAAGAAGATTTTGGCGACCAACTATTAATCACCAAAACCAGCGGCACAGAGAAAGAGTTGTATTATAAAAAAAGTATATTTGAAATCATAAAATTACAACAAATACCACAAAAAACAACCATATGGGATAATTATTGTTATACCAAATTAACAGATGAGATGAATCTAGCGCCAGAGTGGTATTGTAATCATCATCTCAAGGCACCACTTAGTCCAAGCAACATGGCATTGTTTGCGGATATTTGTCATGATATTGCAAGCAAGATAAGCAACCTACCCACAACGCTTGTGCATAAAGACTTCCACTCTAGAAACTTGCTAATAACCGGAGCGGGCAGCTTAGGAGTTATAGATTTTCAAGATGCTTTGATCGGCCCTGTAAGCTACGACCTAAGCTCATTGCTGCGTGACTACTATTGCCCATTATCACCAGAACTACTACAAAAATTGCAAAGATTCTATCTAAATAATGCAATTAGTGCTGGCATAGTCAAGCTAGATCAAGCTGAATTTAATAATATGTTTCAGCTAACAGCCTTACAAAGGCATTTAAAAGTATTAGGCATATTTTGCAGGCTTTATTATCGAGACAGCAAAAAACAATATTTGCCTTACCTACCAACTGTAGCTATATATATTAAAGACGCAATAGCCGAATTGCACCAATATCCAGAGTATAACGCGCTACATGAACTGCTACCACTTCAAACAGCAACAAAAAATGCAGAATAATCAAATTTTCATATTCGCTGCCGGCTATGGAAAAAGAATGCTACCCTTAACGAAGTTTATACCCAAGCCTTTAATTAAAGTTAAAGGCCAGAGCTTAATAGAGCGCTTGCTGTTACAATTAAACTCTCAAGGCAATACTCAAGTTACTATTAATGTTGGCCATTTAGGCGGTAAAATCATCGCACATTTGGGTAGAGGCAAAAGCCATGGTATGAACATAAACTATTCAGTTGAAGAGCCAGAGCCAAAGGAAACAGCTGGAGGCCTCAGATTTGCAATAAAAAGCAAGAAACTAGAAGCCAATAAACCTATTATTGCTATTAATAGTGACGTTTTTACTGATTTCAATTTCTCCTCATTAAATAATATAAACCCAAAAACATGCCACCTAGTTTTAATAAAGAATCCTGGGCATAATCTAGGAGGAGATTTTGGCATAGAAAATGGCTTATTAACAAGTAACAAAGACGAATGCAGCTATACATATTCTGGCATAGGGGTTTTTAATCCAGAATTTATAATGCAAAATTATAGCTTTGACAAGCTTGGAGACTTGATTAGAAATTGTATCGCTAGCAATGATATTACTTGTGAAGTTTTTGATGGCGTTTGGTATGATGTGGGAACTAAGCAACGGCTAGCGCAACTAGAGCTAGAGTTATAGCAAAAATAACTGTAATATGATTTTTTAGCTTTAACTTTAATTGCCATTAAATATACAACTGGAATAAAAAAAAGGAACAAAGAATATGCAAAATAACCATAGGATAGAATCAGACAGTTTGGGACAAATAGCTGTACCTAACGACATGCTATATGGCGCTCAAACAGCAAGAAGCATCCTTAATTTTGCAATAGCTAATGATAATATGCCGATCGAGTTGATTTATGCTTTCGGCATTTTAAAACAAGCCGCTGCTGGGACTAATTTTAAGCTTGGAAAACTATCCCAAGAAAAACACGATTTAATAGTGCAAGCGGCTGAAGATGTGCTGTCTGGCAAGCTAAACCAACACTTCCCTCTTTCTGTCTGGCAAACAGGCAGCGGCACTCAAACAAATATGAATGCAAATGAAGTAATTGCGAACAGAGCTATTGAGCTTGCAGGCGGCGTGCTTGGCAGCAAAAGCCCAGTACACCCAAATGATGATGTAAATATGTCGCAATCTTCGAATGATACTTTTCCAACAGCAATGTATATAGCTGCGGCTATTAGCACGAAAAACAAATTATTGCCATCATTACACAACTTAATTACTAGCTTAAAAGAAAAACAAAGCCAATTCGATAAAGTAATTAAAATAGGTAGAACTCACTTGCAAGATGCTACCCCCTTAAGCTTTGGTCAAGAGTTCTCTGGCTACGTAGCGCTACTTGAGCGTAATTTAAAGCGCATAGAAGCTGCGCTTGATGATTTATATGACCTTGCAATAGGAGGCACGGCAGTAGGAACAGGAATAAACTCGCATCCATATTTCTCCGCTATTATTTGTGCTAAAATTGCCGACAAAACCTCTTTGCCATTCAAGTCGCACCCCAACAAATTTGCGGCTCTATCTGCACACGACGAGCTGGCAGCAGCAAGTTCAGCACTTAAAACTCTTGCCTCCTCCTTGATGAAAATAGCTAATGACATCAGATGGCTAGGCTCTGGCCCAAGATGCGGCCTTGGAGAGCTAAACTTGCCAGCAAATGAGCCAGGCTCATCTATCATGCCCGGCAAAGTTAACCCAACTCAATGTGAAGCTTTAACCATGATTGCTGTACAAATTGTAGCTAACGATAGCGCTATTAGCTTTGCAAATTCACAAGGTAATTTTGAGCTTAACGTTTTCAAACCAATAATGATTCATAATTATATGCATTCTATAAATCTACTCGCAGATGGAATGCATTCATTTAGTGAAAAATGTATTTTAGGGCTAGAATTAAATCATAAACGCATTAATGAACACCTAGAAAATTCACTAATGCTAATTACTGCCTTGAACCAAGTAATTGGTTATGACCAGTGTGCTAAAGTTGCAAAACTTGCGCACGCAGAAGACCTAACCTTGAAAGAGGCTTGCTTAAAAATGGGCTTATTAACTGCAGCAGAGTTTGATAAACATATGCAGGTAGAAAAAATGATTGCGCCAACAGGGTAATATGAGAATTTAGCCTAAAACGGGCTATAATATTTAGCTCTAATTTATTACGACGCAACAAAAATTAGTTGTTGCCAATTACTTTTTGTCTTGGTGTACATTTTACCTGCCCACTTTAAAAGTGCAAATCCAGACCAAAACGCAACCGTTGAGGCATGGGCATACAACACCAAGCTATTTTATTGCAGCTTGCAAAAAGCTCATGAGGTCATGGGCTTGCGATGGGCACATTTCGTGCGCCATAGCATAACTTTTACTCTGTGGCTTATAACCTAAGCCTTTCAACCTAGCTTCAGCATCTGCTAGAGCATTATAGGGCACAATATCATCGTATTCGCCATGCATCAGCATAATAGCAGTTGATAAGTTATTTGGGTTTGAGCTTAAATTATTTAAACCCGCCATTGGTACATATGCAGACAATGATATCACTGCCCCTAGCTTTATATCTAATTGTAACAATGAGTATAAAGCAATAGCCCCACCTTGTGAGAAACCTGCAACCACTATTTTACTAGGCTCAATTCCAAGCTCTATTTGTGTTGTGATAATCTCTTTTAACATTTGTGCAGAATTAGCAAGACCCACCTCATCTTCTTTTGATCTATCACTAATAGAATATAAATCAAACCACGCCGGCATAACAGCACCATTATTAATAGTTACTCTTTGCTGTGGCGCATTTGGAAATATAGCTCGCCACCCCTGCCGCATAGCTAGAGGGAAAGCTGGCCAAACTCCCTCAGCCAAGTCTGATCCGGAAGCACCCAAGCCATGGAGCCATATTATGCACTTTTCAGCATTTTCTGGGCCACAAGCTATGGTGTTGTTTTGTTCACTCTGATTAATCATATATGCCTCAAATTTAAGCTTTGTTATCACGAAGGTCCCAGCCCCTCGACTACGCCATACGACTTGATCGCATGGTCCAGAAAAGATTATAAATCCATATGCCGTAATAAGTACAGCTAATGCCATCACTAAGTTTTTTAGAGAGCTATCCATATAACTTGGCTTAATTGCTACCATTTTAAAAGCACAATAATGAATTATAAAATTAAGTAGATTTGACCCTGGATCCCACCAAAAGCAAAAACTGGCGATCTTTTTAACAAAGATAGCCTTCAGAAGTAAGACGTGATAAATTATAGCAGAGACTGGCACAAAGGCACTGGCACAAAGGCACTGGCACAAAGGCAACAGCATTCTATGAAAAAAATAGTGAAAAAGAAAAAAATAATGCAAAAAATGATAAAAAATAACATTCTAGCTTTAACTATAATAACGTTTTGCATAATATTAACTAATAGCTGTGGCCAACATGGTAGTTTATATTTACCAAACAAAAACCCTAAAATAGATAGAATATAAAATTTACTAGTAGATTTTATATTTTAACGTTATAATATTTAACTATTATGCATTTTATATTGCTAACATTAAATTTCAAGGACTACCTGTCAAATAGGGGTTAAGCCGCATGAAGCAAACAAAACAGATCCTCGCAATTATATCATTCCTAGTTATAACTAGCTGTAGTGATTATGATTATAATATCGAAAAAAGCTCATTTTCAGCTGGGCCACAACAATCTTTAGCACTTGCGACTAAAAACAATAGGCTAAAAAGATCTCTAGATGAAACTGAAATCAAAGAAATAAACCTGTGGAATAAAACTATCCTAGTTGTTTACCCATCGCTAATATTCGAAAACAATAGCACCAACTTTTCTTTAAGCACTGAAGACACTATGCACAAAGCAATAAGTATAATTAATAATCATAATAATGTTTCGAATATAACTGTCACAGGATTTAATTATGATAGCAACAATCAGCAAGCTCAAACTATATCTGCAATAATTTGGGACTATGCGCGCTTAAAAAATGTGGCCATATCGCATAATAATGTAACACATCAAGGCCTATCTAGCGCCTCTTATGTAAATCATATTGAAATTACTCTTGAATAAGGATATTTATTTGTGAAAAAACTGCATTCTATAACTACAAGCATTGCTTTATTGTTAATAACTACTGTTGCAACAGCAGAAGACAGCTGGTTCTCTATACCCTCATTGTCTTCTTTATTTGACCATAATGGAGACAATGAAAATACAAAACCTGTGACTTGGGTTAGCATTAAGACTAATAATTACAATAAAATTGATGTTGGCAGTGATGTAAGCCTAATGATAAACCCGAACCATAAGCATAAAAATAATGTTATTATACAAGATCCTGATATAACAGCATATGTGCAGAATAATACCCTGTACCTTCAAGGAAAATGCATTTCAAAAATCGACTGTAACAAAACCCATAATGCTTTTATTAAAGATATTTCAAACATAAAGCATATTCACACTAGCTCTAATGCAAAAGTATATGGTGAAAACCTTAAAAAATACAACTCTACCATGCAAATTAATACTGAAGGCGAATCTAGTATTGCTCTCAATGGAATGATTAATATAGAGTCAGTTCAGTATAATAGCTCTGAAGCCAGCAAAATATTATGGATAGATGCACAAGATCTGGCTATTACAGCTCATAATGGGAGACTAGAAATAGCTGGGGTTACAAATAAAACCACCTTAAGAGCCGACAACAAGGCACAGGTTGGTGCAGCACAGCTTAGAACAAAAAATAGCTGGGTTAGCACAGAAGATTCCGCCACTGTATCTATAGGAACGCTCAACTATTTATATGCCCACTCAGAAAACGACAGCATAATTAGCTACCCTCAGGACTTACGAGAAACAGTATTTATAACTAAAGATAATAGTAAAATTATCAATTCTAAATTAGCCCTATCTTATGTGGCAACAAAATAAGATATGAATTTTTTCAAAGCTTTCACCCTGTGGCTGCAAGTTTGTTTAGCAAAACCACCCATTTCTGCGGCGGTTTTATTTGACTTTAGATCTAAGAAAATAGGATCATAGCCAAACCCATCACTGCCTCTAGGAGATGTAATGACACTACCCTCCCAAACACCGGTAAATATCGCCGGCATTTGGTCATTCTCACCAGACTGAAAAAACGCAAGGGCACAACAAAACCTAGCAGGGCTAGAAACGAATTTTTTTTTGGTCAAATTGGCGATGACTTTTGCAACATTTTTTTTATTATCACATTCATCTCCAGCATATCGCGCTGAATATATGCCAGGCTCACCATCAAGCTTATCAATTATTATACCAGAATCATCAGCTAAAACCGGTAAATCGGTAAATTTAGCAATATGGCGCGCCTTTAAAATAGCATTTTCTATAAATGTTTTGCCATCTTCTATAGCAGGGGTAAGGCCCAACTCATCTTGTGGAATGCATTCGATTCTATGCGGCGCCAAAAAATAATTCAGCTCTGCTATTTTACCTTTATTGCCAGAGGCAAAAACTATTTTTGTCATGTTTTATCCTTTGTCTTTACCGGATTGGACGGCAATCTTTAACCATGCTTTGATCCAAAGCTATTTACAGCACGAGGAATCACCTATAAGCCCTATGGATGAACTAAAGAACCAAGAATAGGGCTATGAACAAGGTAGAGCTCTTGCTTACAGCCTGAAACTACTAGGATTATTATATTGCTAACCTGGTTATATTGCTAATCTGGATCATCTAAACTAAGTATACCTTTATTTACATTGTAGGCAAATATTTCTGCAAACCTGCCCCATTCAATACAAATTTTAAATACTTCATCTGCAGCCCCTTCGCTTAAACTATCTTGTAATTCTGTGAGGAACCTATCTTCTGTGGCAGTTTTATTATATCTTTCTTCCAAAACCCGCTGTATATGCCGAGCGAGTGGAACATGGTTAATTAACTGTTTAGCGAAGATTTCTTTCTGCTTGAGGATATCCACCTCTGCAAAAGTTTTGCCTAGATCAGTTAACGCAAGGTTACCATCTTGAATATATGCAAACCTGAAAATTTCTAGCACATCTGTTAGTGGGAATAGCTCATCGATATCAAGGTGTAGATTTTCTGCAACTTCGGCTAATTCCGCCATTCCAGAATATTCGGTAGAAGATAAAGTTTCAATAAGCCCCGTTAGCTCAGATATTTCAACTTTAGGCAAGCGATAATGCAGCCCAATGTTTTTATATCTAACCCCTGCAATTTTGTCTGGATCATGTAAAATTGATAATTGGTTATAAACCTCGTCTACAATACTATGAAATGCTGCACTATCAACTTGTCTTGGATAAGGCAAATCTACTTTAATTTCTGCTTTTATCGCGCCTGGATTAGAGCTGAAAATTAAAATCCTATTTGCAAATAGCACTGCTTCTTCCATATTATGCGTAACTAATAAAATATTTTTTATATTAGTTTTCTTTTCCATCCATAACGTTACTAAATCACTTCTTAAGTTTTCAGCAGTTAGCACATCTAAGGCAGAAAATGGCTCATCCATAAGCATAATTTCAGGGTCAACAACCAAAGCTCTTGCAATACCAACCCGCTGACACATACCACCTGACAATTCTTTTGGATAAGCTGATTCAAACCCATCCATGCCGACCATATCAATAGCTTTTAACGCGCGCTCCCTACGTTCTTTTGCAGCAACACCTTGAGCTTCTAAACCAAGCTCTACGTTTTGCAAGACTGTTAACCAGGGTAATAAAGCAAAGTCCTGAAACACCATGCTAAGCCCCAAAGAAGGCTCATTTACTTCTTCATTTTGCCACAAAACCCTGCCTGTAGTTGGCTGTATTAAGCCAGCTAGAATTCGAAGCAAGGTAGATTTGCCAGAGCCTGACTTACCAACTAGCGCAACAATTTCACCCGGGAAAAGAGAAATATTAAGATTATCTAAAACTAATAATTTTTGCTTATCTTTTTTTGGAAAAAACTTAGAAATATTTTCACCAACAATAATGGGGGTCTTTTTATCTTGTGTCACTTTATCACCTTTAATTGCTAAAACGTTTTTGTGAGAAATTATATAATGGCTGCCATAGCAACCTATTTATTAATAATACATAAAAGCACATTACTACAATGCCAAGCACTAATTTAATATTATTACCATGCCTCGCGCTGTAGGTAATATAGGCACCTAGACCTGTCGCATACAAACTAGTACTACCCCAGTTAACAGCTTCAGCAATAATGCTTGCATTCCATGCACCCCCAGTTGCAGTGATAATACCAGTAATCAAATGAGAAAAAATGCCTGGTAAAATAAATTTTCGCCACCACAATGATTTTTTTAGGCCCAAAGATTTAACAGCATATTGTTGCTCGTCTGGAAGAGCTGAGGCGCCAGCAATTACATTAAATAAAATATACCATTGCGTGCCTAAAATCATAAGAGGAGAAAGCCAAATATCTTTATTTAAGTCATAAGTGATAATGATGCTTGCAAAAAATGGGAACAATAAATTGGCAGGGAATGCAGCTAATATTTGTATCACTGGCTGAATCTTGCTAGCCATGTTAACTTTAAGCCCAATCCATACTCCGACTGGAACCCAAAATATAGTGCAAATCATAACTAAAATTAAAATTTTAATTGCTGAAACTGCGCCTAAATACAAAGTTTCTTTTAAATCTGCCAATACTAGATAAGTTTCAAAAAAATGTAAACAAAACATAGCAGCTGAGATTAGGCTATAAATCATAATCACAATTATTAGCCACCCCATACAATCGGCAACACTTTTCCCTAAATATCTTGAAGACTTTTTATGAGGCATGATTTTTCTAGTAGGTGGAGAAAGTAGCATAGCATTAAAAAACATTTTTATATGTTTAAATAAAAATTGGATGAAGCCTGCCCTACTCATAATTCTAGAAATAAATGAGCTAGATGAATGATCTTCGCTAACAGAAGATTTAAACTTATTGCTCCATAACATGATAGGCCTAAAAATAAGCTGGTCATATATTAAAATAGTGCTGAACATAGCAACTATAGCCCAAATGATAGCTTCAGTATTTGCTGTTTTAATAGCGACCGCAATATATGAACCAACCCCTGGGAGTAATATCACATGATTATTAATATCTATAGCTTCTGATGCCACAACGAAAAACCAGCTAGCAGAAATAGACAACATAGCATTCCACAGCAACCCCGGGATTGCATAAGGAACTTCTACCATCCAAAATTGTTGCCATGCTGACATTCTTAATATTTTAGCAGCCTCTCGCAAGCTTTTAGGCAGCATACGCAAGCTTTGATAAAAACTTAAAGTCATATTCCAAACTTGTGCGGTAAAAATAACTAAAATTGCGGCACATTCTGGTCCTAGCAAGCTACCTGGGAATAGAATTAAAAAACCCCACACACCTAGCGATAAAAATCCTAAAGGGGGTACTGATTGAAAAATATCGATTGCAGGAATGATAATTCTCTCTGCCAGCTTGCTTTTTGCGGCAGCATAGCCAACAACAAAGCTAAAAAATACTGAAATAATTAAAGCTAAGAATATTCTGATCACGCTTCTAAGGCAATAATACGGCAAGCTAGAAGGCTCTAGATCTATAGTAATATTTTGTACAATATCGAATGGCACTAGCATTTGATTAACAAGATATGCAAAACCAAATAGAAAAAACATAATAAAAACACAAGCCACTAAATCCCAAACGCCAGGGGCAGGAGCATTAGTTAAATCTTTTCTAGAAAATAAATTTATTTCCAGCACAGCTATATCCATAATTTGTGAAGAATGAGTAAATATTGTAAACGAAGATAGTTATAATAACAAATAAGTGCAACAACACTAGTATAACTATAATAATAACCTCATATTAGCAATACTTTGATTTAGCCTTAAAATAACTTACTAAGACTTGACAAGAAACCTCCTGGCCCCTATTGTCAAGCAATAGGGCGTAGGCGGGGGAAAGCAATAGCTAACAAGTGGGAAAAGCAAATAAAGCGCAAGTGTTGTTTGCCACATAATCTTGCAAATTTGGAAAGTTATGATGAATATTAAAAAAAGTAGCTATCTTGAGCTCGGCAGCAGCTTTTATAGCAAAGCAACCATTAGCCCGCTGCAAGGTGCAAGCACAATATTATTTAATCATAAATTAGCTGATGGCCTTAACCTAAGCGAACTCTCAAATAGCGAATACTGGCACCCGCATAACTTACCAAAACATTTAGAGCCCATCGCGATGGCTTATGCTGGACATCAATATGGCAGATATACACCACAGCTAGGAGATGGGCGCGCCGCAATGTTAGGCGAAGCTACGACTAAAAATGGCAAGAGTATAGATTTACAGCTGAAAGGATCAGGCCCAACCATATTTTCCAGGGGCGGAGATGGTTATGCCTCTATTAGCGCCGTGTTACGTGAGTATATAATTAGCGAAGCAATGTACGCGCTTGGTGTGCCAACCACCAGGTCTCTGGCAGCAATAGTAAGCACCGAGAACATAATACGGGCCACACCAGAGCCCAGAGGATTATTAATTAGAGCTGCAACCAGCCATATTCGCATAGGCAGTTTTGAATATTTTGCCGCAAGAAAAGACCACCCTAGCATCAAGCAACTAGCTGATTATACTATAAACAGAAACTTCCCCAGCGCAAATAATAGCTCAAACAAATATCAAGCTTTACTTGAGCTGGTTTGCAGCAAGCAGGCAATCCTAGTAGCGAAATGGATGGGGCTTGGCTTCATTCATGGGATAATGAACACTGATAACACCTCAATTAGTGGCGAGACCTTAGATTACGGCCCCTGCGCCTTTATGGATGAGTATAAAGCGCAGCAAGTATTCAGCTCTATCGACAAATATGGCCGCTATGCATATAGCGCACAGCCAGACATTATGCTCTGGAACTTAACAAGTTTTGCAAATTGTATTGCACCTTTGCTAGCAAGAGACTCTAGCGCACAAGAGGCTATGGTTATAGCGGCTTTAGATGGCTTCCTCGCGAGATTCGAGCAGCATTATTTCACAAACATGCTAGCTAAAATAGGCCTGTCTGACCATACCTCTGAAAATAAAAATTTAATAATAAATTTGCTTAAAATTATGGAAGAAAACAAAGCAGACTTCACTTTAACCTTTAGCTATTTAGCTGAAGCAGCACTTGGTAACACAGAACAACTATTAAGCTTGTTTAAAAACAGGACCAAAATAGCAAATTGGTTAACCACATGGCAACATGCCTTAGCACAAGTGCAAACAAAAACTACACAAGATATAATGCTACAGCATAACCCGATAGTTATTCCTCGCAACCACCTTATTGAGCGTGCATTGCAGCAATATAACAAAACCAAAGATATTACTGACATAGAAAAAATGATTGTAATATTGCAGCAACCTTTTGCGGCCCTTTCACCAGCACACCAGAACTACACACTACCCCCAGAGGCTCATGAGAGAGTAGGCCAAACCTTCTGTGGTACATAACGGGGTTTCTGCGCCCTAAATAAGCATAGCCACCCCCGAGGTTTTTTCAGAGTATCGGCGAGATTACAACAAAAAACATACTACTACATACCGCTCAATGATCTCCGGATCAAGCTAGAGAAAGAAGGGAGGGCAAAAGAAATATAAACTTGAATAAAAAAAGACAAACTTTCAGGGCATAAAACTCTCCTAACCCATAAACACCCAACAAAAACCGTATAACCTACTATAATGATATTAATATTATTGATGAAAGAACTTTATGGCACAAGAACGCAGAGAGGACTCAAGATCCGATCTTTCCGATGAAAGAATGATAGAATTAGCTTTTACGAATTTTGAGTGCGCAAAAGCCATGATAAAAGCAAATGGAGAGGAAAGCTTTATCCCCTGTTTATTCGAGGCTGTTACGTTAGATAAATCAGGCGATCACAGCGATATTGGAATAGCACTTAGATCAGTGCTTGATAAACAATTCACCCCTATCATACAAAGCGAAGACTTTCAGGCTTTCTAGCCAAGATCAGGTCACCTATGCCTCGCTATGAGCTTGAGTTGCTAAGAACATATGATTTAGAAGGATTTGAAAGAATTTCAAATAGGTCTAAGCTAGGTAAAATGCTACCTCATATATATAGTACAGATAGCTTTATAGCTTTTTTTCTTAGCTTGAGGAAAGACCGCAGCCCTACTGGAGCCCAAGCTATAGCCATAATGAATGAAGAATTAGGCAAAACACTAATAAGCGCACACAACATGAGAGTTGCAAAACATACTTTTAACCTGGATTTGCCAGCACTAGAAAAAGAATTAAAGCGCCTAAATAGTACAGAGAGCAAACTAACTGCAAAAGCAATCACCACTAACGAAAAAATAGAGGAGATGGCATCACAATTAAAGAAATCAACCCATGGCATAATTGCCAAAGCATATTTAAAGTCAGAAGCCACAAAAGTCGATGCGAGCATTAAAGAAATTCTGAAAAAGACTAGTTCTCTTGATTTATATATGGAGGAGATCAAGAGATTAGTAGCAGTAAAAGATGAAAAGATATATAAAAAATATTTTGGAGAATTAGAAGATGCCGCCAAAGGACTTAAGGAGATGGTAGGGCAAGGGTATGAATTTGGGGTTGCTGTAAGAGAAAACGTAATAGCTACTGCAGCAAAAGTGAATGATAAAATGCCCGAGCTAATGGAAGAACTATATTCAGGAACAAAAGCCGTAGCAGCAGAAAAGACAATTGACAGGATACTTGCATCTCCCATCACAATCACTCTAAAAGATATGGACACAATCGAAAGGCTAGTAAAAGATAGCGCATTATACTATAAACATTTTGGAGCTCTAGAAATAGCTATTGTGGGCAGAACAGATCAAGAAAACGATGCAGGGTATTATTGCAAAAAAATATTGGATACAAACAATACTATAAAACAACTAAAAGTATTCTTAGCAACAAAGCAAAAAACAGAAAGTAAAAAAGATCCTTCCTACAATACATATGCACGAGTATTACCGAGCATATTGAACTTGGCAGCAGCTGTATGCGGCGGTTCTATGCAAGCTAGAACCCCGGCAATAATCAAGCCAACATACCATATAAGAAGCCTCTTAGGAAAGAAAGTCATTCCTAAAGATATTAAAGAAAAACTAGGCAACACTATAAAAATAATTGAAGCACTAGACCAAGAACTTACACAACAAAAAGAAACATTAACAGCAACTCCAGAAACATCAAATTTAGCAGAACTAAAGCAACAGCTTAGCGCGATGGAGAAATCAATACAGGCTTTACAGGCAGCAAAACTAGACGCAACAATGCCACAAATTAACAAAATAAGTAGCTCATTAAGATCAATGACTAGCAGAAAAATATATCTAGAGCAAAAAATAGCTAACATCACAAAAAAACAATCAGCTACAACTATTCAAAAGATAGGCAGAGGATTCTTGGGCAGAAAAAAATTCAAAGAACAAGACGCACAGGCAGCAGTTAACAATCCGAAAAGTATGTGGGAAAAATTCTTAATAATTGTGTATAAATTGACAAGTTATATACAATCAATGTTTAAGCAAGATAGTTCAAATGAAAGACCACCAGAAATCATCGGTGGTCATTCTTCTCCTAAAGAAAGCAAAGAAATATCTACTTCAAACCCAGGATCACTATATACTATCAATACACAAGCTCAAAAAAAAGAACAAGCTCCAGAAGACAAGCAAACTCCAGGCACATCATAATCAACGCCTCGTTAATGAATATACCCATATTAAACCCTATAGCAGAAAGCACCCGGCACCGCTGTTGGCCGCATATACTAGCTAGCCTTAGCTTAACAAGGAACAATAAAGTCTTATAAAGACCCTTCTGTTTATTATGGCCTAAAATAATAAAAAAACCATCAAAACCCTTACAATATACTATAATAATAATATTATTATTAATAGAAGAACATTATGGCACAAGAAGGTAGAGAACATCCTGCAATAGATCTTTCTGATGAAAGGATTATAGAGCTAGCTTTAGGAGATTTTGAGTGCGCAGCAAAAATGATAAAAGCAAATGGAAGTGAAAGCTTTTTGCCAGATTTGCTGGAGGTTGTTAAAGCAAATAAAGCAAATAATTACGACGGTATCGGCATAGCAATTCGAACAGCACTCGGAAACCAATTAAACCCTATGTTACAACAAAAAGATGTTATTGAACAAATAAAAAAATTACGGGTGCTGGGGAAAGTTTCACAGGCAAAAAGCACAGATGATTTAATAGATTTCACTATTAGCAACCGATTCGCTAAAAGATTAGTTCAGACGTTTGCATCTAGAGCAGCGTCAACATTACATGACATAAGGGAAACAAGGCATTTTTATCAAGCAGATTTATTCACCCTAAAGAATAAATTAAGTCTGCCAAACGAATTACAAGAAACAGAAAGGCAAAATACAATTTATAAAATAGAAGCTGTGGAGCATTTTTTAGACAATAAACATGCAATGCACACACCGGGCGGTCCTAGCGCAAAAACTCATACTGAAGCAGCAGAAGCAATTGTTAGCCTTGGAATGATCACGTGTAAGCCAGCTGAAGAAGCTAAGACAGAACGACAGCCAACATTTGAGATTATGAAGCTATTATCAAACGAAAAATTTTCACCGGAGCTTAAAAAGCGACTAACTGTAGCTATGCAAATAATTACAGAGCAAGATCGTGCTCTTGCGCCACCTGAACCAGCAGTAGCATCCAAAGAGGCTACGCCACCTGAACCAGCAGTAGCAAAGGCCGCGCCACCTGAACCAGCAGCAGCATCCAAAGAGGCTACGCCACCTAAACCAGCAGTAGCGGCAGAAGATGCATCTGAAAAAGCAGAATTACAGAGTAAACTTATAGAAACAAACACTAAGATAGTTTCTTTAAAATCACAAAAAGAAATATCACAAGAAAAATTAAAACAAGTGCGCAGTCAGATTGCCAGAGTAAATCTCAAGCCATCGGTTGCTAAACGTAAATATTTCTTTTTTAAGTCAACAGTATTAACAAAACAAGATGCACAAGAGATAGAATCAATGAAAACAGAGCTAAAGTCAGCGGAAAAACAAGATGCACAAATAGATGCAGAATTAACAGTAAATGTTGCGGAACAACAAACTCTCGAACAAAAAATAGAAAAAATAACAAAAGAGCAAGCTGCTGCTATTACGATCCAAAACACAGCAAGAGGAATGCTTGCCAGAAAGCAAGAACAAGCTAATAACGCTAAAACTGCGCCACAGCAACAAGATAATTCGCAAACACCTAGAAATCATATAGGAGTGTGGGGCAAACTTTTAATCATGCTCTATAAATTATTAAGCTACTTCAACTTAAGTCGTAGAAGAAAAGAAAAACAAACGGTATATAAAACTGATAACCCACCTATAGCAGGCGAAAATATACCTCATGTAATACCGCCAGAGGATGAATCACAAGCTACGAATGCAAACACAACACAAAATCTACCAGAAGGAACCCAAACAAGACCCAAATAAGAACCCAAAGGCCCATGAGAGGCATAGCCAATGTATGATTAGCAAAGTGTTTGACAATACATTTAATCGTATAACTTAATATCATAAAAAACCAAGAGTAATCTCTATATTATACTATAATGCTAGTAATGTTATTAATAAAAAGTGATTCATTATGAGCCAAAACAATAGATCCAGAGTACCAGAGCAAATAGTACCAGACCAAATATTTATACAAAGAATGTTATTTAATCCGTCAATGCAGCAAGATGGAAAAATCTCCATGCAATCTTTGCTTCAAGCTATACAAAAGAGCGATAACAAAAAGCAATATAGCTCCATAGAATTAGCTATAAAGTCGGAATTAAAAAAACAGTTAGACCCTATAATTCAGGCAAATCCAAAATTACGAGGTATAATTGAGCCATATGTTGGGGTGAACGCTGATACTGAGTTCATTATGAAAGAACTATTTAGAAAAAGAAACGGGTTCAGAGACCAAGTACAAGGCGTGGCATTAAAAGAAGCAGCTAACGCAGCCATAGCTACAGTTGCAGAAAAGTTATATGATCAATTGGAAGAAAAAGATCAACAGGCAATAACGCTAGATCTTTACAAAAAAGAAGTAGCGGCAACTTTTAAGATTAGTAAAATATTATATGGGCTTGATGATCAAAAAACATTAGGCACTGAACAAAAAGAAACATACTTAATACATGAACTTTTTAGTCAACCAACCGACCAACTAAGCTCTAAAGCTGCAGCAAAGCATAATACTGCAACAAAATTAGAAGAACTTAGAAAATGTCTTACTACTGTAAATGAACAAATAGCAAAAGGAAATGCGGTTCAAAAAAAGCGTCAAACAAAGAAATCAAAGCTTGAACAAAAAGTGGAAAGACTTGAGGCTGAGAGCCCATGGTATATTTTTGCTACACCAGAATTAACCGAGGCCAGAAAAAAACTTTATGAAGTAACGCAAACAATAAAACTTGCAGATGAGTTCTTAACATTGTGCAAAACACAACAAGCAGCTACCGAGAAAGAGTTAGAAACGTTAGAGGCAGATTTAGCCACTATTAAGATCAATCCACAAGAACAAGGGATTTTGCGTAGATTCTTAACCATACTAGGGTTCAAGCAATCATCACCTACAACACAACACATAGAAAAAGGCAAAGACAAAGGCAATATATTTATTAGGCTTGTCAAAGCTATACTATCATTTTTCAAAACGAATAGGGGGGAGCCCAAGAATGATGCTGCGAGCACACCAAGCACCAAACTAAGAAGCAAAGAAGGGAAACAGCCAAAAATAAGAATTAACGATAACAGAAGAGGCATCCAGGAAAGCACACATGAAAAAACAAAGGGCCCTTAAAAACTCTCAAGGTCTCAGACTACTCGTTATATTATTGAACAAGACAGGATTAGATGCACCCAAGTCAGAATTAGCTACACTGTAGATTTAAGACCTTTCATGTTACTGCTTGTATTTTATATTGGCACATGTGACAATAAAAATATTATGTGATTTGGAAGAGAGACTCATGCCAGAACAAACTAAAAACTTTTATGATTTTAACTTTACTATGCTAGACGGCTCAAAACTGGAGCAATTAAAAAACAAAGTAATTTTGGTAGTTAATACCGCATCTAAGTGCGGCTTCACCCCACAATATAAAGAACTGGAAAAGCTATATCAAACCTATAAAGATCAAGGCTTTGTTATTTTAGCAATTCCTTCTGCAAGTTTTGGGGGCCAAGAATTTGCGGAAAGTTGTGATATTCAAAGATTTATTAATGATAAATTTGCTGTAAGCTTTCCTGTAACCGAAAAATATAGCGTAAGAGGAAATAAAGCTCATCCATTTTATATATGGGCTGCAACAAATTCAAGTTTATTTGCCAAGCCCAAGTGGAATTTTCATAAATATTTAATAGCTAAGAATGGTGATTTAGTTAATTGGTTTGCCCCCACAACCTCGCCTACTAGCTCTAAAGTGATGCTAGAGGTTGAAAAATATTTAGCAACCTGAAATAAATTACTTTTAAACGCTTAAGTTAAATGCATACTTGTTTTATAGATTGACTGTTCATACCAGATCAAATAAAATCAAACTTCAATCTAGGGAAATATACGCTTCTAGTTAATAACTATTCATAGGCTACAATAATGTTTAATGACAAATCTATTTTAATTACTGGGGGTACTGGCTCATTTGGCAAACAATACTCCAGAACCATACTAAAAAATTATAATCCCAAAAGAATAATAATTTTCTCAAGGGATGAATTAAAACAATATGAAATGGCTAAAGAATTTACATCAAGCAAAATGCGATTTTTTATTGGAGATGTGAGAGATGAAAGTCGATTAAAAAATGCTATGCACGATGTAGATTATGTTATTCATGCCGCAGCCTTAAAGCATGTTCCAGCTGCAGAATATAACCCTATCGAATGCGTAAAAACCAACATCCATGGCGCAGAAAATATAATTCAAGCAGCAATTGAGTGTGGTGTATCTAAGGTTATGGCACTTTCTACCGATAAAGCAGCAAACCCTGTTAATCTTTATGGAGCAACCAAACTTGCATCAGATAAACTATTTGTTGCTGCAAACAATATGTCAGGATCAAGGAAAACACGATTTGCGGTAACTAGATATGGCAATGTTGCAGGGTCTCGTGGCTCAGTTGTGCCACTATTTAAAAAAATGGTTGCAGAAGGAGCGACCGAGATCCCAATCACACACAAAAGTATGACTCGTTTTTGGATAACCCTACCGCAAGGGGTAGACTTTGTGCTCAAAAACTTTGCGAGAATGCATGGGGGCGAAATTTTTGTGCCAAAAATACCATCTATACGCATTAATGATTTAGCAACTGCATATGCACCAAATGCAAAAATTAAAATTATTGGAATTAGACCAGGCGAAAAAATACATGAAATAATGTGCCCAGCAGATGATGCTCATTTAACCCTACAATTTAATGATCACTTTGTAATTTGCCCATCTATCACATTTTTTGATCACAACAAAGACTATAGCAAAAACAACCTTGGTGAAATAGGCCTCAAAGTTCCTGCTGGTTTTGAATATAACTCTGGCAACAATGATAATTTTTTAACTGTACCGCAAATTTCAAATATTGAAAATAAGTCTGAGGACACTATAAAGGTTTAGCATTATGATCCCTTATGGTAAACAAAATATAGATCAGAGTGATGTTCAAGAAGTGCTGAAGGTCTTACAATCTGACTTTATAACACAAGGCCCTGCAGTTAATAATTTTGAAAATGCCATAACCAGCTATACTGGCGCTCAGCATGCTGTAGCGGTAACTAGCGCAACTTCTGCGCTACACCTGGCCTGCCTGGCTCTAGGAGTAACAACAGGCGACCTGGTGTGGACAACTCCAATTTCTTTTGTAGCCTCTGCTAACTGCGCCCTATATTGTGGCGCGAATATAGACTTTGTTGATATAGACAGTAAAACTTTTAATCTATGTCCTAAGCAGTTAGCACAAAAGTTAAGGCATGCCAAAGATAAAATACCAAAAGTTTTAATAGTAGTGCATATGGCAGGCCAGCCTTGTGATATGGAAGCGATATATCAGCTTTCACAAAAATACAATTTCAAAATTATTGAAGATGCAGCACATGCGATTGGCGCAACATACGCTGAAAAGAAAGTTGGCAATTCACCCTACTCTGATATAACTATATTTAGTTTCCACCCCGTAAAAATAATCACAACTGGAGAAGGGGGAGCAGCTGTTACCAATTCAGTTGAGCTTGCGAATAAATTAAAGTTACTGCGTAGCCACGGCATTACCCGCGATATAAATCTAATGACAAAAAATGACGGCCCATGGTATTATGAGCAACTAAATTTAGGCTATAACTATCGCATGACCGATATTCAGGCAGCACTAGGAGCCAGCCAAATCAATAGAATAGATAAATTTATTGAAAAACGTCATCAAATTGCAAAGTTTTATGATGAAGCTTTTGCAAACAACGACTTTATTAAAACTCCTTATCAAAATAGCATTGCGACTAGCGCATATCATCTATATATTATTCAGCTTCAAGATAACATAGCACATAAACACCAAGAAATTTTCATTTCACTACGAGAAGCAGGGCTTGGCGTTAACTTGCACTATATACCAATATATTTGCAGCCGTACTATCGCTCACTAGGCTTTAATGCTGGATACATGCCAGAGGCAGAAGATTACTATAAAAGATCAATTTCTATCCCAATATTTTATGATATGACTGAAAAAATGTGCCTAAAAGTGGTAAAAACTATAACTGAGGTTATAAATAACTATGCGTAAAGTTGCTATTATTCAAGCAAGAATGTCATCATCTAGATTATTTGGCAAATCATTGCTGCCACTTGGCAACAGCAATGTGCTGGGGCAAGTTATAAGAAGAGTACAAAAAACGACAGTAGACGATATAATAGTTGCAACTTCCACCGATGAACTTGACGATCATATTGTAAATTTTTGCAAAAATAATGATGTTAAAACCTATAGAGGTAGCCTTAAGAATGTGCTAGAACGCTATTATCACGCAGCCACAGAACATAAAGCAGACATAATAATTAGAGTAACTGCAGATTGTCCGCTGTATGATCCACACTTATTAAACACCATGCTAACTAAATTCAAAGATTGCGACTATTTTACAACTAGTTTAACAAGAACTTTCCCGCGCGGGGTAGATATCGAGGTACTTACTTTTGCAGCGCTAGAAGAGGCTTACCGCATGGCAACTAAAAATGCTGAATTTGAGCATGTAACACCTTATATTTACCAGAACTGTAACATTTTTAATTGTAAAAATTATGAAAGTGATGTGAATCTGGCCGGACATAGATGGACCCTAGATACAAGAGAAGACTATATGCTGATAAACAGCATTTATAATCACCTTGGAAATAATGCTACAACTACTGACATTGTAAAATTTTTACAGCTAAATCCAGATATTTATGCACTTAATAAGCATATTGAACAAAAAGTGGTTTAGTTGTATTACTTTTTTAGAGCTGATGCCTCAAGCATCATCGGCACTGGACATATTCAAAGGTGTTTAACACTAGCAAAAAAACTGGGGCCGAACTGCATTTTTATCTGTGCAAACCATAATGACAATTTAATTAACACCATTAGAGAACAGGGCTATGTAGCACTCACAATTACCCCTGATAAAAAGCCATATGGCACAACTAAAAATATTCATGCAAATTGGTTAGGTGGCTCATATTTAAATGATGCCATGCAAACAACAAAAATACTCACAAAATACTCGCAAAAAAAAATGCTAATAGTTGACCATTATGCCATTTCAAAACCATGGCATAGATTATTAAGAGAGCATGTATCTCATATAATGGTAATTGATGATTTGGCCGATAGAGAGCATGATTGTGATTTTTTATTAGATAGTAATTTATACATTAACTTGCACGCACGATATAATGGCCTAGTTCCTAACGCATGTAATAAGATGCTGGGCATAAAATATGCATTACTCCGAGATGAATTTTATTATGCCCCCAAACGCAAGCGTACCCAAATTAAAAATGTTTTAGTGTTTTTTGGTGGGGTAGACCTTGATAATCATACCATGCGTGCAATCACCAGCTTAGATAGCAATAATTTAAATGTCGTAGTCTTAGTTGGCAGCAAGAACCCTCATACCAAACAAATAGCAAAATTATGTAATGAAAAAAGCTTTACTTTTAAAACTGCAACTAACAACATTGCCTCTCTGATGGTGTGGGCAGATATAAGCATAGGAGCTGGAGGAGGAACTGCAGTGGAGAGAGTCGCCTTGGGACTGCCTTGCATCACTCATAGTATTGCACACAACCAGCAACAGCTAACACATGATATAATACAGCTTGGCTTAGCTTTCCCTGCGCAGAAGAAAATAACTGCTATTGATAATATAGCGGAAATATCCACTAACTGTTTAAAAAAATCTTATTGCCAAGGAGCAGAAGCTGTAGCAAGAGTAATAAAGCCAGTATCTTGCCTTTAATTATTCTATTGTTTTAGCTAAACTATAAAATAACACTTTATCTTTATGGATTGTTTTTATATGCACAACTATATGCTAATCGGGTTTTCTTTTGAAATATATCAAGCTCTTACTTCAACCCTAGATAAAGAGCCAACTGTTTTTTTGTCGGATAGCGCAAAAGACCGTAAAAAAATCAAAGACAGATTCAATAAAGAACCGCTAATACCTTATTTTAAAATTCAGACCAGTCAAAACTTTAAATTATTTAATATTACTGCAGGAAGCAAAGAGTTTTTAGACCTATTTGAACAACTATTGCCACAACAAGAAACATTTAAGCACTGTACTATACAATACAAACACTCATTAAATAAAAAATTAACTGCAACTGTTACTACATCAAGCCCTGAAGAAATAGAAAACAAATTCTATTTAGCATGCCTTAATGCCTATAATACTATAATCGATCATAAATTATCGTATTTAATATTTTCAGATATTCCACATGAGGGTTGTATTTAT
Organism: uncultured Legionellales bacterium; assembly: GCA_963932595.1. Taxonomy (GTDB): domain Bacteria; phylum Pseudomonadota; class Gammaproteobacteria; order Comchoanobacterales; family Comchoanobacteraceae; genus CAWVRI01. The sequence continues at coordinate 39,669 of CAWVRI010000001.1, forward strand.
GCGTATTATGCCGTAGCAAAAGCAATGAATATACCAACGATTATTTGTAGACAATCAATTAGTGCTGATTACTTTTATATTACTGAAGATATTAGTAGCAACCTAAATCCATCCATCACAGGAAATAACAAGACTTATAGAATTAATTTCAGTAAAGGTCCTATAGAACCAAAATATATGTATAATAAAAAGACTTTTTGCAAATTCCCTCTAAAAGAATTGCTTGAAGTTATAGTAAAATCATTATGTATATTCCCGATATTAAAAAGCAACTCTAGGCATAGATTAAAATTAGCATATTCAAAATACTCATACCAACGCCATTATCAAAACAATATCAGCAAAAGCATAGATCTTAGCAAAAAAAAATATATATATTTTCCATTGCACTACCAACCCGAAATGACAACCAATGTTTTAGGTGGAAAGTATGTTAATCAAGCAAAAGCTATACATGAACTCAGAGTATTATTACCTAAAGAATACACTATTGTGGTTAAAGAAAATCCCATTCAAGATTGGTATATGCGTGAAAAAAGCTTCTTTAAAATTATAGGCTCTTTGCCTGATGTAACCTATGCATCACTACAAACCAGCACTTATGAATTAACTAAAAATGCCGTTGCTGTTGCTACTGTTGCCGGCACCGCAGGATTTGAGGCATTACATTATAAAAAGCCAGTTATTTATTTTGGCGCACCTTGGTATAAATTTTTGCCGGGGACTTTTGATTTTAATAGCATAGAGGATATACAGAAAGTATTAACTTTTAATTTTAGCCTTACAAGACTGCAAGCAACAATAGATCAATTTACCACAAAATTATATAGTGGCTTTATACCACAGCATCATGCTAAACATTGGCAGAAATATAATTTAGATACAAACACTAATGCACAAAATATTGCCACAGCTGTTACAGAATATATAAAGCAAAGGACAAACTAAATGCAAAACAAACTAAAGTATATATTAGCAGAGTCTAGATATAAAACATATTGCGAGCTTACAACACAAATTGGCATAGAGCCTGCAGCATACCTAGACTATAACCAGAAAGAAACAAACTTAATAATAAAGCATTTTAATAAATATCCACACATGGAAAAATTTCAACATGCACAATGCAAAAGCATCGCGAGACATGACATGCAAGGCTTATTAAGCAAAGAGTTTTTTGAAGTTTATCGGGCTGTTCTACCAGATCAAAACATTTATCTTAAATGCCTTAGTCACTTAAGTCATACACAAGAAACCAAGCATCTAGAAAAAACCACAGCTGCAAATAGCTCAACTGACTCAGAAAATAAATTTTTAATAGCAAGCATTGATAATTTCAATATGATAAAAAAAAGCAAAGCAACACATGTAATATTTTTTGATATTCCTCATGGGGTTACCACTCTCAGCCTATACTTAACAGCAAAATCTATGGGGATTAAAATCATTATATGCAGGCAATTCATGGATAATACTCTTTATATTACAGACAGCATTACAAATAGCATGCGAAAAGACGTAACAGGAAATAATAATGCCAGTATTATTAATTTCAACAAAACCATTGTTGCTCCCCCGTATATGAAGAACAAAGCTGGCGACATCTCTTTTCCAAGAAAAATGCTATTCAAAATATTCAAACGATCGATACTTATTTTCCCATTACTCACCACATACCATAGACTTTCTGTACGTTATTTGTTATATAAATTTAAAAAAGACTATTACTCATACACCTACAAAAAATACTACCACAAAGAACATGTGTCAAATACTCCAGAATTAGCAACCATATCTTATGTTTACTTCCCATTACATTTTCAGCCAGAAATGACCACTAGCATTTTAGGAGGTAAGCATACTAATCAGGCTTCAGCTCTTATAAAGCTCAGGCAAAAATTACCGCCTGAAGTTATGATTATAGTCAAAGAGAATCCTATTCAAGGCTGGTATATGCGCGAAGAAAGCTTTTTCGCTACTATAAAATCTTTGCCTAATACTATATTTATAGCAACTAGCGTTGCGACTTATGACCTCATAAAAAATGCTAAGGCAGTAGCATCAATATCAGGTACCGCCTGTTATGAATCGTTATTTTATCGTAAACCCGCAATATACTTTGGGAACCCATTTTATCAAGATTTTGAAGGCACATTTAAATTCGACGACATTGAAGATATTACAAAAGTATTAAATTACACTATAGATGAAAATAAACTTATGCAGAGCGCCAATAACTTTAATAACAAGCTATTTAAAGGCAGCACTGATATCTTTAATTTAGCAGCATTTAACCCTAACTACGATAAACAAACCTTTGATCTTGGCAATAACTTTAGCCAAATTATTAATGCAGTAGTATCTTATATTAAACAAACAGCTTAAAGCTCGGAGGCACTATCATCGCTACACAAAATAGCAATGCTAGCTGCAATTAAAATAATTGTTAACGAATAAAAAGGTGCCATGTTATCGCCAGTAACTTTTAAATACCAAGAGGTTAAAAATATCGAAAAACCACCGAATATAGCAAAACCTAAATTATAACATAATGCTATGCCACTATAACGCACATCTGTGGTAAATAGCTTAGCTAAATAGCCTCCCATCGGCCCTATTACACACCCTGCTGCCATAGAAACCAAGACATATACAGGCATAATAAAACTATTATTCGCAATGCTAGAAAAGAACAACCAACCCAGAGGAATTAAACTCAAAAAGCTTAGACAAATCATATATTTTTTGCGCACAAAGTCTGACAATATTCCGCCCAATAAACAAAAAATAGCCATAATTAGTGTTGCCAGCATATTTAAACCATTTACATAAGCCGCATCAAAACCAAGTAGCTCCATATGTGGCACAACATATAAAAATAATAAGCTTATGCTGGTAGCATGCCCACCAGAAATAAATATCGCCAATAATATATTTCGAGGATGATACTTGCAAAGAGCAAAGAACGGAATTTTATGCCGGTGCTTTTCTTGACTAAATATTTTAGACTCTGCTATTTTTTTACGCAAAAAATAACTGATTATTGCAAGCAAACCGCCTAAAATAAAAGCGAATCTCCAAGCATAACTTTGATCAAAAGGCAGCAATAGCATTTTAGTGATTATGGCAGTCAATATTCCTAGATTAGCAAAAAAGTATAGGCAGCCACACGCAAATCCTGTATGAGAGGGAATATGTTCTGCAATAAAAGTAATAGCCCCAGGCATCTCGCCACCTATAGCAAGCCCTTGAATAAAGCGCAACAATAATAAAATAATTGGCGCCCATATACCAATAGTCTTATAACTAGGCAATAACCCTATGGCTAATGTTGCAAAGCCGATTATACTTATTGAGAAAAGAAAAGCTTTCTTTCTGGTATATTTATCGCCAAAATGACTAAATATAATCCCTCCTAGCGGTCTAGCTATATATCCAATAGCAAATGCTGCAAATACCGCCATCAGCCTTACAGTCTTCTCTTCTGCCGGCAAAAAAGCATCCCCTATTGCAGTTGCAAATATTGCAAATAAAATAAAATCGTATAACTCTATTGCACCACCTAAGCTAGATAGCACAATAAGTTTTAATTTATTTTTATATATTATTAATATACGCATAATACTGCCCCTGCATTTACATCATATTATTTAGCTAAGACTATGCAATAAGATCAAAAGTTTTTACTGTTAAGTTTTTATTAATAGTATCGAATATAACATAGCTGTTATGCGGCACGATTTCCCACATATCTGAAATGTCAGTTAATTCTTCAGATGAAATTATAACGCTAGCATCTGAATAAGATTTATTTTCAAGTAATTCTGGGGTTTTTAAGCAATAAGTAAGAGATAACGACGCTTTACCTTTTGATGAAAACCTGGTTGCAAGTATCGTCGAGCCATCAGATATAACTATATTTAATTTTGCAAAAGCACTCTCGTCTTGCTGTTGCTGAGCAATAATCCATGAAAAAGTTTTAATTACAGCCCCCTCTAAGGTTAAATTTCTTGATGATGATAAAAAATGCATAATTAAAAAAAATAAATGTTCTGAATCAGTCTGGCCATTTATAGCCACAAATAGTTTTTTATCTAGCTTATTTATTAAAGCTAGCTTAATATCGTTAAATTTTTTAATAATACCGTTATGTGCAAAACTATAATTTTTATATGTAAATGGATGACAATTATTTAGCGAAACATCACCAACGTTCGACGCCCTCACATGTGCTAAAAAACATTTGCTTGTTACTTTTCCAGCAAGAGATTGTAGGTTGTTATCGTTCCAAGCTGGCTGAGTTGATTTAAAAACACCCGGCTCATCATCAACATCGTTATTGTACCAAGCCATACCAAAACCATCAGCATTAATACTGTATGCATCTTTTTTAGCATTTTTGCTTTGCTTGATAAGAGAGTTAGTAGGCTGAGATATCAGCTTATTAATTAATATTTGTTCAGTGCCTAAGTAGGATACGAATCTACACATAAATGATCTCATATATAATTTTTTAATCTAATTGCTATTTAAATTAACACTAACTCTTTACCTTGTAAATGAACATTTTATAATCCTAAATCTTATTGTTAAGGTTGCGTTAATAAAACCATGCTATTATAAGCTTCTATATAAATTATTTTAAGTATTTAATTATGTCAACACTAAGACGATATTATCGTAATACTATCCAGTTATTAACAACTACTCTAGATATCCTTGTAACCTTTATGTGGGATAATATACATAGCAGCATTAATAATATTATTAATGCTGCTATGTATTTTCTTAGTGTGTCGTTGCCCCTTGTTTTAGCCATAGGCATTGGTGCTTTAATTTTTAAGATTCTCTCTTTAGCAGCTGCACCTATAGGGCTCGTATATACTATTACTATTGTTATGACATTAATATTTCTTGCAAATATGGAATATACGCATGCTATAGGGTGGTTCGCATCCTTGTGTTGCCTATACAGCTTTATGCTTGCTGGCAGTGCTATCATTCCTACTGTTATCGCAACAATTGCACTGGGTTTTTTGGCGGAAGCTCTGTTTTATGGCATGTATGCTTTCTTTCAAATAGAAATGTGCAGACATAACATAGATGATGTCAAGGGTGAATTTACCTTAGCAAGAACTAGCATAGATAAAGTCACCTATATGATAGCTGAGACTGTAGCTATCATGGTTATGGTTTTTATTTTTAAGATTACTTCAGCTGCAATTATAACTGCAACTGCCCCTTATGCGGTTGCTATTTTAGGCGCAATTGGCATGGCGATGGCAACTCTGTTTTTTACCCAAAAGGCATATGAAACTAACATATTTAATGAAAATTTCATTCTTAAATATATAATAGATACCATTAAAACTCTAGATGGCACAGAAAAAAGATCGCAACTGACACAGTCTTTTACAACCGCGTTCTTGGTGGCAATAGCAACCTTTGCGGCCTTAGCAAGCTTCTCCATAACTCTAGTTGGAGCCCCAACCCTAGTTGCAATTTTAATTGCTGTTGGATCTGGCATAGCTATCCAACACACTGTTATTGCGCTGCCATTACTCGCAACTAAGTTAATGCACGCTATTACAGCTACAGAATCTGCAGTAGGTGAGAACACACAGCAACAAGCAGCAAGCGAAATTCTAAGAGATGCACCGCCGATGGCAAAGCAAGAAAAATCTGTCCCTGGGGCAGATGGCACACCAACACAAGGCAACAACAACAAACTCTAAGCTTCTTTACAACGCTTAAGACTTTCTTAATATATCTCTGCTAACGTAATAGTTATGACTGAATAGAAAGGAGATATATATGATCTTAGCTAATAACTTACGTAAACTAAACGACAATTTGAGAACGCTTTTTACTGAAGTCCTATTCTTATCTTATAATTGTCTTTATTATCTTAATGAATTTTTTTTCATCTATAGCATCATGCCCATTATGATTGCATTTATACTATTAATACCTGTTGAACTTTATTTTGCAGTCACAACAATAACTGCAGCTATGCATATATTTGCAATTTCCCTAGCAGTAATTTTGACCGCAATAATAGTTTATCTAGTTATATGTTTTGCTGCACCCAACATTATATGGGGCTATTATGCAATAAATCATGACTCAGCACATATTCGCGCAGATCCTAGAGGTTTTATCGATATTTTAGCTATGTTAATTTCTTCAACAGTTTTTATGCTGGTAGTTGGACCGCCTCTTATAAGTTTTATATTGCCGGCGGCCGCCTTCATTTTAAAACCTGGCTACGCAAGTATTTTATTAGCTAATTTAATAGTTATGATCCCTATATTCTTCATCCTATATATGCGCAGGACAAAATCAAGTGCGGATGAAAGCATAGCAAGCCCACATACAAATGCTGCAACTACAGATCTTAAGCATCACTTCATGTTACAATTAGAGTTATTTGTGAGGACAGTAATCACAGTTGCTATAAGCGCCATCGCTTTTATTTTCTTAGGACCGGCTTTTACAATATTAATAGCACCCTATGCAACATATATGCTGCTAACTACTAGCTGCATATTTTTAGCAATAACACAGCTCTCAGGGCAAGACAATATCTTGAGCGCAGCCGCTCTAGCTACAATATATGCAGCCAGCACTTGCTATATAATAACCTTGTACCCTGTCACATTTATAATAGTTCCGTATCTGCTTAGCATAATACTAGCTGCGGGCGCCGGGATTATAGGAACAAAAATGCTGTTTCATACAATTATCTTTATGGCTAACACAATAATTGATAAAGGGTTTAAGACTGACAGCACGGTAACAACCCTGAGGAACAAGTATAGAAGCTTTGTTTCTAGTTTAGACATTCCAGGCTACCCAAGAGCGCCAATCCCCAATATAATAAGAGTGGAGCCTGAGGGAGTAGAGTCTGAGAGAGTACAAGCGCAAACGCTAGCACAGTAAGATTATGATGGCCTACTCCATAACTGCCCCTTATGCAGTTGCAATTTTAATTGCTGTTGGATCTGGCATAGCTATCCAACACACTATTATTGCGCTGCCATTACTCGCAACTAAGTTAATGGGTGAGGCAAGGCAACCAGCAGTACGTGAGGCAAGGCAACCAGTAGCAATCAAAAGTCTAATAGATGAAGAGAAGATTGGAAAGAAAGAAAAAGCCGGCCAGGGCTCAACGCCTGGGGCAGATAGCACACCAACACAGGCAACAACAAACCCTAAGCTTCTTTACAACGCTTAAGACTTTCTTAATATATCTCTGCTAACGTAATGGTTATGACTGAATAGAAAGGAGATATATATGAACTTAGCTAATAAATTAAGTAACATAAACGACAATTTAAGCGCAATTACTGCCGAAACTTTCTTCTTAGCTTATAACTTTTTTTATGATATTAACGCATTACTTTTCAATGCTAGTGAGTTTATCTGCAATTATACTAAGGCAATATCTATGGTTATAACCATAGCATTAATATCTTATGAGCTTTATGTTCTGGCTCTAACTATCACTATAGCGACTCTAGTTACAATACTATTAACATCGGCATTAATATTCCCTGCAATTAACTATATTCTAGCTATTAGCTCAAAGGCCATGAGAGGCTATTATAATGACAGTCATATTGCAAAAATAAACTCACTTCAAGCAGGCTTAAGACATAATTACTTTATAAAAAACTTAGCTATCTTAATTATTCTAGTAGCCTTTATTTTGATAGTTGCACCACCCCTTGTGAAATTTATATTGCCAATTGCGACTTTTATTTTAAAAGATGCTGTTTTTGTGTTAACAACTATCGCAAATTGGCTGTTTTATAGTGGTAATTGTTTCTTATCTGCAACACAATCAACAGCAAAATATGGCAACTCTAATGAGTTCTATTTTATTATAATAATAGCATTTATGTTTTATGCTGCTGGATTAATTCCAGCCATATTAGCATCAATTATAAGCTATGTTGGGCATGCAAATGCAATGCTTTTTTTGACCAACTTCATGGTGATAGCTCCTGTTTTCTATAGCATGCTTAAGGCCTATAGCGCTACTGAAGATCAAAATATAGTAATATCAAATACAACCATAAGCATTAAATATCATTCAATGCTGCAACTGGGGCTGGTTGCAAGGGTCGCAACTACCCTAATGACAAGTGCCACATTCTTTAAGCTTGCTGGGCCAACCCTTATGACCTTAATAGCTCCATATGCAACATATATTTTGGTACTTGCTGGGGTGATACCTTTGGCAATGATGATTTATAACCACACAAATGATAACTTAAAGGCATTCTGCTTGGCTATAATTTATGCCATAGCTACTTTTTACCTGATAACGCAGAACTCTGTGGCTTTTATCCTAGCACCGCAGCTTCTTAGCATATTCTTAGCCTTAGGCGCTGGGGTTATAGCAACTCAAATACTGTTTCTCAAAACTTCTTTTATAGCAAACCAAGTAATTGACAAGGCATTTAAGCCTGATAGCACTGTAACAGCTATGCGACTAAAATATAGCGAATTTATTTCTAACATGAAGTATCCAGTAGCAATGCCAATAGAGCCCACAATAGCAGCTAAGGACCTAGCTGGAGAGCCAGCATTTGAAGCGATTGCAGAAGAAGTTCCAGCGATAACTATAGTTGCCTAAAAATTAGAGACTAACCAAAGCAAGCATGCTACAGACTAAGCTAGGCTATTTACACCCGCAGGCATTATTGTTAAACTACTTGTAGGCGTGATTCATTGAAGAATAGCGCTAAACTGTATTTTGCTAAATTTATTAGCAAACACATTATTTTAATATCACCGGAGAAAAATGTGAAAATTATCCGAAAATTTACCGCCATAGGGTTGGCAAGCTTGGTGGTCGCGGCCTCAGCAACAACTACGCCAACCACTACAACCAGCTTTACCCCAGAGCAAACTCAAGAAATTAACCAACAAATTCAAAATTTTCTAACAAGCAATCCAAAAGCTGTAGTTGATGCGTTAGTTAGCTATCGCCAACAAGAAGTTAAGCGTATGGAAACCCAGGCAGAAACTAAAATAACTACAAATGCTAACGATATTCTAAATGGCAACAGTAACTCACCTGTTATGGGTAATCCTAATGGCTCAACTGTACTGGTAGAGTTTCTTGATTATCAATGCGGCCACTGCAAACAAATGACAAACACAATTGCAACCTTAATAAAAGAAAATTCAGATTTAAAAGTTATTGTGAAAGAATTACCAATACTAGGCGAGAACTCTAATTATGCCGCCAAAGTTGCCCTAGCTGCAAACCAGCAAGGCAAATTTATGGAAGTACACACAGCACTAATGAATGAGAAAGCTAAATTAACTCCAGAGAAAGTTACCGAAATAGCAAAAAATGCTGGGGTAGACTGGACAGAAGCTGAAACATTCATTGCATCTAAAGCTCTAGAAACACAAATAGACTCAGTGTTCACCCTAGCCCAAACTTTAAATATTATGGGAACTCCAGCTTTCATAATTTCAAATAAAGACGGAACTAAAAACAAGTTCTTTGGTGGAGCAGCAACGCAAGAAGCAATGCAACAAACTATCAATACTATAGCAAAAAACTCTTAATTTCAGGTAAAAAGCGCTACTCTAAAAAAGTAGCGCTTTTTTATTTGCTATGAAAAAAAACATAAATACAGCATGGGCAAAATTATTCATAACCTACAATATAATAATAACCCTTATATTAGGTATAATTATTTCGCTATGGAATGTAGAAGCTGCCAAATCAATTGTGTTAGGCTCTTGCAGTATCCTAATGCCAACTATTTTGCATGCAACAATCACATTTAATCACCCACAAACTAGCTCGCCACAAAAAATATTAAAGTTGTTTTTATTAGGAGCAGCATTAAAATTTATTCTTGTTATAGTTTTTATCTTGCTAGCACTAACATTTTTTGTTATAAATATTAGTATGTTTTTTACAGGGATTTGTTTTTCTATAGCTCTATACGGGGCCTGCTCTTTTGCAAAGACAAACAAAAATATTAATTATGCACAATGAAGTCACAAGTTCAGAATATATTCAGCATCATTTACAAAACTTAACTGTAGATGTTGGCTATCTGTTTGGTAAAAGCGGAGCGTTTTATCAGCTAAATCTAGACACCCTAATTATTTCTGCCCTATTGGGGGCCATTTTCTGCATAGCTTTCAAACTAGCCGCAAATAAGGTTACAGCCGGATCTCCAGGCAAACTACAAAACTTTGTTGAATATGTTGTAGAGGCAGTTGATTCTCAAGTATACGAAACCTTACAACAAAAAGATTCTTATGTGGGCTCGCTTGCCCTTACTATATTTGTATGGATATTTTTGATGAATTTTATGGATTTGATTCCAGTAGATTTAATACCAAAAATACTTGGATTCTTTGGAGTATCGTATTTTAGAGTAGTGCCAACAAATGACCTTAACTTAACCTTTGCTTTATCACTGTCAGTATTTGCAATGCTATTATTTTATAATATTAAGTATAAAGGTGTTATTGGGTTTATGAAAGACCTGCTCTGCCATCCTTTTCCATGGTTTTTGTTTCCTATCAACTTTGTTTTAAGAGTAGTTGAAGAGCTTGCGAAGCCGATATCACTGTCATTGCGATTATTTGGCAACATGTATGCCGGCGAATTAATATTCATGCTGATAGCCCTACTGCCTTGGTGGGCACAATGGCCACTTGGAAGCATATGGTCAATTTTTCATATTTTAATTATTACGCTGCAAGCTTTCATTTTTATGATGTTAACGATAGTATATATTAGCATGGTAAGAACAGAGTAACTTTAATTTAATAATCAATCAGGAGTATTTCACATGGTCAGTCACCCAGAGTTAATTGCACAAATTCAAAGCATGACAGTTATTGCAGTAAGTATATTAATTGGACTAGGAGCCCTAGGAACCGCCATAGGTTTTGGCTTACTAGGCGGCAAATTTTTAGAAGGCGCTGCAAGGCAACCAGAAATGGCATCTATGCTACAGGTTAAAATGTTTATTGTTGCTGGTCTTTTGGATGCAGTAACCATGGTAGGGGTCGGTATTGCATTATGGTTTACAGCAGAAAACCCATTTTTAGCTGTTCTAATTTAATTACAACGGTATAGGCGGCTCATATGAATATTAACATTACTTTATTTGGCGAAATGATAACTTTCGCTATTTTTATATGGTTCACCCTAAAGTATGTATGGCCACCCATCACAAGCGCACTGGAAGAAAGGCAAGCTAATATTACCTCTAGCCTTGAAGAAGCTAACAAAGCAAAAATCTCATTAGTAGCAGCAGAGCAACAGGCTGAAAATATTATCAATGAGGCTAACGCATCGGCAAAAAATAAACTTGCAACTGCAAAATATGAAGGCAACCAAATAATTGCGGATGCTAAAGCTGCAGCAACAAAGCAAGCTGAAACAATATATGAGCAGTCCAAGGCTGAGTGTGACTTACTAGTAAAGCAAGCTAAAACAGAGCTAACAGCTGATATGGCTAGCCTTGTGACCTTGGCTGCACAAAAAGTTTTAGAACAACAAGTTGATGAGAAAATCAACCTTAAAATTGTAGATTCAGTTGTAAATGAGCTTACAGCATGAGCAACCTTTTGTCATTATCGCGCCCTTACGCAGAGGCTGTTTTTGCGCTAGCCACAGATAGCAATAAGACTACTGAATGGCAAATATTACTTAATAATTTAGCAATAATAATGGCCGATGGCCAGATGCAAGAGCTGATAAGCTCTCCTAAAATTACAGTGCAAGATTTATCAAAAATATTTCACAATATTCTAAATATTAGCGATAAACAACAATTACAATTTGTAGATATGCTCTTAGCAAATAAACGTATGACTTTAGTAACCAATATTTTGCAACACTACATAAATTTATATAATGTGACTAATAACGTGCAGCCTGCAACTATAATATCTGCACATGCTTTAAACAATAAACAACAACAAGACATAATCAAAGCTCTAACCACAAAAACAGGCGCAGAAATTCATGCTAGCTTTACGATAGATAAAAATATTATCGGCGGATTAATCATTAAAGTTAATGATAAAGTTATAGACAAATCTGTTAGCGGCATGCTAACTCAAGTATCGAACCAAATAACACAAACAAAGGATATAAGCTATGCAACTTAAATCATCAGAAGTAAGTGCTTTAATTAAGAAGCAAATAGCAAATGTTAATCTTGATAGTGATGCTAAGACCGAAGGAACTATCATCAATATTAAAGATGGCATTGTAAATATTCATGGCCTACAAGAAATAATGTATGGCGAAATGATCTCTATGCCAGGCAATAGCATGGGCATGGCTCTTAATTTAGAACGAGATTCTGTTGGTGCAGTTGTATTGGGTGATTATACTCATTTACGTGAAGGCGACACTGTTTTCAGAACTAATAAAATTTTAGAATGCCCTGTAGGTACAGGGTTACTTGGCCGAGTAGTAGATGCGCTTGGAAACCCTATAGATGGCAAGGGTGAACTAAAAAATGTAACGACAACACCTATCGAAGAGGTTGCACCTGGAGTGATCGCTCGGCAGTCTGTTAGCCAGCCAATGCCTACTGGCATAAAATCTATCGATGCAATGATACCTATAGGTAGAGGCCAAAGAGAACTTATTATCGGTGACAGACAAACCGGCAAGACAGCTATTGCTATCGACACCATTATAAATCAGGTTAAGTCTAATACTGGCATAAAATGCATTTATGTCGCAATTGGGCAAAAATCTTCATCTGTTGCAACTATAGTGAGCAAACTAAAAGAGCATGGCGCGTTTGAAAATACCATTATAGTGTCTGCAAATGCCGCAGAATCTGCTGCAATGCAATTTATTGCACCCTACTCTGGCTGTAGCATGGGTGAATACTTCCTGAAAAATGGTGAAGATGCGCTAATAGTTTATGATGACTTATCAAAGCATGCAGTAGCTTACCGCCAAATATCACTTTTATTACGCAGGGCCCCTGGTCGTGAGGCTTTCCCAGGAGATGTTTTTTATATTCACTCAAGACTACTAGAAAGATCCGCAAGAGTTAACACTGAGCACCTAAAAGAAATATCTAACGGTAAAATAACATCAGGTACAGGCTCGCTAACAGCTTTGCCAATTATTGAAACTCAAGCTGGCGATGTATCAGCATTTGTACCAACTAATGTAATATCTATTACAGATGGTCAAATATATTTGGACAATGATTTATTTAATGCAGGGATAAGGCCAGCTATTAACGCTGGGTTATCTGTGTCTAGAGTTGGTGGTGCAGCTCAAACTAAAATCATCAAGAAATTAGGTGGCGGCATTAGATTAGCTGCTGCGCAATTTAGAGAGTTAGAAGCATTCTCGCAATTTGCATCTGATCTAGATGACGCGACTAAAAAACAATTACAACACGGTTACAATATCACCGAGATCTTAAAGCAAAAACAGTATGCCCCGCTGCTAGTATCAGAAATCGCCATAAGCTTGTTTATTGTGGAAATGCATTTATTGCAAAACACTAACAAAGAAAGTGTGACAGCAATTGAAGTCGGGTTTCATAATTTTATCAAAAAAAATCATGCCACAGTGTTAGAGGGGATTGACGAAAACCCACAATTAGACGAAGAGCTAAAAAACAAACTACTTGAACTGTTCAAAAAATTTGCTGCAGACAGCAGTTTTGATCTGTAACAACCGGTATTAAGCAATATGTCTAGCACGGAAAAAATAAAATCCACGATTAAAAGTACAGCAAAGACCAAGAAGATAACTGGTGCTATGGAGCTTGTTGCAGCTAGTAAACTTGGACGCACACAAAAGCATATGGCCAAATCTAAACCTTTTTCAGAAAGCATTTTAGAAATGCTGGGGCATATTGCATCTAGTAATAGTGAATACCGTCACCCTTTATTACAAGACAATAAAAAAAGAAATAAAATAGGATATATTGTTGTCTCTTCTGACAGGGGCTTATGTGGTGGACTTAACCAAAATTTGTTTAAAACAACTTTAGAGCATATCGGTAAATGGCCACATAAAAACATAAAGTTTTGCTTACTTGGAAATAAAGCTAACGGTTTTTTCAGTAAATTTGGTGCTGATGTATTAGGATCTACTACTGATATCGGCGATAACCTAAAAATAAAAGACGTAGTAGGCATGGTACAAATAATGTTAAATGCTTACTTAAACCAAGAAATTGATGCGATTTTCTTATGTTATAACCAATTCAAATCAACCATGAACCAACAACCAATAGTCAGACAGTTGGCACCTATTGTTAGCATTAAACAGGACAATCATCCTGCACACTGGGACTATATATATGAGCCAGAAGCTAAAGACGTAGTAGAATCTTTAGCGAAAAGATATATTGAAAGCATGGTATATCAAGCAGCAATCGAAAACGTTGCTTGTGAGCAGGCATCTAGAATGATAGCTATGAAAAATGCCACTGATAATGCACAAGAGATCATAGATGATTTAAAGCTGATTTATAACAAAGTAAGACAAGCCGCTATCACACAAGAATTAGCAGAGATTATTGGTGGCGCTGGAGCTGTTTAAATTTTATTAAGTATAAAAGAGAGGGTATAATATGAGTGTTGGAGAAATAGTACAAATTATTGGGCCGGTAATTGATGTGAAATTCGCCAATAATGAGATGCCAAATATATATGATGCTCTTTTTATTGAAGATAAAGATTTATATTTAGAAGTAGAGCAATTAATTGGAGACAATATTGCCAGAACTATTGCTATGGGGGTTACTGATGGCTTATGCCGCGGCCTCAAAGTAAAAAACACACATAAACCTATTAGTGTGCCAACTGGAAAAAAAACCTTAGGCAGAATTTTAAATGTTGTTGGCAAGGCAATTGATAACAAACCCGAACTTGAAGGCGAAAGAGCCCCTATTCATAGAAAACCACCAGAATTTACTGATTTAAAAGTATCAGACGAACTATTAATAACTGGTATCAAAGTAATAGATTTACTTTGCCCATTTGCAAAAGGTGGAAAAATTGGCCTTTTTGGTGGCGCTGGGGTTGGTAAAACTGTAAATATGTTAGAGCTGATCCGCAATATTGCGATTGAGCATAGTGGTTATTCAGTGTTTACTGGGGTTGGTGAAAGAACCAGAGAAGGAAATGACTTTTACCATGAAATGAAAGAATCTAATGTGCTAGATAAAGTGTCGCTAGTTTACGGCCAAATGAATGAGCCTCCAGGAAATAGATTAAGAGTTGCTTTAACTGGTCTCACTATCGCTGAAAGCTTCCGCGATGAAGGGAATGATGTATTGTTGTTTATCGATAATATCTACAGATACACACTAGCTGGAGTAGAAGTATCCGCCCTACTTGGAAGAATGCCATCTGCAGTAGGCTATCAGCCCACTCTAGCCGCAGAAATGGGCGAGCTGCAAGAACGTATCACCTCAACTAAAAAAGGCTCTATAACATCCGTACAGGCAGTTTATGTTCCTGCTGATGATTTAACTGATCCATCACCTGCAACCACATTTGCTCACCTTGACGCCACAGTTGTACTTTCACGTCAAATAGCAGAGCTAGGTATATACCCAGCAATTGATCCACTAGATTCAACTAGCCGGCAATTAGATCCTCAAATTATTGGTAGCAACCATTATGAAGTGGCTCGTGGAGTACAAAGTATTTTGCAGCGCTATAAAGAACTAAAAGATATTATTGCGATTCTTGGTATGGATGAATTATCAGAAGAAGATAAGCTTGCAGTGTTTAGAGCGCGTAAAATTCAAAAGTTCCTCTCCCAACCATTTTTTGTAGCAGAAGTGTTTACTGGTGCAAAAGGTACTTACGTACCACCAGAAAAAACTATTCAAGGCTTTAAAGAAATCCTAGAAGGTAAGCACGATGATTTACCAGAACAAGCATTTTATATGGTTGGAGACATCGACGAAGCTATCCAAAAAGCGAAGGAGCTTTAACAAGCAATGAAAACTATCAAGCTAGATATTGTAAGCGCAGAAAAGAAAATATTCTCAAGTGAAGTAGCTTCAGCACATGCAATGCTAGCTTTAGGCGGGGTTGGCATATTGCCGGGGCATGCTCCAATGCTGTCGCATTTAAAGCCAGGAGAATTGATGGTAACTCATACAACTGGCACAATCGAAAGATTTTATATTTCAGGAGGCATTATAGAGGTTCTCCCTGAGAAAATAACTATACTTGCAGATACGGCTGCAAGATCTGAT
The DNA here is from genome assembly GCA_963932595.1 of uncultured Legionellales bacterium. Lineage (GTDB taxonomy): Bacteria > Pseudomonadota > Gammaproteobacteria > Comchoanobacterales > Comchoanobacteraceae > CAWVRI01. Next base: position 55,928 of record CAWVRI010000001.1, read on the forward strand.
GCTTTAGACGAAGCAGTCGCAATCGCAGATGAGCAAAAAGCCAAAGCCAAGCTTGAGCAAAGCACATCAAAAGCAGATTACGGCGCAGCATTAACAGAGATTAGCGCTGCAGCTGCCCAAATAAGAATAATAAAGGCAAGTAAAAAATAGCCACCATAATCTGGATTATACTTATACTTTGAGACAGAATATTTTACTATGGCAACCTTGCTAGCTGTTATGCAAGTCTTGGTCTGAAATCTCATCCCGAATAATTCTACACTATTAAGATAGAGAAGATAAAAAAACTAAAGAAACAACGCATTAATAAATTCAAATATCACAGGTACCATGTAAAAATTTGTTATAGATGGTCTATTCTACCTTGAGATGCTGAAGGCCTCGCTAAAGGATTATCTGCCAAAAGTCCGACCGGAGAAGATGAATTATCATCGCGTCGCTCAAACCTAGCTGGAGATACACGCTCTCTACTTATTGCCTGATCATGGCTATTTCTACTAGCTAGCTGCACAAAACTACCAGAAGTCCTGGCAACACCTGGATTTTCTGAAACAGTAACACTGCGTTCTAGAGCTCCATATGAGCTTTTGGAATGACAACAAAACAATGTTTTAATTAACATCACGACTTCATTGATAATAGTAGCTGGTAAAATAATAATGAAACCCATGGCAGTTGAAGCAATTATTAAACCCATAAAATATAGGGCGACATACTCACTTTCTAACATCTTATTTTTGGCTTTGATAAATGATGAGTTATTTCTTCCAAATAAATAGAAAGGGGTCATGCACCATAAAAACAACCCAACAATATAGCATAATTGTACTAACTTTATATGAGCTGAGGAATCACCACACGACTTATCAAGGCGGCCAACAAGACCAAAACAGCTTTGTAGCGCTAAAGAAAACAAACCTGAAATTAAATAAGCCAAACCTAAAAATACACTTTGAGAATCTACAAATGAAAATAAAAACAAAGTTGCGACCATTACTGCCATGATAGACCTAGTACAATAATAATTATGCCACATACTAATATGTTGAGGAGGAGTGCGCTCATCCGCCAGAGCACTTACAGCACCTAACACTCCATGCGGGTTGGCCATAAACTCGCTTCTGCTAACAACTAATTGAGGAGTTTGACCCACTGCAATATGATCATGACCTGTGCTTGTAGGCATTATGAATATCCTTATTTAAAATAATGTTTTAAAAACATTATCATTTTAAATGATTTTTTTGCAAAAAACTATATAATAACAAGTGCGCTTTTGTAAAATCTAACTGGACAAATAAAGCCCGACAGACTATGGTACAGACTATGGTAACGTTTTATACCTTAAAATATTTAAATTATGACAAACACAAATCTAAACAATAACTTAACCGTTGTTATCTTAGCGGCAGGTAAAGGCAAAAGAATGATGTCCAATTTGCCAAAGCCCCTAATTGAAATATGTGGCAAACCAATGCTCGCATACCTGGTTGAAACTGTAATCAAATTATCTCCTAAGCAAATAATTATCGTATACAGCGACTGTATTGAACCTTTTCAAAAAGCCCTTGAAGCATATGATAATAATAATATCACCTGGGTAAAACAGCAAGATCAACTAGGAACAGGACATGCTGCATTATGCGCTATTGAGCATGTAACAGCTCAAAGAACAATGGTTCTTTGTGCGGATACTCCGCTAATTAAAGCCTCAACCTTGCAAAGTCTCATTACAAAGCCAGCTAATAGTCTAGGCATCATAACAACAATCACCGATAACCCCACAGGATTTGGTAGAATAGTTAGAAATAAAGCACTTAAACTTGAAAGAATTGTTGAAGAAAAAGATGCAACCAGCATCGAGACTAAAATAAACGAAGTTGCAACAGGAATCATGCTAGCACCAACTGACTTTTTAGCGACACACCTAAGTAAAATAGCAAATGATAATGCACAACAAGAGTATTACTTACCTGAAATAATACCCATGTGGTTAAATAATGGCGAAGATGTCATTATTTTACAAACAAAGGACTATAAAACAACTCTAGGCGCCAACAACCTGGTAGAGCTTGCCCTATTAGAAAAATATCAACAACAACAAATAATCAATAAACTGATGCTATCTGGGGTTAAAATAATAAATCCAGACACCATTAATATCCAAGGATCAGTTAATATTGAGGCAGGTGTTATTATCGAAGCTGGGGCCACCTTTAAAGGCAAAGTAACCATTAAAGCAGGTGCTAGGATTGGTTACCACACGATCATTCAAAATTCTACTATTGGCGAAAACGCCACTATTCTACCCTCTTGCATGATAATCGAAGCTACTATTGCAAAAAATGCAACTATTGGCCCGTTTGCCCATATAAGGCCAAACACTAACATTGGAGAAAACGCTAAAATAGGTTCATTTGTAGAAATAAAAGCTACAAATATTGGCAAAAATAGCAAAGCAAATCATTTAGCTTATATAGGAAATGCTGAGGTTGGGGCCAACGTTAATATCGGCGCTGGCACTGTAACTTGCAACTACGATGGGGTTAATAAATTCACAACCATTATAGAAGACAACGCATTTGTTGGGAGCGGCACTTATTTAATAGCTCCTATCACAGTCGGCAAAAACTCCTACATTGGAGCTGGATCATGCATTACCAAAAGCACACCTGAAAACAAATTAACTTTTTCACGTTCGAAACAAGTTACCGCATCTGGATGGTCTCACCCCCGATTGCAAGAAGAAATTAACTTATAGCTTAAGTCATTTAGGAGAACATCATTATGTGCGGAATTGTAGCTGGCATAGCAAATCATAATATCGTGCCAATCTTATCGAATGGCTTATCTTACTTAGAATACAGAGGCTATGACTCTGCGGGGATTTCTATCATCGGTAAAGACAATGATTCTTTGCTATCGTACAAACAAGTAGGAAAGGTTAGAGAGCTAAAAAAACTCATACCTGAAGATTGTATAAGCCTTGCTGGCATAGCTCATACAAGATGGGCAACACACGGCAAACCAAGTAAGAAAAACTCACACCCACACACATCAAATAATACCGTAGCTGTTGTGCATAACGGCATCATAGAAAACTTCACCACAATAAAAACAGAACTTCTTGAGCTGGGATACCAGTTTGAATCTGATACCGATACCGAAGTAATAGCCCATTTAATACATCACTACATGCAAGCAAACAAATGCGTTGCGGAGGCTATAAACAAAGCCTGCAGCAGATTGTCTGGCAGCTACGCTCTAGCTATTATTGCTCTTACAGCCCCGAATAAAATATATGCCGTATGCAAGGATAGCCCACTTGTAATTGGACTAGGAGCATCTGGAAATTTTTTGGCTTCAGATCAAATAGCGCTATTAGAAGTATCACAAGAATTTATCTACTTAGAAAGCCATCAAACTGCAATTTTGCAAACAAATGGTGTCGAGGTATACGATAGATCAGGAAAAATAATAGAGCCAGAAAAACACACCATAGCAATTCAAGAACAATATGATCCATTAGGTGATCATAAACATTTCATGCATAAAGAAATATATGAACAAGAGCAAGTTGCGAATAAAATTATCCAAAAATATTTTGCACAAGAATTTAATCCCGAATTACAAACAATATTATCTAATACAAAAAAAATACATATAGCAGCTTGTGGCACTAGCTATCACGCAGCTATGCTGGCAAAATATTGGATAGAAGAACTAGCAAACATACCAGTTGCAGTACATATAGCAAGTGAGTATAGACATCACCAGCCTCCGCATGAAGAAAAAACCATTTTCATTTGTATTTCACAATCAGGTGAAACTGCTGATACTTTAGCCGCATTAAAGCTCGCAGCAAGCTCAAACAGATATATCGCAACAATTGCAATTTGTAATTCTGCTCATAGCTCTATTACTAGAGAATCTGACATATTTTTACCTATGCTCGCAGGCAAAGAAATAGGCGTTGCATCAACCAAAGCATTTACAGCTCAGGTTTTGTGCTTGCTAAGCATTGCAAGCAACCTTAATAATTCTGTCCATAGCCAAATTATGCAAGAACTAGAGCAACTACCAAAGACTATTTCACAAACTTTAGCCTTAGAAGAGCAAATCAGAGATATGGCGGTAGCAATCTCAAATGCCAAAAACATTATGGTACTTGGCAGAAATGCCTACTACCCAATCGCTTTAGAAGGTGCTCTCAAACTTAAAGAAATAACCTATACTCATACAGAAGCATATGCCTCAGGGGAGCTAAAACATGGCCCTATAGCACTAATAGACAAAGATATAGTTATTATCGCTCTCATGCCTAACGACAAATTGCTACAAAAAAACATCAGTAATGTGCAAGAAATAACCGCAAGAGGCGGCAATATAATATGTATTAAAGAAGAAACGGCTGAAGTTAGTAGTATAAATTGCACAGAACTAATATTGCCTAGCGCCGGTAGAGTGTGCTCTATTATATCTTATACTATTGCATTACAATTATTAGCATATCATACAGCTAACACTAAAGGGAATGATGTTGATCAACCAAGAAATTTAGCAAAATCAGTAACTGTAGAATAGCAATACAACATCAAAAAAAAGGGGCTTTATGCCCCTTCCTCGCCTAAGTCCCGCCGCTCTTACGGCGGGATCTAGAAGCAATAAATAACAAGAATTACTTGATTGCGATTAGGTCAACTTTAAATATTAAGGTACTGTCGCCAGGGATAACTCCAGGAATTCCTCTTGCGCCGTATGCCAAATTAGAAGGAATATATAGCTCCCAAGTGCTACCAGTTTTCATTAACTGTAGAGCTTCTGTCCAGCCTGCAATCACCTCACTAACACCAAATGTTGCAGTAGATCCTCTTTGATAAGAACTATCGAAAACTTTCCCGGTTGTTAATTTTCCTTCGTAATTAACTTCAACTTGGCTAGATGCTGTAGGACTAGCCCCTGTGCCTGCGCTAAGAACTTTATACATTAAACCTGAATCAGTTTTAACCACACCACTTTCTTGTGATATTTTGCTTAAAAAATCTTGCGCTGTAGCGTTTGTTGCACTCATCGTATCATTAGTCATAACTTTTTCTCCAATCCCATTTTTAAAACCTTCAGCTGCCGAAGCAAATGAAGCAACCACAAATAAACTCATTACCAATAAAATCCTATTCATACTAATCTCCATATATACTTAACTAATTACTTTGTACTTTTTTCACTTCAATTGCAACTATTTTTTAGCTGCTATATTTCCTTTATCAATAAAATAATGCCCAGTTATAGAGGCTGGAAGCTTATCAACTATATCGTTTTTTTTAATACAAGTTAAAAATACCTGGCTAGCATGCTGATGCAGCATATCGATAATTGCCGAGATTCTGAGACTATCCAGCTCAGAAGGCAAGTCGTCTATTAAATAAATAACATTTTTCTGCATAGTTTGCTGCAAGAACACCCCTTGAGCAACTTTAAGCACAAACATTAAAGCTTTTTGCTGCCCTTGCGAGTAGTAATTGTATACTGACACTTGATCTTTGCTTAAAATCAAATCACAGCGATGCGGGCCTTGAGTGGTATACCCTAGCCTATAATCAAGCTCACGAGCAGCTAGCAAAGACTCTGCAAACCCCACCTCGTCTTTAATTCCAGAATTATAACAAATATCAGGAGCTGCAAATCCTGGAGATAAAGCACCCCAGATTGAATAAAAAACCTCTAGGAAAGATGATAAGTAATTTTGCCTGAAATGACTAACTTGCTCGCCATGCTCAACTAGCAACAAATCCCACACCCTAAGCTCTGAGAAAGACACCCTATCCTTTAAAGCTTGATTACGCTGCTTAAGTACTTTGTTATAATTAAACCACGAAAACCTAAACCCATGTTCCACGTGGAACACCCCCCAATCTAAAAACTTTCGCCTATATATCGGGCCAGATGCAAAATCCCTATGCACATCAGCATCCATAAATTGCAATGGCAGCAGCCCTGCAACCTCAGAAATGCTAGTTATATCTTTGCCGTCAAGCTTGATCCTGCCCTTCCCAGATATAGGCCTTTCAAGACCCAAAGGCACAAACCCATTTGGCCCCATTAAAGAAGAAAACAAGTAAAAACCATTATCGCCGTGCCGCACCAAATGACGCAAATTAGAAGCCCTGAAAGACTTAGCATGCGCCATATAATACAGCGCCTCCATAATACTAGTTTTGCCGCTAGCATTATCACCAGAAAAGACTGTAAATTTATTTTCGAAAACTAAAGAGCAATTTTCAAGGTTTCGAAAACTATTTGTTTCTAGCGAGGCGAACTTCATACACTTAAATAGTCATAGGCATAACAACATACAAAGCTTCGCTCTCATTGCCACACTTAATTAAAATACTGTTTTGAGCTCCAGACAGAATAAATTCTACTTGCTCTGATTTTATTACATTCATAACATCCGCAAGATAAGCAATATTAAAAGCTATAATCATATCTTCTGCACTGTAGCTTATTGATACAACCTCATGAGTTTTTTCATTATCAGAATTATGTGAGCTTATTTGCATACTACCGGCAGCAAAGGACAACCTAACACCATGATGCTTCTCTTTTGCTAATACAGCAGCCCTGCCTAAAGCCGATTTAAATTCGGACTTAGCAACTACAGCCTTTGCTCCATCGAGACTTGGTATTAATTTAGAGCAATCAGGATAAGATCCTTCAAGCAAGCAGGTAGAAAGAGAAAATCTCTCTGTAGCAAAGGATATATGCTGAGGAGCCAAGGTGATTACAACTTCTGAATCCCGGCTGTCTAGCAACCTTGCAAGCTCTAGTATGGCTTTTCTTGGAACTAGAGCCTTATCCTCGCCTGAACCACCCTCAATCAAGTTTGCGACATCTATTGCAAGCCTATGGCCATCTGTTGCAATAGCTTTCAAAGAAGAAGCTGAAAAACTCATCATCATGCCATTTAAGAAGTGCCTAACATCATGCTGCGCCATAGCAAAAGAAGAAGCTTGCAACAAATCAGAGAGGTCAGACTCACAAATTTTAAATACTTTACTTTCCTGATGTATATCTATAACAGGAAAACCATCTATAGGCAAAATAGCCAGGGTAAATTCTATATTGCCTGAACCAATTATTTTAGCCCAACCAGACTCAACAGCAAGATTAACCGCAGAGCTAGATGGGAGGGAACGACAAATATCAAGCAGCTTTCGGCCTGGAACAGCAACAGTCGCTTTTGCATGCACTTTTTCAAGCATTGGCACAGAGCATGACATCTCAACCTCTGAGTCAGTTGCAACCAAATGCAGCGTATCGTCAATGGCAGTTAGCTTGATATGCGATAGTATTTGCAGCACTTGGGATGAATCAACTACCCCGCTAATTGTTTTCAAAGCATCCAAAAGAATATCTCTACCAACTTTTATTGAAAAATCCATCTCAGCACTTGAGCTTTCAGCTAGGAAATCTCCAGCACCAGAGCCATCAATAGCAAACACATCATTCATATCTATCACCTTAAAATTCTAACCAGAAAGTCTTCTTAACAAATTATCATAATCTTCTTTTAGCTCAGAGTCATCTAACAATAAAGCTCCTATTTTTTTACAAGCATGCAGAACAGTTGTATGATCTCTACCACCAAAAGCCATGCCTATTTCAGGCAGGCTTTTATTAGTTATTTTTTTAGCCAGGGCCATAGCCAACTGCCTAGGTCTTGCAACAGATCTTCTTCTGCTAGGGCTAAGCAAGTCCGAAGCTTTAATATTATAATAGTTAATTACCGCTTTTTGTATATCCTCAATAGTTACTGACCTTGATTGCAAGTTCAATAAATCTTTTAAAGATTCTTTTGCAAAACTAAGGGATATATCGCTACCCATAAAATGAGCACTAGCAATAACTTTTTTCAAAGCACCTTCAAGCTCTCTCACATTAGATGCAACCTGCTCTGCAATAAAAAAAGCGACCTCTTGTGGTAGCTCTACCCCAAAAGTTAAAGCTTTGTTGATCAAAATCGCCACCCTAGTTTCAAGCTCTGGAGGCTCAACTCCCACCGCAAGCCCCCAACAAAATCTAGAGCGCAACCGCTCTTCAAAACCATCTTGTTCTTTAGGATGGCAATCACTTGTCAGAATTATTTGGCCTTTACAATCTAATAAAGCATTTAAAATATGGAACAGCTCTTCTTGACTTCTAGTTTTTTTAGCAAAAAACTGCACATCATCTAATAGTAATACATCTAATGATCTAAAATGAGACTTAAACGCCTCTATCCTATTACGCTGAATGGAGCTTACCATCTCACTTACAAATCTTTCAGAAGATAAAAACTTCACTTTAGCATTATCTTTCTTGCTTAATATTTTATGCCCAACAGAGTGCAGCAAATGACTTTTACCTAAACCAGATGCGCCATAAATAAGCAAAGGATTATAAGACCCTGGCTTATCGCCCACCATAAAAGCCGCAGCTCTAGCCATTTCATTCGAAGACCCTGGCACAAAGCTCTCAAAAGTATAGTCTTTGTTAAGTGGGCTTTCAGAAAAATCGTATTGGTCAGCTTTTGGAGCTGAACTGGTGGGCCTATCTTCCTTAGGCTCATCGAAGACAGGCTCTTCAATAGCACTGCCCAATAAAACTTTACAAGAGCTATTTTTAAGTTCAAAATTTTCTGCCAAACACCTATTGATAATAGCTAAGTATTTTTCCGTGACAACTTTCTTTACAAAATCATTTGGCGCGTATAAAGTTAGCTCTTCGTCATTCTGTCTTGCTTGTAGTGGCAGTAAATAGGTGCTGAAGTCATCTCCAGCTACACCCTGCTGCTCTAATATTGATAAAATTTTTTCCCAGAATGTACTTTGCAAAACAATACGCCTTAAAGTAATAAATCTATTAAAAGAATATGATAACATATGCCAAAATATTGACAAATATAATTATGGTGTTAGCAATTAAAATATTTAATAACAATATACCGCTTAGTTCAGCAAATTGCCAGCATGTTTTTAATGTTCGTTAAACTCTAGCCACTGCTGCAATATAACTTTGGCACTCATAGCATCTATATTACTTTTGGTTAATTTTTTTCTGCCACCACCATCATATAAAATCTCTTTTGCCTCTACAGTAGAAAGACGCTCATCTGACCAAAACACCTCTAAACCGTACCGTTTTTGTAAAGACTTCTTAAAACAAACTAGCTGTGAATGAAATTTTTGTAACCGGCCGTCCATATGCAAAGAAAGACCAAGTACAAAAGCATCTGGCCCCCAATTCTCAACAATGACGTCAAGACTGATAAAATCAATATTACCAGATATAACTTTAATCGCACCAACTGGGCTTGCTGTGCACGAAATAACCTGACCAACCGCAACCCCTATAGATTTCAAGCCAAAATCAAAACCCATAACATTAACAATGGCCATAACTTAGGCTCTACCATGAAATGGCGCAATTAAAACAGAATGATCTGAAGAGCTAATGCTTTGTAAAGCCCTGCTGTACATACCCTCAACATCACCACCAAAAACAATATCAGAGCTTGTAGGCACCACATGCCACCAGCCATTTGAAATTTCATGATAAATATCTCCAGGCTGCCAGGAAGACTCACCGATAAGAAATAAATGATCAAGATGATAACTTTCTAATAAGCACGAGCGAACAGTTTTTTTAGCACTAGAGAACTTCACCTCGTCATCAGATTCAGCAGAATAAACAACCGAAACACGACTTAAACCAGACGAGCCCCCTAAATATAGCTCACTTTTAAAGTTTGCCTCTTGTTTGTCATCAAGCTCAATATCAAGACCAGAAACTATAACTTTAGCTTCAGGCAAAAAAGGCTTATTTAAAACTACTCCCTTAACGCCATCGTCATCATCAGCATAGATATACACAACAGAGCCTGACAATAAATTAGGCATATAAGGCATCATCTTGCATATCTCCTTCAAAAGAAGAAAGCAACAATAAACCTGTTAGATTAGAAATACCCATTGAAACCTCAAATAATAACAATAGCCACATAGTAGCACGAAACAAAATAAAACAAAATAGCTTTGGGATGAAAAAACACCAATAGATTATTGTAAGTCATTGCAATATAAGCTAAAATCAGAGGTTACATTTACTAAACAAAAAAAAGAACAACATGAAAACTTGGAGCAACAATAACGCAATAGTAATTCTAACAATGACGGCTATGGCATCTTTATATGCATTTTCACTAGATTTATATATTCCACTGCTACCTAAAGCACAACAATATTTTGGCAGCTCAATACTTTATTTACAAATGGGTAATGGCTTGTTTATGCTTGGGCTAGGCCTAGGCCAACTAATATTTGGGCCTATTAGCGACGCCTTTGGCCGGCGCCCAGTAATGCTGTTTTCAATATTGCTATATATTGCAGCTTCAACAATAATCATCCTGACAGATTCTATAGACACCTTTATTATAGCAAGAATGGTGCAGGCTATAGGAGCTTGTGGCAGCTATTTATGCTGTTTTGCCACAGTTAGAGATTTATATATATGCCCTAAAGATAGCGCAGAGATGTTTAGCTATTTAAATATCTCCATAGCACTATCAGCAACATGTGCACCAGTTATTGGCACCCTAATTGGTGAAGGACATTGCTGGAAAACGGTATTTATTGCGCTCTTAGGATTAGGCGCATTAGCACTAGTAATTTCATTTACAAAATATGTAGAAACTTTTCCAAACACAAATAATATAGCCAGTCTAAAATATAAAGAAGTTAGTAACAACTACAAAAAAATATTTTGTGATATCAACTATCAAATATACACATTTGCTGCAGCAATAGGGATTGGCGGCTTCTTTGCTTTTTACTGTATTTCATCATATCTATATCAAATGATTCTTCATCTTAGTGCCATGGAGTTTAGCTTGCTATATGGGTCTTGTGGCCTGGTATTTATTGTGGGCAGCTATATCTGTGGCAAAACTATAAAGCAAATAGGAATATATAAATCATTGATGGCAGGCTTAATGATTAACATCTCAGGGTGTTTAATAATACTTCTGGCTTACCTTATAGCAGGTACAACTGTTATTCTGCCAACTCATTGCGGGGTTATCCTAGTTATATTTGGCTCATCTTTTTTAGTGGGGGCTGGCATAGGTGGCACCATGGCACCCTTTAAAGATATTGCGGGCTCAGCCTTTGCAATGATTGGGGCGTATAAATTCATCTTTGCAGAAATATTAGGTACATTTGTGGCTGCCACATACAATAATAATGCCCTATCACTAGGATTTAGATTGATCGTTCTTAATATGATTTCGATAATATTAATGGTTCACTATAAGAATAGGCTATCTGAGCATTAGCCAATCCTCTCAAGCGAGCATCTGGCTTTGTTGCCCCCTTTGTCGCCATGACCTGGCGCGGCGGCCCTAAATCGGCGGGAGTTAAGCCCAAGGAGGCCCCGAAACAGGCCAAGAAAGAAAGCTTAAGGGGGGGGCGTCCAGAAAAGTGTGTCTGAGCTAGAGAAGAAATACGTTTAACAAAAAGGGAATAGGAACTACAATCTAGTAAGTATTAATCAACTAAAAGGAGTTCCTATATCACTTAACAATACTAAAAACCAAGTAAAAAATATACTGACAAAATCATTATTTAATATGTGAGAAGCGAGCACATCTTTATCTCTAGATGAGTTTATTCTAAACATAATAGAATCTTTAAATGCAAATAGTGATGCGTCAACACTTTTTTGGGCGGTCCCCTTAAATTAATCCAGCCAATGGAATCACCATATAGTGAAAGCAATATGACTTAACACTATTAACTAAAATTTTTATAGTAATTGCATAGATTGATTACTTATAATGCTTATAAGCTCAATCCATGCAATTATATTTATGAGTATTACAGTATTCTCTTACAAACTTTTTTTACAAGGATGAGATGCAGCGCTATGCTTTGGCTCTGAAGCACCCCCTGAAGCAGCAGCTTTAGCAGCAGGGGCTATAGTTAAGGAACTAATAGCTTGTAGCTCTCGCGTAAGAGTTCTAGTCTCTGTTTTTCCAAGAATAAATCCTAATAAGTTACGTTGAACCACTAAATCAGTAAAAGGTGATTTTGCCAACAGAGAGTTAGTTGAGCTTTCACGCATAAATATGCGAGTAAAAAAGTAAGCATTAACACCATGCACTAGCTTTGAAATCTTAGCGGCTCTCATTAAAGGCACTATATAATTAAATTTTTCCAAAGGCATTCCTGAAAGCTTCTGAGTAAAATCTTCCGGAAAAACCACCCCACATATTCTAGCTTTTAATAACTTAATTCTAGCAGGATATGTTACCGAATCTGAGACAGAAGACCCCATAAAAGAAAGCATAGTAGTAGACTTTAACGATTCAATATTATCGTGAATACTAGTTAAAAGTCCATTTGCTCGATGTCTAGCTCTTCTCAAGCATTGATCTAGCTCTGTAATAGCTGCATCATAATTTGGCAGCTGCCGCATAGAGCTAGCCCAAGGCTTACCTGAATAAACTAAATATTGTGCCATGGCTACGCGGCCATTCTGTGCAGCTAGCATTAAAGCAGTATAGCCATCAGTCCTAGCAGCATTCAGCTCAGCGCCAGCAGTTAATAAACATTGCGCCACCGCCACGTGGCCATTCTGTGCAGCGAGCATTAAGGCTGTACTTCGATCAGCTTTGGCAGCATTTAAATCAACGCCAGATTCTACTAAGCACTGAGCCACCGCCACGTGGCCATTCTGTGAAGAGAGCATTAAAGCAGTCATGCCATCAGGCCTAGCAGCATTTATGGCAGCACGAGCTGTTAATAAGCATTGTGCGGTTTCTAGGTGGCCATTCTCTACAGCTAGCATTAAGGCAGTCATGCCATCAGGCCTGGCAGCATTTATGGCAGCACGAGCTGTTAATAGGTATTGTGCGGTTTCTAGGTGGCCATTCTCTGCGGCGAGCATTAAGGCAGACATACCATCGCCACTCGTAGTATTTAGATCAGCACGAGTTGCTGCCAAATATTCCGCCATAGCTACATGTCCATTATGTGCAGAATACATTAAGGCAGTCATGCCATTAGACTCGTCTTTAGCATTCACCTCAGCGCCAGCTCCGATTAAATATTGAGCCATTTCTAGGTGCCCATTCTCTGCAGCGAACATTAAGACAATCTTGCCATATGTGTCTTTAGCCTGCAGATCAGCACCAGCGCCGACTAAATATTGTGCCACCGCCACATGGCCATTCAGTGCAGCGAGCATTAAGGCAGCACTACCAAACTCATTTTTAGCCTCGAGATCAGCGCCAGCAGTTACTAAGACTTGTGCGGTTTCTAGGTGGCCATTATGTGCAGCCCACATTAAGGCAGTCATGCCATCCTTAGCTTTAGCATTCAGCTCAGCGCCAGCAGTTACTAAGCCTTGCGCAGACGCCATGTATCCCTCCTCTGTAGCGAACATTAAGGCAGTCATACCACTGCTATCTTTAGTGTTCAACTCAGCGCCAGATTGTACTAAATACTCTATAGCTTCTACGTGGCCCTTTATTGCAGACCACATTAAGGCTGTCATGTTATCTTCTTTAGCATTAATATTAGCACCTGTGATAAGAAGTCTTTTTAACTCTGAAATATTATTATATTTAGCTGCACCAATCATGTATTGCTCCTTGTTTACATAGCGACATCTGATAACAATAATACAATTATTCTTACAATGCTATTATATATATAATAATTTCACAAGGGCCTGAAAGATAGTTGTATTATGTTATAATTATTTAAGAGCTAGAACTGTCATTGTTAAAGCATATCAAATAATATGATTATAAATATTTTTCTGACTTAATTAATTTATAAGCATTTACCATTAAATTACGCACCAATACCGGAAAAAAGCAGGAGGAAGAATTGGCCGTGCTGATAAGTTGTGCCCTGGTATGAGACGGTCCCAAGATAGGAACTTTCTATTTGGCGAAAAAACCGGAACTTTCTATTTTGCGTTGACAACTATTTTCTAGGTTTTAAGTAATTAATATTTCTATCATTCAGATGGTATTGCAGCCAGGAGCGATAACATAACCAACAGAAAAATATAGCATTTATCTCTTAACTTAATGGCATTGGGGCGTAGACGGGGTAGGAAAGCACCCTAGCTACACGTGGGCATGAGATTTTAAAAACACCAGTAACAGTGATATTGTGGCTGGGGTAATTCCTGGAATTCTTGCTGCTTGTGCAATATTTTCAGGCAACACTTTAGTTAAAACTTCTCTAGCTTCAGTTGATAACGAGACAACCTTACTATAATCGAAATCTTTAGGTATTTTAGTATTTTCTGCTTGACTGTTTTTCACAACTTCTTGACTCTGCCTTACAATGTAGCCTTCATATTTTGCAAGTATCTCTACATCGCTTGAGACTGCAGCGCTGGGGTGGGAATCAATGAAAGGCACAATGTCATTAAAATTAATTTCTGGCCGTTTTAATAGCTGCCAAAGCGAAATAGAGTCAGGAAACACGCCGCTTTTTGATTTTTTAATGATGTCATTCTTCGCTAAAGAACTGCCCGCCACATGTTTTTGCTTTAAAAAACCTTCTAGGGTTTCTATGTGCTTTTGCTTGGCCTGAAACTGCCCCCATCTAGCATCTGAAATAAGCCCAAGCTTATAACCCATAGGGGTCATTCTTTGATCAGAGTTATCTTGCCGAAGCGAAAGCCGGTATTCAGACCTGCTTGTAAACATGCGATAAGGCTCAAGCGTTCCACGCGTTACTAAATCGTCTAGCATAACACCAATATAAGCCTGGTCTCGGCGTGGATACCAATGCTCCTGACCTCTTGCACTTAAAACTGCATTAATGCCAGCAACAATGCCTTGGGCCGCAGCCTCTTCATAACCGGTAGTGCCATTAATTTGACCTGCAAAAAATAAAGATTTTACTTTCTTTGTTTCTAACCATGGGCGCAAGCCCCTAGGGTCAAAGAAATCATATTCTATTGCATACCCAGGGCGCGTTATATGAGCATTTTCAAAGCCCACAATCGTACGCACAAACTCACACTGCACCTCAAAAGGCAACGAAGTTGAAATGCCATTAGGGTAAACCTCACAGGTATTTAAGCCTTCTGGCTCAATAAAAACCTGGTGGTTATTCCGGTGTGAAAAACGCCTAACTTTATCTTCTATCGACGGGCAATATCTAGGCCCAGAGCCAGAGATAGCACCTGAATATACTGCTGAGTAGTGCATGTTTTTTTCGATAATAGCTATGGTTTTTTCGTTGGTATGAGTTATATGACAAGGTACTTGTTTAAGCCTGCTTGAGCTCTCACCCCAGACTGAAAAGTGCGGCAAAGGCATGTCGCCATGCTGCTCTTCTAAGCTAGAATAATCAATGCTTTTGCTGTCTATACGTGGTGGCGTACCAGTTTTCAACCTGCCAACCGGAAACTCAAGATCTCGAAACTTATTCGCCAATATCTCAGAGGCGGCATCACCGGCCCTGCCGGCTGCAAAACGCTTGTCACCAATATGAATCATACCGCCCAAAAATGTGCCCACAGTAAAAATAATGCTTTTGGCATAGAAGCTCATGCCACTTTTAGTTACAACGCCAATAGCTGTGCCATTTTCTATAATTACATCTGCGGCTTCTTGCTGAAAAATAGCCAAGCCTTCTTTTTTACCTAAGATTTCTTGTATAACTTTTCTATACTCAGCGCGATCGGCTTGAGCTCTAGTAGCCCTAACCGCAGGACCTTTAGAGGCATTGAGAACCCTAAACTGTATGCCTGCAGCATCAGCAGCAATCCCCATAATGCCGCCTAAAGCATCTATTTCACAAACAAGCTGGCTCTTGCCAAGACCGCCAATGGCAGGGTTACAAGACATCTGGCCAATAGTATCTATTTGCTGGGTTAATAATAGCGTCGAAGCCCCCATAGCTGCGCTAGCATAAGCAGCCTCTGCACCACTATGCCCACCACCAACAACAATAACTTCAAATTTACTTTGATAATTCATTACTTTCCTATACAAAAAGAACTAAAGATTTCGCCTAAAATGTCATCGCTAGCAACAGCAGCCCCGGTTATAAAGCCAAGACTGTTGAGCGCAAAGCGCAAGTGCTCTGCTACTATCTCATGGCCACTCTCGGCCAGGCACTGTTCTTTCGCCTCACCCAGGCGAAGTTCGCCCTGCTCTATTGCAGTAACATGTCGCTGCCTTGCGGTAAAAACCGACTCTTCCTCATCAATTTTGCACATGGATTTTATAGCTAAAACAAGACGATCTCGCCCAAGCTGATGCTTAATAGAAATCGGGGTGACCGGCCTTCCCTGCTCTTGCAAAATTTCATCAACATCACTAACCAAATCTATTTTATTTAACACATAAATAGCTTTTTGTTGATGAGAGGCCAAGTTTTTTGCTACAAAATCACTAAAACCATCCCCTCGATAGCAAGCAGCATCAAGCAAAACAATGATGCAGTCACTGCCTTCAAGCTCTGCTTTTGCCCGCTCTATGCCGATATTTTCGATAACATCATCACATGATCGTATTCCTGCAGTATCAGAAATGGTTGCGACAAACCCAGAGTCATCTAATTTAATTTTCTGCTTTAACACATCTCTAGTCGTGCCAGGTATATCTGTTACAATAGCCTCATCAGCTAAGGCCAAATAATTAAACAAAGATGATTTTCCAGCATTTGGCGGGCCAAATATTACAATTTTAAGCCCATCTTGCATGATTTTGCCAACTTTTGCCTTTGCTTTAAGGTCGGCCAGAACGCCGGAAATGCTAGCTATTTCAGCTATAATTTCAGAATTTGAAATTAAATCTACATCTTCTTCAGCAAAGTCTAAGCCACTTTCCACTAAAACTCTTAGCCGGGTTAGGTTGCTTATAACTGTATTTATTTCATCAGAAAAATGACCATTAAGCGACCTATGAGCCGACCGCGAAGCTTTAACTGTAGCGGCATCTATAATATCTGCGACAGCTTCGGCTTGAAAAAGATTGATCTTACCATTCAAAAAAGCTCTTTTAGTAAATTCTCCGGGCTCAGCTAAAACCCCACCATACATTAAAATAACCTTTATTATTTGATCTACAATTATAGGATTGCCATGGCAATGCATTTCGACAACATCTTCGCCAGTATAAGATTTGGGCCCCTTAAAGAACACCGCAAGCCCACTATCAATTACCTCGCCATCATTATCGTAAAAACATACTCGCTCTAATGATCTAGGAGGAAAATCAGCATTTGTTATTTTTGCCGCAAGGGCATAAGAATTGGGGCCAGAAAGCCTAACCACTGCAATCCCAGCACGGCCAGAGGCCGTGGCTGGAGCTGCTATAGTTGTGATAGAATCTTCAATCATCTGCTACTTCATTGACTTGGCAACACTCCATTGCTGTAAAATAGATAGCACATTGTTTGTAACCCAATATAACACAAGGCCAGATGGAAAAGATAAAAACAAAACAGTCAAAAACACCGGGAAGAAATACATCATTTTTTCTTGCATAGGGTCTTCTGGCTTTGGATTTAATTTCTGCTGCAAGAACATACTAATGCCCATTAATATTGGTAGTACGAAAAGTGGGTCAGGAGCAGACAAATCTTGTATCCACAGCATAAAGGGAGCATGTCTTAGCTGAACACTCTCTATCAGAACATAATAAAGCGCTATAAAGAAAGGAATCTGAACTAGTATTGGTAAGCACCCTCCTAACGGATTAACTTTTTCTTTTTTGAATAAGTCTCTGGTTGCAACTCCAAGCTTTTCTCTATCATCAGCATGTAGCTTTTTCAAAGCCTCAAGCCTTGGCTGAACGCTTTTCATTTTTGCAATTGATTTATAACTGGCCTCGGACATTTTATAAAATACCGCTTTTACAAAACAGGTAACAAGAATTATTGCCAAACCCCAGTTGTTAACAATTAAGTTTATTTTAGACAGCAGCCAAAACAAACCGTTTGCAAGCATCCACAACCACCCATAATCAACAGTTAGATCAAGACCTTTTGCTATAGGCTTTAAGTTTGCAGCTATTTCTGGACCACCATAAAAGAGCATGCTATTTTTATAGTCTTCACCAGGATGAACTATAACTTTACGCCCAAGCATGCCAACAGTATAAAGCTTGCCGTCGTATGATGATTTTTGATCAGAATAAAGGTGATTAACTTGGTTATTTTGTGGCACCCATGCTCCTAGGAAATAAGGCTTTTGCACAGCCATCCAGCCACCAACAATATTCTTATCAAGCATTTTTTCATCTATATTGCTATAAGTCATCTTGGTATAACTATCTTGGTTAGAATAATATGACACGCCAGTAAAAGTATTGATTCTAGTTGCACTAAAGAAACGTTCAATCATTCCCTTGTTCGCGCCTAGGTTTGAAGCTACAAACTGCCTGAATTGACCATAATAGTGCCCAGAATAATCACGATCAGAGTTGTTGCTAACTATTGAATCAACTACAAAATGATATCTTCCGCGCTGAAAATTAAAGCTTTTAGTAAAGCTTATGCCACTCTTGTTAGTGCCTCGCAGTGACACCTGAAGCTCTTTAGCGTTAGAGCTAAGAGCATAATTGCTAGCAGTGGATGTAAACTCAACTGCAGAGTCACCAGTTAAACCTGTTTGTGATGTTAAAAAGCTTTGTAACTCTTGACCGAGCAAGGCTACCGGCTTATCTTTGCCCTTCTCTTGCTTATAATCTAACAAGTTAACTTCTAAAATTCTACCACCAAGGCGGTCAATAACCACTCGTATCAAGTCGGTTGTAACCTCAATAGTTCGGCCTTTAGGCGCAGACTCAATTGTGGAAATTTTAGAAACAGAGCCAATATGATTGTTAGCTACGGCGTCTTTAGCCGAATCCACACTATCCTTGCCATCCTTGCCGTTTATTTGCTCCCACCCTTGCCACAGCAGCGATGAAACTAAAAATATTATTAAGTATCCAAAAAATTGTCGTTTTTGATTCATGATTTATTCTCACCTGTTGAAAGTTTTTGTGGCACTAAGTCTACCCCTCCTGAAACTAGAGGGTTGCATCTGCATAATCTCTTAATTGCTAGCCAGCCGCCTGCTCTAGCCCCATGTTCAGACAAAGCCTGTAAAGCATAATTAGAACAAGAAGGGTAGTACCTACACCTAGGCTTAGCATAAGTGCTTACTAAGTATTGATATGTTTTTATGAGCAACTTTATTATTTTAACAAACATTGTAAAAAAATTTCCCACTGCATTTTAGTTTCAGCAAAAATCTCTTTTTCGCTTAACTTATAAACATTTGGTCTTGCAACCACAACTATATTGAACCCTAACATTTTTTGCTGCAAATGTCTAAAATGCTCTTTATTTATTCTTTGTAACTTATTTCTTTTTACTGCGCTTTTGTGACATTTCTTTGAAACAATCACTCCAAATTTAGGCTCAGCATCTTGGGCTTTAGTTACGAAGAACAATAGGTTTTTTTGTACATTTTTTTTGCCATTCCGCAAAATAAATTTAAACTCTTTGGCTGCTCTTACCCTACAAGATTTAGGGTAAGAGCAATTATTTTTAAGCACTAAGCTTTGCTCTACCTTTGGCTCTTCTTCTCTTTATTACGTTTCTGCCGGCTTTTGTTGCCATTCTTGACCTAAAGCCATGCTTACGCTTTCTTTTTAAATTACTTGGCTGAAATGTTCTTTTCATTCTATACTCGCTAAAAACTATATTAAATTCGAACATAAAATGCTAAATGAAAAAAACAACTTTGTCAAACGGCTAATAAAACATTTTTGCTATAGTTATTAATATATATATAGTAAGTTTTATTTATTATTATTATAAAGACGTGTTTTTTGTTGATAAGTTTTTATAAATTATTATTATTTAATGGCTTAAGGCGAGCCTTCCCTGTTAGTAAGCTGTGGGTGAATTAGGTATTGTTTGGGGATTGGTTTTTATATTTGGCGCATTAAGAGTTTTTTATGGGCTTTTCCACAACTTATTCATCATTAATGCCCAGAGTTATCCACAGCTCGCAGTTAACTTTATTTGTTTTTTATGGGAAATGCTGTGAAAAGCTGCTATTATGGTTATCTTTATTATTTGATTAATTAATTTGCTTGGTGAAAATATGACAACAAACGCTGAAGGCTCAGGAGCTTATGATTCTTCTAAAATCAAGGTTTTAAAGGGGCTGGACCCAGTTAGAAAAAGGCCTGGAATGTACATTGGTGATGTGCATGACGGTACTGGTTTACATCACATGGTTTTTGAGGTCATAGATAATTCCATTGATGAAGCGCTAGAAGGTTTTTGCGATCACGTAGAAATAGTGATCTATGAAAATGGCTTTGTTGGGGTTAAAGATAATGGGCGCGGCATACCGGTTGATTATCATGCTGAAGAGAAAAGATCGGCGGCCGAGGTTATTCTGACTGTTCTTCATGCTGGTGGCAAATTTGATGAAAACTCTTATAAAATATCAGGCGGATTACACGGCGTTGGTATTTCTGTTGTTAATGCCCTTTCTGATGAGCTTTATCTTACCGTTCGCACTAATGGTAAGATCCATGAACAGCTTTACAAGCACGGGGTTCCGGTTGAAGACATAAAAGTTGTTGGTGACTGTGATGATACTGGTACAGAAATCAGGTTTAAGCCAAGCGTAGAGACATTTACTGATATTTGTTTTCAATATGAAACTTTAGCCAAGAGATTTAGAGAGCTTGCGTTTTTAAACTCTGGCATAACAATTAAAATAACCGACCAGCATTCAGATAAAGAAGACACTTTTTTTTATGAAGGCGGCCTGAGCGCTTTTATTGATTATTTAAATACTAACAAAGACCCTATTCATGACAAGGCGCTATATTTTTCAAGTAGCGATGATTCTGGCATGTCAGTAGAGTTGGTGCTGCAGTGGAATGAGTCCTATCAAGAGAATATTTATTGTTTCACCAATAATATTCCGCAAAAAGATGGTGGTACCCACCTTGCTGGGTTTAAAACTGCTCTAACAAGGACTATTAACAAATACATAGAGCTAGAAAAGATAGATAAAAAAGAGAAGGTGTCTTTGACCGGAGATGACGCTAGAGAAGGCTTAACAGCAATTATTTCTGTTAAAGTTCCAGACCCTAAGTTTTCATCGCAAACAAAAGAAAAATTGGTGTCTTCAGAGGTTAAAGCCTTGGTTGACTCTTCTTTAGCCAATGAATTGATGGACTTCTTAATGGAAAATCCTAAAGAAGCTAAATTAATTATCATGAAGATAATCGATGCGTCTAGAGCCCGAAATGCAGCGCGTAAAGCCAGAGAGATGACAAGAAGAAAAAACACTCTAGAAATAGCTGGAATGCCAGGCAAGCTGGCGGATTGTTCTGACAAAGACCCAGCAAACTCGGAAATATATTTAGTTGAGGGTGATTCTGCTGGCGGTTCTGCAAAGCAGGCTAGGGATCGTAAAACTCAAGCTATTTTGCCATTAAAAGGTAAAATTCTTAATGTTGAAAAAGCACGTTTTGATAAAATGCTGGCATTTAATGAAATAGCTATACTAATCACGGCGTTAGGCTGTGGTATTGGCAGAGATGATTTTGACGCTGATAAGCTGCGTTACCATAAAGTTATTATTATGACTGATGCTGATGTTGATGGCGCTCATATTAGAACGTTATTGTTAACCTTCTTTTATCGCCATATGCATGAGTTGTTTTTGCGTGGCAATATATATATTGCTCAGCCACCGCTATACAAATTAACTAAGGGAAAACAAGAGCAGTATATTAAAGATGATAAGGAGTATGCTGGATACCTAACCCAGCAAATGCTTGCGTGTGGCCAGCTGTGCTTTGGAGAGGGCGCTCCTTCAATTTCTGGCGAAGCATTTGAAAATATAATCACAAATTACCAGTTAGTTAAAAGGGCTGTCGCTAGGCTTGGGCGTGAGCACAACGAGGATTTAATGTGGGCTCTAGCAGAGATGGGCTTGCTTGGGGTAGAAAGTTTGAAATCCGAGGGTGATATAAACTCTTGGGTTGAGAAAGTGCAGCACCTGTTAGCTAAAAAAGCTAATGATTATGATAAATATAGAATTGATATTATAGTTGAGTACGATAAAGAAAAAGGGTCTTATATTCCAAGTATAAGCTTTGTTGAGAATGGCTCTCAGCATAAATTGGTTTTAAATGCTGCATTTATTTCAGCAAAAAACTATATGCGCCTTATGTCTTTGAGCACAACCCTTGCTGATATTGATGGGAAAGATTTATTTTTGCATGCTAAAGACTCGCAAGAGTGTTTCTCTTCATTATTTGAGTTGCTGTCTTATCTTGAGAAGCAGGCGGCAAAAAATCTTGTGGTACAGCGCTATAAAGGCCTTGGCGAGATGAACCCGGATCAGTTATGGGACACCACAATGGATGCTGATAACCGTAGTATGCTACAGGTTACGGTTGAAGATGCTATGAATGCAGATCAAATGTTTACAACTCTTATGG
Organism: uncultured Legionellales bacterium; assembly: GCA_963932595.1. Classification (GTDB taxonomy): domain Bacteria; phylum Pseudomonadota; class Gammaproteobacteria; order Comchoanobacterales; family Comchoanobacteraceae; genus CAWVRI01. Next base: position 78,471 of record CAWVRI010000001.1, read on the forward strand.
GTAATCATGTAGAGCCTAGGAAGCAGTTTATAGAAGATCATGCAATTTTAGCTGAAAATATTGACTTTTAATAGCTGTTCTATGATAGCAGCTTAGTTGTTGCTATTGCCAAAGACTGTTGTAGCCATGGTGTAAATAGCTCTGGCTTCCTTGTTATTTGCTCTTGCAGCTCTGGGATGCTTACCCACTTGTAGCTTTGAGCTTCCTCTGAGTTAAGTTTAGGATCTTTGTTGAATTCAGTTGCTATATATACGTGATCGATCTCATTCTCTGTTAGGCCGTTTGAAAATTCTGCTTTATAAGTAAAAACCCCAGCATAGCTTATGTCTGATATTACTCCTATTTCATACTTTAGGCGTTTTTTTGCGGCAATAATTGTGGTTTCTTGAGGGCTTGGGTGGCTGCAGCAACTATTTGTCCATAGTCCGCCACAGTGATATTTAGTTATGCTGCGCTGTTGTAATAATAGTTCTTTCCTGTGGTTGAAAACAAATACAGAAAATGCCCTATGCAGAAGGCCTTGTTCGTGCGCTGCTAATTTTTCAGCGCTACCTATTGCTTCATCTAGTTCATTTACAAGTATTACCTGTGGTAAAGTGTCTTTTTCTTTGTTGCAATTGTTTGTGGTCATTTGGTATATTTAGCCTTTGATAAAATAACAAAATATAATATTTTAAGTTTTAATGCTACACTTATTTTTGTTAATAATATTAGGGGTTAAGTTTGTTAGGTACTACATCTTATTCTGGCTTTCATAAGTTGGGGCGTATAAAGCGTTTACAATTACTTCATAAAAATGGGGTGATATCTGCTGATGATTTGGCGGTTTTGCAAGGGTCTGCCAGCCAAGAGTTGCAGGATACTGCTGATAAAATGATAGAAAACTCCCTAGGTTGCTTTCCTTTACCATTAGGGCTTGCAACTAACTGCATTATTAATGGCAAATTGCGTCTTGTTCCTATGGCAACTGAAGAAACTTCTGTTATTGCTGCAGTAAGTTCTGCTGCACGCTGGTTGCGTCAGCATCAAGCATGCGTTATTACTTCGCAACAAGGGTGGGGTGTTGTTGGGCAGGTGCATTTTATTGAAAAGCCAAGCCTAGAACAGGTTTCTACTCACATATTGCAGCATAAGAGTCGGCTGTTAGATTTTTTAAATTCAGAAGTTGCTCCAGCAATGCACAAGCGTGGCGGTGGTTTTTTTGACATAAGATTAAAGTATCTTGCCGCTGAGAATAATATTCTTGCGGCAAATGTTTATTTTAACCCGGCTGAATCTATGGGGGCAAACCTCGTTACACAGGGTTGTGAGGCTTTAAAGAAATTAATTTATGCTGAAATAGGTGTGCAGGGCCTAATGGCTATAGTTTCTAACTCTTGCGATATTAAGCAAACCATTGCTGAGGTTCGGGTTGATGGTGCATCCAGTTCGCTTATAGATAAAATAGTTTCTGCATCTGATGTTGCTATCGCAGACCCTTGGCGCGCCTCAACCCATAATAAAGGCATTTTAAATGGCATTGATGCAGTTGCTATTGCAACGGGTAATGATTGGCGTGCTATAGAGGCAAGTTTGCATAGCTTTGCGGCTGCGGGAGTTAATGGTCAATACAGTCCGCTTGCCTCTTGGTCCCGGCAGGGTGATGCTCTTGTTGGCAGACTTGCTGGTGCTTTGCCTGTGGCTTTTATCGGCGGAGCTACTTCTCAGCCTGTAGCCAAAGTATGCAAAAAAATATTGCAAGCGAGCAGCGCACAAGATTTGGCTGGGATTTTTATGGCTGTTGGTTTAATACAAAACTTAGCTGCGCTGAAAGCCTTGGTGTCGGGCGGCATAGTTGCGGGCCACATGAGGTTACATATAGCCAATATTATATTGGATTGCGGAGCTAGTGCTGCCGAAGAGCCGATATTGAGCCAGAAGTTAAACGAACACCTCTGTTTAACTGGTCGTGTGACTTTTAGTGATGCTATGTCTTTGTTGCGTGTTATTCGTCAAAACTATGAGGATAGATAGGGTCATGGTTATTGATTTTAATTGCGCTATGCCTGCTAAAACCTTTGTGCTAGGAGAATATAGCGTTACTCAAGATGGGCGTGCAATAATTCTTCTCTCTGAGCCATGCTTTGAGGCTAATTTTTATGCCGATGATGATGGCGGGCCAAGATCTTTGTCGCCGCGAAGCTTATCTCTGCGCGGTGTGTCTCCACCTATCGCAAAATTCATTAACTTACACCCTAAAGAGCTAGCAAATAAGCGCTGTGATTTTATTGACCCTTATAAAGGCATTGGGGGTTTTGGCGCTTCTAGTGCTGAGTTTTTGGCTTGGATTAAATATTATTATTTTTTGTGCGGCATAGAATTTGATCTTGCTAACCCTCAGCATTATCAGCAGGCGTTAGAATATTTTGTTGCTTGTAGTTCGGGCGGGTCTGGGACTGCGCCTAGTGGCGCAGACATGATTGCGCAAAATAGCAATAGGCTTGCTTTTGTTAATTTGCCTGAGAAGGGTCTTAAAACAATAGCATGGCCATTTGCTGATCTTGTTTTGTGCCTGGCACATACCAAAAACAAAGTGGCAACCTATTTGCACTTAGCAAGGCTTAAGCCAGGTTTTGAGTTTACTCTCCTTAGTGAAAATGTCGCCAAGTTTAATAACGCTGTGGATTCAAACAGCGAAGATGGGGTTATTCAGAGTATAAATAGCTCTTGTGCTGAGCTTGATCGCTTAGGTTTTTTGCACCCAAGGTCTGGGGCAGTAATTAATTCTGCTTTAAAGCATGATTTTTGTTTGGCAGCTAAGGGTTGTGGCGCTATGGGCTCGGATGTTATATTGTTTGTGTTTCGGCCGGCAATGTTGGAGCAAGCAAAAAGCTTTATTAATGCTGAAGGTTTAGATTTAATATATTATTTTTTAGGATGAAGAAAACATGATATTTAACCAAATTTCAGCTGAATCTTGGGAGGCCAAGGCATTTGCAAACATTGCTTTGATTAAGTATATGGGCAAAATATCACAAGGTAATGCTGCTGCTAATTCTTCTCTTTCATATGCCTCTCCTGCTTTTTTCTCTGAGGTTAAGCTTACTGTGAGCGAGCACGACTCTTACGTTAATGATGACAACAAGCTTGGCGCGAGTGAGGTTGAGCGGTTTTTAAGGCATTTGCAGTATATAAAAAGTTATTATGGGTTTGATGGTTGTTTTGCGGTTGGGTCAAAAAATAGTTTTCCTGCAAGTTGTGGTATTGCGAGCTCAGCTTCTAGTTTTGCGGCTCTTACTTTGTGCGCGGCCAGTGCAATAGCTATAATTAGTGGCCAAAAACCCCCTGCGCCAGATGTGCTGGCTAGCTTAAGCCGCGTGGGTTCTGGTTCTTCTTGCCGCTCTTTTCATGGTCCGTGGGCGCTATGGAGAGGTGATAAGGTTAGTGCCATAGAGTTTTCTGGGTTATCGTTAGAACATTTTGTGGTCGTGGTGAGTGATAAAAAAAAGCCAGTTTCTTCTTCCGCAGCGCATGTCCGGGTTATTAGTAGCTCTTTGTTTGAAGGGCGACGTGAGCGTGCAGAGCAAAGAATAACCGAGTTAATTCCAGCTTTATCTAGGGTTAGTTGGGCGGCGGCTTTTGATCTGGTTTGGGCTGAGTTTTGGGATATGCACGCTTTGTTTGAAACCTCTATGCCGGGTTTTGGGTATTTGTTGCCATCTTCAATTTCTGTGCTTAATTTTGTGCGTGACTTTTGGCATGAGCACGGTGATGGGCCTTTAGTCACAGTAGATGCTGGGCCAAATATACATTTACTATTTCGTGATGACCAAGGGCCTATGAGAAAAATCATACTTTCAAAGCTTAAGTGTGATTATTTGGTTTTAGGTTCGCAGGTATAATTTTTACTATATTTCAGGAGGGTGCCTCAAATGAAGTTTGTTGCTTCTGCTAAATACATCTTAGCTGGCGAACATGCGGTATTGCGCGGTAGTGGTGCGCTGGTTTTTCCGTTGCCACATTATCAGGTTAAACTTTATTATAAAGAAACTGGGTTTAAGTTTGTCTCTGCAATATGCCAAGATAAATCACTGCCGGTTATTTTTCATGGCGCTCTTGCAAAAGCGCTTAACTTTGTGGGCAAATCGCAAGATTTTTTGTCTGGGTCTATTGAGCTTGAAAACAACATTCCTATGGGTGTTGGGTTAGGGTTTTCAGCTGCTTTAAGTTCTGTTATTGCAAAATTATTAGTTGGGTTAGATGTGCTGGACACAAGAGATTTTTTTGCTTGTACCAAGTATATAGAGGGTTATTTTCATGGGGTTAGTAGCGGCATTGATATTGCCGGATCAAATTCAAGTGTTGGGGTTTACTTTTCGCCAAATGGCCGGTGTGAAGAGCTTTGTTTGGCTTGGGAGCCTAAATTATTCTTACAGCTTTCGGGTAGAATAGGTCTAACTGCTGACGGGGTAAGCTTGGTGCAAAAAATGCATCAAGAAAACCCCAATCTAGCGTTAAAAATTGACCGTGATATGAGCGAGAGCGTTATGCTCGCAAGGCGAGCCTTGTTAGATTCCGCACAGGGCTTTGGGCTTCTTAAAGAAGCTATAAATATGGCCTCTGGTTGTTTTGAAAAATGGGGACTTATGCCTGAGAGCTTAATAGTAACAGCTGCCAGCATGCAAGAAAATGGCGCCGTTGCTACTAAATGCACTGGGTCTGGGGGCGGTGGTGCGGTGCTAGGTCTATGGGAAGCTGATCCTTCTAACAAAACCGTTCTTATTGAAAGCTTTGTGATATCTTTCCAAAGTCTATAAAAATAATTGCTTAATAAAACTTTAAGGTTAAATTGCTATTATATTTTGAGGATAGTATTATTTTTAGTATAGGTTAAGTTTAATAAATTAAAAATTATGGAATTATAGTGGAAAAACTTAAAAAATCAATGCATGCGGCTAAAAAATCACAAGGTGTTGGTTATTGGGCTCAATCGGGTGAAACACCGATTAAAGATTTTGTTGAAAATCATCCAGCCTTTAAAAGATTAGTAGATGAAAACAATCATCTTACAAGTGCAGATGTACTCTACAAAAATTACTGGGGCTATGAAGTAGCTCCAACAAAATTAAGGTCAGTTGTTTATGCTTTTATTGCAGCAGCAGAAAAAGCAGAAGCAGCAGCAGAAAAAGAATCAGAAGTAGCAGAAGCAAGAAGACAATGCAATATGTATGCTCTATTTGAAGATGCTATGTCTTTTAGCAAAGTAAAAAAAGCAAAAATAGACTTAGAAAAAAAAGAAAAAGAATTAGCGGCAGCGCAAAAAATATCAAAATCAGTAAACAAATTTTTGTTGAAGGAATTTTTTGCATGCAATGGTTCACAACCTTTGTTGCCAACAACAACAGCAGCAAAAAAAGCTGAAGAAAGAAATAAAGCGCAAGCAAAGAGATCAGAAGAGTATCGGTATAGAGAGCATGTAAGACTAAGGGTTATTCATAAAGTTTTGCAAGACAAAGAAGATTGCGTTCAAGATATGCTGGTAGCATTTTTAAAAGATGACCGTGCGGCATTTAAAGACGCTTTTAATAATCTTGAGTTTTTTACTATTTCTGATTTCAATGATAGTAATGAGTGCTTATCTACTCAATATTCATTCGGTCTTGCCAATATAGATGAATTGTCTGTTTTATTGCATGAGTGTCTAGATAGGAAACTGCAGTTAACAGATGAACATGATCCTTTGAAATGTGTATCATCTTTGTTGCAAAATTATGTGGAGGCTTCGGTTACAGTTGTTGATGATTATTTGATAAAAGCAAATGATTTATCTGAAATGAATCAAAGCTTGGATTGGAGCTATAGAGAGGATGGCGAGAAGAAAAAAATCAACGCTTTTGTATCTGATGCTTTTAATCGTAGCAAAAGAGAGCTGAAAAGTGAAGTTAAGCAGTTAAAAAAGAATATTAAAGTAGGTCATAATAAAGCAGTACTCTTAAGCAAGTGGCAATCACTGAGCCCGATGAGCAAAGGTTTTATTGCATGCAGCAAGAGTCGCTATGAATATGCTGTTTCTTGGTGTAAAGCTTGGGTTAGTTTTCTTGCAGGTGATGATGGTCAAACACAAGCATTAGCACAGAATACGGATAAGCTTGAAAAAGCTAAAGAAGATTTGCAGCATATAAAACAAGCAGAAGGTATATATTCTGGTTTTTATTATACTTATGGATTACAAGCTATTTTGCAACAAAGGTTTAGCGAAGCAAGCAATATGAATAGAGCTATCTATGCCAAACCACTAGAAGATAATTTTGAAGAGCGTTGCAGAAGTTTCATAAGCCCTGTATGGTGTGCTATTGGGGTGCCACTAGAGTTTTTATGGAACAAAGCTAAATTTTTCATGAATAAATTTCTTGCCTTCTTGGGGTTTGGTAAAAAAGCAGGGTCTGGTTGTGGCTTCGTAGCGCCAGATCCAGGTCCAGAGCCACCAACACAAACATCAGTATCAGCAACAGATCCTCTTTATCAGGCTTCTTTGCCTAAAGGACCATCTGGGGCTAAATAGTGGTATAGTCCTAGCTATATGCTTGAATTTTGATATTAATTGTAATTCTGACTCTTGCTTGGCAGGTTGTTTTTGAGCAAATAAAAAAAACAGCTTTGCGCGCTGGGTATAAAGTAGTAATATATATAATGTTTGAAATTTGTTTTTAATGTGGCTTTAGTTGAATTTGAGCTGATCTGGTTTCAAGCTGCTTATATTTTGTGATGAAATGCTATGTTAAAGGAGCGTTCTATGTTGGTAAACCCTAGCGTTGCTGAGTTAGAAGAAATTGCGGTATTGCAAGAAGGCGCGGTAAGGTGCAGTAATGGGGCTCTTGTGATCAATTCTGGTAGTTTGAGAACCGGCAGGTCGCCGAATGACCGCTTTATAGTTAAAGATGATACGACCTCTGGCTCTGTTGCTTGGGGCAAAGTTAACAAGCCATTTTCAGCTGACAAGTTTGCTGATTTGTGGCAGCGCATTAATGAATACTTAGCTGACTCCAGCTGCTATAAATCCGATATGCATATAGGCGCATCAGCCGAGCATGGTTACAAGATTAAAGTTAAGACCGAAAAGGCCTGGCAGCACTTATTTTTAAAGCATATGTTTATAAATGACGAGCTTTTTAAGGTAAAAAGCAATGAGTCATGGGAGCTAATAAGTGCGCCTGGTTTTAAGCTGGATCCAGAGCAAGATGGCGTTAATAGTGAAGCTGCAGTTATTTTGAACTTGTCTCAAAAAAAGATTTTTATAGCTGGCATGCAATATGCTGGAGAGATGAAAAAAGCAGCTTTTTCTTGCTTAAATTTTGTAATGCCCAAAGTTGACGTTTTACCAATGCATTGCGCAGCGAATATGGGCGTGGATGGAGATGTGGCGCTATTTTTTGGTCTTTCTGGCACTGGAAAAACCACGCTGTCTGCTGATATCTCAAGATCGCTTATTGGTGATGATGAGCATGGTTGGGGCCCAGAAGGGGTTTTTAACTTTGAAGGCGGGTGTTACGCGAAATGTATTAATTTAAAAGAAGAAAATGAAAAAGTTATTTGGGACGCTATTAAAAAAAATGCTATTTTGGAAAATGTGGTATTAGATAATGATTTAACTCCAGATTATAGTGATGCTAGTATTGCTGAAAATATTCGTGTATCTTATCCCAGGTCACATATTAGTAATATTGTTACCGCAAATAGTGGCGGGCATCCAAGTTGTATTTTTCTGTTGAGTTGTGATTTATATGGGGTTTTGCCTCCACTTGCAAAGCTTAGCCATGAACAAGCAGCGTATTACTTTTTAAGTGGATATACTGCAAAAGTTGGTAGTACTGAGGTTGGGTCTGACAGTGCCATAGCTCCAACATTTAGTGTGTGTTTTGGGGCTCCTTTCTTTCCTAGTAACCCAAAAGTTTATGCCGACTTATTAATTAAAAGGATGCAAGAAACTTCCGCCAAGGTGTTTTTGATTAACACTGGCTGGACCAACGGTTCATATCATGGTGGTGGTAGTAGGTTTGCTATAAAAACAACTAGAGCCATCTTGCAAGCGGCTCTTCATGATAAGATTGAATCTTTTGTCCCATCTAAGGCGCCTTATTTTAATTTTGAGGTGCCAGCTGCTATAGAGGGCATAGAAAATAGCGTTCTTGATCCAGTCTTGCGTACCGATGAGGACGAATTTAAAGAAAATTCTCTAGAGCTTGCTAAAAAATTCATAGATAATTTTGCCGCTTTAGAGGTGTCTGAGCATTTAAGTAAATATGGCCCAACTATATAATTACCTTAGCATAGTCATTGTAGCTAGTATTGCTTTATGTTGTTTTTGTTAGTATTATTTTATTTTTCATGTAAGAGGTGTTTTTATGAGTTTAGTTGTAGATATTACAGTAGATAGCTTTAAAGAAAGCGTTTTAAATTCTGATAAGCCAGTATTATTAGATTTTTGGGCTAGCTGGTGTGGTCCTTGCAAAGCTATTGCTCCAATTGTAGCTGAGATAGCTGACGTGTATGCAGATAAAATAAGTGTTGCAAAAATTAATATAGATGAAGATAGCAGTATTGCTGCTGAATATGGTGTTAGAGGTATTCCAACTTTATTGCTTTTTAAGCAGGGCGAGGTTGTTGGTTCTATGGTTGGGGCTGCAACTAAAGAAAAGGTTGAAGAATTTTTATCCCAACACATCGATTAGATTCTTAAATGTTGCTTGCTTTGTTTGCTCCAATGTGCCAGAATAATGTATTAGATTTAGATTCGCTCTTTTAAGCGAGCAGTTCTTCTAATTTTATCTTAACTTCAAATCCAAAGATGTTTTTCAAAAACAACGAGAACTATTACATGACTAATACTATACGAATTTCTAAGAAAAATGAAGCAAAGACCAATCCAGAGTTGGCGACTTCTGATACTGTATCTGCTGGAAAACATTCAGAAGATAAGAGCAAAGCCTCGGATAAGAGCAAAGCCTCAGATAAGAGTAAGCTTCCGATAAAAGACGATAATAAAAAACCAGTTGATACTAAAAAGTTTGAAGATTCAAAGAAGGCAATGGATGTGAATAAATCAGCAACTCCGGCTCCAAGTAAACCTGCCGAGATAGTTAATGTTAATGCTTTAAAAGCAATGACTGTTGCTGAGTTAAGTGAGGTTGCTGATAAGCTTGCAATTAAGTCTATGTCTCGAACTAACAAAGCTGCAAGGCTAGTAGTAGATATTTTGTCAGCTAATGCCAAGCAAGGTAAAATAATTGCAGTAGAAGGTGTTCTAGAAATTTTAGACAGCTATGGTTTTTTGCGTTTTGCTGAAAGATCATATTTAGCTGGTCCAGATGATGTATATGTTTCTGTTAGCTATATTAAAAAGTTTAGATTGAAAACTGGTGATATAATTTCTGGTAAGGTTAGGGCTCCTAGAGAGGGCGAAAAATATTTAGCGCTAACACATGTAGAGTCTATTAACTCTAAACATCCTTCAGAGGCTTTTAAGGTTACAGAGATGGAAGGCCTTACTCCTATTTTCCCTAATGAGAGAATACAATTAGAAACAGGAAACGGTAGTAGCTCTGATATAAGTAACAGAATTATTGATTTAGTTTCCCCTATTGGAAAAGGTCAAAGGGGGTTAATAGTTTCTCCTCCTAAAGCAGGTAAAACTATGATGTTGCAAAATATTGCAACTTCTATTGCCTCTAATCATCCAGAATGCAAATTAATAGTGCTTCTTATTGATGAAAGGCCAGAAGAAGTTACAGAGATGCGTCGTGGCGTTAAAGGTGAGGTTGTCGCAAGTACTTTTGATGAGCCTCCAGTAAGACATGTTCAGGTTGCCTCTATGGTTTTGGCTAAGGCAGTTAGAATGGCCGAAAATGGTGAAGATGTTGTGGTGCTGTTAGACTCTATTACTCGTCTTGCTCGTGCATATAACACCGTGGCGCCCACATCAGGCAAGGTACTATCTGGTGGTGTAGAAGCTAATGCTTTACAAAAGCCTAAGAGGTTTTTTGGGGCGGCACGTAATATAGAAAAAGGCGGTAGCTTAACTATTTTAGCTACAGCTCTTATAGAGACCGGCTCTAAAATGGATGATGTCATTTATGAGGAGTTTAAAGGTACTGGTAACATGGAGATTCATCTAAAAAGAAATATTGCACAGAGAAGAATATTTCCTGCAGTTGACATTTCAAGCTCAGGCACAAGAAGAGAGGATCGTATTGTACAAGAAAATGAGTTAAAGAATATGTGGGTGCTCAGAAAATATTTACAAACCATGGAAGACCATGCTGCAGTAGAGTTTTTGATAGATAGGCTAAAAAACACCAAAACTAATATTGAATTCTTTGCAAACATGAAAAAATAATTTGTTATGGTTTTAAAGTTAGGTTTTTTTCCTGATTTTACTCGACAGTCAAAACAAATTATTTAATAACATGGGTGCGCTTTTGCTCTATAAAATTTTCTTCTAAGAATTAAATATTCAGTTCTTTAGTTTATAATACTCTCTAATGCTTCATTTATTTTTGGGTATTTGAATATAAATCCTGCTTGTTGTAATTGTTTGGGCAAAACCCTTTGCCCTTTTAATAATAATGTTTCGCCCATCTCGCCAAATAGGGTTTTTATAATAAATGATGGCACTGAGAAAATAGTTGGCCTTTTTAATTGTTTGCCAAGAGCTTTGGTGAAATGTGCGTTAGTAATAGGGTTTGGGGCTGTTAAATTATATATGCCACTTTGTTTTTTATTCTCTATGAGGAAACTAAATGCCAAAATAACATCATCAATATGCACCCATGAAAAATATTGTTTGCCGCTACCTATCTGCCCTCCGATTCCCATTTTAAATGTAGGTAACATTTGTTTTAAGGCGCCACCATTTGGTCCTAACACCACCCCTAGTCTTGTTATACAAACCCTTACTCCTATTTCTTCAGCTTTTAGTGCCTCTGACTCCCATTTGTGACACAGCTGGGAAGTGAACTCATTATGTGGTTGAGATGTTTCATCAATGATATTGTCATCTTGTGAGCCATAATATCCGATAGCTGAAGCGCTAATTAGAATCTCAGGTTTTTTTTCTAAACTCTTTATTAGCAATATAACCTCTTTTGTTGTGTTCACTCTACTAGTTATTAATTCTTGTTTATAGTTATCAGACCAATTCTTACTAATTGCAGCCCCAGCAAGATTTATAATGCCATCAATTTTTTCATTTGATTTTATTTCATTAATATTTGAAATAGCTTTAACGCCGCCTATAGTTATATTTTTTTTATGGGTAAGGATAGTAATCCTATACCCCTTTCTAAGGAGAAAATTTGTGAGAGAGCTTCCTACAAAGCCAGTGCCACCAGTGATTAAAATATGCATAAAAACCTCATGTTATTTAATTTTAATTGGAATAAGTACTTCGTTTCTTCTAAAGAAAGGTATTGTAAACGGCGGGTTGTAGCTGGCTATTTTATAGCCCCCAATTTTATTATAACCATTACTGATAATCCACTTGTCCAAAATTTCTTTATATTTTACTATATTATTTTCGGTCATTAATCCTGAGAATTTTATAGCAGCAACTGTATAGTTATTTAATCTATGTAATTGTAACTGAGGGTTTTTTGGTTTTGGTGTGGTGTCCCATTTAAAATCTTGTGGTAAAACAAAAGACATTAACGATTCTTGGTCATTTTTGGTATCCATAAAGACAGGAGCTGTCATTAATATTTTTGTGCCTTTATCTTTTCCGGTGTTTATTAAAACTGGGGTGGTCATTGCTATTTTTTCATTCGATATATTTGCACCAGAAATATAGTTGAAAAGTCTCATGAATGCTTTGTTACGTCCATCTTTTGCAGATGTATCTATTGGGGTTGAAACTAGAATCATATTTTCATAAAGCCTTACTTCAATATTGTTTTCATTATCATGTGATAAGGCTTTGTATGGGGCCATTGGAGTATTACTTTTTCCAATTAATGAGCACCCTGTTAATAAAAACAAGAATATAGCTGCAGCGTAATTTTTCATATATAATTCCCTATATTTACGGCGTTTAAAGCTGATTTTATCTTTAGTTATATGAATATCTTAATATAACTAAGCTCTACATCAGGATAGATGGTGCTTTATTTTAACGCATCTATGTTAATTCTCTAATATTCAACCATATCAGCATTCGAATATATTGTAAATATTTCTAGCATGGTTAATTAACTTATATAATGCATAATAGGAACTATAAAAAATTTTACTCGTAACCAAGACCTATTTTTATGGTTAAACTGTATTCATGTTTTATTCGAGATTACTCAAGAATTTTTTGCTATCATCATGAATAGCATTTTTCTTTTCCTCGCTCATCTTATCTAATGTTCTATACATCATGCCAATACGATGATTGCCAGCTAGCTTTTCACGATTTCTATCCAAAAAGTCCCAATAAAGGTAATTAAATGGACAGGCATCCAAGCCATTTTTCTGGCTAACTTTATAAATACAGCTTTTGCAGTAATCAGACATTTTATTGATATAACTTCCGCCAGCCGCATATGGCTTGCTTGCTAGAAACCCACCATCAGCAAATAAAACCATACCTGAGACATTTGGAAGTTCTACCCACTCATAAGCATCAGCATACACAATTAAAAACCATTCGTTCACCTCTTTTGGGTCAATTCCAGCAAGCAAAGCGAAGTTCCCAAGTACCATTAAGCGCTGAATATGGTGAGCATACGCATTTTGTTTTGTTTCAATTACACACTGGCGTAGGCAATTCATTTTGGTCTTTGCTGTCCAATAAAAATCAGGCAATTTGCTATTAGCTTCAAAGAAATTTTGGTCTGCATATTCTGGCATTCTCAACCAATAAATACCGCGAATATATTCCCTCCAACCAATAATTTGACGAATAAAGCCTTCAACTGCATTTAGAGGAGCTTTATTTTTATTATAAGCTATTTCTGCTGCTTCGACACACTCTAAAGGCAGAAGTAAGCCACAATTCAAATAAAAACTGATATGAGAATGATACATCCAAGGCTCCCCTTGAATCATTGCATCTTGGTAATCTCCAAAATAGGGCAGCCTTTGTTCAATAAAGTGATCTAACACCTGTAATGCATCAGAACGTGTAACTGCAAAATAAAATGGCTCTATATCACCAAAATGATTTTCAAAATGCTCGGATACTAAAGATATAACCTCTTTGGTTATGTTATCAACTTTGCCTATATAAGGTGGTGGTATTTTCAAGCCTTCTTTGGGTGGCTTGCGGTTTTCAGAGTCATAATTCCACTGCCCGCCAATTGGGTCTTTGCCATTCATCAAAATATTATATTTTTTGCGAATTTCACGATAGAAGTACTCCATACGGAGCTGTTTTCTGCCAGAAGCCCAAGTAGAAAAATCATCAGGGGAAGATAAAAATCGATCATCTTCTCTGATCTCAACAGGTATATTTAAAGTGTCTTCTAGAGTTAGTACATCTTTAAATAACTGATATTCACTTGGATGAGTCACAATTATATTATTAAAGCTGTGCTTTGAAGAAAGGCGCTTTATTTCGCCACTGAATGAACCTGTATTCTCTGGACTATCTAATTTGCTATATTCAACATTAAACCCTTCGTCCTGAAGTATTTTGGCAAAATGTCGCATAGCTGAAAAGATAAATGCAATCTTTTTTTTATGGTGTTTTACATTAGTAGCTTCACTCCATATCTCGCATAGCAAAATTACATCTTTATCTGCATTATAGTCATTAAGACTAGAGATAGATTCTGAGAGTTGATCGCCTAAAATAAGTCGCAAGCTACTCATGCTTCACCCTGTTTTATAGATTTAAAGGCCTGAAGCGCTAACTCACGCGACTGTTTTAGGCCAACAATAGGTTTAGGGTATGTTGACCCTAGCTCGACATTAGCTTCTTTTAAAATAATTGTAGGTGCCTCCCATGGGCTGAAAATATATTTATTAGGTAATGCAGCAATTTCAGGAATATATTGACGAACATATTTACCTTCTGGATCAAATTTTTGGCCCTGTGTAACTGGATTAAAAATACGAAAGTAAGGTGCTGCATCAGCTCCACATCCCGCAATCCACTGCCAACTTGCGCTATTGTTAGCCATATCAGAATCAATTAAAGTATCCCAGAACCAACGCTCTCCATGATGCCAGTGGAGCCGAAGATTCTTAACTAGGAATGAGCCAACAATCATTCGAACTCTATTATGCATATAACCTGTTTGCCATAATTCACGCATGCCTGCATCTACCATGGGTATGCCAGTCTTTCCAATTTGCCATGCATGTAAGCTATTTGCATTTTCTACCCATGGGAAATCATCAAACTTAGATTGTAGATTCTTTGTGGGTAATTCTGGGTTATGATAAAGCTGGCTATAGGAAAATTCACGCCAACCGAGCTCGCTACAAAAGTGATCAGTATTTTTATCATCAGCAATATTTCTCACACCATACCATAGCTGATTAGGTGATATTTCGCCATAATGTAAATAGGGTGATAATCTAGACACATAAGGCTTGGCAGGAATATTTCTACCTTCTTTATAAAAAGAAATTCCTTCTTCAACAAAATTTTCAAATCTCTTTAGGGCGCCTTTCTCGCCAATATCCCATAAATTATTAAATTGTTTATCCCATGGTATTTTTGGCAACAGGTCAAGCTTATCAAGCCCTATCTCGCATAGGTCATAAGTGTAGTTGGCAGTTGTTGGCGCGAGTAAAGGATAGCGAGGCTCTGAAAAATTTAAGCATCCTCTACGGTAAAATGGTGTAAATACTTTATAGGGGGTGCCATCATCTTTTTTAATATTCCAAGGTTCCCACAATAATGATCCATTAAAAGTATAAATTTCTATTCCTCTAGCTTTAAGATTTTCTTTAATTAATGTGTCTCGGTGGATGCGCCATGGCTCATAACATCGGTTCCAATATACTGCTGAAACGTCAAAACGCTTGAGAATATCGTCTAAAATAGTTTGTGGATCTCCATGATATACAGATAGCTTGTTACCTAAAGATACATTCAATGCTTGTAATGAATGATGAAGCCACCAGCGGCTTGCTCCTCCTATGGCATGATTTTCTGCATTGTCATCATCTAAAATATAGATAGGTAAAATAGCTTCATGTTCGGCTGATTTTGTGAGTGCTGGATTATCAGATAGCCTTAAGTCTTGCCTAAACCAGTGGATTGCGATCTTTTTTTTCATATTAAAAACTCTCTTTGGTTATCATTTTTGATTTTTTTCTTGCTCATTGTTCTAGGTGCCGTAGGTTTTCTGCTGCCATGTTTGCTAACAATTTTTTTAGCAGTATCTTTATGGCTTGTGTTATTTCTTCTTAGCCCGTACAGCTTTTTGGCTGCAGCTTCTCGTGCAACTTTCTCATCAACAATAGGCATAGGGTATTCATTAATTTGTGAGGCATCTTGCCATGGCATATGAATAAATTCCTGGGCTATTTCTCTTAGTTCTGGAATCCAGTGACGAATAAAGATGCCTTCTGGATCATGATCTATTCCTTGTTTGATTGGGTTATATATGCGAATAGCATTTATCCCTGTTGTACCTGACTGCATTTGGACCTGACTATAATGAATTCCAGGTTCATAGTCGGTAAACAGACTAGCTAAATGTAGTGCTGGTTTTTGCCAGTGCAGCCAAAGATGATAACTTGCAAAACTCATTAGCATGGCGCGCATACGAAAATTCAACCATCCTGTTGCCGTTAATGCCCTCATGCAGGCATCTACCATCGGGTACCCTGTCATACCAAGCTTCCAGGCTTCAAAATAATCATTATTAAAATCATTCTCTCTTAATGAGTTATAGGCCGAGTGCATATTCTCAAATTCAATGCTTGGTTCATCTTCAAGCTTTTGAATAAAGTGACAATGCCAGCGTAGCCTACCTGAGAATGATCGCATTGCGCTAGGCCACTTTCCTTTTTCACCTCTGGGCATTTTTTTTATTTCCTGGCTACGCTTCTCGCATGCTTGAAATACTTCTCGCATTGATAATGTGCCAAACGCCAGCTGAGCTGAGAGCCTGGAGCAGCTTTCAAATGCTGTAACAGGAGAAGACATCTCTTTGGTGTAAGCTTCACCTCTTTCATATAGAAAACTAGTCAATAATTTAAGTGCTTCAATACTCCCGCCTTTTTGTAAATAATCAAATTCATTTTTATAAAGATCTAATTCTTTATAGCTTGGCAAGTTATCACTTGAAGCGGCTACTACTTCTATTTTTAAAGGATTTTCTATCAATGGTTTTTTCATCTGGTTATACCAGCGTGATGACCATCCATCACGCGTATTCAAGCAGCGTATTACGCCATTTTGTACTGGTTCATGCCATTCAATATTTCTTGACTTACACCACTGCTTTACTTTCTTGTCGCGTTCATAAGTCCAGCTATTCCATGTTTCCTGATGTGACCATAAAGATTTAGTAGCATGGCTTATGTGCAGCTCCTCCAATATATCTACGGCATCGCCTACTTTTATTATTAACTTTTGACCAAGTTTCTCTAAAGATTGGCTAAGATCAGATAGACAATCTTGTAAAAATACATAGTGTCTATAGCTTATGTCAGGTTGGTTCCATAGTTCTGGCTCCAGAATATAAAGAGGTAAGATAGGCCCATGTTTTGCAGCCTGTGTTAAAGCTTCATGATCCTTTATGCGCAAATCTCTTTTGAACCAGACAACATTCACTCAGATTCTCCAATTTTCTTATGCTTAGATTTTCTTCCAGAAACACGCTTACGCCATAGGCGAAAACTAGATGGTTTGAGATTAGTTCTCATCATCTTAATAACCTCTGCCTCAGACAATCCTGTAATTGTATAAATATCATCAAATGATGTTTTATCACACCAGGCCATTTGAATTATTTCACTAATTTGTGCTTCACTTTTACTCATGGCAATATTTCCTCGCCATCCCAGGCGAAACATTTCCCTGTTTGTTCTGGGTTAAGTTTTTCTAAAACTTGTAGTAATTTTCCAGCTGAGTATTCGGGTGTGAAAAGCTTCCCATTAGGGATATGAGCTTGGAATGGTTTTGATAGATTGCTGTCTACTGTTCCAGGGTGAAGTCCAATTACAATCGCTTGTTTGTTTTGTCTGTTAACTTCAATGGCCGAATTTTTAATAATCATGTTCAATGCGGCTTTTGAAGCTCGATATGAATACCAACCTCCAAGCTTATTATCTGAGATGCTGCCGACACGCGCAGACAAAACTGAGAAAATTGATGATTGTCTGTTATTAAGCTTAGGTAAAAAATATTTAGCTATAATTGCGGGTGTAATCGCATTAACTGCAAAAATGCGTTGAAATTTTTCAGCGGATAAGTCTCGCAAAGATTTTTCTGGCATTAACTGATCGTCATGTAGCATGCCAGTTGCAACTATTACTAAATCTAACATCTTTTCTTTTGCCGCTATTTCAGCAGCTTGAGCAATAGAGCCCTCGCTGCTATAATCAATGTTATGCTTGCCATTGCTAGAGAATGCAAACAAACTGGCGTTTGGGTATTTTTCAGATAATAGCTTTGTAAATGCGCTACCAATAGCACCAGATGCTCCTAAAACCGCGATGTTTTGTGGATTAAAGCTCATAAATTGTTCTCTTTCATTTTTTGTGTTAACTCATAAGCTGAGGTGAAAGCGCCTTCAATGCGCCCACCGCAGCACCAATCTCCACATGCTCCTAGCTTATTCTTTAGATCTAAAAACACAGATTTTTTTTGATTTTGATC
Organism: uncultured Legionellales bacterium; assembly: GCA_963932595.1. Taxonomy (GTDB): domain Bacteria; phylum Pseudomonadota; class Gammaproteobacteria; order Comchoanobacterales; family Comchoanobacteraceae; genus CAWVRI01. The sequence continues at coordinate 96,268 of CAWVRI010000001.1, forward strand.
TGTGTTATTTGCATATCTCCATCCATGAATATTTTTATAGCATGCCGCACTTATATTATATCCGAGAATGCTGCTAGTTTCTTTAATTAAATGCTGCATTACTTGTTCGCGGTCATCATCGATATGTTCTTGGGCATATTCGCTAGATGAATGAATCACCAAGGTTAAAGGGCCTGGATGTTTTGGTTTATTGTTATTAACTGCAATCCAGCTTACGTCTGATCCCGTTACATGGGCTGCGTCAAATTCAATAGGGAAGCTATGTTCAAATCCGAGCATCAATGAAAAGCATGCTAACATTTCTACTGATTTTATATCAGCATAATATTTGAATGACTCAGGAAATAGTGCAGATGATTGCGGCGCAGGTGCTGTGCATATAACCCAATCAAATCCAGAATATTGCTGGTTTTTGTCATCTATCAATTTCCATGTGCCTTCATTTTTTAATGAAGAGATTTTTGTATTTATATGAACATTAAGACCCTGTGCTAAAAATTTAGCGGCATGATTCATGCCTGGAACACCGGTATATCTTGGCTCTTCTTCAATCCAATTGCTGCTTGCAATGATTTTATTTTTTTTAAACTTCACATATCTAGCATCCCATCTCGCTATTACGCCTTCTGTAATCAAAGGGTGAATAAAGTTTTGAAATGGTTTTGTTCTAGCTGTGAAATATTGTGCGCCATGATCAAAGAAGTATGGTTCTGCGCGCCTAGTTGACATGCGTCCACCTACGCCACGTGCCTTTTCAAAGAGCTCAATGTCAGCATGATCTTTTAACAAATGAGCAATTGAAAGGCCTGCTATCCCAGCTCCAATAACAGCAATTCTTGTCATGATACAACTCCTGAGATAATAAGGGAAATAATTACAGCGGCCGATACTAAGCATCTTATTTGAAAGTAATGAGCAGTAATTAACTGCAGCTGAAAAATACGATAATCAATAGCAAGCAGAAGAATAAAGGAGGCAATAAGAGCCGCCATTAGAGCTTTAAAACTTAGTATTAGAAAGCTAAGGCAGATAAACAGAGCTATAATATTACTTAAAACCAGAAAAAAAATTCCTTGTTGGTTTGCTTGAAGCTGGAGGCATTGGCCCCAATGTGATCCTGTTAAGAATGAGGATATAACTAGCCCATAAACGCTCAAGATGCTTTTAACTGATCCAAGCTCAGGTATTTCTTGGATATCAGTGCCCAAAAGCAAGGCGCAGAGTATAAATGGTATTGCGCCAGCATAGATCAAATAAGGGAAAACAGACTTCATTACATTATCTCAAAATAACATTAAAATATATTATCGCTATTAATTACCTTTACATCAAGAATTATGAACATAATCACAGATCAAAAAGGCGGTTAAGTTGAGTACACTTCTGCATCATTATTGCCGAAGTTGAAGTGTATGCAACTTGTTGGGTCTTGACTTACAATAATGATAGTCATAACATAGTTTTAGGTGTTGCAATGCTAGTTATGAATTAAGCTAGTTATAAATTAAGCTGGCAACGCTGAAATCTTTAATTGCAATTGTGAGATATACAATGAGGTTTTTTAATTGGAATTTTGTTAATATATTTTTGGCAATCATCAACCCTATCCCATACACCTCTTATGCAATTGCTTATGGTATGCAGTTAAAGTCACCAACTGAGTTGTTTGAGTTATCAACTTGGCATCCAGTAGCATAGAATTAGGTTTGCTATATGGAATTCCTCAGTATGTCATCATTATGTTTATTAGTGCCACTGTGCTGCCAAGCACTATTTCTGGCTTCAAAGTATTACTTAGTAAGAGAGAAAGTTATAGAGAGGTGCTAAAGTTAGTAATTTATATTTTATGCGCCTTGTCAGCGGCGATCATTGCTGGGACAATTGCTTGGTCAGCGACTGCCACCCATACCCCAGTTGAGTTGTTATTCACTACAATTTCTACTTTCAGTTTTGTTGTATTTAGTTTTCTAACAAGATTTCTCGGAAGCAAGCGTATATTTGAGCTGGTTGATCGATTGATGAAAGGTGATCACCTCAATCAATTTAAAATTCGAGCTCAGTTACTTGCGAACAATTCAAATTCATACCATGCAACTTATTTTTTTAACAAATATCGCATCCTGCATTATATAGGCTTAGTATTGGCGATAAACACATTGTTTACTTGGCCAATATTTGCAGCTCAAGGGAATCCTTTTCTAGATTTAATTGAGGTTTCTGGTAGTTTGACAGTAATTCAGTTTTTTTCTTATTTATTGTCAGTATCCAGTTGGATGTTTTATGCCTCTAGCTCATACCATGCCCCAGCATTATTAGATATTTATTTTCGCGACATATTGATTTGCCATAAACATAATGGTTTATCCTATTCCTTGCTAGGGAATGTTTTTTCAAAGATTTTTTTGCTAGCAGGATTTTATTTTGCGACATACTCTCTACAAGGTTTGGCACAGTATACTGTTGATCAACATTTGCTTGATTATTTAGGCGCCCAAAACTCAACTTTGGCATTATTCTTGATTTTGCAGGCGCATTTTAATACCAGTACCACCTCAGCTGGAGCAAGCTTGCCACTATTAATAAATCACAATAAGAAAAAATATACGGATCAGACAGAGGTCAAGTTAATTGATTTGGCTTTATATTAAAGAAGAATAGGTGTCCATAGTGCCGTTGCTACAGATGCTGTGCTTGGGGAAACATATACTTATACAAGGATGAAATCTATGAAGGAGGCTTTACATACCAAACTAATTAGGCCACAAATTAAAATGACGCCAGAGATGCAAGTAGATCTGGATATTTCAAAAGAAAAAAGTCGAGTTGCTGAAATTACCCCTCTCAATATAACCTGCGAAATTCCTCTTTGGGTTAAAGAGGGTAAGCAATGGATCATAAACGACAAGATTATGAATGACCACGAGATTTTCTCGCTGATTAAAGCTGATCTTAGCAAGCAAAATTATGCATTCATTCGCCAAAGCCAAGATCTTGCAATTGGTGGTGATAAAATGAATCTTATCGCATATGAAGCTTTTATGAATAAGATAATGGCTGAGCCAATTGAATTGGAACACTCGCTCATTGAGTATGGGCCAGCTATCGGTGACTTCTGTGTTTTAGATAGGGCTCTCTACCCTGGAACAAAACATATTTACAAAACTGGGATTGATACGCTCAATCTTTCTCGGCAACATAATGAATTGGGTTATGGTGATATTTGGCCTAAATACATTTCTTTTCTTTGTGTAGAGCCACCAGTAGAGGGGCAGGGTATTACAGCTCTTTGTTGTGGGCAAAAAATTGCATCAGCACTACAAGAGCGTGCTCCAGTGCTCATGAAGCGCTTACTACAGGATGGTGTGCGATACATTCAGTTGTATTTGAGTGATGAAGGTAAACAGCGCGAGTGTTCGTTACAAGGTCCTGAGGATTACTGCCATGTCGCACCAACATGGAACCATTCGTTTGGCACGGATGATAAAAATGAAGCAGTAAAGATATGCAAGCAACAAGGTGGCTGGGATACAGTTGAACTGCAGAACGATAATTGCATTCTAGTTTCTAGGGTGCGTCCGGTATTTTTGGAGCTTAAACAAACACTTTTTTACTTTAATGCAATTGTTGGTTTTTCCAAAAGACCATTTCGCGAAGTAACGCATGGGAATGGCGACCCTTTTACTAGTGATGAAATAAATCTCATTGAAGAGTTACAGCAAAGTGAGTTTATGGGTGCTCATTATCGAAAAGGCGATACTTTAATTGTTAATAATGAAAAAATGATGCATGGTCGTACTGTGAGAGACATGACGAAGCCGCGTGAGATAGCAGTTGTGAAGGGTGTTGCGCGTAGAAGGTCAAATTTTAAATGAATATAAAAAAATTACCTAAAATTGCAGCGATCCAGATGTGTTCTTCCTGTCGAGTTGCAGAAAACTTAGCAAATGCATCTGTCTTGCTTAAAGAGGCAGCACAATTAGGGGCAGACCTTGTTGTGCTGCCTGAAATGTTTCCTCTAATTGGCATAGAGTCAGATTATAAGCTGTCCATAAAAGAAGATTTTGGCGCTGGTGAAATTCAAGGATTTTTATCAGAACATGCGGCGAGTTTAGGGATATGGATTGTTGGAGGGGCTATACCAATTGTGTGTGAAAACAGCAAAAAAGTACATTCTGCTTCAATTGTTTTTAATAGCCAAGGTCTTGTTGTGGATCGTTATAATAAAGTGCATTTATTTGATGCAAGGGTTTCGGAGAATGAGGCCTACCAAGAGTCCGATACGGTTGAGCCAGGGACTAGTCTGAGTGTAATTGAGACGCCGGTTGGAAAGTTGGGTATGAGTATTTGTTATGACCTAAGATTTCCAGCACTGTATGCTCAATTACGTGACATGGGAGCCGAAATTATTACTGTTCCTTCTGCTTTTCCAGTAGCAACAGGTGAGGCTCACTGGAGATTGCTGACTCGCAGTAGGGCAGTTGAAAATTTTTGTTATGTAGTAGGTGCATGCCAAGGAGGCATCCATGCTAGTGGCAGAATCACCTATGGCCATTCTATCATTATTGAGCCATGGGGAAGTGTAGTAAAAGAAGTTATGGAGCCTGGAAAGGCTGTTATTTGTGCTGAAATTGATATTGAAAAGCTACATGCATATAGGGCCGCAATTCCAGTGCACAAGCATCAAAAAAATTTTTACGGTAGGTCTTAGGTATAACCTGTTAAAGAAAAATAGTTAAAGACTTATATTGTTATAGTTATCGCATTGTTAAGGTTGGGATGTTTTTAGCTTTATGTGTATGGAGGCTGCAATCCATTATGTGCCTATCTTATCTTCTAGGTTGTGATATTGAAACCTAAAGTACATATCTTGTCATATTATTGTCTATTTTCTTAAATTTTATAAAATACTGTAGCTTTAGGGTTATGTGCAGAATCAGGCTGTAAAGGGTTCGCTAGGCAATATTGAGATTTGAGTTGACTTGTGATATAATAGATACTATAATATCTATTATATGCTTGTATGACTTATAAAGGTTATTATGATATCAATAAAATCGCCATTTGAAGTTGCTAAAGAAGTTGCTAAAAAAGCTCAAGAGAAGCGCTTGAAACTCAACTTGAGTCAGCAAACTTTATCTGAAAAGTCAGGGGTAAGTTATGGCACACTGAAAAAGTTTGAGCAAAAGGGACAAATATCATTAGAGTCGTTGCTGAAGATTGCCCTAGTGCTTGGTGAGATAAATCAGTTTGAACATCTTTTTGCTAAAACGGATAATAAATCACCATCATCTATTGATGAGCTTTTAGCCGAACACCCTAGAAAAAGAGGTCGAAAATGAAATTTGATCCTGTAAAAGTCATACATATTTACTACAAACCCTGTCGCCTTCCCATGGATGATAAAATTTTTGTCGGCAGATTAGCCATTAATAACCGCAAGCTTTTTTTGAATATGATACAAGTTTTATAGAAACCGGTCTGAATTTATCCCCATTTAAATTACCCCTTAAATCCGGTGTAATAGCAGGAGATGATTTTTCTTTTGATGGTTTATTTGGTGTTTTTAATGATTCTCTGCCCGATGGTTGGGGAAGGTTACTGCTAGATCGAGCTCTCACCAAGCACAATATTAATCCTGGTAGCTTGTCTGTGCTTGATTGACTATGTTTTGTAGGTTCTCATGGCATGGGGGCTCTAATTTACGAACCAGAAGTAGATCATGCGACAAATATTCTGCATGAATCTTTAGATGAAATTGCTAAAGAGATCGCTGAATTTCAAGAGCATGACGATGACAAGTATGTGGAAGATTTACTCAACCTGGGAGGATCTTCCTCCGGTGCTCGGCCAAAAGTTTTAATGCATATTGATGGTGGGTATTGGCTGATTAAATTCCCCTCTCATGCAGATTCAAAAGATATCGGCACAATTGAATATGCCTATCATTTGATGGTTTGCGATGCAGGTCTTGATCTGCCTAAAGCTAAATTGTTTCCGGCACGAAAAGGGCTTGGTTTTTTTGGAAGTAAACGGTTTGATAAAACAGATAATGCTAGAGTTCATATGCATACAATCAGTGGGCTACTGCATGCTGATCATAGAACTCCCAGCCTTGACTATGAAATGATTATGAAAGCAACCATGCATTTAACTAAGGACATGAAGGAATTGGAAAAACAATATAGGGTCTGTGTGTTCAATGTTTTGAGTCATAACCGCGATGATTACTCTAAAAACTTCTCTTTTTTAATGGGTTCAAATGGTGTTTGGCGTATTTCTCCTAGCTACGATTTAACTTTCTCTTCAGGGCCATGCATGGAGCATTGCTCAATGGTCATGGGTGAAGGTAAAAGCCCTGGTATCAAGCAATTATTAGATCTGGCTAAAACCAGTAATATAAAACAATCAGATGCACTAAAAATTATTGATGAGGTAAAATCATCGGTATTTAAGTGGTCTAGTTTTGCAAAAGATACTGGCGTCAGCGCTGCAAGTAGTAAATTGATAGATTTCGCTCTGGCAAAAATAATCAGAGAGAATTTTTAAGCGCCACTCAGCCATTTGCTTTTGACTATCTCGGGTCCGGAAAAAAGCTAGGTTTATTAGCTGCAATCTGAGACTTAGTTTCACTTACTGCCTTTGCTAATGCTTGTAGGGATAAATCTTCAATAGCAAGACGCTGTCATTGTTTATCAGAGAATACATCCACCTTCAAAGCAATGTTGGCAGCTCTTGCTGTAGCCTTCAGATTGATAATGCTTTTTAAGTGAAAACCTTGAATAATAAAAGTGGTTATGTTGATGCAAGAATTGCCTCAATTATGAGGCATTATTTATGGGCTTAATAATCTTGAGATTAGGCTTTTTATTTGGCCAATATTAAACTCTTGCATTAATGATCTATATAATATACAATATTCTGTATATTAGGACACTATATTTACCATTAAGGCGTGCAAGCATGACAGGGAAAAAAGTAACAATATCACCAGTCCTAGAGGATATTTTAAAAGGTGTAGGCGAAAACATCAAGCTCGCTCGATTGCGTAGAAAAATTACAGCAATAATGTTAGCAGAGCGAGCAGGTATTAGCCGCGTAACTCTCCGTAAAGTCGAAAATGGCGAAAATGGAGTTACTATGGGCATATATGCCGGCGTGTTGTTTTGTTTGAGACTTGAAAAAGATTTGCAGCATCTTGCTGGTGATGATCCTTTAGGAAGGCGATTGCAAGATGCTGAATTAACACACACTAAACAACGCGTGCCTAAAAGGAACAAATAATGCCTGCAAAACGACAAACACAAAAATCGATACAAGTCTGCGCCCATTGGAGCGGCATGGTTGCCCCTATTTTGATGGGAACACTCTTCGTCTCTCCCTCTAGAGGGAAAGAAGTGTTTTCTTTTGAGTATGATAAATCTTGGCTAAAATCTCCTTATGCGCAATCACTTGATCCTGACTTATGTTTATTCACTGGCCCTCAATATGCGCGTGATGGCTCTGACAATTTTGGTTTGTTTTTAGATTCATCTCCTGATCGCTGGGGGCGTGTTTTGATGCGTCGTCGTGAAGCCCAGCAAGCTCAAACTGAAAAACGTAATGCGTGTTCACTATTTGAGTCTGATTATCTGTTGGGAGTTTATGATGCGCATCGTATGGGAGCTTTACGCTTTCGTATGTCTGAGAGCTCGCCTTTCTTAGATGAGCAAATAGAACTTGCCTCTCCTCCTTGGGCAAAGTTGAGTGATCTTGAGTATGCAAGTCTTCAGTTAGAGCAGGATAATGCTGAAGCAGAAAGTGATTATTTGAAATGGCTGAATGTTTTAATCGCTCCGGGTGGCTCGCTTGGAGGGGCACGACCAAAGGCTAGTGTGACGGATGAAAGTGGCCATCCATGGCTTGCCAAATTCCCAAGCTGTCGAGATGAAGTTAATATTGGTAAATGGGAATATTTGGTTTATCTACTGGCTCTGGATGCTGGCATTGATGTTGCGCAATCTAAGATTAATAGTTTCTCGGGCGAGCATGACACGTTTCTCACCAAGAGGTTTGATCGCACAGAAGAGGGTGAGCGTCTTCAATTCTCCTCTGCAATGACATTACTTGGTAAGAAAGATGGAGATGATGGCGTTAGCTACCTAGATTTAGCCGACTTCCTCGTTCGTCATGGCGCTCAGGTTAGCCAAGATTTAGAGCAACTATGGCGACGCATCCTTTTTTATGTTTGTGTTTCTAATACAGATGACCACCTGCGTAACCACGGCTTTATGTTGAAAAATAATGGCTGGGTGCTCTCTCCTGCTTACGATATAAACCCTGTTGCTTCGGGTGGCGGTTTATCTCTCAACATTTCAAAAGATGATAACCGTCAAGATCTATCGCTTGTATTAAGTGTTGTTCATTATTTTCGTTTGAGTGACGAGCGTGCAAACAATATTGTTCAAGAAGTGTTAATGGCAGTCAAACGTTGGCCAGATTTAGCTAAGGAGCTGTCTATTTCCCCGCGTGAAGTTAACTTAATGAAGAGTGCTTTCAGAGTTGCAGATGAATAGTTAACAATAGTGAAATCTGTTTAACTTATTTCATCATCTGTATGCTTTAAAATTAATTTAACCCTGTCTTCAATAGAGCCAGCTGGAATATGAATGCAGTTATAGCCAAATTTTTTCTAACGAAATCTTTCTAGATTCTATTGGAATATAAGTGAGATAAATATCAACAGACAATCTTGGCATATTGCGCACAAACAAATTAATAGCCGTGCCACCATGTAGGGCAAAATTGCTCTCTTTCGAAACCTCAGGTAAAACCTTCAATAATAGATTAACTTGGCGCTTATATTTCTGTTCAATCATTGCTTTTCCATGATTTAGGTACTGTTATCTTATATTTTTCATCAAGTGCGCCATTTTCCACTATTCTTCGGTTCCCTGAACCTAAATCTATATTTGATAAATCTAAATGATTAAACCACTCATGGTTGGCTTTTTCTGCAAGATATAAGAATAACCTCTTTACTTTTATAGAACGGCAATTACTTAGAAGTTCTTGAACTTTTTTAGGGTGCGAGTTGTTCATGCCTTCCATTAATTCATAACATTCTGTTAGCTCTTGATAATGTGGTACCAAGTGAAGGCATTCCATCAAAGCCCTTATTTCTCCAGATATCTTTACATTAAATTCTTTAACTGAGAAATTTAATAATCCCAAATCATCAGGTAAAAAATTACTAGAATGGAGTTCAAGCTCTATACCCCAATCAAAATTTTTAAACCATTCTGGCAGTCGTCCATCTTTATTAGATGAAAATAATATAATTTTTTTTGCACTAAATTCTAAATAATGTGATTTCCCTTGCAATGACAGAGCGCTACGTGCCCCAACATGTATGCTCGAATTACATTGCTCCTGTAATGAGTACAATGCTCCAAAACAGTCGATAGCATCTCCAGACCTTATGTTTGCTCCAAATCCTATAGACTCGAGCCAGCCAGAATTCCTATAACGTTTTACAAGGTCTGGGCTATAGCCATTAGCTTTCAGCCAAGAGGTCAATAAGACCATTCCTTTAGGCATAGAAGATAGCAGCTGGTTTAATTTTTTGCTTGATATGGTACTCATAGTACCAAGATACGATAAATTATAAACCAAGTCAAGTGATAAGTTTGAAATTAATCATGCCCTGGTATTGATAGCACCTAGATATGAAAAAATCTAAACTAGCTTTATCTCTCAGATGTCCTATTTTTATCCATGTTTTATGTTCAGCATGTCCTTATAGTTAGGCTATTTGTTACTTTAGGGACATGGTAATCTTATGAACTTGAAATTATACATAAAAGATGTCAGAAAAAACGGAAAACGATACTTCACTATTGAAGATGTTATCAAAAAATTTCAAATTTCGCATTCTTATGCAAGAGTTGCATTACATAGGCTAATTAAGACTGGTGATATCATCTCACCAGCCAGGGGCTTGTGCATTATTGTTCCCCCAGAGCACCAGCACCATGGCTCTATTCCACCACAAGAATTAGTCCCCTTGGTGATGAGATATTTAGATGCCAATTATTATGTTGCCTTGTTGAGTGCAGGATTATTGCATGGCGCAACCCATCAAAAACCAGCAAGATTCCAAGTCATATCAGATAAACGTATCAAGCACCCTTCATCTTTTGGTGATGTGAAAATTGATTATATTTATAAAAAATCTATTTTAAATTTACCAACTCAAGATTTTACTGTGGCTACTGGCTATCTTAAGGTTGCAACCCCTGAATTGGTTGCGCTTGATTTATTTAAATACCCTGATCATGCTGGCGGTTTAAACCATATTGCGACAGTATTTTCAGAGCTCATTGAAACCTTAGATCCTATTAAGTTAATAGAACTTGCAAAAAATACCAATTCTGAATGTCAGTTGCATCGTATTGGTTACATTTTAGACCACATTGATCTTATGGATGAAGATAATGCCGAAATAATAATTAATTCCCTTGCTCAACATGTGCAGAAAAACAAACCAAAGCATCTTCCTCTTGCATCTGAAATTTCTAAAACAGGTTATCAAAAATGTGAGAAGTGGAGAATTATTGAAAATACAGAAATAGAGAGTGATTTATGATTCCTGAAGATTTTATTAAAAGTTGGCGTAAAACCGTCCCATGGCAAATGGATGAACAAATAGAACAAGATTTAATTATTAGCCGAGCATTAGTTGATTTATATAACGACCCGCATATCAGAGAGGCACTTGTGTTTAGAGGCGGCACTGCGCTAAATAAACTGTTTATAGAACCTCCAGCAAGATATAGTGAGGACATAGATTTTGTTCAAAAAAGACCTGATCCTATTGGGCAAACCATCGATGCTATTAGGAAGTTACTAAAACCATGGATGGGAGATCCAAAATGGAAAATCACTGGGCGTGGTGCAAAGCTAATTCATAAATATGAATCTGCAAACCAGGTCCTTGCAAAGCTTAAAATTGAAATAAATACAACAGAACATTTGTAGTGATATTGCTGATAACAGTAAACAAAATACCAAGGCTATGAGCAATAGATACACCATCCAAAAATGAACCTCAAAACAGTCAAATTGTAAAAAGCCAGCAAAATAAAAGATTTGATGGATTTGTGCCTGCACGGCCGATGTTCGTATCTAACGGAGACTAAAAAGGGAGAGTTAGCGGTGTTTTTGGTGATTTTATAATTCTCTAGGTACGCATGTGTTGCGCAGCTTAAACTCGCTATCCGCCTGCACTTCATTACGGCGCGATTAGAGCCTCTTCTTCGCAAACGCTCTGCCTGATGAAGTTTTAAGATATGCTTCAAATTTTTCTGCTCTAGATTTATCGACAAAAGCAGTATAAGAAACTATCTTCCAAGGGCGGAACTTGTTGGTATGTATGGATTTTCCAGCGTTATGTTCAGATAATCTTCGTTTCACTACGACGTGGCATCACGCCATAGCGCGTTCCGCGCGACGGCGGATGGCGGAGAGAGAGGGATTCGAACCCTCGGTACGGGGGTTACCGTACACACGCTTTCCAGGCGTGCTCCTTCGACCGCTCGGACACCTCTCCGAAAGAAGATAATATATTACACAATTTTTGAGGAATTATAAAGATTTCTATTGAAATTATGTAGTAGTAATTTAGCAAGGACAGCTTTTGACTAGTGTTTATAAGGATAGTTGTCGATTTTTTAAATAAATATTCGCATAAGATGTTTATATTATAATAACAGATTTGTGCAATGGGCATAATTTAAAGAATGTTGCAAAAATTGTAGCTATAAAATTACTAAGAAAAATTACTCTGAAGCCCGCTCCTTTTAATTATTGTTATTGGGGCTTTATGGATTGCAATCGTGAAAAGATAACGGTAAATAATTATCATGAAATGATGTATAATACACTTGAACGCATGGGCGAAGAAAATTAAAAAGCCATTTGTGAGGATGTTGAAATTTTTTGAGTAGCATGACATGAAAAAAAAAGCTGATTTACCCACTAAAATATGCCCTATTTGTGAAAAGCCATTTTCATGGAGAAAAAAATGGGCAAAAGTATGGGATGAAGTAAAATATTGTTCGAAACGCTGCAGTAGTAATAAACATAAGTAATAATATTATTATAATATTTTATGGTGGCAAAGATGGTTTATGCTCAAAGTAAGCCGGTCATTACTATAAGATTGTAACTTTAGGAATATTCAATTGGCATTATATTGCGCTGGTGTTCAGCCTAAATTTGTGACAAGAGAAGCCGGTGGCACTATACGTACTACTAAAATTTTTAGGGGATTAGAAAGATCTCAGTTAAAATTATACTATTATGCTGATTTAATGCAATTAAAGGGTTTTTATCCGATAGATTTGCAGTTGGTTTCTTTTATAAATAGCGCAAAAATAACCGCTAAGGCCAAGCATAACGGTAGTGATTGTAGTGCGTATTGATAGGCTTCTAAAGTATATGCTGGGGCATTATTTAGCATAAGGCCATTCCATTTTTGGTCTAGCAATGTGCCAATTACTGGTTGTAAGGCTGCTCCAACTAAAACAGAGGTCATATTCGCGAAAGCAATAGAAGTTCCTGTGACCTGAGTGTTATTTATTTCGCTGGCTATAGCATAAGAGGTTGCTACCCCTGTATTTGAGAGTCCATAAAGGAATAATAGAGTAAACAATGCCATTATAGGTAGATTAGGCAAATATAGTATGCAACATAGCAATATTAAGCTAAATATGGTAGATAAAATAATAACAGGCTTTCTTTTTTTTATGCGATCAGATATCCAGCCAGTTATAGGCCCCCCTATAGTCCATCCTAGAAATATTGCACTTATGCCCGTTGCAGCAAGAGTTGTGTCTATATTATATGTTTCTGTCAAAAACGGCACCCCCCATAGCTCTGCAAATGCTGCTGTTGGCGCGTATAATAACCCAACAAATATACCATTATACCAGCTTTGTGGGTTTTTCAATACTGTTGTTAAGCTAACAAGAATCTTTGGTCCTTTTTTAAGGTTTGGTAGGTTATTATCTATCGAGTCAGGCTTGTCTTTTACTATGACTGCAATCAGTACCCCTAAGATTAAAATAATTCCTCCTATAAGCCACATAGTACTACGCCACCCAATCATATTAACGATTATTGCAAAGGGGCCTTCTCCTACTGTAGCTCCAAGCATGCCTGCGGCTTGAGTCATTCCGGCTATTAACCCAATTTTGTTTGATGGAAACCAATAAGTCGCAAGCCTTAATGTTCCAACAAATGCAAACGCAGAGCTAATGCCAGATATAAGTCTACCGAATTCTGCAGCCCCTATAGAGGTGGCTGCGGCAAAAACAAAACACCCTATAGCACAAATAAGAGTGTTAATAACCATTAAGATATGGGCTCCGAATCTATCTACCATTGTTCCTACGGGAATTTGCATTAGGACGTAAGAAAATGTGAAGAATGATGACAATGTTCCAAACCCTAAGGCATTCAAATTAAATGCTTGCATTAACTGTTGTTTTGTAATGCTAGGCTCGAGCCTGACGAGGTATTCGGCAAAAAAGAAGCTGGCACATAAAGCCCAGATAACCCACGGATAATATGATTTATGTTGTATTTTTTCTATAAGATTATTTCGCATTGTAAGCATGCTGCACCTGACATTATTTCAAGATACCAAGATAACTCTTTTTCGATGAAATAGCAATTTTACTGCCAATAGTCAGGTTGTTACGCTTAAAAATATCTTAAAATAAAGAGTGCCATTAAGTAAAATGCAGCTGATTTAAACTATTTATATTTTATATTATGGCAGGCAGCTAACTTTTACTTAAATATGGTAGGCATCCTGTTATTAATCCTATTCGATAATTAGGGTATGCCCAAGTTACTTTCAAAGTGGCTTTAATTTTTTGATTACTAATTTTCTTGTTGTCATCAAAAAAGCATTTGGCTTGTTCGGACAACTTACATTGTTCAAATGGTATTTCTTTTAATTGCTCCTTGTCTAAAATACTGGCTCCAAATTGCTGAACAATATTAAGTGGGGCTGGCTCATTATCACTAATATTATATATTTCTCCCTTTGTAGGATATTTAATTGATGCTTTAATTGCCATACAAATATCATTAACATGAATTCTTGAGAAATAATGGTCTTTTTTTGCTATGGTATAATCTTTCCCGCTCATTATTTGTTCTAAACAATTTCTGTTGGGCCCATAAATGCCTGATAGTCGTAGAATATGTATCGGCAAGTTATTTTGATTATAAAATTTGAGCCATTGTTGTTCGGCTATGAATCTTAGTTTAGCTTTCTTATTGCTAGGCACGCATAATGTTTTTTCATTAACCCATGAGCCAAAGTGATCTCCATATACCGATGTTGAGGAAAGATACCCTATCCATTCAAATAATGTATTTGATGATATTTCTTTAAAATATTGTGCTAAAACAGGATCAATAATTTTATCTGATGGAGGGATAGTGCTTAAGCATATGTTTGATGATTTTATTATTGCAGGAATTTCTGGGTCAAGGAAATTTATTATTGTAACGTTACCATTTTTAACAGGGTTTGATAAATCAACTTTTCTAGATGTGCAATAAATATCCCAGTTAGAATCTTTAAAGTGTTTAATTAAAAAGCTTGATACGTAACCATAACCAAAAATTATTATTTGTTTGTTCATAGGCTTTTATAATTCCCAAGAGCTTTTGTTTATAGTTTCATTATAGCTCTTTAACTTGTTGTCCAAGTAGCTATTTAAACTATTAAAAAATTGATAAATGTTCACTTTGTTTTGCATTCTTAACTTGAGCTGTTTAGGGTTATAATCATTTAGTATATCAATAAAAAACACTTGGCCTAATTTTAATGCTTCATTGTAAGATAGCCTTACGTCTTGCTTAAACCAAGCTATAGAAAGTTCTGTAGTCATTTTTATGAACTTAATTCAAATGGCTTATACAAGACTAAAGCTGACAATTTAATATTGCAATATTTATTTGGAATATCGTGATTAAAAGGATAGCTAATACGCTGTAGTAAAGTTATTTTACGATGTAACCCCCTTCACTTTTCCAAAATTTATTGCTTTTGATCAATGTATTCGATAATGTTTCTTGTCAATATTATCTTTAATATATGGGTTTAATGCATTGTGCCGGCCCTATATTATTTTTGAATATGTTTGTGATATTTATTAAAGCAGTTTATCCTTGTATGAGTTAATTCATCATTACATAGGTTGCATAATATGATTAGTAAAAAAGATATGGCGGATATGCTGCGGTTTTTATCAATAGATGCAATCGAAAAAGCTAATTCTGGTCATCCGGGCATGCCGCTTGGCATGGCTGATATAGCACAAGTTTTATGGTGCGACTTTTTGTCACATAACCCAAAGAACCCCAGGTGGCACAATAGAGACAGGTTTGTGCTCTCAAATGGTCATGGGTCAGCGCTGCTGTATTCTTTGCTACATGTAACTGGTTATGATTTATCATTAGATGAAATAAAAAACTTTCGGCAACTGCACTCGAAAACTCCAGGTCACCCAGAAGTAGGAGTTACCCTAGGTGTTGAGGCAACTACCGGCCCACTTGGCCAAGGTATAGCTAATGCAGTTGGCATGGCTATAGGTGAGAAAATATTAAGAACTACTTATAATCGCAAAGATTTTCCTATTATTGATCATCATACTTATGCTTTTGTTGGTGATGGCTGTCTTATGGAAGGCGTGAGCCACGAGGCTAGTTCGCTTGCTGGCACCATGAGCCTAGGCAAGCTTATAGTTATTTGGGATGACAATGGAATCTCTATAGATGGCAAGGTTGCTGCGTGGTTTAATGAAGATGTGGCCAAAAGGTACGAAGCATATGGCTGGCAGGTTATAACTGATGTTGATGGTCATGATCATGCTGCTGTTGCAGCTGCAATTTCTTTAGCTAAAAGTAATACCAAATCTCCTAGCCTTATTTGTGCTAAAACTACTATTGGGTTTGGAGTAGATGGCTTAGCTGGCACTGCCAAAGTACATGGAGCCCCATTAGGCAAAGAAAACATAAGAAGCCTAAGAGCAAAGCTAGGTTGGGAGCACGCCGAATTTGTAGTCCCAGCAGCTATTGCGGCAGCATGGAATTATAGCGAAGAAGGTCAAAGTAGAGAAAAAGCGTGGTTAAAACTCTTGTCTGAGTATAAAGATCAGCACCCTCAGCTTCATAAAGAATTACTAGGGCGCCTTAATAATGCTAATCCAAGCGAATTAGACTCTGATTATGATGCCTGGTTAAATGAGCTGCAAAGAGCATCAGCTAGCATGGCAACCCGCGCATCATCGCAAAAATGTATAGAATTTTTCACCAATAAATTAAATTTTCTCACTGGTGGATCTGCAGACTTATCCTGTTCAAACTTAACTACAACAGTCAATACTGTTGCTACCTCTGATACTTGGAATAATGCTAATTACATTTATTATGGTGTTAGAGAATTTGGCATGTTCGCTATTGCAAATGGTCTAGCCTTACATGGTGGTTTTATTCCTTTTGTCTCAACTTTTGTCACTTTTATTGATTATGGTAAAAACGCACTAAGACTCGCAGCCTTGTCGCGCACTAGGGTAATATATGTGTTAACACACGACTCTATTGGCCTTGGAGAAGATGGCCCTACACATCAGCCTATAGAGCACGCTGCTATGCTTAGAGCTACCCCAGGGGTGAATGTTTGGCGCCCATGTGATGCAGTTGAAACTGCAGTTGCTTGGAAAATGGCGCTTGAGTATGATGGTCCTTCCTGTTTGCTGCTATCTAGGCAAAAATTGCCAGCGCAAAATAGAACAAATCAAGTGTTATTAGATGTTGCCAAAGGCGGTTATTTATTGCGATACCCCCCGAATGTTGAGGCGATTATAATCGCTACAGGTTCTGAGGTTAGTATTGCGATACAAGCTTCAGTTGAGTTAGAAAATGAGGGTATTAATGTTGCAGTAGTATCTATGCCTTGCATGGAAGTATTTTTGCAGCAATCGCAGGAATATCAGGATATTGTATTACCTCCTGCAATAAATAAAAGACTGGTTCTTGAGGCTTTGTCCAGCCATGGCTGGCATAGGTTTATAGATAATAATGGCTTAGTGCATGGTTTAGATGAATATGGCCACTCTGGTAAAGCGGAAGAATTATTTGAGCAATTTGGCTTTACCAGCGCTAATGTTGTTTCTATGGTGAAAAGTTTATTTGCGACAAAAGAAAATATTGATGAAATTATTAATAAGGAAGAAAATTATGCCAATGAAAATTGCGATTAATGGTTTTGGTAGAATAGGGCGCAATATATTTCGTGCAGTATATGAAAATTATTCTGATGAATTTGATATTGTTGCCATTAATGATTTGGCTGATCCGAAAGTATTAGTGCACTTATTAGAATATGATTCAGTGCATGGTAAATTAAATTTTAACTATGAATTTAAAGAGGACAAACTCATAGTTAACGGCAAAGAAATATTATTGCTGCAAGAACGCGATCCTACAAACCTGCCCTGGGGCCAGCTAGGGGTAGATATTGTGCACGAGTGTACCGGTCTATTTACTAGTAAAGCTAAATCTACAGCTCATGTGTTAGCTGGCGCAAAAAAAGTCTTAATTTCAGCCCCTGCGGGGAGTGATGTGGATGCTACCGTTGTTTATGGTGTTAATGATAGCGTATTAACTAGCAACGACACCATTATTTCAAATGCTTCATGCACCACCAATTGTTTGGCGCCACTAGTGTTACCCCTTGAGCAAAAATTTGGTATTAAAAGTGGCCTTATGACGACGATACACGCCTACACTAGCGACCAAAGCTTAACAGATGTGGCTCATAATGATTTGCGCCGGGCAAGAGCGGCAAATTTATCAATGATACCAACTAAAACTGGTGCAGCTGCTGCTATATCTTTAGTTATCCCCAGTCTTGCAGGCAAGCTAGATGGTTTTGCCTTAAGAGTCCCTATTGCTAATGTTTCGGTCGTTGATTTAACTTTTGAATCAGAACAGCCGGTGACCGTGGCTGAAGTAAATAAGGCTTTGCGTGATGCTTCGCTACATGATTTGCATAATGTACTAGCGATTAATGAGCTGCCATTAGTCTCAATAGATTTTAATCATAATCCTGCTTCATCTATCGCAGACTTAACCCAAACTAGGGTGCTAGGCAATACAGTAAAGGTGTTGGCTTGGTATGATAATGAGTGGGGGTTTGCAAATCGAATGCTAGATACCTCTAGAGCTATTATGAAGGCTAAGTAAATTAAATGTATACATTGTCCGATATAGAGCTGAAAAATAAACGAGTTTTAGTTAGGTCTGACCTTAATGTGCCTATCTTGAAAGGCAGTATTGTTGATGACTCTAGAATAAAGGCATCACTCGCAACCTATCAGTATATTTTAGCCCAAGGCGGTAGTCTTGCGATTATGAGTCACCTAGGGCGGCCTAATGTGGCTACAAATTCCACAAATAATGCCGGTGAATTTTCTCTGGCGCCTATTGTGCCAGTATTAGCTGAGTTGTTAGGCAAAGAAGTAGAGCTAATAATAAACTTTGTGCCTAGCTTTAGTATGGACTCAAGCAAAGTATATTTATATGAGAATACAAGGTTAATAGCAGGTGAAAAAAGTTGTTGCCCGCAGCTAGCACAAAACATGGCTAGTTGCTGCGATATTTTTGTTATGGACGCATTTGCATCTTGCCACCGGCAAGATGCTTCAACTTATGGCATATTAGAATATGCTGATCAGTTTTGTGCTGGCTTCTTGCTTGAGATGGAAGTTGCGGCGTTGTCTAAGCTCATGAATAATCCCGATCGCCCAACAATGGCAGTTATTGGTGGAGCTAAAATATCTGGCAAAATAGATATTATTATGTCGCTGCTTGAAGATATCGATTGTTTGGTTGTGGTGGGTGCGATGGCAAACACCTTTTTAGCAGCATCTGGACTTAATATTGGCAAATCACTATATGAAAAAGATAAATTAGGTGCTGCAAATAATATCTTAACTGCCGCTAAAGCTCAAAAAGTTCTCTTCTACATGCCGCAAGATATTATTGTTATGCAAGCAGATGAATCAATAAAATGTAAAGATGTAGAGAATGTTGCAGATAGTGACATTATTTATGATATTGGCACCAAGTCTCTTGAATACCTAGAAAAAATGTTGGCTAAAGCTAAAACTTTGATCTGGAATGGTCCTCTTGGTAAGTATGAAGACCCAAGGTTTGCGCTGGGAGGCATAAGTTTTGCCAAAATGGTAGCATTATCAAACATTCATAGCATTGCTGGTGGCGGTGATACTATTGGCGTGATTAAGGCTGCAGGGGTTTATGATAAGGTTTCTTATATTTCTACTGGAGGAGGGGCTTTTTTATCGTTATTAGAAAATAAAAAATTACCATGCTTAGAGAAAATATATACAATAGGAAAAGAAAATGCAAAGACGGACTAAAATTATAGCAACCTTGGGGCCGTCATCATGTGATATGGCGATGCTTGAAAAATTGCTAGAGCAGCATGTAGACATTGTAAGAATAAACTTTTCACATGGCACAAAAGAGCAGCATATCACAAGTATAAAGAATGTCAGGTCAGCAGCGTCTAATCTAGGTAGAGAGATTGCAATTTTAGCCGATATTCAAGGCCCAAAAATTAGAATATCTAGCTTTGAAAATGGCCATATTACAATTAAAGAAGGTGACGATTTAATTTTAGATCATAATATTGCGCGAGGAGCTGGAACCAGTGAGGCAGTTGGCATAGATTATGCACATCTTTACCTGGATGTTAAAGAGGGAGATACCTTGCGACTTGGAGATGGCGAGATATCTTTGCAAGTTATAAAAGTTAGCGATGAAAAAATATTTTGCAAGTCTTTAACCACAGCAATATTATCTGATCACAAAGGCATTAATTTGCAAGGTGGAGGGCTGTCGGCTGCAGCTATAACTGTGAAAGATCGTAAAGATATTGCTACAGCTGTAGCAATGGAGGCTGATTACATTGCATTATCTTTTGTTAGATCTTCGGAAGATATTTTAGAAGGGCGAAAAATAATAGCGGAGCATAATGGCAAAGCTGGTATTATTGCGAAAATAGAAAGAAAAGAAGCGGTAAAAGCTGCAGAGAGTATCATAGCCGCTGCCGATGGCATTATGATTGCAAGAGGAGATTTGGCGCTGGAAATAGGTGATGCTGAGGTGCCTGCGGTACAAAAAAACTTGGTTAAGCTTGCCCGCAGCATGGCAAAGCCAACTATAATTGCAACCCAAATGATGGAATCTATGGTTGTGAATACCGTACCAACTAGGGCAGAAGTTTCAGATGTTGCAAATGCAGTGTTAGATGGTGGAGATGCGGTAATGTTATCTGCTGAAACTGCGGTAGGGGCTAACCCTTTTGCCGTGGTAGAGGCTGTGGCTAGGGTCTGTAATAGCGCAGAAAAATATCGTTCGACTAGAGATAACAGTACTTTTTTTACAAAAGAAATTACTGCAGTAGATGAGGGCATTGCTGTTGCTAGTATGTATATAGCTAACCATATGGAGATATCTGCGATTATTGCTCTTACAGAAAATGGCAGAACTCCACTTTGGATGTCTAGGGCTAGGTCTAATATTCCTATTTATGCAATATCTAGGCACGAAGAATCTAGAAAAAGAATGATGATATACCGGGATGTATACCCATATGACTTTGATGTTACAACATTCTCTTATGGCGAAGTTGATTATGAAGTGGTAGAATATTTAATAGCAAAAAAATTGGTGCATGTAGGCCAGCTTGTGATAATTACTAAAGGTGATTGCATGGGCGCTGAAAATGGAGTGAATGCTATTAAAGTTGTAGAAGTTGGCAAAGTAAAAAGAGGGTAGTGGGAACATAAATGGAAGGTTGGTTAGAAATATTATATTTTATCGGAGCACTATTTGTTGCTTGGATTTTATATTCGCATATTAGAAATAAACCAGATTCGTTTTCCTCTGCTAATATTATAAAAAGTTTACACTCTCTAGGCATTCTTGCAATAATTTTAATAGTATTCATTCTATTTTGTATCTGGTCATTACAAAATAGTTAATATACTTCGAGGTTAATATATGTTGTTTCATCAGTCTGTTTTAAAAGTAATGGCAAAATCGCCATTTAAAGGCATTCAAGATCATATGGAGCAATCAGTTAGTGCAGTAGAGCTATTGCCAAAGCTATTTTCACAAATAATTGCTGAAGACTGGAATAAAGCCGAGACAACTTTAAAAAAAATAAGTAAGCATGAAAGCAATGCTGATAAATTAAAGTTAAAAGTTTGTCATAAACTTCATTCTGATTTATTTTTGCCAGTTTCTAAAGGGCAGCTAATAGCACTATTAATGGCTCAAGAGTCTATTGCAAACACTGCTGAAGATATTGCGGGCATGGTCTTTGGCAGAAAAATAATTTTTCCAGAGTGTATTTGGGCAGACATTATTACTTATATCGAGTCTTCGGTTTCAGCGTGTAAACAAGCAAGCAATGTTGTGGCTGAACTAAGGCAAGTGTTAGAATCGGTATTTAGTGGGTCAGTACAACAATTAACAGAAGAAATGATAGCAGAGCTAAACAAGATAGAAAGTAAAAATGATGCGATACAAATATCTATTCGTCAAAAAATCATTAAAATAGAAAACGACATGCAACCCGTAGAAGTTATGTTTATTTATGAAATAATAAAAAGAATAGGGCAGCTTGCTGATTGCGCTCAGCAAGTTGGAATGCAGTTAATTGTTGTTGCAGCGCGCTAAATTCATATTAGGGAACTATCATGCATTTAAAAGAGTTAAGTGAAAATATAACAAAAGTAATAGCAACTGAGTCGCAAGGGTTTAAAGCTGAAACAGCATTTGTATTGGGGCCTGGTTTATCTACTTTGGCAGATGACTTGCAAAATAAAAAAGTTATACCATATAGTGTTCTGCCTGGTTTTGGCTCATGCACGGTGCAAGGGCATGATGGTAATTTTGTGATTGGCTTATTAAATGGCACCCCAGTACTGTTTTTGCAAGGTCGACCTCACTGGTATGAAGATAAAAGCGCGCTTGATTTTCATGCGTTTATTCTTGCAATTAAAGCTTTTGGTTGTAGGAATATTTTAATGACGAATGCTGCGGGAGCTATAGATAACGATATTCCAGTTGGTGCAATTGTTGGAATTACTGACCATATTAATTTACAATTCCGTAACCCTTTAATTGGGTTAGGCATCGATGGCGATAGGTTTTTGGGTTTAGAGCAAGCATACGATGAAGATTTCAGAGCTAAATTACAACAAGCTGCTGCAGCTATAGGCGTAGAGTTTTATAAAGGGGTTTATATTAGTACTTTAGGTCCATCATTTGAGACTCCAGCAGAGATTAAAGCATATCGTATACTAGGTGGTCAGGTTGTGGGTATGTCGACGGTGCCTGAGGTTATTGCCGCCAGGTATCATGGCCTAAAAGTAGCAGTTTTATCAGTTATCTCAAATAAAGCCGCGGGTATGGGCGATGAGCCCTTAAGTCATAAATTAACATTAGAACGTGCTAAGTCAGCTAGTGATAATTTAAAGAATATTATAAAAACATATATAGAAAAATGTCAGTAGTTAATTTGTATTATTACAGTATTACGAACAAGGTAATTTAACATGCTTGAAAATGGTTTTGCAATAATTATAGTTTCTTCAGTTATTGGTTTTTTTATGGCGTGGGCAATAGGCGCAAATGACGTTGCAAATGCTATTGGTATTTCTGTTGGGTCTGGGGTTTTATCTGTCAGGGCTGCCATTATTACAGCTGCTATTTTTGAGGCTCTAGGAGCTGTGCTAGCTAGTGGAAATGTAACTAATACAATTGGTCATGAGTTGATAAATGTCAGGTTTTTTGCTGATAATCCAACCTTATTAGTTATGGGGATGATAGCTTCATTGCTAGCTTCTGCTGCATGGTTGCTATTGGCTTCTTATAAAGGCTGGCCAGTATCAACCACCCATACTATCATAGGGGCTGTAATTGGTTTTGGCCTGATCTCTGTTGGTGTGCACAATATTATGTGGAATAATATTTTTGACATAATGGTTAGTTGGATTGTTACGCCATTTATATCAGGAATATTATCATATACTTTATTTCGTTTTGTGCAAAAATCTATTTTTGAACATGAAAAACCTGCAAAACAAGCAAAAAAAACTGTTCCTTATTATGTGTTTTTTGCTGCTGGAGTGATATTTTTTGTGATATTTTTTCAAGGTTTAGCTCCTCTAGGGGTTGTCATAAAAAAACAAACAGCATATATCCTTACTCTTTCAGGAGCTTGCTTATGCTCTGCTGTGAGCTATATAGTTTTACGAGATATTAGTCTTAGGAAGGCGCAAAAAAGTTTAAAAGAATCATATGCTTTGGTAGAAAAAGTCTTTGGTGTTCTGGCGATTTTTACAGCATGCGCTATGGCCTTTGCCCACGGTTCTAATGACATAGGTAATGCTATAGCTCCAATTGTTGCTATTAACGCTATTGTTACTAGTGGCGGGGTTAATATAGTTGGTCTTGTAATACCGCACTGGATAGTTATTTTGGGAGCTTTAGGAGTAATTTGTGGTCTAATTATGTATGGATATAAGGTTATTGATACTGTTGGAAAAAATATTACCATTCTTACTCCAAGCCGCGGTTTCGTCGCCCAATTGGTAACAGCCTCAATTGTGGTGATAGCTTCAGGAATAGGTGTGCCAGTATCTACAACTCATATTTTAGTTGGAGCTGTGCTGGGAGTTGGTCTTGCTAAAGGCTTAGATGCTATCAACTTAAGGGTTGTTAGGGGTATATTTTTATCATGGTTTATTACTTTCCCTGCGGGAATGTTTTTGTCTATTGTATGCTTTAAAATTATTACATTATTCTTATAATGGAGAGGATGATGAAGTCCTCTCCATGGCTATCCATGGCTTATATTACTCCGTGTAAATGTCCTTAAAAACAATCCATTGAATTTTTATATATAAGAATAATAGTAATAACTACATACTCTTATTATAACTCCCTATATTTACAGGGCGCAATGATGTTTCGCTAGGGTATAGAATTAGCGTTTGATATTTAATATTGTATATCAAGTGTTTGGGGATAATTGTGGCGATTATCTTACTTGCATTTAAGATATAGGGTTGCTTACAAATAATAATCTCTTATATCAAGAGAGGGCTATTTTATTTGCAGTCTCCCCACAGCACATTTATAGCTGCAATAACAGCTATAGCTGCTGTTTCTGTGCGCATGATTCTTGGGCCAAACTTTATGTCATGACAGCCATTGCCGACTAAATTATTTACTTCTATATCAGTGAAGCCGCCTTCAGGGCCAATAAAAATATTAAAGTCACCTGCTGGTTCTGTTAGGCTAGGTAAA
The DNA here is from genome assembly GCA_963932595.1 of uncultured Legionellales bacterium. Lineage (GTDB taxonomy): Bacteria > Pseudomonadota > Gammaproteobacteria > Comchoanobacterales > Comchoanobacteraceae > CAWVRI01. Next base: position 120,736 of record CAWVRI010000001.1, read on the forward strand.
GTTTTATTGCTAGTAGGGCTTAACAATAGATTGCAAGCGCTTTTATCTATGTTGATATCAGCAATTTTTATAGCGTTATTTATAATAGGTACCGTATTTCGTTGTGATTGTCTACAGGCTTCAATTGCAATTTGATTCCATCTTTCAGCTTTATGTTCATTATTTTTTAAGTTAACTTTGCATCTATTAGTTAGAATGGGGGTAATTGTATCAATACCTAGCTCGGTAGCTTTTTGAATAATAAAATCCATTTTCTTATGTTGGCAAGCAGCTTGGAATAAATGCTTTTTGATAGTTGTAGTAGGTGGTGCTATTAGCTGTTCGATAGGCATTACGTGTGTTTTATCTTCGGTATATATTATAGTTGCTGTAAATGATACTTGCTTGTTAAAAACCACGATAGGGTCATTGTTTTTTCTGCGCAGCACATTTTTCAAATAATGGCTTTGCTCGTCTGAGAGGGTAAGAATATTGTTTGTTGCGATATCATCGGTTAAAAATAATCTTGGTATTCTCATCGCTGCCTCTCTTGATCTCTGTATTGTTCTAAATCGCTTCGTGCTCTATATCGCTAGTCCTAGTTGCTCTGAAACTTTTTCAGGGTATGTTCCCCCGCCTTACATAAAAAACATAGTTTTTATATGGCCCAAAATATCTAGGCTTGATCCCAAAATAAATTCGGGACTAAGAGCTAATCCTAAGTGCAAGGCTACCTCTTCGCTTAAGTCATCATGCTGCCTCTTTACCTAGGATATCATGCTCCATTCGCCTGCTCGGTGTCTCTTCACCTACTCGCTGCCTCTTCGCCTGCTCCCAGCTGCCTCTTCACCTAGGATATCATGCTGCCCCTTCCCCTACGCCCTGCTACTTGATAGCAGGGTCCAGGAGGGTAATTGCTAAATAGCATAATTGATTCTTAATCTTAGGCTAGCTCTATCTTTGTTTTGTTGTCCTCTAGTTAATAAAAAATTCTGCTAACATTATCTTGGTATGTGGTTTCTTGCATAACACTCTTTTTGATGTTGTTTTTTGGCGTGTTATTCTCATCGAATAATTCAAATTTACTTTTTTTATCTTCTGAGGTTGCTAGCAGACCAGTTTCATAGTTTATTTTGACTGATACTATTCCGTCTGGTTGTTTAATAACATTAATAGGTTTTTGTTTTAATGTTGTGAGCATATGTTCTTGCCAAATTGGTAGGGCCACTTGTGATCCATATTCATTGAGACTCTTATAATTATCAAATCCAACCCATACAAGAGTAAGTACATCTTGAGTATAGCCGCAGAACCAGGCATCTACCTTTTGATTAGTTGTGCCAGTTTTTCCGGCAATATCTGGTCTATTGAGTGACTTTGCGCGCCTTGCTGTACCTTTACTTATTACATCTTCTAGGACATTATTTATAAGGTATGCATTTTTAGTAGAAATAACTTCTGTTACCTGTGGTTTATATGAATATTTACTCCCAGGTATAGCAATAGCATTATTGTTTTGATCTGTTATGCTGCTGATTAAATAAGGCCTAGTTATTTTACCAGCATTTGCAAAAGCACTATAAGCTGTAGCTGCTTGTAATGGCGAGGCAAGCCCGGCCCCCAAGGCTAAAGACAATGATTTTGGTAGTTCATTTGATCCTTCAAAGCCAAATTTTTCTATGTGTGTAATAGCTTTATTAAGGCCAATCATTTCGAGTAGTCTAATAGATGCTAAGTTTCTAGACTGCATTAAGCTCTCTCTGACGGTTATTGGGCCATAAAACTTTAACGTTGCATTATTAGGTCGCCATAGTTCGTTCTCTCCAGAGTCTTTCATAACCACAGGCGCATCATTTAGCATAGACGCTAAATTAAAGTTATGATCTAAGGCAGCAGAATAAAGAAAGGGTTTGAATAACGAGCCTAATTGCCTTTTAGCTTGAGTGGCTCTATTGAAGTTGCTTTCATAGAAATGATAGCCACCATTAAGAGCTAATATTGCGCCGGTTTTAGGGTTTATTGATACTAGCGCCCCTTCGGCCTTGGGGTTGGGGAATATTGTCCAATTTTCATTGTCTTTAGTGACAATGGCAATATCTCCTGGGGTAAAGATTTGATTTAAATCGCCAGGGGAGTCTGTAGTTTTATTGTTTTTAATAATCCACGCAATATTGTCAGAACTTATAGTAATAATCTGGCCGCTAGACAGTACCAAGTGAACTTTGTCATCACTAATTTGAATTACCCCAGCGGCAGCCTGATCTTGTATGATTGGAGTTTTTGTCAAGATCTCTGGCCATGCGGCAATTTCATCTGGTAGTTTTCCTTCACTAACCCAGGGGTGTCGTTTAGTATATTTAGTGAGTCCTGTTGCTATAGCTGCTGTAGCGGTTTTTTGTTGCTTGCTATCTATGGTGGTCACAATATTAAGCCCAAGGGTATAGGCTGCACTACCAAATACCTGGATCATATCTTGCCTTATCATTTCAGTAATATGCGGTGCATATGCGGTGATATTGGCGCCATATTTTCTTTCGGTCAGTGGCTCTAGCATGGCTTTATCGTATTCTTCTATAGTGATGAATCCTAGCTCTAACATATTATGCAGTACGTATGATCTTCTAGTTAAAGCTTTGCTTGGGTTGGTGATTGGGTTGTGAGTAGACGGGGCTTTTGGTAGCGCAGCTAGCATTGCAAACTGGGCTAAATTTAGTTCATTTAAATTTTTGCCATAGTAGTTTCTGGCTCCTGCTGCAATGCCGTAGGCTCTATGCCCCAGAAAAATCTTATTTAAATATAGTTCTAGAATTTGATTTTTGCTTAATAATGCTTCTATTTTTAGCGCTAGCAGTATTTCATTTATTTTTCGTGAGTAGGTTTTTTCTTTTGAAAGAAAAAAGTTTCTCGCAACTTGCATGGTTATAGTGCTGGCACCTTGAGATTTGCTGCCAGTAGCAATTAGTTCTTTTACTGCTCGTGCAACACCTATAGGGTCTACCCCAAAATGCTGGTAAAATCGGTGATCTTCAGCGGCTAGAATAGCCATACGCATTTGCTCTGGAATATTATTATATTTTACAGGGAATCGGTGTTTTGCACCGTATTCTGCCATTAGCTCGCCATCTGCAGTATAGATATGCATCGGAACTTGCATTTCATTATTTAGTAAGGAGTTTACATCAGGCAATATAAAAACAGCATATAGAAAGGCCGTAAGCAAGCATAGAGCGGCAGTGTAACAAAGTCTTTTCAAATTAATTATTAACATATTATATATTGTTTAAACCATGGATAATATACCATTTTAAAGCTAAAGCAACGACATTGGAATACATTTTTTATGTTATTAGTTGTTAGTTTATAATTATGATACAGTATTGCTAGTGCATTAACCTTAGAGTAAAGTTATTGATAATAGTATATTGTATTTAGTCAGGGCTTATTATATTGCTAGGTAAAAGTTATGAATTTGAAAAATTTTGCATTCGAGATTTTTAGACCATATCTTAGGTATATATTTATTATGTGCTTAGTTGATATTGTATACGGCTGTTATATGGGGTTTGCGCCATATCTATTAAAAATTATTATTGATGATTTGGCCTCTGGCAGAAATGTTACTGCAGTTTATACTCCGGCAATGCTTTATGTGGGATTATATTTTTTAACTGCGATTAGTTTTAGATTTTATGATTGGGCTAAGTACAAAATGTTGCCTAATAGTAAAAAAGACACCGCAATGCATATGTTTAATTATATCAAGAATCATTCGCATGAGTTTTTTCAGAATAACTTCACAGGTTCTATCAGCAATAAAGTTAATGATATGATAGTTAATCTCGAGTCATTATTAATGTCTGGTGATGAGTTTTTTGTGAGTATCATTTCTTTCTTGATTGCTATTATAGTTATGTATAATGTGAACCCGATATTTGCGGGCGCATTATTTACTTGGTGGGTGCTATTTTTCATGGTGTCGACTTTATTTAGCAAACAGGCCTATAGGCTATCGATAGTAAGATCTGAGTCTTATACAGCTTATGCTGGGCGGTTAGTAGATGTATTTGCTAATATTCCAAGTGTAAGATTATTTTCACGCTGCAGATACGAGACTGAGAGTTTAGGTGATGCAATAGAAGACCTTGTGGTAAAAGATCGTGCAATGATGAAATATGTATTAAAAATGCGCCTAGCACAAGATGTTACCTTAGTGTTGTTGTTAGCCTTTATGGTTGGATTGTTATTACATTTATATCAGCAAAAATTGGTTACTATTGGTGACTTTGCATTAATTATAACTATTACTACTGCAATTTTCCAAGCCATGTGGCATGTTGCAAATAATATATTGAATATTTATCAAGGCATTGGTAGATGTCAGCAGGCTTTTACTCTGCTTGCTACTACGCATGGGGTTATTGATAGAGAAAATGCTAAGGAATTATGTGTTAGCAAAGGGGCTATTAATTTTCATAACGTGAGTTTTAGTTATGCCAATAGCGCGCCTATCTTTATGGATAAAACTATCGAGATTGCACCTGGATCTAAGATTGGCCTGGTTGGTTATTCTGGCAGTGGCAAAAGCACTTTGGTTAATTTGCTTTTGCGCAACTATGATTTAAATGGTGGCCAAATTTTAATTGATGGTCAAGATATTGCGGCTGTTACTCAAGAAAGTTTGCGCTCTAATATTTCTGTTATACCGCAAGATATAAGTTTATTCCATCGTAGCTTAATGGACAATATTAAATATGGTAACGTTAATGCCTCAGATGATGAAGTTATAGGAGCTTCAAAGCTTGCTCATTGCCATGAGTTTATTAGCAAATTGCCAGATGGCTACGCAACTTTAGTTGGTGAGAGGGGCATAAAGTTATCTGGTGGCCAAAGGCAACGCATAGCTATAGCTAGGTCTTTTCTTGAAAATGCCCCTATCTTACTTTTAGATGAGGCCACTAGCTCATTAGATTCAGTAACTGAAAAGCAAATACAAGAAAGCTTATCAGCTGCCATGCAGCAAAATACAGCTATTGTGATAGCGCATAGGCTAGCAACGTTGCTTGAGCTAGACCGAATATTGGTGTTTAATAATGGCAAAATAATAGAAGATGGCAGCCACAAAGAGCTGCTTGCAATTAAAGGTCATTATGCAAAAATGTGGTTAATGCAGAGCGATGGTTTTTTGCCAGAGAGTAGTTAGCTATAATAACTGGGCCCTGTGGCCTGGGCCACAGGGAGTAGGCGGAGTGTGGCTTGCATCTTGGTGTAGGTTTATGCCTTTTTAGTCGTTTATCCTGTGGTAACAATTGATAGTTGCACAGGATTTAACTTAATTAATGCATCATAAAGTAATTAAGATTATGCATAATCCAGAGTGAGCCACCAATTATAACTACCAAAACTACACCAGTAAAAACCAGGGTATTGATATTTATAATTCCTTGCTCAGTTTTTCCATGTAACCTTAAGAAGCATATAACTTGCACTAAAAACTGCGCTATTGCAGAAATAAGTAGTATTCCAAGTATATACGATCTAGGTAAGGTTTGTGAAATAACTGCATAAAAAGGGATTAAGGTTAATATTACGCATAATATAAAGCCAAGCGTATACACTTTAAAAGTTTTATGATAAGTGCCGTAATCTTTTGCATGGTGACCACTCATATTAAACAGCTCCCAATAAATATACAATTGTGAAGACAAATATCCACACTATGTCTAGAAAATTCCAAAATAGTCCAAGATAAGTAAGACGGCGTTGCATAGCATTATTTAAGCCAAACTTGCTTAGTTGTATTGTTAGTATAATAATCCATACAAGACCAAAAAATACATGTAATCCATGAGTAGCAACCAAAGTGAAAAATGCTGATGCAGCTCCACTAACATCCCATTTATAGCCTAAATGTACTAAATGAATAAATTCATTTATTTCCATGACAATAAAGGCTGTCCCTAAAACAAATGTCAGTGCTAATAATGCCATCGTGGCTTTATTACGATCTTTATAGCTAGCGAGTATTGCAAGGCCAAATGCAAAGTTACTTAGAAGTAGAAACATGGTTTCGCCCAAAACATAGTATAGGTCTATCAGAGGTTTCAAGGCAGGACCATAAGCTCCAGGATAATTAAGCACTATATAAGTTGCAAAAATCGCACCAAAAAGTATGCAGTCGGTCATTATATATAGCCAAAAGCCAAATACATCTATTACATCAGTATCGTGATGCTCGTGTTGTGATGTGATATTACTCATGATTTATATTCCGCAAAATGTAGTGTTTCTATTGCCTCAACTTCAGCTGCTTTGACATAGTAGTCGGTATCAAGGTTAAAGCTTTTAATAATAACGATAGCAACGATAGCAATGATAGTAACTATAGCAATAAGCCACATATGCCAGATCATCGCAAAACCAAATAGTGCTGCTGCAACGCTTATTAAAAATCCAGCACAAGTAGATTTAGGCATATGAATGTCATCAAACTTTTGAGGGAAAGGTTTCTGGCCTTTTCCCCATTCTTGTTTCTTATACCAAAAATCATCTATTTGAGTAACAATAGGAGTATGGGAAAAATTATAAAATGGTGCTGGTGATGACGTGGACCATTCTAGTGTTCGGCCGTTCCATGGGTCACCGGTTTTATCACGCAGTTTTTCTTTATGATAAAAACTATACACCACTTGCCATACTTGTGTTAGCATACCACTAAAGACGATAACAGAGCCTATAGCTGCCACGATTAGATATGGTTGAAATTCTATATTCATAAAGTGATAGTTTCTTCTTGCTGCGCCCATTAATCCTAGTGCATACAGTGGCATAAAGGCTAGATAAAAACCTACAACCCACTGACAAAATGCCCATCTACCGATTCTCTCGTCTAACACAAAACCAAATACTTTTGGAAACCAGTAGGTGAAGCCAGCAAAAATTCCAAATAGGACCCCGCCAATAATCACATTATGGAAATGTGCGACTAGGAATAAGCTGTTATGTAATTGAAAGTCTATAGGAGGTATAGCTAGTATAACCCCAGCCATACCGCCTATCGCAAAAGTTGTGAAGAAAGCCATCAGCCAAAGCATAGGAGTTTTAAAGTTAATGTCGCCGCGGAACATTGTAAATAACCAGTTGAATATTTTCACTCCCGTAGGTACTGAAATAATCATTGTAGATATACCAAAAAATGCATTTACATTAGCACCAGCGCCCATAGTAAAGAAATGGTGTAACCATACAAGAAAAGATAAAAATCCTATGCTAGCTAGGGCCCATACCATAGTTGCATAGCCAAATAGTCTTTTGGTTGAGAATGTAGCAACTATTTCTGAAAATATTCCAAAAATAGGTAGAATGAGAATGTATACTTCAGGGTGGCCCCAAGCCCAAATCATATTGATATACATCATGATGTTGCCGCCCATTGCATCGGTAAAGAAATGCATTCCCATAGTTCTATCTAAGGCAAGCATTGCTAGAGTTGCAGTTAAGATAGGAAAAGCTAAGGCAACCAAAATCATTGCAATCAGACTAGCCCATACAAACACCGGCATTTTCATCAAGGTCATGCCAGCACAACGCATTTTAAACACAGTTACAATAAAGTTTATTCCGCCCATAAGGCTTCCCACCCCTGAAATTTGTAGCGACCAAATAAAATAGTCAACTCCCACATCTGGGCTATATTCTATACCTGATAGTGGAGGGTATGCTAGCCATCCAGCTCTTTCCCAGTTGCCAATAAATAGTGATAGCATTACTAGCGCTGCAGAAACAGCAGTCAGCCAAAAGCTCAGAGAGTTTAGATAAGGGTAGGCTACATCTCTAGCACCTATTTGTAGTGGTAGTATTATATTGATTATGCCAAATATAAGCGGCATGGCAACAAAGAAAATCATGATAACGCCATGCTCTGAGAAAAATTGGTTATAAAGCTCAGGCGGGATAAACCCTAAGTTATCGGGTCCTATTGCAACAGCTTGTTGAGCTCGCATAACTAAAGCTTGTATTATCCCTCTAAACATCATAATGAATGCTAGGATGATATACATAATACCAATTTTTTTGTGATCAACGGTGCAAACCCACTCTTGCCATAAGTATTGCCATTTTTTGAAATAGGTAATAGAGCCAACAACAGTAAGGATACCAATAGTAACGATTGAGCCGGCAAGATAAAGGGTTATAGCATCTTTAGGTAAAGCGTCTAGCGACAATTTTCCTAAAATTAAATCTAATAGCATATTTTACTCCGTATATTATGGGTGTAACCATTGTGTTTTGTTATTGTATTGCATCATAATTTCTGAGAACAAATCTGGTTTTACTGTCGCATAATATTCAATAGGGTGTGAAGCATCTGTTTTAAATAACTTTTTATATGCTACAACATCTAAAGGTTTGTTACTGTTGCGGACTTTTTTCACCCACTCATTAAAATTATTTGCATCAACTACATGAGTAGTAAAGTGCATGTCGGCAAAACCTTGTCCACTTACTTGAGTGTTAAGACCATCGTAGTTGCCAATTTGATTAGAATAAACGTGCATTCTTGTACGCATTCCAGCCATGGCGTATATTTGTCCAGCTAGTTGCGGAATACTGAAAGCACTCATAGGAGCGTCAGCTGTTATATGAAACTCTACTTGTTTGCCGGCAGGCAGATATAGTTCATTGACTGTAGCTATATTTTCTTTAGGATAAATAAACAGCCATTTCCAGCTTAGAGCGACAACTTCAATTTGTTCTTTTTCGCCTTTTATAGCCATTTCCTTATAAGGATCTAGCTCATGAGTTTTACCCCATACAATAATGCTTAATATTAAGACAATAATAGCTGGTATTCCCCACCAAAAGCACTCTAGTAATGTGCTATGATGCCAGTCTGGCTTATAATCGCCTTTTCTTGCGGTGCTTCTATATCTATAAGCAAAGACAAAGCTCATTATTATAACTGGTACTACTACTACTAACATGATAAGTGCGGCATCAAACAATAAAGCTCGCTGTTCAAGGGCTATTGTACCTTTAGGGTCTATTAATCCAGCAGATATAGCATAACTAGATGCTAATGTGACGCCACAAACAGCCAATAATTTCCAAATATATTTCATGCTATAAAATCCACTTTGCATATTAAAATAATATTTTATTATAAGCTAGCCATAGCTATTAATGCAATAGTTAGCTTATTCTCCTTTCTTTTTTCTTTCATATTTGATTGCATTGATATGCTGTAGCATGCAAATAATTACACTAGTTTACTTGCAGTTTTAATGTTTTATGTTGATGTTGCAATAATCTTACCCAGAGAATTTATACAAAAAATTATACTAAGTCTTAGCCAAAATCCAGTTGCTGCCATTCTTGGGCCGCGTCAGATTGGCAAGACAACAAATAAAAATCCACATATGAGTTAATATTTTGTTAAGGTTTCAATGTTACCATAACAAATTGTTAAATAACTATAAAGTGAAAAAATGCCAAAAAATAAATTAAAAAACAGCAAACCCCAGGGCTCACATCAAGCAGCAAGCCCTAAACTTAATCAAAAACCTAGCTCTCAAGATATGCTGGGTAAAATATTGCCACAGATAAGGGCATTATTTATTGATGATCTTTCGCAGTCTTGCTCTAGAGCTGCCTCATCTGGTAGTTTTGAGGCTGATTTTTCAGCTTTCATAAAAAGATTTCTTACAAAAAATGATATTATTGCTTGGCTAGCTGATTCACGCAGGGAAAATAGCTCTGCTTGTGATAAGCAGGTTAATGCTTTATTTTTAGATATTTATGCTTACTTGTTGGATATTAAATTTGATAAAAGCTCTGATATAGGAGCGTTTTTGGTAGCTTATAACAGCTTTGCGAGGGCACTAATAGCTGAGAAGATGCAAGATAGGCACTATGATGTTCTCTCACATGTCTTAACTCTTGAGACTAAGGAAGTGCTAAAATTCATACAAAAATACACTAAAGTTTCCACATTGTTTGCCGGCGAAAATGGCAAAGAGCTCGGCATATTAATGGCATTAACGGTATTGTTTGAAAATATTAATGCTTTCATGGGTTGCGCCCAATTTTCTTCTGCCCCAACTTTAGAAATGCAAAACCACATCGCAGGGTTTATGACTAAGTTTTTTGGTGATTTTGAGGCTGATGTAGAAACATTTACCCGTACAGATATAGCGAAGCGACAAGATGTGTCTTGTATGCTAGCGATAATGGTAGCAAACAGTCAGAAAATAAAGTTTTCTTCACGCCAAAAAAAGCAAGAGAAAGAAGCTTTGACAGAAAAGATTGCTACTGCAGAACCAGCTGTCAAGGCTGATGTAAGCCTTTCATTTGAGCCATCTCCAGCATATGAGATGAGAGAAGGTATAGAGGCAGAGTTGCTGCAAATAAGAGAAAAATTATCTCCAAGTGATATTGATGTGGTTGTTGAAACCAGCCAGTTACCTGTGGGCACAATGTTGTGTGCTGCAGATAAGCTTGTTACTCAAAGAAATATTCCTGTATGTGCAGTCGGGCAAAGCTTAATTGAAATGTTTTACTCTCAAACTGTAACAGCTGGGCATAGGCAAGCAACATGGATCACAGTTTTTGATCTATTTAGGGCAGATATAGTATGCAATACAGAAATTTCTGCTAGGCCTAAAGCTTTATCCATTTCATCTTTCAGAGTTGATAGGGTATATTTAGCAAAGCCTTTTGAGGTTTTGGATGAGGATTTTGCTGCAAGATTTAAATCTTTAAAAGCCTTGCTTGCAAGTTCTGATGTACAAAGGCTGTTAGCTGCAGAGATAGCTAAAATTCTCAGTGCAAATGATTTTTGTGCAAGAATGTCTAGTCAGTTTAGTCAAGATAATTTTACCGATAGTACTGCCAAAATCGCATTAAAAGGTAGTATAATATATTGGGTGCTTATTGATAAAGTTATACTTAAATCTGGTGAGCATGCTGCAGTAGTTGCAGAAATAAAAAGTGATGGCCGCAATAGCCCAACTTCAGTTGACTCTTTAGGTGCTCCAGTGGCTCCAGTGTCTAATGCAACTACCAAACATAGGTTGTTAAAAATAGAGTTATTTGAGCAAATGATGAGGCTATCTGATCTGCTTAAACCAAAAAAACCTTTAACGCAATTATTTGCGCCTGGAGGGCGAGCAAGATCAAAGTCTATGTAGCTGGGTAAATTTTTGATGAATATATTAGGGGAAGTTTGTGAGGAAGGTGTTTTTTCAAATACTCATGCTGATAAGCATTCTGAGTATAGCCCTTGGCAACTCTAAATCAATTATTTATCTTAATACTGTTAGTGGTCAAGCAATAGCAAAAACCGCTGATCACGATAGCGATTTTTATAAGCTTGTTAGCTATTATCATCCACAAAAAACTTCGGGCTACTGTGGTCTTGCTAGTCTTGCTATAGTTTTAAATGCTCTACATATTGAGGCGCCGGCAGATTCAGCATTTTTGCCAGCTAATGCGCATAGCCAAGATAACTTGCTTTGGTCTGATAAAACATTAAAAATAACCCAGCATCGCTCTTTGCTAACAGCAGGCTTAACCATAGAGCAATTGAAAAAAATAGCAGAGTTATATAATGCTAAAGTAAAAATTATATCTTTGTCAGATAAAACAAGCTACGAAGAGGCTAAAAGCACAATCATCCTAGCGATAGATGATAAGAATGGTTTTGTTATTATAAATTACGATCGCAAAAAACTATCCCAAAAAGGTGGCGGTCATTTTTCTCCAATTGGCGGTTACGACAGCCATACTGATCGTTTTCTTATTATGGATGTTGCAGGTTATAAATATCCTATGGTTTGGGTTGATGCTCAAGACTTAAGAAAAACAGCTTCAACTAAGGATGGCTCTATAGGCATTATGCTTATCCAGAAAGGTAGTTAAGCGATATTCTGGCTTCTCTTTATTGGTGGTTAGCTGAAAAATCTTTGCGCCATGTTCTTTGCCCCAGTTCATGGCTAATTCCATCACCTGCTGGCCGATATTTTGCCCTCTGGCATCTGAATGGACTCTTACTGTTTCTATTTGCATGCGCGTGCTGCCGGTAAATGTCGGCGAAGGCATTAAGGTGCAGTGACAGGTGCCAATTATTTTGGTGCCTATGCACAATACTATTAAGTATTGATTCGTATCTTTATTGATTGCATTAAAAGCATCTATATATTGTTGGGATAAGTCATTACTTGATTGTTCACGCGAGTGCCCAAGTTTATCATCAGCAAGGAGAGCGACTATTGCTTTTAGGTCAGTTATTTGTGCTTTGCGTTGTATTAAGTTCATGTGATTTTGTAGACCCTTGTTGGTTTGTCTTAAGCTTATATCATTTCACTCGCAAATTTATTCGGGTTATTTTCAGTTAACCATTCGGGCAACAATTCTTTTAGCGGTTCAGCTCTAAAATCTATTTTAGCTAAACTAGTAAGAGGTGCCCATACTAATCCTATATGTTTTTCTGGGGATAATATTTTTTGGTCTGAGGTTAAATGCTCGGACTCAGCCGCAAAAACAAAATTATATTCGTGATTATGACAAATGCTGTTTTTGCCAGGATTAAAGCTATATTATAGGCAGCCTAAAAACTTGGTTATTTTGCATTCAAAGCCAGTTTCTTCCTGAAGCTCGCGGTGTAGAGCGATTTCAGCAGATTCGCCGTTTTCAATATGGCCCCCAGGCATATAATAAAAGTTCAGATCTATATCAACTGTTTTGCAGAGCAAGATTTTATCTTGGTGGATAATCGCTGCTCGGCTTAGCACATGTATTTTATTTTGATCATTCATACGGTGTTTCTTCTGTCTTTATCACCAAGTAAGTTAGCATTATACTATATTTTGTCCCGATTTGATGAATTTTCTATGTAAGCTGTCAATTTTGGTTAAAATCAAGAATAAGTAGGTTTTCTAATTATCGGGGTGATAATAACTTTGGCCGTTATTATCGAAAATTAACATAATCGATAATAAGGCGGGTTCTAATTCCAGAGGCGATAATAACTTTGGCTGTTATTATCGAAAATTGACATAATCGATAATAACAGTTATACTTAGTTATATAATTAAAGAGGTTTATAACATGGATCTACGCCAATCATCCTCAGGCAGAGTCATTGAATCAACTAAAGGTTATAAGGCCTATGTTCCTAATCCTTTGCCGCCAGTCATCGAATGGACAAACCAATTAGTTAGCACATTATCACGGGCCGATTATCTCTTGGGTAAACTAGCCAGAGAAGGTGTAAAATTACCAAATCCTCATCTGTTAATGCGCCCATTTATTACTCGAGAAGCGGTATTGTCTAGTAAAATAGAAGGTACGCATTCTACAATTGGAGAAATTTTAGCGCATAATGCGGGCGTGCGCGTTAATCAAAATCCTAACGATTTGCAAGAAGTGCAAAATTATATAGCTGCTTTAGATTTTGGATTAAAGCGCCTCGATAGTTTTCCACTATCCTTACGCCTAATAAAAGAAATTCATGAACAACTTATGCATGGTGTGAGAGGGTCGCATGCAACCCCTGGAGAATTTAGAAAGACACAAAATTGGATCGGACCACCTGGATGTACGTTAAATACAGCTAAGTTCGTGCCACCTCCAACTGACCACTTGGTAGAATGTTTAGGTGAGCTAGAAAAGTTTTTACATAATAGGCAGTTGCCAGCCTTGATTCATATTGCATTATGCCACTATCAATTTGAAACAATCCATCCGTTTTTGGATGGTAACGGCAGAGTTGGCCGCTTGCTTATTACCTTGCTATTAATTGAACAAAATATTTTGCCATCGCCATTACTGTACTTAAGCGCATTTTTTGAAGCAACACGTGATGAATACTATAGGCAGCTTTTTAGTGTCAGCAGCAAAGGTACTTGGCAAGATTGGTTGATATATTTTCTAAATGGGGTTGCTGTTCAATCAGAAGACGCTTTATCCCGCTCTACAAGAATAAATAACTTGCTACACAAATGGAAGCTACAAGTTGCAAGTGGCTCGTCCAGTGTGCCTGTTACTATTATTAATAAATTTGCAGTAAATCCATATTTAACTATAAAGAAAATTGCTGCAGAGCTAGACATAGCTTATAGTACTGCTGATCGTGGCGTGCGTAAGCTTTTAAGTGAAAATATCATTATCCAAGTGAGCGGCAACAAGCGTGATAAGGTTTATTGTGCTACAGAAATATTATCTATATTAGAAGAGCCAGCAAAAATTCATGCGGACCTTGAGCAAGAGTAATATGAAAATTTAAAAAACAATTCTTATAATTTGGAGGCTTTTCTTATGAATACAGGTGCTAAAAAAACATATGATTTAGTAAAAAACTATCAGCCCTTTTATCCAATAGAGTTAATAGTTAAACAAAATATGCTTGAGTTAATTGCTACTTGTGAAGATTGTTTTGCCCGCAGTTGTAGGGTGGGGCATTTTACTGCTTCAGCGTTCCTTTTAAATAAAGAACTAACCCATGTGCTTTTAATGCATCATACAAAATTAGATAAATGGATGCAGCTTGGAGGCCATTGTGATGGCGACGCTGATATATTGAATGTTGCAATAAAAGAGGCTAGGGAAGAGTCTGGCATAAACGAAATAAAGCCTTTAAGCCCAGAGATTTTTGATATTGATATGCATTTGATTACTCCAAATAAGCATGAAGAAGCTCACTATCACTTTGATGTTAGGTTTTTATTGCATGCATACAATGATGATAAAGAGCATAAGAACCATGAGTCAAAAGAATTAAGGTGGATAAAAAAAGATGCCACAAATATTCCATCAAATAGTGATTCGGTAACACGCATGTTCGAAAAAATAAGAAATTCTGCTGAATTTATCAGGAATGACTAATTATGAATAAAGTTGCAGCAAAAGATTTTGAAGCTTATTACAGTTATAAGGCTATTTTTTTTAGTGAAGATAATATAATTGTTTATCCTAATAAAAATACGCCTATTATAAACTTTAAAGATGGCCTTGTGTTTTTCCAATCAAAAATTAAAGCAGTATTTCTAGATGAAGCCTTATTATTTGTAGATCTAGGCAAACAAGATGAGGCATGTGAGCTGGATATATATCCAGCTCAAGTATTTCTTAGAGATGGCTCTGAAGAGAACATGAGTTATATTCTAAGGGGGGTTCAAGCTTTAACATGGAACCATAAATGTTGTTACTGTAGTCAGTGTGGCAGTGCAATTAACCTTGTGAAAAACCAGGGCTTTGAAAAAAAATGTAAAGCTTGTGATTTATCATTTTTCCCTAATTTATCGCCAGCTATAATGGTCTTGCTGAAGAGAGAAAATGAAATTTTATTAGCTAGAAGCCCTCATTTTAGACAAGGAATGTACAGCGCGCTTGCCGGATTTATTGATTTAGGTGAGACTGCAGAATGCGCTGTGCATCGGGAAGTTCAAGAGGAGGTGGGCCTCAAAGTCAAATCGTTGCAATATTTTGGCAGCCAAAGCTGGCCATTTCCAAATAGCTTTATGATTGCTTTTACAGCAGAATATTTAAGTGGTGAAATAATAATGGAGCCAAACGAAATTGAAGATGCAAAATGGTTTAATATTCATAACATACCTGATCTTCCCTCTATGCCAAGTATTTCTAGAAGATTAATTGATAGTGTTTTATTGGATTTAAATGAGTAATAAATCATGGGTAATGGCAAAGGGAGATGATATTTTGAATAAAAAATAGATCATCATTTTCGGGTCTTCTAGCTCTAATAAAGCATAAAAGTAAGCAAATAGAATTTAAAGGCTTTTATAATGGTCCTTGTGTATGTTTAAGGTTATTATACGGTGCTTTGTTATGGAAAAGATCGATCTAAAATATGGCGTTTCAAACGCATAATCATTCGGGTTCTGTTTTTGTAATTGTGAGTTGCACAAAAAAACACGCCCAAGACACCGATAAATAGCAGAAAAAACTTCTTGAGTTATGCGGCCAGATAAGATATATTTTCCAGAGTATTAAAGTAGGATAATAAAATGCCAGTAGTTAGAGACAACTCTTTTTTGGAAAGAACTATTGCCGAAAGTGATTTCTTGTCATGGGCATACAGTCGTTTTTTTGTAACTGGTAATGAGAAGTTGTTTCGTGACTGTTATGCATATTATTTTGCTACTAAAATCGCAGTATTAAATTTGCGCAAAAAAATAAGTAGAACAGAAACTAATAAGAAGCTTGACTTGCTGCAGGCAGAGCTAATCAAGCAGCAAGATCAATCTCAGCATATATCATCACTGACAAAAGCTGGAGAGTTATGCAGAACAGCAAAATTAGCTAAAGAAATAATTAGTAAAGCCCATGAAATATTATCATCAGATAGCGCAGGTACTGCAAGTGTAGCAGACTCAGAAGTCGAAGATTTAAAAGTCCACTTGTTAGCAGAGCTAGCATATATTCGAGACCATCTACTAAATGAAGATGCAGGCTCAGTATCCAAAGAAGATGCAGACTCAGTATCCAGATTAATAAATAGTATTGATTCAGATAATTATGAAGAAGCTCTTTCAGCAGGAAAAATACAGATAATACGTAAAATAATATCAAGAAACAAAAGCAACCCTTTAATATCGGCTAGATTAAGAGTATTTATTCAGGTTGTTGACAGTATTCCGTTATTAGATTTAAGTGCTCAATTACAGTCTGTAAAAAAAGCAGTTGAATTAACCGAAGATAAAAAACAAAAACTAAAAGCTAAGCTCACAAAAATAGAGCTAGATCTAAAGCCTAATACAGTGGATATGAGTTATTTTTTCATTGTGGGTTTCGCTTATACGATGTTATTTGCTATTATATTTTTCGAGTCATTCGGCGTAAGTATTCTAATAGGTAGCGTGCTTGGTGTGATGCCTGCATTAGTTGCAACTTTTATTTCCATCACAATATTTAAAATAAAAAATCATATTGACTCAAATAAACTTTTTAATGTTTTATTATTTATTTGTATTTTTTCTATGTTTGTATTTATTTCTCCTATAATAGCAAGTCAGTTAATAGTAGGTCAGTCAACTGACTTGCTATTATTAGGTCTAACCTACAAGCTCATACTTAGCTTGGTTGCAACAATTATAGCTTATAATGCCCTTAATATTGTTGAGATAATTATAAAAAACTTATTGCCAGGCATAGCGTTTGTAGCACTGTCTTTTATAAAGGATTTGGTTAGAGAGTTGTATTTAATTCTATGCTTTAGCCTAATATTCGACTACCAATTCAAGATGGACTCAAAACACAATAAAATTTCTATTCCTGAATTAAGTTTTATTAAAAATTGTGCATCATCATTAATTATGTTTGGAGTCTTTCTTTTCTTTGTAGTTATGCAATCAAATATTTTCTGCATTTGGTTGGCGCCGATAATTGGCAGCAGTATTATATATAATGTGCTGTTTTTGATTCTTTGTTGTTTTGTATTAGATCAAGGAATCAGCAGTCATACTCCAATTACCCTGCCCCACTGGCATACTAAGTTTGTTGAGGCTGTGGCAAAGTCATTTGATAGCATTTACAATGTTATTGAGAGGCATATAGATAAGAGCGCAACAATAGCAGATGATATCTTTTCTGCCTATAGCCGTAATATACCAGTAATAATCGCATCTGAAAGTGGTTACGCTTTGCGTATATTGAAAGCAGTTATAGATTTAATATTCTTGCCTATTTTTGCTGTATTATACCCGATTTGCAAGGCTGCCCAAAACCTTGGGAGAAACATGGAAAGAGTAGTAAGTAGCCATCCTATAATAGTTGCAACATTTTTTGTAGCAACTGCCGTTTTATGTGCATCTTTTGCAAGTCCAATACAATTATATTTGTTTGGAAGCATTATAATGGCTGGCTCGCCTGCTATGAATATTATGTTTGGAGCTATATCCGGATTTGTTCATACCCTATTTGGTGCTAATGTATTTGTTGCAACAAATGAATATGTTGCAACAAATGAATATGTGGCGACGTCCTTAGCCAGCGCCATTACAGCCTCATGCAAAACATTCAGCAGTTTGTATGATGGCATGGAATCTTGTTGTTTTGGCAAGAAAGATAAGCCTGCAGCAGCTATATAACTTAGGCCGTCACAGCCAATGTTTTTGCAAAAAATTATATTGTTTTTATTTCTGATAAGTGCAGTTATGGATTATTTGCTCGGACATTCTCAGCAATTTTTTCAAGATAATCTGTCAGGTGTTATCTCACACAGGCTATCAATATTACTGCATATGGATAGGATTTTAGTTTTTGATCAAGGTGATGTTGTAGAAGATGGCGCTCATAAAGCGCTTTTTGCACAAAATAAAATGTATAAAAAGCTTTGGGATGCGCAAGTAGGCCGGTTCTTAGGTGGTTAAAAAGGAGAGAAATCATGATAAATAATTACACAATGAGCAAAATTGAATATACCAAACACCCATCTACTAGCGATATTGATTTCTTAACTCAGCAAATTAACCAATAGACCCCTGAATATCACGAAGCTTGCCCTTTTGCTTTTTTCATTCGAGATAATGATTATAACGTTATAGCAGGCGCAAATGGTTTCGTTGTTTATGGCGTGATATATATCGATCAGTTATGGGTTCATAAAGGTCATAGGTGCCCGTGTTTGGCTCATCTAACATATTAAATATTTGCGAATCACTAAGTTTTCCTCTCTTCATAATATATCTCCATTACTTAAATAGTTTAACTGATTATTCTATTTTAACTTAGTCTTATTTTATGGGAGGGTTGCCAGAGGACTATGTGAATAACAGCAGTTGTATTTCTATGCGTAAAGGCTTGTAATGCACCTAAATGTTTTAAGGGATATTTGATTAAACGCATTTATGGGTTGTGATTATAGAGATTGAAAAATCTCATTATTAAGAAAGATGCGTTTCGGGTAAATTTATTGACTTTTTTTAAATCTCATTACATCATTATATTGCAAGTTGAGCAGGGAGGTTGTGATGATAGCTCCAATATTTATTGGTCGTGAAAATTAGTTAGAGCTTTTAGGTCTGCTGCATAAGAAGAAAACGCCTGGTTTAGTTGTTGTTAAAGGTCGGCGTAGAGTTGGTAAAAGCTGCTTAATAAATTTTTTTGCTTCCAGGTATGCGAAATCTAGGCTTTGGAGTTTTTCAGGCTTGGCTCCCCAAGATGGGATGGATGATCAAAGTCAGCGTGATCATTTTGCTAGGCAGCTTGCAAATTATTTAAAGTTGCCTTCTTTTACATTCAATGATTGGAGCGATGCTTTTGAATATTTGAGCAGCCAGGTTAAATCTGGCGATATTATTTTATTTGATGAGATTTCATGGGTGGGGGCAAAAGATCCAACTTTCATCCCAAAATTGAAGGCCTGGTGGGACATGCCGTAGACTACTATTATGGTTGTTCTTTGTGGCTCAATCTCAACATGGATTGAAGAAAACATTTTAAAAAGCACAGCTTTCTTTGGTCGTATTAACCTTACTATTACTCTTGAGCCTCTTCCCATATCTGATGCTAATAAGTTGCTTAGAGCGTTTGGGTTTCAAGGTTCTAATTATGAAAGCTATATGCTGCTTACTATCCTAGGCGGTATACCATGGTACCTGGAGCAAATAACGCCTGGTCAAAATTCTCAAGATTTAATAAAACAATTATGTTTTAGAAAGGATGCCCTCTTGGTGCTTGAGTTTGATCGTATTTTTTATGACTTATTTCATGGCAAAGGCTCCTTATATAAGAAGATACTTGATAGTCTTAAAAATGGCATGAAAACATTATCTGATGTACGTAAAATTACAGGGATTCCTCATGGCGGCATGTTAAGCAACTTAACAGAACATTTAATTACTGCAGGTTTTGTACAAAAACAAAGCCTTTGGTCATTTAAGACTCATAATCCACTAAAGCAAAGCTTATATCGTATTTGTGATCCTTACATGTGTTTTTATCTGAAATTAATAGAACCTCAGCGTAATAAAATAGGTTTGAATGGCTTTCAAAATACAAATATATCAAGCTTGTCTGGATTTGAGCCTCATATGGGTTTACAGCTAGAACAGTTGCTATTGCAAAATAGTGCTGTTTTACTTAAGTATATGGGTATTAGCCCAGCAGATATTATTGCTAGCGGCCCATTTAGACAATCTAAAACGACAGCTAAGGCAGGCTGCCAAATCGATTACTTAGTACAAACGACAACTAAAAATTTATTTATCTGCGAGTTTAAATTTAAACGTCAGGAATTAGGTGTCGATATAATACCTCAGATGCAAGAAAAAGTGACGGCATTAAATGTTCCTAGAGGATTTGCCGTGATTCCAGTTTTATTTCATATTGGTGGGGTTTCTACAAATATTGCCACCAATGATTATTTTTATAGAATTATTGATATAGCTGATTTTTTAAGAGAGTGATATTGCCAAAACAAGCGCTAATTTATAGATGATATCTTTAAATGTAACCCACATTAATTGCAGTAACATCTTTTATTACTGGCAGAGGATCTTTTATAAGGCATATTACAGCTCCATGGCCAATAGTTGCTTTAAGTTTTGGCAGTAGTTTGAAAGCTTTTATATCAATGTTTTTAAGAGAAGCTGACTGTTTGATCTCAATAGGATGCAGAACCCCATTTTCTTCAATCAATAAATCAATTTCATACTGTTCTTTATCACGATAAAAATAAATTCGAGGATTACGGCCGTTATGCAAGTACGATTTTATGATCTCTGCAACAACGTAAGTTTCAAGCATTGCGCCAGACATTGCTCCACGAACCAATACACCCGGGTTTAGCCAGCCGGTAAGATAAGAGCATAAACCAGTATCCATAAAATAAAGCTTGGGGGTTTTAATAAAACGCTTGGTCTGGTTGTTGAAATAGGGTTGTAAAATATAAATAATCCCAGAAGCTTCTAAAACTGTTAACCAAGACTTAATGGTGGGCTCGCTTACACCAATAGCTGTTGCTATATCAGAGTATTTTAACAGTTGCCCAGTTCGTGAGGCAGCAATTTGCATAAACTTTAAAAACTGAGCTTGATCACTTATTTTCAGGTAATCTCTGACGTCTCTTTGAATGTATGTGGTAACGTAAGAATCGTAAAATATTTCCCAATTCTCCCCATCTTGTATGACAACTTCTGGGTAAGAGCCACACCAAATTTTATGGAAAACTTCTGGTAAGGTTAAAGGTTTTGCAGTTTGTTGGCGCTCTTTAATGATTTCAGGGGTTGGGAGGAATGGCGCCAAATTTTCACGCCCTTGTATTTCTGCAAGTGAAATTCCTTGCAGCCTAAGAATGCCCACACGCCCTGCAAGAGATTCTCTAACATTCTTCATCATTTCAAACTGTTGAGAGCCGGTAAGCCAAAATAAGCCGGTTTTTTTTTCTTGATCTACTATCATTTTAATATATGAGAATAATTCGGGAGCATACTGTACTTCATCGATTAGAACAGGCAAGTCAAGAAGCTGGATAAATCCTGCCGGATCATCTGTTGCTTTTATGCGTGTATTTAAATCATCTAAGGTGACGTAAGATCGTGTTGTTTTTTGAAGATCTTGTAGTAAAGTCGTTTTACCCACTTGGCGTGGCCCAGTCAATAGGATAACCCTAAAGCTTTTACTAGCTTTCTGGACAGCTTTGCTTAGAGTTCTCTTAATATGCACATTTACTCCTGACTAATCTAAAGTGTGATTTTAGATTAGTCGAAAATGCCTCATTAGTCAAATTAAAATAATTAGAATAACCATGCAACAAAACCAATTAATTATAAGATTTAACTTGTCTTTTTAAATGGGATTTAATAGCTGGCTCTGATGAATTCAGGATATACGAAAACAAAATACTACACAGCGGGTTAAGGAAAAAGAAATATGTAGAATATGGCATAATAATGAGTGGTGGTTTAGTGTTTCTGATATTTGTGGGATATTGTCAGAAAGTGCTGATGCTGGTGCTTATTGGCGAAAATTAAAACAGAGGCTTATGAAAGAAGAAAGTCAAGTCGTGACATTTTGTCACGGTTTGAAATTAACTGCCATTGATGGCAAGTTGAGATTGACAGATTGTGCTAATACAGAAGGCATTTTGCGCATCATTCAACCCGCTCCCTCTCCTGAAATTTAAACGTTTAATTATTTGTGGTTCGCTGAATATGCATGCTTAATTACGACTAATCTAAAGTGTGATTTTAGATTGGTCGGAAACGCCGTATTGTTCAAGTTAAAATAACCTTTATTGGTCTTGGGGTTTTATCTCTTCTGCCTGTTTTGTATAGCTATCTTCAGCAGAAATAATTGATTCTGATGTTTTGCCAAAGTCATCCCAGGCATTATATATACGCCCAGCTGTAGTTATCCAACATAAAGTGCCAAATCCGACGCATAAGCTGCTGAAATGTTGGGGCATTAAGCAGAATAATATAAGTACAGCAGCTGTTTCTGTGCCTTCACAAATGCCACCCAAGTAATAAAAAGATTTTTCGCCACGTTTTTGTGTAGTTATATTTTGTTTACTTGCAATAATAGCGTAAGCAAGAAATGAGCTGGTAGCTCCAACAAAACTGAACAGCAGAAAACTAGCATAAAGTAGGTTAGATGGGTTCGTTAGGCCGAAGGCAAAAACTATACCGGAATAAATGATGAAATCACAAACGATATCTAAAAAACCGCCAAAATCAGTTAGCTTGATGTTCCTTGCAATTGCGCCATCAAGCCCATCGGCAAGCCGGTTACAAGCAATAAATACTGCAGCTATGTTATATTGATCAAATATAATGGCTATTGTTGCGAGTATACCAAAAGTAAAGCCTATTGATGTCATCATATTAGCTGTAAATCCAGCTTCCACAAGTTTTTCACCAAAAATATCTAGTGTTGGATCAATAATTGTTTTTATGTATGAGTCTAGCATGTGATTTCCTTAATTTAGACTATGTAATATCCTTTTAGTTTGGCCATAATTATATGGCCTGCATTTCCCACAATTTTTTATATAAGCCATCTTTTTTCTTTAATAACTCTATATGCGATCCTACTTCAACGATATTACCCTTCTCTAACACCAGAATCCTGTCCATGTGTTTTAGGGTTGATAGTCTATGTGCAATTGCTATTACAGTAGCTTTGCTGTTTTCTAGCACATCATTTATAGAGTCTTGGATTAATTTTTCTGTTGGGGTGTCTAGGCTGCTTGTTGCTTCATCTAAAATTAAAATAGGAGCATTTTTTAAAATTGCTCTAGCAATAGCAATGCGTTGCCTTTGGCCGCCGCTAAGCTTGATGCCTCTTTCGCCAACAACAGTGTCATATCCTGCCGGCATGGCTTCGACATCATCATGTATTTTCGCTTTTTTGCAAGCAGATATTATTTCAGCATCTGTGGCATCGTACGCGGCTAATTTAAGGTTGTCTTTGATGCTGCGATGAAACATTGTAATGTCTTGAGGTATTATTGACATGGCTTTTCGCAATGATTCTTGCGATATATCTTGAATGTTATGGCCATCAATCAAAATCGCTCCATCCGCCACATCAAAATATCTTAGCAAGCATTTCATCATGGTGGTTTTGCCAGCTCCAGATGATCCTACAACGCCAATTCTTTCGCCTGGCTTAATTGTCAGATTAAATTTATTTAAGATACTCTTATTGCTATTGTCATAAGAAAAGCATACATCTTGATATTCTATGACTCCTTTAACAGCGGTTAATTTTTTTGGCTCGGCGTGATCTGCTACATCTATTGCTGAGCTTACAAAAGAGTATGATGAACGTATTTGGGCAATGCTGGGGCTTATGTTGAAGAGCAAGTTTTCTAAAAAATTATTAAGCTGATAATGGATCTTTAACGTCATCATTGCTATAAAAGCAAAGCCACCAGCAGTAATCGTTCCTTGCTGATAAAGATGAGCTAATAAATAAATTTGTACAGCGCTCATTATCACTGTCATTAAGGTGTCAGCATTATCTACGTAATATGCATCAAATTGTCTAGCTTTTTTATCCCATGCTTGCCAGTTACTAATAGCAGGCCTTAGCTTTAATTTAAATTCAGTTAATAAGTCACCAATAACCTTAACCCCAAAAATATTAACAATAGAATCATTTATTATACCTACAGTCTCTTGCTTAGATTTTACAAATGACTCTTGCAGGCACATTTGTTTTTGCCATAAACAATATATTATTGGTGTATAAATTAAGATAAAGGCTAGCAAAACTAAGGCTGAAAATAAATTTACTTGCACCAGAACAGTCACGGTAATAATAATAGTTGCGACCACATTAAAAGTTCTAAATAAAGATGAAATCAGGGTGCCAATGCTGCTTTCAAAATCAACAATTTTGTTTGAAATTTCGCCAGATAAATGTGAATCAAACCAGTGCAATGAGTGCTTAACCGTTTTGTTGTAAATGTCTGTTATTGTTTGTGCTAAAATAATGGGGTGGTATTTTATATCTAGTAATCGGCAGGCAAAATACATGCCGTGATACATTAATTTGTAAAACACAAATAGTGCAAGCAGATAGTTTAGATTAGAATTATGATTTTGTGCGATAATATCAATGATTTCTTTAATTTTATAATCAACTGAAATTTCAAAAACCCCAGCAAATATTGCAACCACAATCAAAGCAAGCATGTAGAGCTTATGCATCGCTAACAACTTCAGCATATATACTTTTAACCCTTGCTGCTCTGCTTGTTGATTTGCCATTGTTTTTGCTCTATAAAAATCTATTCAAGAATATAAGCTTAACACTATTGTTGAGTTCGGCCAAGCAACTTTAGGTCGATGCAGTCAAAACCAATTTCTTGAAGGTATTAGATCAAAATATTTTTTTATAGTAAGATTATCCTTAAGGGATAATTTGACCATTCTATAGCTCATTAAGGATTAGCTATGACTTTTCTGTATTGAGGTGTGGAATGGTCGCGATTATTTTTAGCAGTGGTATGTTTTGGTCGGTATTAGTGCATCTATCTCACTACATTCTATACATATGCGCAGTTGACATTAGAATATGTATAAGTTGTTATGTTTATAGCCTATTCATATTTATAGTTAGAGTCTGTTTATGTTTGATAGAAAACTAAAGTCACAATTACTAGAAGCTGCCAGGTATTATCCTATTGTAACTCTTACAGGGCCGAGGCAGTCAGGAAAAACCACCTTAGTTAAAGCAATGTTCCCGAGTTATAATTATTTTAACCTTGAAGATTATGACATATTAGAGCAAATTAAAGTTGATCCAAAACAGTTTCTACGTAAGCAAAATAACCCTGTAATAATAGCTGAGGTGCAAAATTATCCTGAATTATTATCCTATATTCAGGTGGTGGTTGATGAAAGCCCAGTCAAAGGCCAATTTATTTTAACAGGCAGTCATCAGTTTGCTTTACTTGAGGCTATTAACCAATCCTTAGCCGGGAGAACTGATGTTCTTGTGCTATACCCATTAAGCTTTGCAGAAGTTAAGCATCTTGATGAAAATTTTGAACTTGAGGATTGGCTTGTTAATGGCTTTTATCCGCGTGTGCTTGCCTAGCATATTCCAGCTGCGAGAAATAGCAAAAATTATATTAAAACTTATGTTGAAAGAGATGTCAGGAAGATTATTAATATAAAAGATATCCACGTATTTCAGAAGTTTATTAAGTTATGTGCAGGTAGGGTTGGCCAAATTCTTAATATCAATAATTTATGTAATGAAACTGGAGTTAGTCATAATACAATAAAGTCTTGGATCGCAGTATTAGAAGCATCTCATCTTGTTTACTTGCTTCAACCGTACTATGAAAATTTAGGCAAGCGCGTAATTAAAAGCCCAAAACTTTATTTTGTAGATTTAGGCTTGGCATGTTATCTGCTTGGCATAAAGTCACCAGAGCATTTAACTGCACACCCACTTAAAGGCATGTTGTTTGAAAATATGGTAGTAATGGACTTCATTAAAAATCAAGCTGGAGATGGCAATGAGCCTGACATATATTTTTATCGCGATAATAATCAAAATGAAGTAGATCTAATATTTGAGCAAGCAGGAAAGTTAGTGCCTATTGAAATTAAATCATCTGAAACTTTTAATAAAAAGTTTTTTAAAGGCATAGAATATTTTATGAAACTAACCCCAAAAGCTGAAAAAGGATATCTGATATATGCTGGTAATCCAATTGGCGAAACTGATAAAATCAAAATCTTAAATTATAAAAATACTCAGGCAATTCTAGATTTTTAATGCATTATGACTTGTTTTTTGCACAATATTTGATCAAAATGCAAGGTATAAATATATTTTGTCGCTTATAGCATGCCAAGTGCATACTCTTTGTGAGTGATAATTCTGCCCTTTATCCCTAGTTCTTTTTCTGCATGCTCTAATGCTCTTTGCTCGCGCTCAGCAGTTTGGGGGTCGCTCATATCCCATGTTACTTGAATAATTTCGCGCTCTCCATTTTTAGCTACAGTTACAAAATCAACTTCATAGCCATTTTTAGTGTTGTAGTAAAAGATATCTTTATCTTGTCTTCGCAGGTCTAAATGTACTTGGTTTTCTAGATATTTATTATACAGGTCTTTAATCTTAAGGGAGCTGGCATTAATTAGGCCATTGTCAATAACATAAATTTTGTTAGAAGATGTTTGTTGCAAGCGTGCAGACTCTGAATATAGTGGTACTCTGAAAATTAGAAAAGCATCTTCAATATAATTTAAATAATTATAAATAGTTTCTCTGCTTACTTTATATCCTTGGCTCTTAATGTCATTATAAAATTTGTTAACAGAAAATACTGTTGCTGCATTTATGATCAAGGTTTTTATTAAGTATTTAAGTAATGCTGCATTCGAAATATTATGTCTCTCAATAATATCTCTTAGAATTACTGTATCAATATAGCTTTGTAATGTCGCCCTCCAGTCATGTGGCTCCATATGCTGGACTGCAGGAAATCCTCCTTTAATAAAAAAGCTTTCCATCTGCTTGTTGGCAATATCGTATGCTTGCCTACTAAAAGGTAGTTTGGGGATGGCAAGGTTATGAGCTGATCTGAATTCATTAAAATTATAAGGCATAATTTCTATTGCTAATGCTCTCCCGCGAAGAGAAGTATTAATTTCTTTGCTTAATAGTTTAGCAGATGATCCTGTAATGGTTATTTCTATATCTTTGCTTTTCAAATAGCGACGTATAACCTGGTGCCATCCGTCAATGTTTTGAACCTCATCAAGAAAAAAATAGCATTTCTTTGTGTGATTTTCAGGATATATTGTATAAAAACTATCTAATAGTTCCCCCATTTCTTTCATGCTCATGGGTACTAAGCGATCATCCTCAAAATCAATAAATAGAATTTGTTCTTTCGGTATGCCTCTGCTAATAAGGGCATTTATGACTTGAAATAAAGAATATGTTTTGCCTGCTCTCCTCATTCCAATCGCAACTTTAACAAGGCCGTCAGTTTGTGGAAAACGTATGTCTCTATTCACGCTGCTGCTAGCTTTTTCTATAGCATAAAATGACTCTTCCCTAAGAGTTGTAAGTAATTCATTCATCGCTAAATGCCCCGCGTTGCCATTAAAATAAAACTATATCACAATACTTGTCTTTTGTAAAGACAAGTATTGTGTGTATGTTGTCTTTATGGAGGGCAAGGCTACGGTGCTTGTAGCCATAATTTGGGAATGCTGTAATAGTTTTATGGGCTTAACAACTATAACTAATAATAAAAACGAAATAAATCCAGCAACTTCAAAAATAGGTTATTTAGCAGGTTTATATTGGCGAAATCAAATTGTCAGTGGTCTGCAGCACCGCACTAGCCCGGGCATTACTGATGCTGTATATACCGATTATGAGAGTAATGAGCATGGCGATTACAGCTATTTTATTGGCGAGGCTGTTTCTTCTTTAGAGAATCAACACATCCCCAGAAATAACTGTAGCAACAGCAATAAAAAAGGATGAAAGCACAACACCCATAGCAGCACCCATAGCAGAAATAGTCTCAATAAATGGAGTTCCAATTGCATCACCGGTTGCAGCAAATAAGCTAAATGCAGAACCACCTAGGCCATCAGCACCACCGGCAGAAACATCAACTCCTAGTGGGGATCAACCTCCTAGTTAGGAGAGTCTTATAGTAGCAGGGGAAACAATTACACCAGTCGTGCTGCCACCTTTTCCTACCTTTCAAAGTCTATTATAAATATTTCAAAGCTTCCTCATTCACATTCCCGGGCTTGACCCGGGAGCTCTCTACACCTACGCCCTGTTGCTCCGACAACAGGGTCCAGGGTTAAATATACCAAGTGCTACAGCTTATAGTTACGCCCGCAATTATAAGGGCAAAACAATATAGCATTGATAATTTAGCAGTATCACAAGACGCCACCACAAGAATAAAAGCCATATTTGTCTACTGGATCCCGCTATCAAGCAGCAGGACGTAAACGTGTAGGGTGGCCATATGGAGGATGATGGTAGCAGAACATTTTCTTATTAGCTAGTAACAACTATTACTGCCCAAAAATATTCGTGGGGATCCGTCAGGACCAATCCCGGGCTTGACCCGAGAGCTCTTGGGTCTAGACCCCTTGACTAAAACTAAAGAATTAGCATAATATTTTCTTTATAAATAACATACTGCCGCCTAAGTTCCTCTTTTAAAAAAACCATCTAATTCAGCTAGGGTAATTTGCTTACAAGTTGGTCTTCCATGATTACATTGCTCTGCAGCTTTAGTTGTTTCCATATCACGTAATAATGCATTCATTTTATCATTGCTTAAATAACAATTAGCTTTACATCAAGTAATCAAGATTTATTAGATTCTGCATTATTATACGCTGCAGCTA
>CAWVRI010000002.1:0-145212 GCA_963932595.1 uncultured Legionellales bacterium
TCACCAGAAGCAGAACCAGGAGGAGCAGCAGCACCAGCAGCATCAGGAGGAGCAGCAGTAGAAGGAGGAGCAGCAGCAACCTCAGCCGCATCAGCAGCAAAATCAGCAGAACTAGGAGCAGCACCAGGATCACCAGAATCAGCAGCAGAAGGACCAGCAGCAGTAGCAGCAGCATCAGGATCACCAGAAGCAGAACCACCTATATGTAGCATGGTAAGTGAAAGTAATGATAGCTCAAAACTAGACGGTCTTTTAGAAAATGGAGAAGATATTAATGCTAAAAATAGTGAAGGTAACACGCCTTTAATTATTGCAATTAATCAGAATAAACTAGGAATGGCTTCCACTTTATTAGATAAGGGAGCAAACCCTACAATCACAAACCAGGAAGGAGAAACTCCATTAAAACTATTATTACAAAAAGAATCTAGCAGTGAAACACATGTAGAATTGAAAAGAAAACTGGCAGTAGCAGAACAACAACAAACAACGCCACGTAGTCTATGGAGTATTTTATTAAACGTAATGGGGCTTAATCCACAAACAAAAGAAGCAGAATCAACTGGAGCACCACCAGCAGCATCAGGATCAACAGCAGCAGAACCAACACTAGTAAAGATAGAATTAAGACCTGAACTCAGAGGACAAGTAGCAAAACGAGAAGAAAAACAAGCAGGAGCTGCAGAAAGCAAAGAATCAGATACAGAACACTTACTAGTACCAGAATCACAAACAGCACAAACAACAGGAGAAGAAGTAAATCCAATAGAATCAGCAGAGGCTAAAGATAATAGTAAGCTTGATTATATAGAAGGTTCAGGAGAAGATTCAGAAGCGGAAGATTCAAGATCGGAAGATTCAACAGTAGAAGAGCCAATAGCGAATATGATAATATCTGAAGCTCAATCTCCAACTCCAGATAATACTTTTGCTGCAGTCGTGATGCACGATCATTATTTAACAGATGCTTTTAAAGATCTAGTAGAAGACTGTGCTAAAAGAGATGATGGTATACCTGAAATAAGAGCCCAGCTTATTTCAGGCAAATTGCAATTAAATCAAGGTGACCACCCTCAAGAGAATACGAGTGAAGTTGATAGCTTAATTGCATCTGCTGTGACTAGATTTGAGCTAAAACCAATTACTATTGCAGGTGGAACATTAGAACAGCAAATAGCTGCTATAGATTCAGCAATTAATAGAGGATTTACTGCTATAACTGTAGATACTACAGGGATAGAAGGAAATCCAAAATATCAATCATTAATAGGCCAAACTAATAAACTTAAACAATTTACAGGGCACCAAGATGTTTTAGAGGCTATTAGAGATAAGAAAAATGGAAGTTCACCAAAAGATTGTTTAGCAACAATGCGTGATGCTTTCTTAAAAGATTTACTAACACCAAAGCAAGCAAGCAGCCTATCCCCTTAATAATCAAGGCCTAGCAAGATTGCGGATCAAACCCTGCAGAACCACCACGAATATTTTGGATGGTATAAGGCTGTATTCTTAATAGCGGCACCTTATAGATGAGTTATCAGCGCCGTATCATTTTTGCCCTCATACCTGCGAGGTAAAGCGATAAGCTGCAACATTGGAATATTTAACCCTGGACCCTATTGTCAAGCAATAGGGCGTAGGGAGGGGGATAAGCAATAGGGCGTAAGGAGAGAAGCAGCAAATCGTAAGGAGAGAAGCACAACACATAGGGTGGGGAGAGAAGCACAACACATAGGGAGAGAGGCAGCAAAGCGTAAGGAGAGAAGAACAACACATAGGGAGAGAAGCAGTAAAGCTTAAGGAGAGAAGCACAACACATAGAGAGAGAAGCAATATGATACCCTCCGCCTACTCCCTGTGGCTTGAGCACAGGGTCCAGCGATCATAGTCGACTGTGCTCTGGCTATATCCTGCAACCCTATTACGTCCGGTGGCGGTTGAGCATGCTGAGGATGCTGAATTGCCTGGGCTTCATTTTATTTATTTTAAAGCTGTTTTCTGAATTATTGATGACAATAAGTCAGAACCAAACCCGGAACTATAACCCGGCACTATAACCCGGAACTATAACCCGGCACTATAAATAGGAATACCAAGCAACCTAAACAAAAATAAATCAACTAGAATCCTATTAAGCTCATCACTATTACGATATAATCTGAAAAACATGATGTTATATAGGTGATTTTATGCTGCAAACTTTATGCCATATTTTGCTAGCCCTAGCTATGATAAACTTAGTAATTATTGTACACGAACTCGGGCACTATGCCGCAGGAAAATTATTTAAAATAAAGATTAATATCATTGCTATTGGCTTTGGCAAAGTTCTCTACCGTAGTGCTAAAAATAGGAATACTAACTGGCAGTTAGCTCTATTTCCATTAGGCGGATATGTAAGCATGCTTAGTAGTAAAGATAAAAGCCTAGATATCACACAACACCCCTACTGCCTCGATACCCAAAGCGCTTGGAAAAAAATCGTAGTATACCTAGCCGGACCTGCAGCAAATATTATATGCGCTATTGCAGTATACTGGACACTGCTGAATGTTGGCATTAACTATGTTACTCCTGAAATCGAGAAAATAACCCAAAACTCTATCGCCTCACAAGCAATGCTGCCTGATAACTCACTTATAACCCATATTAATGGCCAAAACATAGTTAGCTGGAAAGATGTAAGCTTTGCCCTCACCTCAAGTCTAGGCAATGCAAATAACATTACTATACAAACCATAAAAGATAACAAAACGCAAAAACATATACTGAATACAACCTCATGGCAAATAGATGCCCTTGATTTTGACCCCATAACCAGTCTTGGCATCGAACCCTATGAACCAGATACAGATGCAATAATTATGCTAGTTAAACCAAATAGCCCAGCTGCAATAGCTGGACTTAAAGTAAATGATACAATAACCCAGCTAAACTCAACTAAAATACTGTCGTATAAAGGCCTAATAACCACCCTTAAACCCCTTGGTAATAAAAAAATAACCGTAACTGTCATGCGGGCAGGCAAACAGCTTACCATACCTGTAACAACTGGCTCCAAACTAAACTCTAACTGGCATATGTCAGGCTATCTAGGTATTCAATCTAACAAAGCTACTTGGCCTACACATAAAGTTAAACAAATCAAATATTCACCACTGCTAGCAATCACGCCCGCACTAAAAAACACCTATCAAATATTTGAATTTAATTTTACAATTCTAACTAAAATAATCACCAATATTATTCCGCTAACCAGCTTATCTGGGCCAATTGGGTTTATAAAAACCTCTATGCAAGCGCTCAACAGCAATTTTATAATCTTCTTTGAAACTTTTGCTATTTTTAATATTCTATTAGCCTTTGTGAATATTTTACCTATGCCAGGACTAGATGGTGGCAATATTCTGTTTATTGCATATGAAAAAATCACCAAAAAAGAAATTCATATTTTATGGCAAGGATTAATAACTAAATTTTCGTTTATATTTTTGGCAATAATTACAATACATGCTACAATAAATGATGTTTTGAGAATAATAGAGTAGAAATAATATATGCAAAACAAAATAAATCTGTCATATGCAATTAGAACAGCGCTTGCTGGCACTACCACCGCCGTAATATTCATCATATCACATATGAAAAATGGCCATTGGGCAGCTATTGCAACTATACTTACCATGAAAGAATGTATTGGCACCCAAAACTTTTTAAGCACTTTAATAAAAGGCAAAAACTTAATATTAGGCGCAATTATTGGCCTTGCTCTCGGAGCTCTTGGCTTTTATTTAATGAATGTGGTGGCCTCTGACGGCTATCTGTGGCTTATTTACTTTGTAATATTTCTTATTTTAGTCATATCTTTAACTATAAATCAAAAATATAGCACCCTCAGCCTTACCCCAACATGCTCACTTATGATTATGTACCTTGGGCTTACCGATTCAGTTAGCTATGCTGTGTATGAAAGATCAATCGAAATCTGCGTAGGAGTGATAGTAGCCATCACATTTAATCTTATGATCTGGCCATCTAAAAACAATAAAAAACTAGATAACCTAATACACAACATTATAAAAATTAACCATAATAATTTTGCCCACAACCTAGCTATTATTAATGGCAGCAACATAACTAAAAAACAAAATAAAAAAGATATAACCGCCAATTTACAACAATTTAAAGACCTAAGGCAACACAACCTCAAACCTTTTTATAATAAAGACAAACAAATGCACTATGAGCTCATAGAAGCTCAGCTAATCAAATTAATAGAACTAATATACCAAACAAACAAAACACTAGTGTCGCTAGATATAAGCTATATCGCTCTAGAAAATTTAGCTATGTTTAAATATGAACTATTCAATATAAACCAGGCTCTTAGCGATATAGGCACACATGAGCTTGAATATGATAAAACTAAGAACTTAATTGCGAAAATTGAAGATAACTTTGTTGACTATAGCAACCCTGAACAAAATACCGCACAAATGATATTAGCCAACAACATTGCTGAGCTTAAACGTACGATTAATAAAATAACTGAAATAATAACTAACAATAACTAAAGAATATAATACCGAGGGTCGGACTCGAACCGACACGGTGTTACCACCACCGGATTTTGAATCCGGCGCGTCTACCAATTTCGCCACCCCGGCAACTATATAAGATAATAAGTTAGCAGACTTTTAAGGCTGTTAGCAATTAAATTTTAACACTATTTTTTATAAAAATTAACCCAACTAAAAAAACTATTATAAAACAACTAGCAAAGCAGCAAATTTTATTTTATGATGACTGATTGTGGTCAAACAGCTAAATAATATGAAACTTGATGAATTCGATTATAACTTACCAGAGCACCTAGTTGCATCATACCCAACAACTCAGAGATCATGCAGCAAACTCATGCTGGTCGATAGCACCTCCGGTACCAAACAAACTGTAGAATTTTATAATATTATTGATGAGCTCAGTAAAGGAGACTTATTAGTCTTAAACGACACCAAAGTTATACCTGCAAGATTATTTGCAACCAAACCTAGTGGCGGCAATGTCGAAATTCTAATAACTGAATTTATATCTGAAAACGAAGCACTAGCAATGCTGAAAACTAACCATAAAATAAAACTACCAACTACACTCACCATAAAAGATAGCAACGTAACTATAGCATGTGACTCAAAACAAGAAAATAAATTTATTCTTAAAACCACCTCAAACATTACTGGCATCATGCATAAATACGGCTCTATGCCACTACCTCCTTACATGAAAAGAACAACAACTACCGAAGACAGCGATAGATATCAAACAGTCTATGCAAAAAACCCAGGCGCAATAGCCGCGCCAACCGCAGGGCTACATTTTGACAAAAAATTGCTCGCACAACTAACCGCAAAAGGTATTCAGCTAGCCTATGTTACCCTACATGTCGGTAGCGGCACCTTTACCCCCGTTAAAGTAACAAACATTCATGAACATGTTATGCACTACGAACAAGTAGAAGTGTCAGCAACTACTGCCGAACTTATAAACCAAACCAAAGTTAATGGCAATAAAGTCTATGCAGTAGGAACTACCAGCGTTAGAAGCTTAGAATCAGCATTCTTAAATGGTAAAGTTGCACCCTTTCATAACAAAACAAATATGTTTATTACCCCTGGCTATAAATTTAAAGTGATAGACGGACTAATAACCAATTTTCACCTACCTAAATCTACCCTACTAATGCTCACTTGTGCACTTGGCGGATATGAAAATATAATGCAATGCTATCAACAAGCCATAGAAGAAAACTATAGATTTTATAGCTATGGCGACGCCATGCTCATAAAACCACAACCAGCTAAATAGCCACCCCTAAATTAAAAGGACTACAATGTCATTTGAACTACTTAAAACCGATAACAAAGCTCGCAGAGGCAGAATAACCATACCTAACTACGGCACAATTGAAACCCCAGCATTTATGCCAGTGGGCACCAAAGGCACAGTAAAAGGCCTAACACCACAAGAAATCCTGAAAACAGGAGCAGAGATTATTCTAGGCAATACCTTTCACCTTATGTTGCGCCCAGGCCCTGAAATTATCGCTAAGCATAAAGGCCTGCATAACTTTGCAAATTGGCAAAAACCTATTTTAACTGACTCAGGCGGCTTTCAAGTGTTTAGCCTTGGCAAAATGGCTAAAATAACTAAAACTGGAGTGGACTTTAAATCTCCAATAGATGGAAAGAATATTTTTCTGGGCCCAGAAAAATCAATGGAAATACAGCAAATACTAGGTAGCAATATCGCTATGATATTCGATGAATGCACCCCTTACCCAGCTTCACATGACATAGCCAAAAAATCAATGGAACTCTCACTCGGTTGGGCTGAGATTTGCAAAAAAACCTTCACTACTGACCCTGAACATATGCTGTTTGGCATAGTACAAGGTGGCATGCATCTAGATCTTCGCATGCAATCACTTACAGAATTAACTAAAATGAATTTTTGTGGCTATGCTTTAGGCGGCCTTTCAGTCGGCGAACCTAAAGAAGAAATGCACAAGGTGCTGAGCAACATAGCCCACCATATGCCAAAAGAAAAGCCACGCTATTTGATGGGGGTCGGCACCCCAAATGACATTATTAATGCAGTCAAACAAGGAATAGACATGTTTGATTGTGTAATGCCATCACGTAATGCCCGTAATGGTCATTTATTTACTAGCCATGGCGATATTCGAATTAGAAATAGCAAATATCGTGAGGATCTCTCACCCCTAGATGCAAACTGTGATTGCTACTGCTGCACAAATTTCTCACGTTCATATTTACACCATTTACAGCGCAACAACGAGATTCTTGGCAGTATTTTAAATACTATCCACAACATTACTTATTATCAAAACTTAATGTCAAGATTGCGCTTAGCAATAGAACAAGGTACTATTTGTAACTTAGCTAGCGTTTAATATAACGGAGTACAAACGTGAAAACTTTTTTGACTATTTTTGGCATAATGGCCGTAATGACAAGCTCTTACGCCGCCTCTTCAGAGAACAGCGCGACACCTATCATACCAATGATGATAGCCGTTGCGGCAATAGCCTACTTTATGCTAATAAGGCCACAATATAAACAACAAAAAACATTATCAAAACTAATCTCCAACCTAAAAGTAGCAGACAAAATAAAGCTATCTAGCGGAATTATTGGAACTATAAAAAATATAGATAAACAATACCTACACCTAGAAATTGCAAACGAAGTAATCATTATGGTAGATAAATCAGCAGTGGCATCAATGCTGCCCGACAACAAATAAATTACTGTAACCTGGATAAATATAACATAATTTTGGAGATGAAAATGCAACACAGATACTCAGCTTGGCAATATTCATTGTTTATAGTTTCAATAATATTTGCGATTTTTTATGCCGCACCTAATTTATACGGCGAAACACCAACTATTGAAGTAACAAAAGCTAATAACTTAAGCTTGCCAGCTGATATTACAACCACCATTAAAGATATTTTAGTAAAGAATGATATTAAATACGCAACTGAATTTAAAAATAATAAGTTACTATTAGAATTCAAGGATCTAGACACTCAAATAACAGCTAAAGACCTGATTAGAAAACAACTACCTAACTATATTAACTTAGCCTTGAGTTTAAATTCTAAAATGCCAACCTGGATGGAAACACTAGGCGCAAAACCTATGAAGCTTGGACTAGATTTAAGAGGAGGAATACACTTCTTATTAAATGTGGATGTAAATAGCCTAGTTAAAGCCAGAATAACTAGCGATATAAAAAACATAAAACAAGAACTGAGAGAAAATAAAATACGCTACCTACAAGCAAAACAAGGCGATATGCGCAATATCAATATAGAATTAAGAACAACAGAAGATACAGCAAACACCAATAAAACTTTAAGAAAAATACTAAGCGGCTATAATATAAAAACAAATAATAACAAAATATCAGCACACCTCACCGAAGATAGTGTCGCTAGTATTAGTGATTACGCTATAGAAAAAACCATGACCACCCTCAATAATAGAGTCAACGAACTTGGTGTGAGCGAAGCAGTGATTCAGCGTCAAGGCCTAGACAACATCAGTGTTGACCTGCCAGGCATTCAAGACACCGCTAAAGCAAAAGAACTACTAGGAAAAACAGCAACCCTAAGATTTCATCTGGTAAATGAATCATATGACCACAATACGGCAAGCAAAACAGCTGCACCTATTGGTACCAAACTATATTACTTTAATAACTCACCTATTTTATTAAATAATGACGCTATCCTATCTGGATCATCTATCACCTTTGCACAGTCATCCTCACAAGATGGCATGCCTGCAGTTGAAATAAAACTGGGCGGCGGCGGCGAAAGCAAATTTCATAGTACAACTGCAAAAAATATTGGCAAAAGCCTGGCCGTAGTTTATGTAGACACTACCACAGAAAAAACATTAGTTAATGATCAGTGGATTGTAAAACATACACCACGTGAAAAAATCATTAACGTTGCAGTTATTAGATCTGCTCTTGGAAATTCGTTCCAAGTTACAGGAATAAGCTCACAACAAGAAGCACAAACATTATCTATGCTACTAAGATCAGGCGCACTAGCCGCACCGGTAGACATTGTTCAAGAAACAACGGTTGGACCAAGCCTAGGCAAGGCAAACATAGAAAAAGGCATGCTGTCGCTTGCCGTAGGGTGTTTGCTAGTGATTATTTTCATGCTTTGTTATTACCGTTTTTTTGGCCTGGTAGCTAACTGTGCGCTTATTTTAAATGTTATATTTATTATTGCTATCTTATCTATTATGGGAGCCACCCTAACCTTACCAGGAATAGCAGGAATTGTGCTAACTGTAGG
Source organism: uncultured Legionellales bacterium (assembly GCA_963932595.1). Taxonomy (GTDB): domain Bacteria; phylum Pseudomonadota; class Gammaproteobacteria; order Comchoanobacterales; family Comchoanobacteraceae; genus CAWVRI01. The sequence continues at coordinate 8,906 of CAWVRI010000002.1, forward strand.
CATGGCGGTGGATGCTAATGTGCTCATAAATGAGCGCATACGTGAAGAACTACGCAACAAAACCCACCCTAAAGATGCGATCAATGCTGGTTACGACAAAGCATTTACAACTATTATGGATGCTAATGTTACAACTCTTATTGTAGCTATGGTATTGTTTGGACTGGGTTCAGGTTCAATCAAAGGATTTGCTATTACCTTAACTATAGGACTACTCGTATCTATGCTTACAGCAATATTTTTCACCAGAGTTGTAATCACCTATTTTTATGGCAAGCGTGATAATTTAACAAAATTATCAATCGGCATTTAACTTATCGGGAATTATTATGGAATTTTTTAAAACTAATACAAATATCGATTTTATGGGCCAAAGAAAATATGCCTTGATTTTCTCTTTATTGTTATTTGTTGCCTCAGTAGCTGTCACAGTAGTTAAAGGCATAAACCTAGGGCTGGATTTTACCGGCGGCACCCAAATTGAAATGAGTCATAATGATAGCATAAATATACCTGCAGCCAGAGAAACTCTAACTAAAAATGGCTTTGCTGGCATTATAGTTCAAACATATGGCAGCTCTAATCATATCTTGATTCGTATTCCAACCAATAATGCCATGACCCCAAATAAAATTAAAAATAAAATAGCCGCATCCCTACCAAATTTAACAATAGATAAAGTTGAATTTATTGGGCCACAAGTTGGCAAAACCCTGATGACTAACGGGATTATGGCACTAATAATATCACTTCTACTAACTATGCTATATATAGCAGTTAGATTTGAGTATCGATTTGCGCTTAGTGCTGCCATATCTTTAATTCACGACCCTATTCTTATTATGGGCGTATTTGCAGCATTAGACTTAGAGTTTAACCTAATTGCTCTCGCAGCTTTACTCACTATTTTAGGATACTCTCTAAACGATACTATTGTGGTATATGACAGAATAAGAGAAAACTTTAAAAAGCATCGTAATATAGATGCAGCCGGAATAGTAAACCTGTCTATTAATCAAACCCTATCTAGAACAATTATGACCTCAGGGTTAACATCTTTAGTGGTTATAGCACTAATAGCCTATGCAGGAGAAATTCTGCAAGGTTTTTCTATAGCTCTAATGACAGGAATAATTATTGGAACATACTCTTCTATCTACATTGCTGGCTCACTTGCAGTATATTTTGGCCTAGACAAACAGTCACTCTTGCCAAAAGCAAAAAACACAGCCAGTAGCATGCCTTAAATAATAAAGACCTGAGCAGGCCTTTATTTATATTGACTTATGAATTATGTGGCCACCAATATGGGAGAAGGGGCAAAATGCTTCTTTCTACCTACGCCCTACTACTTGATTGCATGGTCCAGTAGAATGCTTCTTTTTAAGTTCTGCCCAGCCGAAAACTAAGTATGAAATGACATGAAAAGACAAACATACCGTAAATAATTAAGCTTTGTTAGCTGCTACAACTTTACTAACAGCAGCATAAACGCTTGGATTAGCACACATAATTTCAGCACTATGAATGCCATTAGCACTGTCACTATTACCAGAAAAATCAGTCAGAATACCACCAGACTCAGTAACTAATAAACTTCCAGCAGCAGTATCCCATAGCTTTAAATCACTGTCGACTAAAGCATCAAACCTACCCGCTGCAACATATGCTAAATCTAAAGCTGCAGAACCTGTTTTTCTGATTCCACTAACTTCTTTAAACAAATCATTAATTAAAGCCACGAAAAATTTTTGCTCTTCAGGCTTACGACAAGGAAAACCAGTGCATAGTAAAGCCCCGCGGAGTTTTTTATGCTTGCTAACACGCAATCTTTGCTGATTTAAACGAGCACCCTTGCCTTTCATAGCAGTAAATAACTCATTTGCTACCGGGTCATATACAACTGCACATTGAACCTGACCAGCTTCATAATATGATATTGAGATTGCAAAATGAGGGAGTCCATGCATAAAATTTGTAGTACCATCTAAAGGATCGATTATCCAAAAGCTATCTTGATCATTCAAAGCTTCTTCAGCATGCGATTCTTCTGATAAAAACTTATGATTTGGATATGCATCCGATATCTGTCCAATAATTTCTCTCTCCACAGCTTGATCAATAGATGTGACAAAATTATTGGGGGATTTTTCATACACAGATATAGTGTCTAGCCTGTCTAAAGCATCTAATATTATTTTAGATGCAGATCTTGCAGCCTGAACTGCCGTGTTTAAATATTGTATCATTCCTTTCTCCTAGAGCTAACTATATACTAGAGCTAACTATACAGTAGATAAAATTAAATTAATATAAAAAATAAAACTATTGCGTATCAATTAACATTATGGCATTCTTAAACGGATGAAAAATATAGGGTTAATACGGAATATGGCATATACAGATCAAACACATATCATTTTAGAGAAAACTAGCCACCCAGGCAATATTGGTGCAAGTGCACGCGCAATTAAAACTATGGGGATACATAATTTAGCGTTAGTAAATCCTAAAAAATTCCCGGATTTTGGCGCGTCCGCGAGAGCAAGCGGAGCTGAAGATGTACTTGATAATGCAAAAGTTTATAGTTCTATTACTGATGCAACTGCCTCATGCCATACATTATTTGCAACTAGCAGCAGAGCTAGAAGCCTAGAAACCAGAAGCTTAACCCCCCCAGGAAGCTGGCGCCATGATAGCAAAATTACATAAGCAAAATCAAAATGTTGCGGTAATATTTGGCAATGAGCAGCATGGGTTATCCAACGAAGATCTACTGCTATGCCATTATCAAATTGTAATCCCAACTAGTAGCGCCTATAACTCACTTAACCTTGCCGCTGCAGTACAAATAATTTGCTATGAACTATTCATTAATTCAACTGCTAATAATATTGCCGCCGAAACTAATGTTGAGCCTCCAGCCAATGCTAAACAACTAGCTTATTTATACTCGCATATTATAGATACCTTAAATAATATTGGCTATATCAAAGAAAGTGCCAATTCTCATATTAAACAAAAATTACAAGCAACCCTAAATAAAGTGCCATTCTCTGCAAGACAAGTGCAAACAATTCGTGGAGTATTAACCCATATTGATAAACTCAAAGATAAGGCATAATTATCTTATGAATAGTGATAAATATATTCCTTACCTTGACTATATGGCATCAACACCTATGGCTCCTGAAGTGTTAGAAAGCATGTTACCCTTTCTAACTAACCACTATGGCAACCCTAATAGTCAGCATACCTATGGTCAAGCAGCCAACCTTGCTATCATACAGGCGAGAGCAGAAGTCGCTTCAGCTATTAATGCTCAACCAAACGAAATATTTTTTACCTCAGGCGCAACAGAAGCAATAAATCTTGCAATAAAAGGCGCTGCTAAATTTTATCAAAAAAGTGGCAACCATATTATCACCTTGAAAACAGAACATGCCGCAACCCTAGAATCATGCGCATATTTAGAATCACAAGGGTTTGAAGTCACATACCTAGAAGTAAACCCTGATGGGATGCTGGATTTGAATTTGCTAACATCATCCTTAACAGATAACACTACTCTAGTTAGCATTTGCTATGTGAACAATGAGATAGGAGTGGTACAAAATATTGCTGCAATTGCAAAAATAGTACAGGAAAATGGTGCGCTACTTCATGTTGATGCTGCACAAGCACTTGGCAAAATACCCCTAGATATGACAGAAACGAAAATTAATATGCTGTCACTCTCTGGACATAAGTGCTATGGCCCTAAAGGGATAGGGGCACTCTATATCAATAGCAATCCTAAAATACGGCTGCAACCAATACTACACGGCGGAGGCCAAGAGCTAGGACTTAGATCAGGCACCCTAGCCACTCATCAAATTGTAGGATTTGGTGCGGCTTGCAAACTAGCCCACAACAATTTAAGCTTAAATAATAAACATATAATAAAAATACATGATTTATTGCTACAACAACTATTAGCTATGCCTCAGGCTACGCTAAATGGCTGCCCTACTAACAGAGTGCCACACAATATTAATGTCACTTTTAATAATGTGGCCGGCAAAGAACTATTTGCCAACTTAAACCATAAACTTGCGTTAGCTAGTGGCTCTGCTTGTAATGCGCATGAACTAGCAATTTCACATGTACTTGCAGCCATAGGTTTATCAAGAGCTGAGGCAAATGCGACACTTAGATTATCTATCGGCAACTATACCAGCGAAGAAGATGTTTCACTTACTGTAGAAGCAATAAAAAAGGCCTTAGTTAAACTTAAGGTTTAATACAATAACTACCATGCTAGAGCACACAAGTACTACAGTATAGACTTTTCAGTAATATTAACATACAATTGCGAATTAATGATTATTGTAATAATTTAACAAGGGGATAACCATGGCTATAGAGCAAACACTATCTATTATTAAACCAGATGGCGTAGAAAGGAATTTAATTGGCGAAGTAATTAAAATTTTTGAAACCAATAACTTAAGAGTAGCTGCAGCTAAAATGATTAAAATGGATGAAACCATGGCAGGCGACTTCTATAGTGTACATTCAGATAGACCATTTTATGGCGATCTAATAAGCTATATGACCTCAGGAAATGTACTCGTGATGGTGCTTGAAGGCGAAAACGCTGTGGCACTAAACAGAAAAATCATGGGAGCTACTAACCCAGCTGAAGCTGAGCCAGGTACAATTAGAGCTAATTTTGCGCTATCTATAGAAGCCAATGTAGTACATGGCTCAGATAGTCTAGAAAATGCTGCAACAGAATTAGATTTCTTTTTCTCAGAAGCTGAAATATTTTAGGTTATATGCAAAATAAATTAAACATTTTTGACTTTGATAGAACAGCTCTTCGTGAGCTGTTCATATCTATGGGACACCCTAAATATAGAGCAGATCAAATCATAAAATGGCTACATCAAAGCGGAGAAACATCTTTTGCCGAAATGAGCAATGTTAGCAAAAAACTCCAACTTGAGCTAACTAATATATTTGAGCCGCAAACTTTGCATTGTAGCAAAGAATCTATTAGCAAAGATGGCACCATTAAATGGCTCTTTGCAGTTGCAGGCAATAATTTAATTGAAACTGTGTATATTCCAGAGCGCACGCGTGGCACACTATGCATATCCTCGCAAGCAGGATGCGCCCTTAAATGTAGTTTTTGCGCAACTGGAAAACAAGGCTTTAATCGTAATTTATCAACCGCAGAAATTATTTTGCAACTATGGCAAGCTAAGCAACGCCTTAGTGAACTTGCAGGTGAGCAAAAGATCACAAATGTTGTAATGATGGGGATGGGCGAACCATTATTAAATATGAAAAACTTGGTTCCAGCATTAAACTTAATGCTAGATGACTTTGCCTATGGCCTATCAAAATACCGCGTTACTGTGAGCACCTCAGGCATAGTCCCAGCAATGGAAAAACTCAAAGAAGTTTCTGAAGCATCTATGGCAGTCTCACTTCATGCGCCTACCGATAAAGACCGCGACATCTTAGTGCCCATTAACCAAAAATATAATATCAAACAATTAATGCAATGTTGCCAAAATTATTTTGAGAAACACCCTAGGCGAGCAATCACCTTTGAATATATTTTAATAGACCAAGTAAACGATACTAAAAAACACGCTACTGATCTTGCAAAACTTGTAAAACCAGTTAATTGTAAAGTTAATTTAATACCTTACAACCCTATAGAAGGTGTAGATTATAAAACTTCGACCCCACAAAATATTGCCTCATTCAGAAGCATATTAGAACGCAGTAATATTAACACCACAGTAAGAAAAACTAAAGGCGACGACATTGCAGCCGCATGCGGCCAACTTGCAGGTGATATAAAGGCAAGAACAAAAAAACAAGCACATAAAAGAATAGCTAACGTTATTTGATCGTGCAAGTAGTAGCAATTAATAAGAATATATGCGAAAATAAAAAATAGCTTTCAGAGGAATATTTGCCATGACCACAATAAATAATGCTAGCTTGTTAAAGCTTAGTCGCGAAAACAAAAAACTAACTATAGCGCAACTAGCAGCACAAACTAAGCTTGCTGAAAAAAGAATCAGTGATCTAGAAAATAACGTATATCCTGTAGGCGAAGCTATACCAACTTATATTAAAGGTCAAATAAGATTAATATGTAATGTACTAGAAATATCTAGCGATGAAGTCATAACCGAAATAACAAATTCTGGCCACATATTTTTTCAAGAGCCTACTTGCACAAAAGCAAGCCAAACTAAAGCTAATAAAGATATCTTTTCGATTATTCTAGAAGCTATTGAGAACATAAAAACAAAAATACTGGCTGCGAATAACCAAGATAATAACAAAACAGGACTATAACCTTGAGTAAAGTATTAGCTGCAGTAAGAGGTATGCATGACATAACTCCAGAAAAGACAACAGCCTGGCAAAGCATTGAAAAAGTATTACAGCAAACTGCAACTAACTTTGGCTACAACGAAGTTAGAACTCCTATTGTTGAACATAGCGAGCTGTTTTCACGCTCGATCGGAACTGAAACTGATATCGTAACAAAAGAAATGTATGCCTTTGACGATAGAAATGGCGACAAACTAACCTTAAGACCAGAAGGCACTGCAAGCTGCGTAAGACTTGCTATTAAACATGACTTGCTGCGCTCGCCTGGTGAAAAGATTTGGTATAATGGCCCTATGTTTCGGCATGAACGTCCACAAAAAGGCAGGCAACGACAATTTCATCAGTTTGGGGTAGAAGTTTTTGGCTTAGCTGCAACATCGATAGAAGTTGAATTAATCAGCTTATGTTCTAATATTTGGCATCAACTAAAAATCACAGATAAAGTGCAACTAGAAATAAATCACCTCGGCTCTAAACAAGATAGAGAGAACTATAAAATTGCACTAGTTGCTTACTTTCGGCAGCACGAAAAGCTACTAAGCACAGATGAATTACAACGATTACAACTTAATCCTCTTCGAATATTAGATAGCAAAAATGAAGTTATTAAAGAATTGTTGATAAATGCCCCCAAACTTGCAGATTTTTTATCGGTAAATGCCGCAGCTGAGTTTAAAGCATTAGGCCTAGAGCTAGATAATCTTGGCATTGCATATAAAATTAACCCCTTTTTAGTTAGAGGCCTAGACTACTATAGTGCCCTAGTCTTTGAATGGACCACTACAGAGCTAGGGGCACAAGGCACTATTTGTGCCGGTGGCAGATATGATGATCTGGTTGCTAATTTGGGCAATATAAACACTCCAGCAATTGGCTTTGCACTTGGTATAGAACGCTTGATTTTACTAACTATGGATAACCTACCATTAAAAGAGCAGCCCCTAAGCTACGTAATTGCACTTAATGAAAATGCTGTATCTACAGCTAACAAAATAACACATCTAATCAGAGCTGAATCTAAGCATATTTGCTTGCAAGATCATATAGATAGCAGCGCAAAAAACAAATTTAAACGAGCAGCAAAATCGAATGCAAAAATCGCCATCATTATTGGTGACGATGAGCTTGCAGCCAATAGCGTAACTATAAAATATTTACAACAAGAACAACCGCAAACCATAATAAAAGTTGCAGATCTTATAGCCTTTATAACTAGACTCGAAGGAGAAAGCAGATGAAAGTTTATGCAAGTGACGAAGAACAGCTAAAAGCACTCAGTAAATGGTGGCAACAAAATAAAAAATCTGCAGTAAGCTTAGTACTAACAGTTTTTCTAGCAGCAGCTGCATATAATATTTATAGCAATAATAAAAAATCTTCATCACAAATGGCGGCCACAACATATTATAAGATACTTGCAAGTGTTGCTACTAATGAGCTAGATTTAGCAAAGTCACAAATAACAAGCCTAAAAGCTGAACATAACAATTCTAACTACGCAGCTTTAGGTGCTTTAATTTTTGCAAAAATATTAGTTGATGAAAAATCTTACACTGATGCTATAAAACAGTTAACATGGGTGCTGAACTATGGCGACAAATCTTTGCATGATATAACTAGCATTAGAATAGCTAGAATAAATCTTGAACTAAATAAGCCGTCTGTTGCGATATCTAGTCTTGCAAGCGTGACTACTAAGTTTCAGCTTGCTGAAAAAAATATTGTAATAGGAGATGCCTACTTGCAGCTAAAAAATACAGCTGGAGCAAAGCAGGCCTATAAAATAGCGATGCAAAATGCTGATAAAAACAAATTATATGAGCTATGGGAGCTCGCAAACATGAAATACAATAGCCTTGGCAATGCTTAACTTTGCCTTTATCTAGCCACAAAAGTTATTATGCTTAAATAACTTTTGCAATTAATATATTTATAACTACCAGAAAACTTACAAATTATGTCAAATACAAATCTACCATCCGTCGCTATTATAGGCACTCCAAATACTGGAAAATCTAGTCTTTTTAATAAAATTGCCAAACAAAGAATCGCTATAGTTTCTGAAGTGGCTGGCGTTACTAGAGATAGAAATTATGCCAACATCACACTTGATGATACAACTTTTATCTTAGTTGATACTGGTGGTTTAAGCACTAGCAAAGAAACCATGCAATATAAACTAAATGAACAAACTAGACTGGCTATAGATGAGTGTACTCTAATTGTTTTTTTAATTGATGCTGTAGCTGGAATAACACCCGACGTAGCTGAGTTAGCTAAAGTTATTCGAAAATTAAACAAACCTTATTTATTAGTTGCAAATAAAACTGAAAATAATAATTCTAAAATACATGCAGCAGAATTACATAACCTTGCACTAGGCGCTCCTATTAAAATATCTGCAGCACATAACCAAGGCATTAATGAACTTAAATCAATGATTGTGGATAACCTCATTGAGCTTATGCCTGACTCTAAAGATATATCAAAAAAAACAAATAATAACATAACACTAGCACTAATAGGCAAGCCAAATACTGGTAAATCAACCTTAATAAATACCATTGTTGGTACTGAAAGAATGATCACCTCAGATGTTGCAGGAACAACCAGAGATAGCATTGCCATAGATACCAAGGTACATGGCAAAAACTACACTATTATAGATACCGCTGGTATTAGACGCAAAACAAAAGTTAAAGAAAAAGTAGAAAGGTTTTCTGTGATCAGAAGCTTAGGCACCGTATCTAATGCTGATATTGTAATCTATTTAGTTGACCCTAATGAGAACATTACCGACCAAGATTTAAAGCTACTGAGTTATATTTTAGATGAAGGCAAAGCCTTAATAATCGCCATTAATAAATCAGATCTACTTGACAATAAAGAGAAAAGAGCTTGCCTGAAACTCACAAAAGAAAAGTTAGAGTTCTTAGAAGCACCAGTTATACTTACTATATCAGCAGCTAAAGGTTATGGCTTGCATTCTTTATGGCAACAAGTTTCTATGGTATATGAATGCGCTAATATGTCGCTACAATCAAATAAACTAAACCACCTTTTAACCGAGGCAATCGATGCAAACCCTCCACCTATGATAAATGGCCGCAGAATCAAAATGCAATTCGCACATCCAGGCGGGGTGCAGCCACTACGAATAATCATTCATGGCAGACAAGTTGATAAAGTATCGCAGCAATATAAAAGGTATTTACGTAACTACTTTATTAGAAAGCTTGCAATAAAGGGCACGCCACTACAACTGTTTTTTAAAGTGACTAATAATCCTTTTAACAAAAAGTAATGTGGCCATAATTCATGCCTGACAGATTTTCTCTGGATCCTATTATCAAGTAATAGGACGTAGGCGGAGATAACCCCTTCCGCTAGCCCCTGCTATTTGATAGCAGGGGCTAGAAGATATTAGGAGTCTGTGCTATTCTATAATCTGCTATGCCATAATCTCAGCTACAGCCTTACCAATTGATGTTGGCGATTTTACCGTGCTAATACCAGCCGCTTCTAGTGCTTTGTACTTTTCAGCAGCAGTACCCTTGCCACCAGAAATAATCGCGCCAGCATGCCCCATTCTTTTGCCCTCTGGAGCTGTAACACCAGCAATATATGAAACTACAGGCTTAGAAACATGCGCCTTTATATACTCTGCAGCCTCTTCTTCAGCACTACCACCAATTTCACCTACCATAACTATAACTTCAGTTGCAGGGTCTTTTTCAAATAACTCTAAAGTATCAATAAAGTTTGTGCCAGGAATAGGATCACCACCAATACCAACACATGTGCTTTGACCAAAACCCAAAGCAGTTGTTTGATTCACGGCCTCATATGTTAAAGTGCCAGAACGAGAAACAATCCCGACCTTACCAGCCTTATGAATATAACCAGGCATTATACCTATTTTACATTCGTCTGGGGTGATAACTCCAGGACAATTAGGGCCAATTAATCTAACATCTTTGCCAGCTAAAAACCTTTTTACAACTAACATATCTAAAACAGGTATACCCTCTGTAATACATACTATTAATTTAATCCCTGCATCTGCAGCCTCAATAATAGAATCACGACAAAAAGCTGCTGGCACAAATATTACACTTGCATCAGCCTGAACCTGCTCTTGCGCCTCAGCAACACTATTAAACACAGGCAACTCTAAATGAGTTTGACCGCCCTTGCCTGGAGTAACTCCCCCCACCATCTTCGTGCCATACTCAATTGCCTGCTGAGAATGAAGTGTGCCTTGACTACCAGTGAAACCCTGGCATAACACTTTAGTGTCTTTATTTATTAAAATACTCATATTATTATACCCCTTCTGCTGCAAAAACTACTTTAACAGCAGCATCATCAAAACCATTGGCAGCAATTATGTTTAAGCCACTTTCTGCTAATTTTTTAATACCTAGCTTAGCATTATTACCTTCTAATCTAACTACTACTGGCACCTCTATTCCAACTTCAGCTATCGCACCAATAATCCCATCAGCAATAAGATCGCAGCGCACTATACCACCAAAAATATTCACAAGAACTGCTTTCACATTCTTATCTGATAATATTATTTTAAATGCTGCAGCAACTCGCTCTTTAGTAGCACCACCACCAACATCTAAAAAGTTAGCAGGATCACCACCATGTAGTTTAATTAAATCCATAGTTGCCATAGCAAGACCAGCACCATTTACCATACAACCAATTTTGCCCTCTAAAGCAATATAGCTAAGATCCCAAGCTCGAGCTTCATTCTCCCTTGTATCCTCTTGACTTTCATCACGCATATCTTTGATTTTTTGCTGTCTATATAAAGCATTATCATCAATATTAATTTTTGCATCAAGACAAATAAGATCGTTATTTTCTGTAATCACAAAAGGATTAATTTCAAGCAAACCAATGTCATGCTGAATAATTACATCATATAAACTGCTCAGTATATTACTAAAATGTCTGCTCTGCACTTTATCTAAATCTAAAGATGCAGCTAAGTATCTTGCTTGATGAGATAATACTCCAAATAATGGATCTATAACTATTTTGAAGATTTTATCTGGCGTCTCATCTGCAACTTTCTCAATATCAACCCCACCTTCAGTTGAGGCCATAAACACTAAACGCTGTGTGCTTCTGTCAATTACCGCACCTAAATATAATTCTTTCTTTATTTGACTAGGTGCTTCTATCAACAATTGATTTACTGGCTGCCCTTTCTCATCTGTTTGATATGTGACTAGATTTTTACCCAACAACTCTTTTACTATAGTTGTTAACTCCTCTTTTGTCGCAATCATTCTAACGCCACCAGCTTTACCGCGCCCACCTGCATGAACTTGGGCTTTTACGACTATATGGCCACCACCTAAACTCTCATAAGCAGCTAAAGCTTCATCAGTATTACTAATAACTTTATAGTCAGGAACACTTATTCCTGCTTCAGCTAATAAATTCTTAGCTTGATATTCATGTAAATTCATTTTTCTACCTTATCTAAATTAAATTTCTAATAATATTCTAGAAGGATCTTCTAGTAATTCTTTTATGGTCACTAAAAAGCGTACTGATGTTGCACCATCAATAATACGATGATCGTATGATAATGCCAAGTACATCATAGGCCTAATTACAATTTCATCATTCACCACAACAGCACGCTTTACAATATTATGCATTCCTAAAATAGCACTTTGTGGTGGATTTATGATCGGAGTAGATAACATAGAGCCAAAAGTACCACCATTGGTAATAGTAAAAGTACCACCGGTCATTTCTTCTAAAGTCAAACTGCCCTCTTTAGCTTTTTTAGCATATGCTACTATCTGCTTTTCAACCCCAGCCATAGAATGATTCTCAGCATTTTTTATAATTGGTACTACAAGGCCACGAGGCGATGAAACCGCAAGCCCAATATCAAAATAATTATGATACACAATATCTGTGCCATCTATAGCAGCATTTACCTCAGGGAATTTTTTCAAAGCAGCAACAGATGCTGCTACAAAAAACGACATGAACCCAAGTTTAGTATCATGAGATTTTTGAAATAAATCTTTATACTTAGCACGCAAGTCCATGATCGGCTGCATGTCTACTTCATTAAATGTAGTTAAAATAGCAGCATTACTTTGTGCACTTAACAAGCGTGAAGCAATAGTCTGACGTAACCTAGTCATTGACACACGCTCAGCAACCCTGTCGCCCATAGCAACTGGATGTAGCTTGTCAGCAGTTTTTGCTGCAGCATTGTTGCTCGCATTATTTTTCAAGTGCTGCTCAACATCTACTTTACTCAAACGCCCATCACGCCCCGTTGCAATTATATCTGCTGCATTTAAATTATTGGCATGCAAAATTTTTCTAACTGCAGGACTATGTGAATCAGCACTATCGTTATCAGCATTTTTAATCTCACTAACAACAACCTGCTCTGCAACATCAACACTATTATCATTGTTATTCACCACATTGCTGCTAACTTCAGTTGATATTTTTGCAAGCAATTGATCTGAAACAACAATATCACCCTCAACTGCAAGTATTTCAGCTAAAGTTCCATCACAAATTGCAGGTATATCTAACATGATTTTATCAGTTTCTAAATCTAGTAAGCTTTCACCTTTTTTAAAAGGCTCACCTACTTTTTTATGCCACTTTGCAACAGTTGCATCACTAACTGATTCTGGTAATACTGGAACTACAACTTCTTTCATAATTTATATCGCCTCATTTTTAATTTTTGACCAAACCTAACGCATCTAATACAAGCTCTTCCTGCTGTGACTTATGCAGCTTAGAATACCCTGCGGCAGAAGATGCTGCAGAGCTACGCCCAGCATAGGTTAAGGTTTTGTTTTTTGGCAAACACTTGCTAATTCTATGGTTATGACTATACCATGCACCTTGATTTTCTGGCTCTTCTTGACACCAAATAAAATGACTAGCATTTTTAAATTGTGACAACAACACCCCTAAATGATCGTAGGGGAATGGGTATAACTGCTCTATTCTAATAATAGTAACATTCTCAAGATCTAGCTCTTTTCTTTTTGCTTGCAAATCATAGTACACCTTACCAGAACATAATATTACTCGTGCCACTATAGATTTTTTGATGTTTTTGCTATCTGGCAAAATCACCTCAAATCGACCTTTACTTAACTCAGCTAAACTAGATGTAGTGCTTGGATGACGCAATAAACTTTTAGGAGTCATTACAATCAAAGGCTTCCTATATCGCCTAATCATCTGGCGCCTAAGTAAATGGAATATTTGTGATGCCGTAGTAGGCACACAAACTTGAATATTATTTTGAGCAGATAGTTGCAAAAAACGTTCTAATCTTGCAGATGAATGCTCAGGCCCCATACCCTCATAGCCATGCGGCAAAAACATAACTAACCCCGAAAGCCTACGCCATTTTTGCTCTCCAGATGTAATGAATTGATCAATAATAACCTGGGCACCATTAGCAAAATCACCAAATTGTGCCTCCCAGATCACAAGACAATTGGGATTTGTAGTGGAGTAACCATACTCAAAAGCAAGCGGAGCTGTTTCTGATAAAACAGAATCATATATCGCTGACTTAGCACCACCTATGTTTTCTAACAACCTATGCTCTTTACCAGTTTTTTGATCGAATAATGTTGCATGTCTATGCGCAAATGTACCTCTATTGCTATCTTGACCAACTAGCCTAATATCATATCCTTCTTCTAGCAAACCTGCATAAGCTAGCATCTCAGCCATGCCCCAATTTAAACCTTGCTCAGATTCTATCATTTTCTTTCGTTGCTCAATCATCATCTTAACCTGCTTTTGCAGTTCAAATGATTGTGGAGTTAAATTAATTTTTTTTCCTAATTCTTTTAATTTTTTGCTGGATATCGTAGAGTTAACAATTTCTTGCCAAGAACCATTAATAAATGACTTCCATAAATTTCTTTTTTTAATAGTTAAGCTATTGTTTTCTCGATCGAATAAAGCTAAGCCTTGATCCATTCTGCTATTGACATTATCAACCATTTTATCTGCATCCGAGCCAGAAACAATTCCTTTATCTTTCAAGTAGTTGGCGTATATAGCTCTAGTTGTTTTATGTGCTTTTATATTTTGATACATTAAAGGTTGAGTTGCAGAAGGCTCATCAGCCTCATTATGCCCTAACCTTCTATAACCAATTAAATTGATAAAAATATCTTTACGAAAAGTGTTTCTATAAGCTACCGCTATTTCTGCACAGCGCACTACAGCCTCTACATCATCACTGTTGACATGCAGCACCGGTGCACCAACTGATTTTGCAATATCTGTGCAATTAGCAGAACTTCGCATATCTAAAGGGTTAGAGGTGGTAAAACCTAGCTGGTTATTTGTTACTATATGCACAGAGCCTGCAACACCAAAACCTCTAGTCAGTGACATATTTAAAGTTTCAGCAACAACTCCTTGTCCTGATATAGCGCTATCACCATGAATTATAACTGGCACAACCTTATTAAAATCATCACTATTAGTCATGTAGTCTTGTCTTGCTCTGACTGAACCTGTAACTACAGGCCCAATGAACTCTAGATGGGAAGGATTAAACATTAAACTCAAATGCACAACTTCATCATCAACTTTCATATCTGAGGAGTAACCCAAGTGATATTTAACATCTCCAGAAGTATTTCCATAATCTGCAGTGCCCTCGAACTCTTTGAAAATTTCTTTTGAAGTCATACCTAAAATATTAAGCATTACATTAAGGCGGCCACGATGCGCCATACCTATCACAACTTCATTCACTCCAAAAGACCTAGAGCCATGATTTATAAGGCCATTTATCAAAGGTATTAATGACTCATTACCTTCTAAAGAAAATCTTTTTTGACCAACATATTTAATCGCAAAATAATGCTCTATACCTTCAGCAGCAGTAAGCTCAGCTAAGATACGACGTTGCACTGCCGCACTTTTGATACTAAAAGGATTGTCTTGCTCAATTTGACTGCATAACCAATCATACTCTGAGACTGAATTAACATGACTAAATTCAGCTCCAACACTAGCACAATAAGAACTACGCAACTTTGCAGTAAGATCAGCTAAAGTTTTAACATTAGTAAAGCCAGCTATTCTTGTCACTTGCTCTGATTCAGTTTTGAAACCAAAATTCTGTGGATCTAACAAACTAGTTTTATACTCATTTTTATATAGCGGATTAGTATCAGCCAACTTATATCCTTCAGATCTATAAGACTTTAATAGGCCTTCAAGATCTGCGGCAGCAGGTCCTGCTGCCTGCATAACCCTAGCTTTATTCTGAGCAAAACTATAAAATTTTTCGCGTGTTAATTTTTCTGACTGCTCTTGCTGTAATTGCGCATAATTATTTTTAAAATATTGCTGCCAGTAATCTGAAACGCTATTTTCATCTGCTAAATAAGACTCATATAACTCTATAATATATGCACTATTACCTGAAAATAGACTAGAAGATTCTATGCTATCTGAATATTTGGCTGAATATTTGTCTGAATATTTGGCTGTCATACTAATCCTGCTAATCTGAGATACGATGATGCGCTTTTACTTTTGCTATCGCCTCTGCAGGATTCAAACCCTTAGGACAGACATTAGTACAGTTCATAATACCACGGCATCTGTATAAGCTAAATAAATCGTTTAGCTCAGATAATCTTTGCTTTGAACTATTATCTCTACTATCAAGCAAAAATCTTGCTGCCCATAAAAGCCCAGCAGGCCCAATAAATTTATCAGGATTCCACCAATATGATGGACAAGAGCTAGAACAACATGCACATAATATACATTCATACAAACCGTCAATCTTCGCTCTTTCTGCAGGTGACTGCTTCATTTCTTTGTCAGTTAGCTTATTAACATCAGGGCGCAAAAATGGTTTTGCTTTTGCATATTGTGCAAAAAAGTTAGTAACATCAACTATTAAGTCTCTAATAACAGGCATTCCAGGCAAAGGCCTTATAACCACTTTATCCGGCAATGATTTTAACATAGTTGTACAAGCTAAAGAATTTTTACCATTAATATTCATGCCATCAGAACCGCAAACACCACCACCACACGAGCGACGAAAACTCAAACTAGTATCGTATTTAGCCTTTATCGTCTCTAAAGCATCTAGCAACATGATACCCTGGCTTTCTTCTCTCTCTAGGTGATAAGTTTGCATATATGGTTTTTTGTCTTTATCTGGGTCATATCTATATATATCAAATTGCATTATTGTTACTTCCTATCTTTTAGCTCTAAAGGCGCAACTTTAAGCGGCGATCTATTAACAGGCCGTGAAGCTAAATCTTTGCCTTCTCTATAAATACTATGCTTAAACCAATTTTTATCATCTCTATCAGGATAATCTACTCTGGCATGAGCCCCTCTGCTTTCTTTTCTCGCAAGCGCGCAAACAGCACTTGCTTCAGCTGTGAGTAACGCGTTATCAAATTCTAAAGCTTCAATCAGAGCGGTATTAAATACTTTAGATTGATCTAATAGCTGGACATTTCGAGCGCGCTCTTTTATATCTGCTAATTTTTTAACACCTTCTGCCATACTGGATTCAGTACGGAACACCCCAAAATCTTCGTCCATAATTTTCTGCATGTACTCACGAAGCTCAGAAAGACGCTCTTCACCTTTATTATTTTTCCAGTGATTAATTCTAGCTAAAGCTTTTTCAATATCATCATCTGTAACATCCGGATTAGCAACTCCGGACTTTAAAGACTGCTCCATATGAATGCCTACAGCCCTTCCGAAAACCACGATATCTAACAAGGAGTTAGCGCCTAATCTGTTTGCGCCATGTACAGAGACACAAGCACACTCACCTGCAGCATATAATCCCGGCACAATAAAATCTTTGCCTTCAGCATCTAGATTTATAACCTCACCATATTTATTCGTAGGTATGCCACCCATTAAATAATGACAAGTAGGAACTACTGGAATTGAATCCTCTGCTGGATCAATACCTGCAAAAGTCTTCGAAATATCTGTGATTCCTGGCAAACGCTCATTCAATATTTCAGCGCCTAAATGATCTAATTTTAATAACACATGATCTTTCTTAGGACCGCAACCACGACCTTCTCGTATCTCTATCATAGATGATCTAGATACAATATCGCGACATGACAGATCTTTCATATGTGGTGAATAACGCTCCATATAGCGCTCACCCTCACCATTGACTAAATAGCCTCCTTCGCCTCTGGTTCCTTCAGTAATCAGAACCCCAACACCAGCTATGCCAGTGGGATGAAACTGCCACATTTCCATATCTTGTAGTGGTAATCCAGCTCTTAGAGCCATGCCTAAGCCATCACCAGTACAGGTATAAGCGTTAGTCGTACTTTTAAATATTTTGCCTGCGCCACCAGTTGCAAGCACAGTTAGCTTAGATTTTATATAAACTACATCTCCTGTGGCAATTTCCATCGCAGTCACACCAACTATAGTTCCAGCACTGTTTTTGACTAAATCTATTGCAAACCATTCATTTAAAAAGTTTACCTTATGTTCTACATTTTTTTGAAATAAGGTGTGTAGCAAAGCATGCCCGGTTCTATCTGCAGCAGCGCAAGTTCTGCGCACAAGACTTTTACCATAATCTCTAGTTTGACCACCAAAAGCACGCTGATAAATTTGGCCTTTGTCGTCTCTGCTAAAAGGCAAGCCCATATGCTCTAGCTCAATTACTGCTTTTGGGGCCTCTTCACACATATACTCAATTGCATCTTGATCACCTAAATAATCAGAACCAACTACGGTATCATACATATGCCAGCGCCAATCATCGCTACCATCAGCATTCCCAAGAGCAGCATTCATACCGCCTTGTGCAGCGACAGTATGCGATCTTGTCGGATAAACTTTTGAAATAACAGCAACATTGTAGCCACTTTCAGCAAGTTGCAAAGACGATCTAAGTCCAGCTCCACCACCACCAATAATAATCGCATCATATTCTTTGACTTTAATGCCCATAACTTCTTATATACCCCAAAATAAAAATAAGCCAATACCAAAATATAATAATAACATCATTATCACTACCACAAATAAGATATTGCTGGTTAGCTTGCTTTTAACGTAATCAGTAATAACTGTCCATAATCCGATCCAAGCGTGAATAACCAAACCCGCAAGAGCCAAGACACCAAGCATACGCATAGGCATAGCTAAAATAAAACCACGCCAGTCTGCAAAAGCAACATTGGGGCTAAAATACCAATATCCTAATACAGCTACAGCATATGTTAAGAACGCACAAGCAGATATTCGCTGCCATAACCAATCTTTCAAGGGATTCGCGCCCCAATAAAATAACTCTAATAATTTCATAATTCTACAACCTAAACTTGCACAAATATTCTATATGCAGCCATTGCAGATAGAATTACTGTAAGAAATATTATCGCCCAAGCGGTTTTTTTTGCCCCAGCGAGACCATGATCTGAAGAAAAATCATAATACATATGCCTAATACCTGCTAGCGCATGAAATAACACTGCAATTATTATAAGCAAATAAAGTATTTTTATGAACCACTGCCCACTCATCACCGCTAAGCTAGCATAACTAGACTCGGAGCAAATAGACATATAAAGCCACGTATAAACAAGGGGGACTGCTAAAAATATAACCACACCAGAAACTCTATGTAAAATTGATACAATAGCAGTAACAGGAAACTTGATTTGCAATAAATTTAAAAAGATTGGCCTTGTCATTTGTATTTCTCAAAATATTATAAGTAACGCGCTATTCTAACGCGCTTAACTAAAATACAATAATATATTCTATCACTAAAAAATACAAGATAATTACATTAACAAAAATAATTACCCTTGTTGTGGCACTTTACCAGTGTAGTGCTGACGTGGACGAGATATTCTAAGGGCAGGCTGACTATGCATCTCAGACCAATGAGCTAGCCATCCAGGTAACCGCCCTATAACAAAAATAGGCGTGAACATATTAAGAGGCAACCCTATCGCGCTAAGCGTTATACCTGAATAAAAATCTACATTCGGATATAGCTTTCTACTAACAAAATACTCATCATTCAGCGCAATATGCTCTAATTTTAAGGCTAAACTATACAAATCACCATTACCCTTAGAAACACTGAGCACATCATGACAGATACTGCGCATAATATTAGCTCTAGGGTCATGCGTGCGATAAACCCTATGGCCAAAACCCATTAACCTAAAGTCATCATCCGGGTTTTTAACTCTCTCTAAGCATTTATCAATATTGCTTACGCCGCCAATATCTTGCAACATTTTCAGGCAAGCCTCATTTGCACCACCATGCGCACCACCCCATAAAGCAGCAACTCCGGAGGCAATAGATGCAAATGGGTTGGCAAGGGTAGAGCCTACCATTCTAACCGTAGAGGTCGATGCATTTTGCTCATGATCAGCATGCAAAATAAATATTTTATCTAGAGCACGCGCAAAGGTTGCATGATTTTCTGACTCACCTAGTAACATATTTAAAAAATTATCTGCATAAGCCAAATTAAAATCAGCCTTAATATAAGGCAAATCATTTAAATATCTATATGACATTGCTGCAACAATTGGAACTAAAGCCATTAAATAAGCGCTAACTCCCCAGCGCTCTTCTGAGCTATGAATATCAACACTAGGATAAAAAGATGATGCAGCTGCAATCACACTCATGATAATTGCCATAGGATGTGCTGTTTTATCAAAATCACTAATGAACTTATAAATCTTATCATAATTTATATCTTGCGCTTGCAGCATTGCTGAAAAATCACTGGATTCAGATTTGCTTGGCAAAGCACTTTTATTTAAAAGATAAGCGACTTCAGAGAAACTATGTTTTTCTGCTAGTTCTGCTATAGCAATACCTCTATAATAAAGCAGCCCTTTTTCGCCATCAACATAAGTTATTGCTGATTCACATGAAGCAACTGACGAATAACCAGGGTCATAAAAAGATACTGGCAACCCTAAATGCTTAGTACTTGCTGCCCGCAAATTACTGCCAGGGATCATATATTCTGTACCCATACTATTAAGAACAAGATCAAAGTCTATAACTGGCGCGCCATCTATACTTAAACTAACTGTTTTTTTATTCTTCCCTATCATTTTCTATAATCCTTTAAATTAGCCGCAATATTAACAACTATACACGCATAACCATTATGACGCTATAATCATATTAAAAATGAAGCCACAACACAAATAGAAATATTATATCTTAGTAATAAATTTAAGGATGCTTTATCAAAACTTTTAAATATATGTGGACCAAAATATTCTAAGCAAAGATAAGTACAATAATATTAATACATACCCCTAATAAAAGGCAAATAGCAGGCTATTAGACTACTTGCACACTAGAACAAATCATTTACATTAAACTGTTTTTACGATAACATCATTCTTTTAATTAGTAATAAATTTTATGAAACTACAACGATCTATGTCGAACATTAGCATGCTTGGCACATCCCTGAGCTGCATGATTGGTTCTGGTTGGTTATTTGGGGCTGTTATAGCTGCAAAAATAGCAGGTCCTGCAGCAATAATAAGCTGGATTATAGGCGGCGCTATGGTAACATTCATTGCTTTCACTTTTTCTGAACTTTCAACTATGCTACCGGTATCAGGCGGTATTGCTAGATTTATTCAATTTTCACATGGAACTTTTACTAGCTTCTGCACAAGCTGGCTTGCATGGCTCTCATGCGTAGCAGTAGCACCGACAGAAGTAGGCGCAATGCTATATTATCTTGCCAATTTTTTTCCCAGTATTATGGAGCAATCCAGTAACTATCATGTGCTTAGCAACTTTGGCATAATAGTTGCTATAAGCATACTACTGATAATAACAATCTTAAATGTTTTAACGATGAAATTTATTGGCAAAATCACAACTATTATAGGCTCATGGAAGGTTATTGTGCCTTTGTTAACCGCTGTGGTTATTATTTTTGCTAAATTTGATATACATAATTTTTGGCAATTTCGTGGCTTTTCGCCAAACGGCATACATGGTATATTAATGGCAGTTTCCAGCGTTGTAATATTTTCATTTTTGGGATTTAGAGAGGCAACCTCGCTTGCTGGAGAAGCAAAAAATCCACAAAAAGCCATACCTATTGCCGTCATAGGGTCTGTATGCATTTGCTTGCTATTATACATAACATTACAAATATCATTTATTGGCTCAGTAAATAGCAGTATGCTTGATGCTGGATGGAGTAATATCCACTTTAGTGGCGATTTTGGCCCGTTTGCCGGTATAGCAACCACTTTAGGATTATCCTATTTAGCTTATCTTATTTACTTAGACTCTGTAGTATCGCCAATGGGAACAGGGTTCACCTATACAACTACAACTGCTAGAATAAACTATGCCATGAGCAAAAATAAATATACCCCTAGCAACATGCTTAAACTAAATAGAAATGGAATCCCCATTAACGCTATAATATTCAACTTTATTATTGGCATAGCACTGCTGCTCCCCTTTCCTGAGTGGGAAGAACTCATTAAATTTCAATCTGTTGCCATAATAATGGCCTATGGCTCAGGCCCTATTGCCATGCTTGCCCTTAGAACACAAAAACCAGAACTAAATAGACCTTTTAAAGTATTTAAACCAAAACTATTCGCTTTCATAACACTCTATATTTGTAACCTCATCATATATTGGACTGGATTTAACTGTATATGGCGATTGATGATAGCCTTACTAGCCGGAATAGTACTACTGCTATGTTACCGGGCATGCACTAAAGAAGATATGTACCCTATAAATATACTTTCTGCATGGTGGCTGCTCCTACAGTTCATTGGCATTACCATTATAAGCTATTTAGGCAGCTTTGAAGGCATAGGAGTTATAACATTTGGGGCAGATTTTGCAATCATAGCAATTTTTAGTGCTATGATTCTGGTTTTTTCACAGTACTGCAAACTACCAAAGCATGAGGTCACCATCATGCTTGACAACGCACAAGATGAGATTGCCTCTTAGCTGCTAAAAATAAAGCCTAATAAGCTGGCTTGTAAATCAAAACACATTTGTTTTTGAGGTGTTGAGGGGATAAATATTTTCATGCTGCAGTCGTCACTTCCTGTAACTATGACAAGACCTAACCACAGGAGACCAACTCCTAGATAATGCAGGTTTAAGTTAACGAATTCACAGCAGAAAATAGGCGCAGAATAAGCCTTAAGCTTCAATCATCTAGATAATATTGGCAAACTGTAATTATTAGGCCTTTTGGCTTAACTTAACGACATAGACTTACCATATCAGGCACTTAGCTAGAACCTTACCAAATCAGGTTGCTTTTTTTCAATCATTAAATAAATAATCACAGCTAAAGATACAACCCCACAAATAAGAGCAGCTATATTGAAAAATGTTGCCACATCAAGCAAGCCAACAACTATACTAGCAAAAAAACCACATAAGCTGGTAGCAAGAGAACTAAGAGCTACTCTACTTCCCATAGGAGCGTTACTAGACTCTATAGTTAACCTATTAAATGGACCAAAAGTCATAGCCGCACCAATAGCAATTGCTGTCATACCAACCAAACAAAAACCAATAGACAGCATAAAATAAGCACTTAAAGCAAATAATATAGCCCCTACTGATACAACTATCAGACCTATTTTTATTACTAAATAAACATCAAGTTTGTTAATTATTGCTCTAGTTATTTGCCCTCCCACAATGAAGCCTGCAAAAACTGGCATTTGAATCATACCAAAATATATTGCGCTTTTACCAAGATGATCTATCACAATAAATGGCGTTTCGATAAGCCAGATAAAAAACATCGAAGTTAACAAAAAATTCACCAAGACAAGCTGCATGAATCTTTTGTTTAAGAATATTGTTTTATAGTCATGCACTATGTTTTTTAAACCTAATTTAGCGTCATTACTTTTAGTCTCAGGCATAATATAAAAATGACAACATAAGCTAATTAGACCCAATATAGATAACAAGAAAAATACGCTTCTCCAACTATAAATTGAAACTATAAAAGCACCCAACAATGGACCTAAAGCCGGAGAAAGAACGGTAATAGTACTTAAAATAGCCATTATTTGTATCGCACGATTCCCTTTAAAAGAATCATGCACAGTAGCATAGCCAGCAACAAGGGCCGAACATACAGTTGCACCTTGTAAGAATCTACTTATTAAAATTAATACATAATTATCAAGCATCCCACACCAGACAGTTGCCAGAACAAATATTATAGTGCCAGACAACAACACCACCCTGCGGCCATAATAATCAGCAATAGGAGCTAAAATCAACTGCACTGATGCAGAACCCAAAAACCAGGCACTTAGGGTGTACTGAGCCATACTTTGACTGAAACCTAACTCTATAGCCATACTAGGCAAACTAGGCAAACACATATCAAGCGATAAAAAAATTATAATCAAATAAAATGCGAAACTGTAAACAAATAAATTTTTATTGTATAAATTCATGCCGTACCCTCAATCAGATAAGCTTAAACATTACGCTGTTTCATGCCTAGAATCAAGAGCACGATAATGAATTAAAGAATCAAAGCGACAATCAGGCATGAATTCTAATCTTTTTCTAGACCAAACTATAACTTCTATTGGCTTGGGTGACAGAGCATAATAGACTTTATTATTTAGCTAGTCGTACCTATAAAATATAGTTACCCCCCAATATTAACATCTAAACGTTATGATCTATACCTAATTAGGCATGTAGAGTGACAATTGCAAATCATGCGCCAGCGCTAGGATTTAGCCCAGAACAAGGCGCAGCACCCAATGAATCGCAAAAAGATTGTAACCCTATAAAGTTCTGATTTATTTCTGTAGATTTAAGATATGAATTGCCTCCACCAGTCGACGTTACTCTTAACTGCCCAGACCAAGCTGTTAAATGTTGTTCTGAAATAACACCTACTTTATATAGCTGCTCTAGCCTAGTAGTGATTACTTCTAATGAAGCACATACTTTTTTAAAATCTTTATTGGTATCACATAAAGCTGCGTTAGCACTCGCAAGCTCGATAGTTTTCAGCTCTAAGGCAGAGGTGACAGCGGCAACCTTAGCGGTTTCAGCTGCAACTTTAGCCGTTTCAGCTGCAAGACGATCAGACACTCCTTCGTAATTTATTAAAACTTTAGCAAGCTCTGCCTGATGCTCAGCATTGCTAAGGTCTGCTGCATGGATAATATTACTCAATGCTGCAGTAAATTTTGCTGTTTGCTCACCATTTAAATTATGAGAATCATTAATAACTTTCTCCATACCTAATAACAAGCTTTCTAATTTTTTAATTTTCCCTTTTAACAACAAAGTTTCTTGCCTTAACTGCGCATTGTGCTCTTTTAAAGATGCACTACTCTCACCCAAGTCATCTCTAACGTCGCTCATAGAATCATATAAGTTAGCAGACTCACCATGACTGTGATTCAAGTTAACTAACTCTATATTCAGCATAATCATAACCACAGCTAATAAACTAATGCTAGTGAATAAAAAACTGCCATACAGCAAAGATAAACAAAAACAAACAGCACTAAAAGCTAATCCTGAATATGTTAATAATCTTAACATACCAAACCCAAAAGAACTTGTTACAACTTTTTTCCAAAAACATAACTTAATAGTTTGAAACCATGAGCTGGGCTCTGGATTTGTGGGCTGGCTTTGAAACTCCTCTGGAATGTCTATTCTAATATCCGGCATATTAGCTGGCACTTGCGACTCCTTCTTAAATGATTAGTATTATTAACATAGCATTTAATAAAGTCGCGCCATATACAGGCTACCAAATTTATACTAAAGAACCCACAAGCTTAGACTCTTTATGAATCGCAAATAAGTTTTGCTTTTGTTTTTTTGTAACTTGCCAATCTAAAATCAAGGTTGTAGCTGGTATAAATAAATCTTTCATCTGAACCATAGATAACTGCAAAGAATTATTATGCTCTGAATCACAAAAGCTATAACCTACATTGGCATCAGAAGCACTTATACTTGGAAAGGCTGCCATACTAACATCTATAACTTTTTCTGAATTAAAATCAAGAGCTGCCAGCTGGTTTTTTAAATAAGATATATCAACCTTGAACGCCCTAAAACTAATGTTTTCTTCAAAAGTATGCACCGACCTTACAAAAGCATCATAAAAACAACCATTAGTCCCGCGACTATCGCCACACCCAAAATCTACATGATAATCATTCACCAAAGTGTTAAACTGATTATAAACTCGGGTTACAATATTTTGATAATTACTGCTTCCAGCTAGCGCACTAAGGGTCTTGCGTGATAAATAATGCTGCCAATCATGAAATTCGTACGACCTAATAGCCAGAGCCTTTATGCATAACTTTATATCATAAACAAAACCATCAGCATCACCTAAAATAGAGCGATGATTAACATTCGCAATAACCCCGAAAGCAATCTCGTTATTTGATTTTTTTACCTCATAATCTAAAGACCCAGCAATATTTTGCTTAATTAATATCATGGCAGGATTCAAATTAGCACAAGCAATAGGAACTGTGCCATCTGTGCCAGGCTCATTTGCAGCTGCTGCAAGACCCTCATAGCCTGTGGATCCAATCAAAATTGTTGTTAGAATATTCTCACTATTAAATGGTGCATTGTTACTAAAACAATCTTCTATAGCCAAATCCCAAGTAAAAGAACTTGCAAGCTCTAAGCCTTTTAATAAATTTGCACCAACCTCAAAAGGCCGGTGGTGCCCAAAGCCTTTTAAAACTCTGCCTATAAACGCCCTGCCCTGATGTGCTAAATGAGAGCCAAAATTAGGTGGCGCCAGCATTAATAAGTGACTAATAGGGTTTTCCCTGCCCGCATAATATCTATTTAGCCAAGCTCTAAAAACCAAAGCCCCTGTACTATGAGTGACTACATCTACTCGCTTGCCTGATTTAGGCAAGCCATAGGTATGCCAGGCATGTTCCATCGCAGCTATTAAATCGTCAAAAGTGACCGTGTCATCTAGGCTTACAAAATCAGCCATGCCCATAATATGAGTGCGATCATACTGCTCTGTAGCTAGCGATTTTATAAGCGCAGAAAACACACTACTATCTTCATTCCAGCCATGAATACAAACTAAATAGTTCATAACTACAACTCCCTTTGAATTTCAGCCTAGGTATGATTATAATACAAAATTCTCACTATGAAAATCATATGCCGTATAAACAAGTAATAGAATTAAAAGCCCAAAGCATAATCAGCTTAATTGCGACCACACATATCAAGAAAATAGATAGCATTGAGGTATTAAGCAGCGTTAAATCAACCAATGACTACTTAGCAGAAAAATATAATAATGACCCTAAAGCACTTGCAATATGCCTGGCAGAACAACAAACACATAGCAAAGGCACACACAATAAAATTTGGCACTCTCCGAATAAAAAAGGTATTTACCTCTCTTTTACTTGGGAAGTATCAAATAAAGTATTAACTACAGCCCCTATCAGCATTGCAATTGGAGCTGCAATTGCTGAGCTACTAAATAAATATGATCTAAACTATAGTGTAGAGTTAAAATGGCCGAATGATTTATATGCAAATGGTAAAAAATTAGGTGGTATCCTCATTGAGAGCTATGCACAAACAAAAGATATTTGGCATGTTATAGTCGGAATCGGCATAAATATTCATAGCGATAAGAATATCCTAGCTATGAATAAAATAGCACTAGCAGACCTAACTAATATCGATTTTGATCGCAATCAGATTACTGCAGAAATTATAAATACCTGCATTGATTTTTTAGAAGAAACCACTACAAACGGCCTAAAGAACATTGCCAAAATTTGGAACACGCATGATATGCTACAACAAAAGACCATATCCATCATCTCTGAAAGTGAAAAATATAGAGGTAAAAACTTAGGGATTTGCGAACTAGGCAAATTAAACATATTAATCCAAAATCACATTTTAAAATTATCTAAGGCCAAAATCATTGAATATTAACTATATTCTATTTTTATAATGTTCTTACAGTGGAAAATCTCAAATCAAACAATAAAATTGTAGCATCTATAACTAAAGTATATTAATATATTTTGTAAGCAGCGAGTTTTAATGGGGTTTATGGACAAGCTGTTTATTTTCAATTTTTTGAAAAGAACATTAAATATCGCTGCTTTATAAACAATATACGTAAAATGAAAGTAACAAAACATCTATCAAAATTACAAAAAAATAACTTAGCAAACAACATCAGAGCTAGCATCATTGGATACTTCTCTACCGTATATATTACTATTTTAAACCCATTAATTCTTAGCGAATCAGGCATCCCAATTGAAGATGTCTTTTTTGCAACATGTATAACCATGGCTCTTAGCAGCTACTTTATTGCCTATTTTGTAAAACTACCCGTATTAAGTGGCCCAACCATGGCGCTCAACGCCTACTTTGTTACTGGGCTATGCGGCAACTTGCATATGAGCTGGCCAGAAGCATTAGGGGTTACCTTCTTATCTGGTATTATAATTTTGTTATTAGCAAGCACCAACATAAAGTCATATTTATTAAATAGCATTCCACATGAACTTGGGCATAGCATAACTTATGGAGTTGGACTGTTTCTAGCTATAATTGCTCTTAACTGTAGCTCTATCTATAACATTCATAAAAATTATTTTGATTTACAAAGCCTTGGGTTGTTTACTCTAACTCTTGGCATAATATTACTACTTGAATATAAAAAAAGATCTGGATCTACCATCATTGCACTTACAGTTGCAACAATTATTTCTTGCTGGTTAAATCAGAATATCCCTGAACATATAATGCATATACCAAACTTAAAATTTGACACATTATTAGCACTGCAACTACCAAATAAATTTGACTTTAATATTATTGCTGCATTATTTGCAGTTATAACAGTTGTTATCTTTGATAGCGGCATTACTGGCGGAATCATGATCAAAGAATTCACAAAATCACCTGAAATTATTAAAGAGAAAACCAAAGGTATTTTTAGAGCTATTGGCTTAAGCACTATAGCTGGAGGCTTACTTGGCACACCTAACACGGGCATCTATTTAGAAAGCCTAAACATCAACCAAGCAAAAGGATCTTCTACTTATATTGTGGTCATCATTGGTTTTCTATTCCTTGCTACAATTTTATTTGAACCATTAATTGCCATAATTCCTGCAGCCTCCACCTCTGCTATTTTATTTTATATTGCATTTAATATACTTAAAAAATGGCAGTTTTTAAAAAAACTAGCCTGGATAGATTTAATAACTTCAATTGCTATAATTATTGTAATTCCATTTAATTATTCGATTCCAGATGGCATAGGAACTGGGGTTATTACACACACAATATTAACCTATTTCTTTACAAACAATTATAAAGTAAGTAATAATAGGCTCATACTTTGCGTTATGTTTATATTATTTTTTATAATAAAATTAAATATTAATTAATTTTTTAATTAAGGGCTAATTCATGAAGGAAATAGCAGGACTTTCTATATTTATGATTGCCATTATACTTGGTAGCACACCCATATTATTTTCTGAGTCTAGAGCGTTTAAATCTTCACTAGTGTACTGTAATGCTGTTACTACTGGCTTGTTTTTATCCATAGGACTAACGCATTTTCTGCCTGATGCTTTAGATTTATATGCACAAGTAAGCCCCTCATCATCTAACACCTTAATATTTATAATATGTGCCGCAACGGCCCTTACGATGCAGATAATCGAACAAACTGGAAAAAAAATAAACTCTAAAACAAAAAGAGCGTGGCTACCATATTTTTTAATGATGTTATTATCTATTCATTCTTTACTAGAAGGCTTTGTGTTAGGAATAGAAGTTAATCCTAAATATGCACTTACAATATTTATAGCAATTTTATTTCACAAGGGGGCAGAGGCATTCTCTATTACAACGAACATGCTAGCAAATGATATTAGCAAAAGATCTTGTATAATTTCACTAGCATTCTTTTCTCTTGTAACTCCAATCGGTATAATAATTGGATCTTTCATATTAAATATTAACTGGATTCAAACAGATAATATGATTCAGCCATACTTTGATGCTCTAGCTGCAGGAACCTTCATTTATATGGCAATAGAAAATGCTCACTATAAACAAAACAAGAATTCTAATAAAATAATACTCGTTATTCTCGCGATACTAGGTTTTTTAGCAATGTCGGCCATCAGCAATATTATTTAATTGCTTTATGTTTAAATAACATTATACTTACTGTAGAGGTTATACCTTAAATTAAACCAGAGTATCATGTATATATTCAAATCAACATTATTGCTATCACTAGCACTACTAATTTGTTCTTGCGCCGGTATAGTAATAGAGCCTTATAACAACTCCAAAATGGCATCTTTTAAACTCACCCAAGAGCTAGATCAAAAAATCGCAGTCACTATTTCTTCCAGTCATAATACCAATAAAATCGCATGCAAAGGCATAATGAATCAGGGCGGTATAGATATATATATGCCAAAAGAACAAACCTATACCAATTATATTGAAGAAGCTTTCATAAAAACTCTAACAGAAGCTAACAAATATGACCCTAAGTCAAATATTATATTGGCAGGAAATCTAACCAAAATAGACTTTGATACTATACACGGGAATTGGAATATAGCTGGTAGCTTTAAAATTGACAAGAAGAAGTTCAATATCAATAAATTATACAAATTTGAAACCTCATGGGATCCACAAACAGCTTGCTATAATGCTGCAAAGTCTCTTAGTGATTCCGTTACTCAATTCTTGCTAGACACACTAGAAGAGGCGCTATAAACAACTTAAGCCATTAAGATTGAAATATTATCTAGGTTGTGCACAATAGCTAATAAGATTGAACCCAAAACCATAGAGGTTACGCCCATACTCCTAATAGTATTATCTTTAGCACTTGCAAATTTAAACAACATCTTACGCCAATATTCAGGCGATATAGCCGGATAAATCCCTTCAACAACTAACAATAATGCCAATAACGCAAATAAATCATCCCAACCCCAAGACATCATATTCAGCCCCTAAAATAAATCAATATCCCAATACTACCATAGCTAACTTGAAGCTGCCAAGCTTTTGCGCCAAGACCACCATAATAATAATAAGCCACACATAATCATTGGCAATGATAAAACTTGACCCATAGTAAGCTTATCTGCCATCACAAAACCCAACTGCTGATCAGGAGCTCTAAAATATTCTAAAATAAATCTTATTGACCCATAACAGAGCAAAAATAAACCACTCAAATACCCAAGATTTTTAGCTCTCCTAGAGGCTAATTGTAATATTATAAACAGCATTAACCCCTCGCCAAGCATTTCATATATTTGTGATGGGTGCCTAGGGTTACTATCTACAAGAGGAAAAACTACCGCCCATGGCACGTCAGTTACCCGCCCCCAAAGCTCACCATTAATAAAATTTGCAGCTCTACCAAAAAATAGCCCTACTGGCACATAAACACAAATTAAATCAGTAATTCGCCAAAATGATACTCGCTTATTATATGCCGCATAACCGATTGCAAGCAAAGCGCCAATAAACGCGCCATGAAAAGACATACCTCCTTCCCAAATCCTGAAAACACTCCAAAAGTCGTGTTTTAAATATGCGAATCCATAAAATAGCACATAGCCTATTCTACCACCTAGCACCACTCCTAGTATGGTATAAAATATTATATCAGCAAAATCAGTCTTTGATATTTCTTTAAAGTTAACTAAATTTTTACAGCCAAAATACCACACCACAAAAAAACCAGCGGCATAAGCAAGGCCATACCACCTAATACTAAGCGGGCCATAAATATTAAAAGTTACAGGATCGAACCCAGGATGCATAAACATAAGTAAACAGCTATTAAGTTAAAAATATAATTATTCTTATAGTAACAAAAAAAACTTAAATTTCAAACACAAAAAATCAAAACTGTAAATTATAATTGGCAAATAATATTAATTATGTAACAATACATATTATGAAGTTACATATTAAAAAATTCAGAAACGGAATCATTGCAATACCTGAAAAGACATTTCTAGACTATTTTTATGAGTTATTTGAAAATGTGCTTGGGTTGGTTTACCAAGTCATACTTGGACTAGTGCATAGTTATGCTTGGTATGTTTTATTCTTACAAAACATATTCATGCTCAGCTCTCCTATTTATATTTTATTGCCTATAACTATAGCCACTATTATTTACTATGCTGCGCGTTACTATATAGAACCAGAATTTTCATATAATAATGCCGAAAAATTACAAAACATACGGTTAGCAATTAAGCAGCAAGCAAAAGACATTTGGAACAATAATTATTTTAATTTTTTGGCTATGCTTATCATGCCTAGCTTCGGCATAATATTCTTTTTATATTGCGCCACCAACTCTTTAACTCCTAATCCAGCTGATATGATGCTGTACCTAGCTCAACCCATGCTAGCAACTCTTGCTGTAATAGCTGCACTATCGTTAATATACCTTGCAATTAAGCCTTTGAGATATAAAGAGGATATAATAAAAGTAGCGGCTAAAGAAGCAAAAGAAGCAGAGGAAAAGCCTCAAACAAGCACATTAAAAACAATTATTTACATACTTGCATCGATATTATTCTATGTGGCTTGCGGCATTGTCTTTGGAGCTATCGCTAATTTATTTTTCAGCCCTATTTTACATCATACTTTTTATCAACTCAGCTCTCTTGCTTCTTGGATGATAACTATGGGCGGCGGGGCTGGATTTTTTAGCCTAAACTTATTATCTTGCTATCAAGATCAGGCATTTAAGGAACAGGCAGCAGAGTTTTGTGATGCAATACACAATTCAAGATTATTGACAACACTATATAATGTTGGCGTATCTGCCATTTTCAGCGTTATGTTAGCAGTAATTATATTTTCTATAATGTTCGCTCCTATGATCCATATTGTGCCTAATATTTTGCCGCATATTTTCTCATCGCTATCACAAACAGCTTTTAGACAAGCATTAATGCAAGTTGTTTATACTTCAGCCGCAATAAGCGTGCCGTTTTCTTTATTGAATTCAGCTTGCACGATAAAAATCCCTGAGACAAAAAATGCAGATGACAGGTTTAATGAGTTTTATAAACAGTTTGATCCAGCATCAGAAAATCAGGAAAAGGTAATAATTCAAGAAGGGCTAATGTCTAGTTATTGATCAAAAATACTTCCTAGTCGCCTTAGTAAAAAGGCGACCTCAAGAATATTATAGCTAGCGCTTATAAGCGCTTAAATACATCCCATTTCGATTACGGCATCACGCTCTTGCTTTAGCTCTAATAAAGTAGCCGCTAACTTGCTAGATGCAAAATCATTCTGAGTAAAGCTAGTATCTATTACAATTTCGCCATCTTTATAACGGCACGGGAATGAAAATACCAAGCCTTTATCTATGCCATACTCACCATTGCTAGTTAATGCTAATGAAAAAATCTTATCTCCATGCCGGCCTTCACAGTGCGCAACAGTGTCAACTATTGCATTAGCAGCTGACGCAGCGGATGATAAGCCTCTAGCTTTAATTATAGCGGCACCACGCTGTTGTACTATTTGCATAAAGTCTTGTTCTAGCCAAGCATTATCAGTGATAACCTCAGTGGCTAGCTCACCTTCTATCGTTGCATTAGTGAAATCTGGAAATTGGGTTGCAGAATGATTACCCCACACTATACAATTTGAAATATCTGCAACTGCCGCACCAGATTTACCTGCAAGCTGAGCTACAGCTCTGTTTTGATCTAGCATTGTCATAGCATAAAAATTATTTTTGTTTACTCTCTTAACCGCGCTTTGCGCAATTAAGCAGTTGGTATTGCAAGGATTGCCCACAACTAACACCTGAACATCAAGAGCTGCATATTTATCTATCATTTCACCTTGCAGAGTAAAAATATTAGCATTTATTTTCAATAAATCAGCTCTTTCCATACCTTTTTTTCTTGGTACAGCGCCAACTAATATGGCCCATGAAACATCTGCAAAGCCCTCTTCTAAATCTGAAGTGCAAGTTATTTCTTGCAGCAACTCAAAAGCACAGTCATTTAGTTCCATTGCAACGCCTTTAAGTGCTGAGAGCTGGCTTTCTAATTCTATTAATTTTAATTTAACTTTTACACCGGCCCCGAACATCTGACCTGAGGCTATTCTAAATGCCAAGGCATACCCTATATGACCTGCAGCTCCAGTAATTGCAACTGATATACACTTTTCCATATTTTAGTCCTCTAATCTTCAATAAGTTATATACTCATTATAGCCTGGATTTATCTTTCAAGTAAATTAACAAATTAGACTGTTGCTTTCTTTAACATATAAAAACCACTCTGCCTAACACGCCCTATAAGTGAGGTTTTTCAACACTTTTAGGACATAACATGTTTTCTGAGTATATTTATAAGCTAAAATCTAATGGCATGAGTTATTTTACTTCTGAGGAAATACGCTCTGAACTAGCATTATCTGATAGCGCCGCAAGGTCAGGCCTATACCGATTAAAAAAAGCTCAAAGCGCTTTACCAAAGGAGAAAAGAACGAGATTTATTTGATTTATGGTATGTTATCAAAAAAAACTAGTCAATTTGGATAGAGTTTTTGAAATCTTTACAGAATACTGCGCTGATAATAATGCTAATTTCACTAAAAATATTTTAAAATACACCTTTATATCCACAGGCCT
The DNA here is from genome assembly GCA_963932595.1 of uncultured Legionellales bacterium. Lineage (GTDB taxonomy): Bacteria > Pseudomonadota > Gammaproteobacteria > Comchoanobacterales > Comchoanobacteraceae > CAWVRI01. The sequence continues at coordinate 43,149 of CAWVRI010000002.1, forward strand.
TATAAAAATCTGGATCCCCATTTACCTTTGCATTTGCTACTTTAAAAGTTAAGTTTTTTGGAACAAACTTTAAGGTCTCATAGGCATCAATGACAGAAGGTACAATCACTGTTTCTGTAGTTCTGTATATACCAGTTAATATTGGGGCGGTAACAAAACTTGCTATCATTGCTACAAATGTAGGCGTCAGTAGGATCAGAGCATGCCCAAATATTGCAATTTGGATTGGGCTAGCATAAACACTAAGCATGATAAAAGACAGCACGTACATAGTTAATTGAAATCCATGACCAGACTTAATAGCTTCGTTAACTGATGTAACTACGAATATACTTAAGAATGCGGCGGAAACAGCTACTATTAAACTACTGATAATAACTGCTGATGATCCACCTACAATAGTTATGCCAAATAAGTGTTGTGATATAGGATTCGCAAAGCGACAGCATGAAATAAAAATAAATATAGGTACACCTACCATAGACTTACTATGCTTATTGACTATCTTATATATCTTATTAATTATGTCTTCGTTCTTTATAGATTTGGCAATACTGATTATGGCTAAGGTCAGCCCAAACATAACCAAACCAAACACCATATTTGCCGCAACTAAGTTCACCATAGGCATAGCATAACCAAACATCATTGCTGAGCTGAAAAATACCTTGCCAAATAACATTGATTGTAAGGTCTGCGAAGAAATACTTGCTATAAAGCCTATTACAGCACTAACACCAAATACAGTTTTTTTTGCTACTGCAGCTTTATCTTTTGCTGGATTGGTTTCTTTTGCTTTTTTCTCAGCTTCTGCTTTTACATAAGCATCCATGAATGAAGGGGCGATAATTTTCTCTATGGCTCTATATATTATAGTTAATATCGGCGCTGCGACAAGGCTTGATATAGCACCTAAAACAACATCACTCAATAAAGGAGCTAACAAGGGCATTATAACGTGGCCAAATATTGCAATTTGGATTGGGCTTGCATAAACACTAAGCACCATAAAAGCTAGAGCATAAATAGTCAAGGAAAACCCATAACCACTCTCGATAATCTTGTTAGCTACTATCGCTGCTAGCGTTATTAACCCTGCAGCACAGGCAGCTATAATTGCGCTGTTAGCAGCAACCATAAAAAAAACAAAAGTTGTAAATAATGAGCAAAATACAGTTAACAATTATGGCTCCCTCTAGCAATATACAGCCGAATACTAATTGCTCTATAACTAGTGTATATCTTATTATAGCAAGAACAGATAAAAGCCAGTATAATCTGAATATGGCATCTAGTGTCTCGCTAAACAACGGCTTACCCTCTGCATTTTTTGCAACACTGATTATAATTAAGGCCAAACTAAATATAACCAAACCAAAGGCCATGCTAGCCACAGCTAAGTTCACTATAGGCATAGCATAACCAAAGAGTATTGCTGAGCCAAAGAATACCTTGCCAAATAACATTGATTGTAATGTCTGCGAGTAAATACTTGCTATAAAGCCTATGATGGCACTAACACCTAATGCAGCATTCTCCGGCAATGCTGATGACGGCCCCTGTTCTACTTGCCTTACGATCTTAATTGCCTCTTTTTTAAGCTTCAATAAACTTTTACGTTCGATCTCATCGATATCAGTAAAAATTTTAAATACTTGTTCTGCTATTTTTTTATGATCTAGATTTTTATCCGGGTGAACTATAAGAGATACTTTTCTATATGTTTTCTTCTTAGGTAGCGATGATTTCAGGAAAATGCTAGCTATTATGGCAGTTATCTTTGCCCTTTCAACCTTAGACAGATCATTTGTGCCATCATTTATTATTTTTTTCAATTGTGCTTTTTCTAATTCTGTAACTAATTCAGTTGGTTTTGATACAGGGACATTTCGTGAACCTGCTTCTATACATTGTGAATTTGTGCTATGCATCATATATATACCATTTTTGCTTGTTCTAAATATGCATATAATATCACAGAAAGACATTACTTTACAATATTATATATCATAAAAAATAATTCTGTATATTGTAGCAATTTGCAGTCTTAAAAGTTCACAATGACAATTTGCTATTCGGATATTAGTTATAATTCAAAGATCAAATTAATTTAAGCTAGACTATATAGTATTTAGGATAAGAATTGCGTATACTGTCTTAAATAGCTATGAGAAACCCAAATGACAAAACAGCTAGCAACAGCACCAAATATAACTCAAATAACAGGCAGTGTTGAGCAAATAACTTTTCATAATGAAGAAAATGGCTTCACTGTTTTTAGAGCTAGAGCTATCAAAAATAAAACAGTTTTCAATATTGTGGGCAAAGCTATAAAACTGCATGTTGGCGACATTATTGATTGTGAAGGTATTTGGATAGAAAACCGCACCTATGGGCTACAGTTTAAAGCAGAAACAATTCTGGTAAAACCACCCACCACAAGCAAAGGCATAGAAAAATATCTTGCATCAAGTATGGTAAAAGGTATTGGGGCTGGATTTGCCAAAAAGCTAGTTGCTCACTTTGGCACAGAAGTAATCGAGATACTCGACAATGACCCTAAGCGCCTATTTGAACTAGAAGGCATTGGCAAAAAACGTCATAAGCAACTAGTCGACGCTTGGCATGGGCAGAAAATGGTGCGCAACATCATGATTTTTTTGCAGTCTCATGGGATAGGAGGTAGCAGAGCATACAAAATATATAAAATATATGGCGAAAAAGCAGTAGAAATTATAACTCTCAACCCTTATAGACTTTCTAATGAAATTCATGGCATTGGTTTTAATAGTGCTGACAGCCTGGCAGTAGCGCTTGGCCTTGAGCCTAACTCTGTAATTAGAGCACAGGCTGGGGTAAAGCATTTACTAAAAAAATTGTCAGAGCAAGGTAGCACTGTTTGTACAAATAAACTATTAATACATGAAACAAACACCCTACTAAATATCGACAAAGATATAATTCAAACTGCAATTACTGCCGAGATATCGAATGAAAATATTATAGAAATCAACCTCAATGGCGAAACCCTTCTCTCTCTTGCAGATTTATATAGCGCAGAATATAGCATTGCAAAAAGCTTATCAAGGTTGCAGCGAAAAGGCAAATCTACTGATTATAATGCCGCATCTATGCAACAAGAGATTGAAAGACAAACACAAATCAAATTAGCAAAATCGCAGCTAGAAGCGGTAACAGCCACGCTAGACAATAACGTTGTAGTTATCACAGGTGGGCCTGGGGTTGGTAAAACTACAATTGTAAAAGTTATAGTGAACCTACATAAAAAAAGTAGAATCTTATTGGCAGCTCCTACCGGAAGAGCAGCAAAACGCATTAGCCAAACAACAGATATGGCAGCAAAAACCATTCACAGATTATTGGCCTTTAACCCTCAATCCAGAAGCTTTACTTATAATGAAAACCAGCCATTACTAGCGGATGTTATAGTGGTAGATGAGTGCTCTATGATTGATGTTAAATTAATGAGCAGCTTAGTTAAGGCTATTCCATCAGGCTGTAAACTGATTTTGGTTGGAGATATTGACCAGCTTCCTTCTGTGGGACCTGGTGCAGTATTGCAAGATATAATAAAATCTGAACAAGTTAAAACTGTGGCCTTAACTGAAATATTTCGCCAAGCACAAGATTCACAAATAATCACAAATGCGCATCGAATTAATAATGGCGAGATGCCACTTTATAAAAATCCAACAACAGATAGTGACTTTTTCTTTATTAAAAGTGAGAACCCTAATCTCACACTAGAAAAAATATTATTACTTGCGACGGAAAAAATACCACAAAAATTTAATTTAAACCCAACCACAGAAATTCAAGTTTTAGCCCCAGCACACAAAGGCAGCTTGGGTGTTATAGCTCTTAATACTGCACTACAAAAAGCTTTAAACCCAAACCCAGTTACATCTATTACTAGACTAGGTCATGTTTTATCTACTGGAGACAAAGTAATTCAAACTGTTAATAACTATGATAAAGATATTTATAATGGTGATATTGGCTTTATAATTGCCATTAATTTAACTGATAAAACACTACAAATAGATTTTAATAACAAAGCTGTTAACTATAACTTTGATGAGTTAGATGAAATATCATTAGCATGGGCAACAACCATTCATAAAAGTCAGGGCTCAGAATACCCTGCGGTTATAATTCCAGTATCTACCCAACACTTCACCTTATTACAACGCAATCTGTTATATACTGGACTGACCAGAGGCAAACAACTAGTCATTCTACTTGGGCAAACTAAGGCTTTAGCTATGGCAATTAATAATCAAAGTGCAAATAACAGGGCTACTTTATTAGCAGAGCTATTACGAAAAAATAGCCTAAACTCATAAAATATGCTATATATTTACTTTAGTAGTTAGAGAATTAATATGGATCAAACCAAATTTCCATGCCTAGAAATAAACGAGCATTATTATTTGCGAGAAATAAGGCTTACAGATGCAGAACAATATTTTAATTATATTAACCACCTTGATGTGAAAAAATTCGTGCCTGAGAACTGTTTGCCAAAAACAACAACCAGAGCTGCTGCCGACATGTTGTTTTTAATTAAGCTGTTAGAAAATAAAAATGGCGCATATTGGGCTATAGCAAAAACAGCCACAGATGAAATGATTGGCACTTGTGGCTTTGAAACCTGGCATAAACAACACGGCCGCCTTGAAATGGTTTATGATCTAGACCCTAAATATTGGAATAAATATATTACCCAGCGTGCTATCAAACAAATTATTGGCTTTGCTTTCTACAATATGCCAGTAAATAGAATAGAAGCAGTGACCAAAACAGATAATCCAAAATCTATTAACGTACTAAAAAAGCTAAACTTCACTAAAGAAGGAAAACTTAGGCAGTTTAGATATTTTAAACAAAATTATGCCGATATATATATGTACTCACTCTTAAAACATGAATACATGCAAACTGCTAAAGAAGATTATACCATTAAAAAATGGCACCGATATTTTCATGAAACAGTTTGATTTAGCTGCTATTCCATTAGCACTTTATATACATATACCGTGGTGTGAAAAAAAATGTCCGTACTGTGACTTTAATTCTCACACTTTAAAAAATATAGCAATACCAGAGAAAGAGTACGTCGAATCTCTAGCTAAAAACATACTACATTTCAAGCAGCTAGCAGGAAACCGTAGAATATCTAGCATTTTTCTTGGTGGAGGCACCCCAAGTCTTTTTAGTGCAAAAGCAATTGCTAACATCTTGCAAATAGTAAACAATACCTATGCTTTAGAAAAGGATATTGAAATAACCCTAGAGGCCAACCCTGGTGCAATTGAAACAACTAAATTTAAAGAGTTTAAAGCTGCTGGCATCAATAGAATTTCACTGGGGGTGCAAAGCTTTAATAATCATTCATTAAAAAAACTTGGCAGAATACACGACAGCCTTACAGCAGAAAATGCCATTAAAGCTGCGATGAAAGCAAATTTTGACAACATAAATATTGATATTATGTATGCTCTACCTGATCAAGATCAAGCGATGTGTTTAGCTGATCTCAAAACTGCACTTAGTTTTGGGCTACCACACCTATCATGGTATCAGCTAACGATAGAGCCCAATACCATGTTCTATGTAAAAAAACCACCACTACCAAAATCAGAAGCCATGATCTCGATGGAAGAAGCAGGCATAGCATACCTAGAGCAGCAAGGCATGCAGCGTTATGAAATTTCTGCCTGGGCAACAAATATAGCTAAAAAGTGTTTGCACAACTATAACATTTGGCAATTTGGCGATTATCTAGGCATTGGGGCCGGAGGATGTGGCAAAATAACTTTAGAGAACTCTATTCTAAGAAGCATGCAGTCAAAGCATCCAGCCGAGTTTATGGCCAGTAATAACCATGCCACAGAGCACTTTATTAAGCCTGAAGAACTTGCCTTTGAATTTATGCTAAACCATATGCGCCTCAAAGAAGCTTTATTTTTCGATACTTTTGAGCAAAGAACTAATCTTAGCCGAGATATTTTATGGCCTATCATAGCCAAAATTCCAACCGACATGTGTATATATGACAATACTAAGCTAACACTAACCAGCAAAGGCTTTAATTTTTATAATGACCTTGTAGAAATGTTTTTACCGTAACTAGAGTCTTTTTCTCTATGCCCTGCTACTCATCTTTCTCTATGCCCTGCTACTCATCTTTCTCTATGCCCTGTTGCTCCTCTTTGCCTACACCCTGTTGCTCAGACAATAGGGGCCAGGGTTAAATATACTAACCTTTGCATGTTCGTTATGCTTGAAGATTATAGAGCCAAAAATAGCATAGTGCTTATGACACACAAACCTCACAAGACACATCCTCATGACAAAAAACCATATTTATCACAGTTTTACTGGATGCTGCGATCGAGTCGCAGCACGTAGGCGGTGAGAAGCATGACATAGGTCGAGAGCAGCAAGCCCACGACTAGAACCAGCTGTTGTTACTTATTATCTATGCAAAATTTATTTACTATGCATGCAATGACACAATCGCCACAAATATTAACTGCAGTTCGCATCATATCTAGCAACCTATCTATGCCTATAATCATAGCAATACCTTCAACCGGCAAACCAACTTGACTCAGTACCATAGCCAAAGTAATCATGCCCACTCCTGGCACACCTGCAGTCCCGATAGATGCAATAGTTGCCATCAAAATTATAGTCAGGTAACTGAGAAGAGATAAATCTACTCCATATGCATTTGCAATAAAAACCGTAGCGACCCCCTGCATAATAGCAGTGCCATCCATATTGACTGTTGCACCAAGAGGGATAACAAAAGATACCACCGACTCGGATAGCTTAAGCTTATCTTTTGCAGTTTGCATAACTACTGGAATTGCAGCACTAGAACTAGAAACACTAAATGCAAATAACATAGCTGAACGCATACTTATAAAGAATGATTTAACCCCAACGTTTGTAAATGCTCTAAGTAATAACTGATAGGAAACAAGTAATTGAATCGTTAAAACTAAAACTACCGTCATAAAATAATCGAAAATATGTGATATCACCTCGACTCCAAGATTACTCACCGTCTGGACTAGCAAGCAAAATACCCCGATAGGAGCAAGCCTCATCACCATCCACACCATCCCCATAACAATGGCGTTAAATTCACTAAAGAACTTTGGAGTCTTAACACCCTCTTTGCCAATATATAATGTTGCTGAGCCTACAAATATAGCTAAAAATAACACTTGCAACATTTCTCCTTGTGCTAAAGCACTAATAATATTTGTTGGAAATATTGAAAGTATAACTTTATAGAATGTGGGCGGTTCCGGAATACTAATAGCAATAGACCCACCTAAATGTGCATTAGCACCTATGTTAAAGTATGCTGCAATAGTTATTGCTATAGAGATAGCAATAGCCGTAGTTGTCAAATATAATAAAAAACTCAAGATGCAAATTCGACCTAATTTCATACTACCTTGTAGATTAATTATACCATTCACTAATGAAAAGAATACTACAGGCACTACTATCATTTTCAATAATTTAATGAAAATCGCACTAACTAGCTCCAACACACTATTTAACCCTGAGTTATAAATATACCCCAAACTAGGAACTAGCTTCACAACTAAACCCAATCCTAGACCTAATAACATAGCTATAGCTATATGCATAGAAACGCCATTTGCTTTATTTTCCATAATAATTCACTCCATAAGTAGACTTTAAGACTAGCATAAAATTTAATTATAGCAACGAACATATATGAATAATCGCTATAAAGTAACATTACAATTTTGCCATAGACCAGCGAAAACAGTGCTTTTTACTAATTATCTTACGGCATATTAAGACATATGCCGCATACAAAAACCATTATTGATGATATAATAATATTACAGGGAAATTATTATTCCAACAATAAAATTTGACAAGTTGTCTTTAGTACAGCAACAAAAAATCATAAAATTGATACACATAGACTTTAGACAAGCAAAATCCCTATACAACACATACCTTAAGCAATCAACTAAACCTGAAAATAATAATTAATTAGTATTGTGTAGCCATAAACATTGTAGTATATTCCATTATAAATGGATACAGGATGGATATATGACTACGGAGACAGGAATGATCAGCATTGCTCAAGAAAGAGCAAAGCGTTTAAAAAGTCTTAGAGAAATGACAGGCTTATCTCGTGGTGCGTTTCACCAGCGATACGGCATCCCTAGAGGTACCTTACAAAACTGGGAATCAGCAAGATTTGGCGGTTTAACTGAAAAAGGCGCAAAAAATATAACTCATGCATTTAAAGCAGAAGGCATATTATGCAGCATTACTTGGCTATTGCACGGGACTGGTAGCAACCCAACTTTTGTAGATTCATTTTCAGAAAGAAAAATCATTGAACAAAGATATAGCTCTAACAATGATTCACATGAGCTAGAACAAGAACATAAAACAATTACTCAAGAAATATTATTATTCAGACAACATCATGAGCATGCAATTGATATGGTTGTTACTGATGACTCAATGCAGCCTTTTTGGGAACCAGGAAACTACATTGCAGGCGTAAAAATGTTCCAAGAAGACATAATGAAAACCATAAAGCAATGCTGTATTTTGCAAACTAATAAATATGGCATAATATTCAAATACGTAATGCCTGGAGATGAGCCAAATCTTTATAATTTACACTCACTTAACTACAAAACAGAAATACGAAACCCAGTAATATATAATACTGAAATAACATCATCTGCTGTGGTTGTATGGACAAGAAAAATAGATGCAGTAAAGGCGTTAACTTAATTCTTGCTTATTTCATAAGCAAGCGCTGTTACAACATGACCTTTTGCTTTCCCTTTAGAGGCATATTTAGTATCCCTAATATTAGGAGCAGCCTCAACATTTATAGCTTCAACTCTTTTTAAACACGGGTGATCTAGCAGCAATTCCTCAACATATTGCGCATAAGGCTGCCAATCTGTCACAAAATAAAAATGCCCTTTGTTTTTAGTAACTCGCACTACATTATTCATGAACTCAGTTGTAATTATTCTTCTTTTATGATGCCTTGTCTTCGGCCATGGGTCGGGATAAAGCAGTTGCACCCTATTGAAACTATCTGCTGCAATATGGTTATAAAGCAGCTGTACTGCATCACCATGCCATAACCTCATATTACCCAATTGCTCTGCTTCTATTTGTGATAATACATTTATAATGCCTGGCGTATAAACCTCTACACCTAAATAATTATAAGAACTATGCGTGCGTGCTTGCTCTACTAAGCTATCTCCGCTCCCAAAACCAATATCGCAAATAATAGGCTGATCATTACCAAATATTTTTTCAAACACAACCTCGGCATCATGCGACAGGCAATATTTTTCAGATAATGAATCAAGTTTTTGCAATTGACCTTGATTAAGTTTTTTATGCCTAACTACATAAGACTTTAGCAATCGCTTGTAAGACTCTACCACTTTAAACCCCAAAACAAATAAGTATGAAATTTTAAATGAAACACTGAATACTTGCAAGGAAAGCCTGGCTATAACAAAAACATATAATTATATGCTTGGAACTCTATAAAAAAACGTTTTATACTAGTTTGTTCTAAACCGGTAAAGCGCATGCCAAACAATAAGAATGAAAAGATCATAATCTATGCAGCTGGCTGGCTGGGAGACAACATCATGCTCCATAGTCTTATTATAAAATTAAAAGAGCAACGCAATGCTCATATCACTATTTTAAATACACAACCGCATCTTGCTGCAGTTTTTAGTAAAATGCCAGAGGTCGATGATATTATTGAAGAATATTTTCCTAGAAAAAAATTAGCATTCTGGCAGCGATATAAGCTTGCAAAAAAAATTGGAGCGCAAGGATTCTCTGAAATAATAGTTGCTCCAAATAATTGGAAATCAGGCCTTACAGCATACTTAAGCAACATAAAGAAAAGAACAGGCTGGCATGGTGAAGCAAGGTGGCTTCTCTTAAATAACAGACATATTAATATTACCAGGCTAAATTCTATGGCAACAAGATATGTAATGCTTGCAAATGCCCCCAGCAATGACATTATCAGCTTAAATGACTGCCCTGAACCCAGTTTAATACCGGATGACATAAGTCTGGATATTTTAGCCAAAAAATTAAACCTCAGCTATAATAGTAAGGCTAGCAAAATAATAGCACTATGCCCTGGAGCGGCATATGGCAAAACTAAAAGATGGCCTCAAGAGCATTTTGCTTCTCTAGCAACCATGCTACTTGCACAAGGATTTCAAATATTATTGCTCGGGAGCAAGCAAGAGCAAAAATATGGTAATCATATTGATATAATAACTCATAACAAATGTTTAAATTTTATCGGCAAGACCTCATTATCTGAAACAATAGATATTATGGGGCAAACTGATCTAGTAGTTGCCAATGATTCAGGCTTAATGCATATGGCAGCTGCGCTTAAAAAACCTATAATTGCAATTTATGGCTCAACACTGCCATCATTTGCACCTCCACTTAGTAAAATAGCAGTTTCTATTTGGCAAGAAATATCTTGCCGGCCATGCAAACAAAGAATATGCCCACTTCATCATTATAATTGTTTAAAACAAATCACCCCCAGAATAGTCAGGGATAACATAAAAAATATTTTTACAACAACATCTTAGCTATAACATTCTAAACCAAAGAGTACATTTTAAATAAAATTTATATAAAATCTTCTTGACCTTAGGCTGCGAAAGATATTTAATCTTAATTATGGCTAGGTAGCTCAGTCGGTAGAGCAAAGGATTGAAAATCCTTGTGTCGGTGGTTCGATTCCACCTCTGGCCATTCTTCATTTTAAGAAAACACTATATTATGACTACAATACACTGCACTAAGCTGCAAAAAAAATTAGCTAGCCTATCAGGCAGACCATATCCTGGCCTTATAGGAGAGCGCATTCAAACAGAAATCAGTGAACAAGCGTGGATCTTATGGCTAAATGAACAAACCAAGCTGATTAACGAAAATAGATTAAATCCGTTAGATAAAGAAACTAGAGTTTTTTTAGAGGCAGAAATGCTGAAATTTTTATTTAATGAGACCTCATAATAAGCACATAAAGATAGCCGTATTGACAATATAAGCTCAAATTGATATCTTAGTTTTAGATAGCATTTAATTGCAAATATTAGCCAGTTAATAAGGATCTTTATATGCGTAACAAAATAATAGCTTTATCACTTGTAATGGCTATAGCAAGCGCAAATACTAATATACTTATAAAAAATACAACTGCATTCTTGGCTGTTTTTAATGATGTCACTACCAATACTAAATGTCCTATAGCACAAAACTTAGCTACAAGTATTATTGTTAATAGTGATTATAGCCTAAGCTGTATAAATAAAGTAACTGGGGATGAAGACAATGAAATTACTCACCCACTACCACATAATATCACCTTAACCAAAGATGGCTATCTTATAAGTGGCTGTATAACTAATCTCCCTAAGAATGATATTTTAATTTATATTCAAAACGCTGGAACTAGTGCAAAACCCAAACTTATATGTAAAAATTTCCCACCAGCATAAAGGTCTAATATGAACATATATTTAGCAAACTTGAAAAAAATATTAGAGCACGGAATAACAAAAGAAGATCGCACCAACACTGGCACAATAAGCACTTTTGGGCTTGATATGAGAATTAATATTGCATCATCTTTTCCTTTATTAACAACCAAAAAATGCCACTTTGCAAGCATTTTACATGAGTTACTCTGGATGCTAAATGGCGACACTAACATTAAATATTTAAATGACAATAAAGTCAGAATATGGAATGAATGGGCTGATAGTGAAGGCGACTTAGGGCCAGTATATGGCAAGCAATGGCGGTCATGGGCTGGAGATTCGGGCACAACTATAGATCAAATCAGCCAACTAATAACTAATATTAAAACAAACCCTAACTCTAGAAGATTAATTGTTAGCGCCTGGAATGTTGCCGATATAACAAAAATGGCTTTACCTCCTTGCCATTTATTATTTCAGTTTTATGTGTCTGGGAATAAACTTTCATGTAAGCTAACTCAAAGATCTGCTGACTTTTTTTTAGGAGTGCCTTTTAATATCGCATCATATGCATTATTAACACATATGATTGCGCAGCAATGTGGCTTAGAAGCGCACGAGCTAATCTGGTCTGGAGGCGACTGTCATATCTATCTAAATCATTTAGACCAAGTAAAAGAACAACTCTCAAGAGATACAAGAGCGCTACCAACCTTAGAAATAATTGATAAACCTAAAGACATTTTTTCATATACAGCTGACAACTTCAAAATACATGATTATGACCCACATCCGCACATAAAAGGCAAAGTAGCGGTATAATCGACGAAGTAGCTCTTAGATCCTGGAACAAGCCCTGAGGGACCCCCACGAATATTTTGGGCAGTATAAAGTTTTATAGTTGTTACTAGCTAATAAGAAAATGTTCTGCTAACCACCGCCTGCGTCCTGCTAGCCTCGACCTACGTCCTGCCACTGTTAAGTCCTAAAATTGGTTGACACTTTTTGGTGTACTAAATTTGGCACTTGTCAATTAAGGGCCCAGATACAGCCTGGATAATGTGGTTAAACCACAGCACGCAGGGAAATTAGAGCACTACAGCTCCGACCGCAAGGCCTAGATAGCAAGAGCATCAGCACACCGCCTACTCCCTGCGGCTGTCAAGCATTGGGTCGCAGGCGTGAAGAACAATAAGATGCAGGCAGAGAGAAGCATTAGCTCTAGGCCTGGAATATCACATAGAGATCAATAACAAGCATAAAATGTATTTAATTATGCACGACTATATGTTTTGAGATTTTGCATTGTTGATTTTAAATCTCTTTTCTGGAATATCCGTGGGAATCCATCAGGACCAAGCCGCAGGAAGGCTAGGAAGCTCGGAGAAAGAGATTACGAGGCCTGAGGTATAGTTCTACCATATGAATGGCATTGGAACTAATATAAGGGGCCGAGCTTGTCGTTATAGGCTATTAATTCGCACCATCTAGCCAGACATGATTATTAAGGCCTCTCCAGGTAGTTACTTGCCAACTATTCTTGGTTTGCTGAAATATTATGGTCCCTGTATCTGCTGTATTAAGGCATAATATATCACCCTTACAGTTATATCTGGCAAGCACATCTCTATGCGGAAAACCAAATTTATTATTTTTGCCAGTTGTAAAGACCACATACTTTGGAGCTATTTTGTTTATAAAGGCAATGCTAGAAGCGCCTTTGCTACCATGATGAGGAGCTAATAATATATCAGATTGTAAATTTAAGTTACTGTTTTGCAAAAGTAATAACGCTTCGCCTTTTTTCTCAACATCCCCTGTTAATAACGCACTACTTCTAGCATTTGAAACTCGTAATACGCAAGAATTATTGTTTTTAGATAACTTTTTTTTATCAAGAGGCCATACAAACTCAAATTTAATACCATCCAAATACCACTCCTGCCCACTACAACACTTTACAGCTATGTTTTTATCAAATAATGTAAGGTCTGTACTGTAACCATGCTTAATATCCACATAGTCTTTTAATTTAGCAAGCCCCCCTTTATGATCTAAATCAGGGTGGCTAATTACCACATAGTCTAAGTAAGGCAATGCTAAATATTCGATATATGGCCAGATTACTTTCTCGCCAGCAGAATAACCACCAGCAAAAGCAGGGCCAGTATCAAACAACAAACTATGTTTATGCGTTGTTATTAATACAGAGGTGCCCTGCCCCACATCTAAAACACTTAATGAAAAATCACCATAATTAACATGATGTAATTTCTGAGGAAACAACATAGGCAACCAAAAAACTAGTCCCAGCAATCTCCCTGGCATCCCGCGCGGCATAAGCAACAATATTGCTCCTAAAAAAATCAAACCATATTCAAAATTATTAAAGTCACTAATTTTTATAATATTATAATTAAGGTGACCAATAATATATAATTGCTTTAGAATAAATTCTAAACAACTATCAATAACGCTAGCCAGCCATGCTGCAACATCATGAAATGGCAATAATATCAGCAGCATAAATGATAATGGTACAATAACAATACTAAACAAGGGTATAGCCAACATATTGGTCGGCATACTAGCTAAAACTATCTTATGCCAAAATAATACGATAAAAGGCAATAAACCTATCGTAATCATTAACTGTGCATGTAAATACTTATTGTATAATGTGCTCCCACTCATTTTTGTATAACTTGATAATATTAAGATTAATACTGCAAAAAATGATAATAAAAAACCCTTACTCCAAAATAGCGGAGGCCAAAATAACCCTATAACACAAGAAGTTAGCAACAACACCTTCCATGATATTATTTTAACAGAGCGTAACTTCAATATGAGAAAAATCCCCAGCATGATTACACATCTTAATGCAGACACACCAAACCCTGAAATTGCAGAATAAAATAAAGCAGCAAGCAATGCCGCGAAAGAGCCAATATATGAGGATGCTATGTATGAAGTATTTTTAACATTCATTGACCAGAGCCAAGAGACTAGATAAAAAAACATCATGCCAACAATTCCGACATGTAAGCCTGAAATTGCAAATAAATGGCTAGTGCCAGTATTTTGAAGCTGAGGCCAAACGTCACGATCAATTTTATCTGACATGCCGAATAATAAAGCTGCAACTAAGCCTTTATGTTTGCAGCTAGGGCAAATGCTTTCATATTTATGCCATAACTTCTCTTGCAATTTTAAAAAATAATAAGTGTGGTCGTTATTTTCTATAGCCTTATTATATTTATCGTTTATCACATAGGCGCTAGCATGCCGGTTCATAATCATGGCATTTTTTGCATAATCAGCAACCCTAGGGCTATAACTGCCATTTAACTGTTTTATTTTTAAGAACATTTGCCATTTTTCACCAGGGTTAACGGCACAACCTTGTGGGCTGAACCAAGAGACATTAATATTTGCGACAATATCATTGTCGTCTATTTTTGAGGTATGCAATAAAAATCTACATAATGGCTTGTTAAAGCTTGGCAAAGCAGCTATATCGCCTATAACCCTAGCTTTTGTCATAGGTATATTATTTATAGTTACTTTATAGTTATAAATATAAGAATAAGTTAACCCTAGCCCTATTAGAGCGCCTATGAGAAAACTAAAAATAGCTTTATAATTTAAATAGCTATAAATAGCCACAAATGCGAATACAAAGGCAATATAATAATTATCAAATACATATAAAAATAAAATATCATAAAAAGTTATAGCCGTTACAAAACCTATTAGCAATAGCCACATCATTCACTCGAAGTTCAGTAAAATAACTAATAATGTAGCTGTGAATAATCATAATAGGTATACCGTGCTACATATTATCTTCTATTTTCTTTATTTTATCTCTTAACTTTGAAGCTTCTTCAAACTCTAGAGATTTAGCTTTAGCCTGCATTTCTTTTTTCATTTTAATTAGCTCTTTGTCTAGCTTCTTTTGCCCCATTTGTAAAAAATCTTTTACTTCATCTATTTCTTCTTCTTTATGTTCTTGGCTTTCAGTCAAAAAACCAGCCATGTCTACAATAGATTTTTTTATACTCTGTGGCGTGATATTATTAAGCTTATTATATTCTTGCTGAATGACGCGCCGCCTATTAGTTTCATCTATAGCATATTGCATTGCAGCGGTGATTCTATCACCATATAAAATCGCAATGCCGTTAATATTTCTTGCTGCGCGCCCAATAGTTTGCATTAAAGAACTATTTGATCTTAAGAAACCCTCTTTATCTGCGTCAAAAATTGCGGCCAGAGAAACTTCAGGCAAATCAAGTCCTTCTCGCAATAAGTTTATTCCTACTAAAACATCAAAAGCCCCTAATCTTAAATCTCGCAAAATCTCTACTCGCTCTACAGTGCCAATGTCAGAATGCAAGTATCTTGCTTTTATCTGCATATCTGTCAAATAATCAGTTAATTTTTCTGCCATTTTTTTAGTTAAGGTAGTTACTAGTACTCGCTCATTTTTTGCAATACGCGTTCTAGCTTCTAATACTAAATCATCTACCTGACTCGATACTGGCCTCACAACTATTTTTGGGTCTAACAACCCAGTAGGCCTCACAACCAGCTCAACACCAGCCTCAACATTCGCTTTTTCATATTTGCCTGGAGTCGCAGAAATATATATTTTTTGAAAATCAAAATCTAAAAACTCATTAAAGTTTAACGGACGATTATCTAACGCTGAGGGCAATCTAAAGCCATAATTGACCAAATTTTCTTTTCTCGCTCTATCACCTGCATACATCGCGCCTAGCTGTGGCAGCATCACATGCGATTCATCAAGAAAAATAATGGTGTCTTTAGGCATATAATCTAATAATGTTGGTGGTGGCTTGCCAGGACCGCGCCTTGATAAATATCTAGAATAATTCTCAACACCATTGCAATAACCTAGTTCACGAAACATTTCTATATCATACTTAACCCGTTGTTCTAAGCGCTGCAGTTCAATTAATTTGTTATCTTGCTTAAATTCTTCTAATCTTAAGGCTAGATCATGGTTTATTTCTGTAATAATTTTTTTGATTTTCTTTTCAGCCGCAATATAGTGCGTAGTTGGATAAATTGACACTTTATTTTTACTTGCAATAATATTGCCAGTTAAAGGATCAAACTCCCATATACCTTCCACCTCATCATCAAATAATCTCACCCTAATACCCAAATTTTCAGAATAAGCTGGGTAGATATCAATTACGTCTCCGCGCACCCTATAACTAGACCTTTCAAATTCATAATCATTCCTAACATACATCATGGCTGTTAATGCAGCTAAAACATCTTCTCTTGTTAGTTTCATGTTTTTTTGCATATGCAGAACCATAGCAGCATAATCCTCTGGATCACCTAGGCCATAAATTGCTGATACTGTTGCAACTATTATTGTATCTTTTCTCTCAAGAACCGAAGTTGTTGCAGCAAGCCTCATTCTTTGCACATGCTCGTTGATAGAAGCATCTTTTTCTATAAACAAATCAGCCGAAGGAATATAAGCTTCCGGTTGATAGTAATCGTAATAAGATACAAAATATTCAACTGCATTCTCAGGGAAAAACCCACACATCTCGCTATATATTTGTGCTGCCAAAGTTTTATTAGGTGCCAGTATCAAAGCTGGTCGATTTAAATTAGTAATTAAATTAGCCATAGAAAAAGTCTTGCCTGAACCCGTAATTCCAAGTAGAACCTGCTCTATTAGCCCACTTGTAAGACCTTCTTGCAATTTACTCACAGCAATTTTTTGGCCTGGAGACATGCCAAATTCAGAATTAATTTTAAACAAAATAGAGCCTTAATAATTAAATATAATAATAATTATACATTATAATGATAGTGAATTACCACTTTGACAAGCTTATGTAAATGAGTTAAGTTAAGAAGTATTTTTTTTAAGGTATAATAATATGAGTATCTCTTTATCTAATCGTGCCAAGGCAATTAAACCTTCCCCAACATTAGCTATTACTGCTAAAGCTAAAGAGCTCAAACAAGAAGGCAGAGACATCATTAGCCTTAGCGCAGGCGAACCTGATTTTGACACCCCTCTTTATATAAAAGCTGCCGGCATAGATGCTATTCATGAAGGATTAACAAAGTATACACCTGTGTCAGGAACCACTGATTTAAAGCAATCCATCATAAAGAAATTACACCGAGATAATAAACTAGAATACAATGAAAATGAAGTGATCGCTTCATGTGGCGCTAAACAAGCAATTATTAATGTCATGATGGCAACTCTAAACCCTGCTGATGAAGTTATAATACCATGCCCATACTGGCCTTCCTATGTGGATATGTGCACCCTAGTCGAAGCTAAAGAAGTACTTCTTAAAACTACTGAAGAAAATAACTTTAAAATAACAGCAAAACAGCTAGAACAGGCAATAACAGAAAAAACTAAACTTATAATAATAAATAGCCCAAGCAACCCCTCTGGGATGCTATATACCGCTGAAGAACTGAAAGGAATCGCGCAGGTATTATTAAAACACCCGCAGATTATAATATTATCCGACGACATATACGAAAAAATAGTTTGGCCAGGCAAAGAATTCCATAGCATTTTAAATGTAGAGCCAAAATTAAAAGCACAAACAGCAGTTATTAATGGAGTTTCTAAAGCATATGCTATGACAGGTTGGCGCATAGGTTACACTGCTGGCCCAGAAAAACTGATTAAAGCTATGACTAAAATACAATCTCAGACTACATCTGGCCCATGCTCTATTGCACAAAGTGCAGCAGCAGAAGCTTTAGAACATAATAATGCTGCTATTTCAGACATGATAAACTCATACCATGAACGCTACCAATATGCGATGAAAAGATTTAATGCTATAGCTGAAATTACATTGACTCCAACCGATGGAACCTTTTATTTATTTCCGAATATAACAGGCATGCTCAAAAAATTCAACTTAAAAGATGATATGGAACTAACTGCATACTTGTTAGAAAAAGCTAACATTGCAGTTGTGCCAGGGTCAGTATTCGGAATTCCTAATCACTTAAGAATATCTATTGCCACTAGTAAAAAGCAGATATCAAGCGCAATAGACCGAATAGAAGAGTTGCTAGAGATAGCTTAGTATTAAAGCTATTTAATGTTTTATGATAACAAAGCAGCATAAACTCAATATATTTGCTATAATAATTAAGCAAACTAATTTGGAGAAAAGTTATGGCTAGCATGAAATTTGATATCAACTCTATTGTAAAGAATGTAAAAAGTGCAATTGATCCTGAGTCAGCAATACCACCATCAGAGGAAAAAAACCCACTTGCATATAGGGCCTTTCGCTTAAATGAAATCATGAAAGAGCTAAAAGAAAAGCATAATTCAATCGCAGATGATTTTAGTAAAATTGAAACAAACTTAAATGAAGTGATCGCAGAGCTGCAAGAAGAATCAAAGAAAACAGCAGAACCTGCAGCAGAGAAGAAAGAAGATAAGAAAGAAGAAGATAAAGCTGAAGATAAAAAATAGCCTGGCTAAATTATATGGAAAAATAATTTGCATAGCTAATAATTTGAAGCAGCCTAGATCTTTTATTAGACAGTTATAACACAGCCAAAACTTTTTATGCCAATCAAATTGCGATATGTAATATTCTCTTACATATCGCAATATATTGGTTACTAAACCTACCTAGCTTATCCTAGGATCAATCTTTTTTGACCCAAGATTATCTCATAATATGCCTGGCCGCATGACTAATATTTCTTTATAAAAGAATATGGGGGAACCCCAAAATCTAGATAATAGAGGAAACACTACCATAGTCAAACTATAAGTCACACCATAAGTCACACCATAATTATAGCTATGTGCTCTAGCTCTCACACCGTTATGCTGGTTAAGATATTGGCTGATATATAATAGTTTTTTGAATAAATATGACTGAAGGTAAGGAGATGCACTTTAGATAGTTATAATGGCTCCCCGGGACGGACTCGAACCGCCGACCAAGTGATTAACAGTCACGTGCTCTACCAACTGAGCTACCGGGGAAAACAATAATAAATTTTATACCATAACAAACAACAAGGTCAATAGTTTAGTAGCTAAAACGGACATTAATTAAGATTAGCAACCTACCTATCAACGCTATCTAGCATATAAAACTCGATTATTGCGTTAAAAATACCCTTTATACTAAACTTTAATTTTAAGCATAGCCTTTTGAAAGGCACTATGACTTTGAAACCAATCATACCATTTTATAAATTTTTTGTTTGCATGCTGCATAAATACACTCTGATCATGCACATATAATTGCCTGACAAATGGGAAAATTAAAATATCTACTGCCGAAGGCTTATTTGTTAGAATAAAATCGTTAAACACCAAATAATCATTTAATGATTGCAAAAACCATGCTATGTTTTTTAATTCTAAATCCACATCAACATCAACATATCTATTTTGATACTTATATCTATTAAGTGCAGGGATAAACACTTCATGCATAACACCCACTACAGCTATTTTTTGTAAATCTAGTGGCAAATAATGCCACCCTTGCGGATTATGCTGATAAAAAGCCCAACTTACGATCGAAATACTCTCATCAATTACCGTACCATCTGCCAAAACCAACACTGGAACTGTGCCTTTTGGTGAAAATGATAGTAGCTCTTTAGGTTTATTTGCTAATTGTATTTCACACACATCGTAAGATATATTGGCGAGATTAAGGGCTATTCTCGCCCTTATAGCATATGGACATCTGCGAAAAGAATATAATCTAAACATATTACAACTACCCTAGAATAAGACATTATCGCCTAAATGTTTTTTGCCTCGCTCTTTTGCAAGCATTATTTGTTTGTGCCTTTCAGCAAAACTTTGTTTTTGTACCTCAGAGGTTTCATTATAGCACCTATGACAACTAACTCCTTGCAAGTACATTGTCGATTCTTTATCTTTCTCAGTAAGAGGATATCTACAGCCATAGCACTGATCATACTTGCCGGGCTCTAATTTATGATTAACAGCAACACGCTCATCAAATACAAAACACTCTCCCTGCCACAAGCTGTTTTCAGCAGGCACCTTTTCAAAATAGTTTAAAACACCGCCTTTTAAGTGATAAATATTCTCAAACTGCTGTTCCATCATATAAGATGAGGCTTTTTCACAACGAATACCTCCAGTACAAAACATTGCTATCCTTTTATACTTATTGCTAGATACATTATTTGCAATATACTCAGGGAACTCTCTAAATGTTTGGGTATTTGGATTAACAGCTCCTATAAAAGACCCTATTTCGTACTCATAGTCATTTCTCGTATCGATGAGTAGCACTTCAGGGTCAGATATTAAATCATTCCAATTCTCAGGCTCAATATATTCACCCACCATCTTCGAAGGGTCAACCCCACAAACACCTAAAGTGACAATTTCCTTTTTTAATTTTATTTTCATTCTTAAAAATGGGTTTTTAGTGGCAAAAGACTCCTTATACTCTAGCTCCCCCATCCCAATATCTTGTTCTATTAAATCTTTTAATTGATCTATATCCTTTCTAACTCCACAAACTGTGCCATTTATACCTTCGTTTGCAAGCAACAAAGTCCCTTTTAATGATGAACTGCCACAAAAATCTAATAATATTTTTTTTGCTGCTAAAACATGTGTAATCTTATTAAACCTATATAAGGCTGCAACAACAAAAACTTCATTCATACATATACCCTCAAAATAAATACCATGTGAGCATTTCATCCGTAGATAACATGGCAAATTGTTTACACTAAAATAAACTTGCATTTAGACAATTACTCATGTAAAATATCATATAAGGATTTTTATATCCGCAAATGGAAAAAACGTACATGGAGTTACTTAGTAAAATCAAAAAACATCAAAAACCAAAAAAATATTCGAAAGGCTAAGCCAACGAACGTGCATTTTTGGCAAAAGAGTAATTTAATAAGGATACAAAAGAATAGTGGACAATACAATAGTTAATCAAGTAGATGTAGGTATAGAAGAGCTGTTAAGTTTTTCAAACACAGTAACTGTTCAAAAAAAATTACCGAATTTTGAAGTAAAACTGACAAGCGAATCGCCAACATATACCGAAGGCAACAATAAAGTTGCTTTATTACAAATAAGCATTGCTTGTAACCCCAGACAAAAAGGCATTTTAGAAAAATCTTTAAACATACTAGAAAGAGAATTTAAATCGGTAACTATTTTTATAGATATGCGTATAGCATTGCTAGCTTATAGCATTATCCTTCCTCACATGAGCAATCAACAACTGGAAGATATAGCAGAAGAGGAAAAAGTAAGATGGACTGATAAAAATATAGAAGCAATTAATTCAATTAAAGCTTCATGGTCAATTGCCACAGACAAAGAGCAAGGCACTCAACAAGCCATAAATGAAAACATTCTAAAATTAAATGAACTTCTTAAGACCGACGAAGTCTTTAATCAAAAAATAAAAGACGATGCAATAGCATTAAAAAAACATTTGATCGAAACACATGGCATTACTGAAGCCATGTATGACCAGTACAAAAATAAACATAATATCGCAGTAGAACAATACCTTATAGCTAGGATTGCAGGAATATCAGCCTTGTGTTCTTCTCACAACATTAAATATACCTATATCACACAGGCTGAAACAAGTAGTTATGACCACTTAAAAAAAATAAAAGCCATACATAACTTGCCAAATAAACTAAGCATATGTTTGACAAAACACCCTACTGAAAACTTAGATACCAGTACGGAACTAAATCAAAACTTGCATAAATTTGACTTGTTAGGAACGATCTCTGCACAAAGATCTTATTTAGAGCACTCTGCAAAACATTTCCCTGGATTTGTGTATGTACAGTCATTAAATCGCACACTTTTAGCTTCCAATAAAGCGCATAGCTTAGCTTTTGGAGTAGAAGAAGAATCATACCTTACAGGCAAATCTTTTGAAGATTTATTATCCCAAGATGATGCAGACGAAGTTGCGAAAATTGTACAGGAAATAACGACTACTAATGAAGCAAAAATTATTATTGAGAAATACGTTTTCTTAGGTGAAAGTTGTACGTTCTTATCTATCAAAACACCTCTACGTAATAAAAAAGATAAAAATATTGGGGTAATTGGCTTTACCATAAAGCTAAAAGACAAAAAGCATATTGAAGAACTTAAAGATGTAGCGCCTGAAAATATAATACAGGCTGTTATAGCAAACAATGAAACGCTTGCTCAGAAACCACATTCTTTAGAAAACGAACAATATAGCCATGAAACCATAGTGGAATTAAGAGAAATGATAGAGCATATGCCTGGGCATGTTTTCTGGCAAGATGCTACTGGCAAAATACTTGGATGCAACAATAACCATGCAAAATTTTTAGGGCTTGATTCACCTACAGAAGCAATTGGGCAATGCCCAGCGAGCTTTTTAACGGCTAGGCATGCCACAGAAGCCATTACAGAGCTAGCCGAAATTATCAGAACCGGCAAGCCTATAATAAAAGAAGAGATATACAAATCGGCTATTAATATAGTAGTTATGTCCTCGCATAAAACTGCTATAAAAGATAATAATAATAATACTATAGGAATTATGGTTGTTGCTCTTGATCTCTCAAAAAACAAACAGCAACAAATGAAACTAGAGCAAGAAAAAGAGAAGTTAGAAATAGCAAACAACTTCAAAAGTCGATTTATTAAAGACATTGAGGATGATATGCGCACACCATTTGTGCGATTATGCGACATGACAAAGTCATGTGCAGGCAAAGAAAATGATCTTGCAAAGAAACGACAACTATTAGAAATATCAAACTGCGCCAAAGATTTGCTAGCATATTGTGATTCGCTATTAGAGTTCAGTAAGAAAGAGTCTTTTAAAAACAATAAGAACTTAATATCGCTAAAAGATTTAGCCAACAGCATAGTGAATGCTAGCATTAGCGCCATTCGAGCTAAAGGGTTAGAGTTTGAGCTTGATTATGACAACAGCATCCCTGAGAGTATAATTGGTGACTCGTATAGGTTAAAAAGGATTCTCAGCAACCTTATGAGCAATGCAATTAAATATACTGAACAAGGCCATATAAAAATGGCTATAAAGCTAGAGACTGGCAAAGAGACTGGCGCAGATAATGCAGTTACAATTTCATTTGTCATTATGGATTCAGGCATTGGCATAAGCAAAGATGATCAGGAAAATATTTTCAACAAATACAAGATGCTGAATCATATGTCGCATATTTCTCATGCTGGGCAAGGCCTCGGCCTAAGCGAAGTTGGTCGCTTTGTAGAAGACTTGAGGGGCGATATAATTCTTGACTCTGATATTAAGAAAGGCACTAGTGTAATAGTTAGATTAAATTTTGAATTGAGTCCCATTACTGTATAAGGAAGCACAATGAGCACAGCTATCATAGGACAATTAGGCATAGACGTAGAAAAGCTGCTAAGCAAACAAGATAAATTAGCAGCAGAGCCTGTGTCATTGACAGCTCATTTAAGAGAATATCTTGACAGCACTAGTACAGCTGCCCTACTACAAGTTAATATTGCAGCAGATATGAATGCAAAAGTTAAACTGAACTCAGCTTTAGAGCTACTTAGCAAAAAGTTCAAATCTGTAACAATATTGCTAGATATGGAGCTAGCACTATTATCCTATCGCATTATTCTACCTTACATACCGAAAGAGCAATTACAAAATATAATAATAAGACGAAAATTAGAGTGGCTTGCCACCAATATAGCTACAATCAAAAAAACTAAACTTTCATGTTTAATCGTTACCTCTACAGATCAAGGATTAGAACAAGCCAAAGAGGAAAACATACTAATAATAGATAAGTTGCTAACCTATAACCAGTCCTTTTGTAAGCATATCGCCGAAGATGTAGCGCTATTAAAGAATGAATTGTCCTCTACTCATAATATTAGCAAAGCAATGTATAGCCAGGCAAGCTATAAAAATGACAAACTCATAGAGCTTTATCTTATAGGAAAAATTGCGACTATAGCTGCCATGAGTTCTCAAGACTATTCAAAACATTCTAATAAGTACAGCTATGTTGGACTAATTAAAATGCACAGCTATAACTATTTGCAAAAAACAGTAGCAATGGAAGATTTGCCAAGCTACCTAAGCTTACACTTTACCAAAACAACTACAATCGAGAGTAACCAACTACTAACTAGCGCTGGAATCAATCAAAACTTACATGAGTTTGACCTGTTAAGGAAAATATCTGCGCGCAAATCTTATTTAGAAAAGACAGCAAAACATTTCCCTGGATTTGTGTATGTACAGTCATTAAATCGCACGCTTTTAGCTTCCAACAAAGAACATAGCTTATCTTTTGGAGTAGAAGAAGAGTCATACCTTATAGGGAAATCCTTTGAGCATTTATTACCTCAAGACGATGCAGACAAGGTTGCAGAGATTGTAACAGAAATAACGACCACACATAAAGTACAAGTATTAATAGAAGGTCACCAATCCCATCTGTCAAATGAAAGCTTACATTACTTATCTATTAAAATACCGTTACTTAATAAAAAAAATAAAACCATCGGAGTAATTGGTTTCTCTACATATATAAAAGATGAAGCAGAAATAAGAAATTTAAAAAAATTAGAGGGTGTAACAGGATCTGCATGTTTAATGCAAGCTTTTGTAGCAGGTAGCATAATAGCTGAGAATAAGACCTATGACACTGGCTATATGAAGACCATAATAGAAAATATGCCGGGGCTGGTGTTCTGGCAAGACATTAACGGCAAAATACTCGGATGCAACCAGGACCAAGCTGATTTTTTAGAGTTCAACAACGACACAAATATAATCGGCAAATACCCAAGAGACTTTTTAACCGCAGATCAAGCCAAAGAAGCACTTAGAGATCTGGCTGAAATAAGTAAAACTAGCGAGTCAATAATAAAAGAAGAGTTATACAAGTCTGGCAATGAACTTGTAGCTATGATGTCACATAAAACTGCTATAACAGATAATACTGGAAAAGTGCTCGGCATTATGGTTGTTGCGCTTGAGACTAGGCAAGAACAACAGCGTGAAATAATAAGCTTGAAAGAGCAGTTAGCCGCTGATATTGAATGTAAGAAAAAGTTTATTCAACCTATAATATCATCTGATTTAAAAGATCAATTTGCTAACTCACTCATAATAGACCAGAAGTACGAAAATGAAGAAATAGATAAGGGCAAGAGGCAGTAGGTGTTACAAAATCAAGGCTTTGCTAAGGTTATTGTTACCTTTCGTAAAGATGTAACTACATAAACAAATATAAAGGGAATAGAAAAATGGTTAATAGCAATATAATTGAGCAAGTAAATATAAATGTATCAGCATTGTTGGATTTTTCAAAAGGTGCAAATGCACCAGAAAAATCCCCCACATTTGAAGCACATCTAACAAATGAAGATGAAACTGAAAATACTAATAAAACCGCCCTGCTTCACATTAATATTGCACAGGAAAAAAACTCATCCACCCAGCTAAATTCCGCTTTAAAAATAGTTGGAGCAGAGTTTAAAACTGTAACCATCTACCTCGATATGCAACTAGCACTATTAGCTTATAGCATTATTCTGCCTTATATGCCTAAAGAGCAATTACAAAAAATATTGGAAAGAAAAAAGATAGATTGGATCACCCAAAACCTAACAGCAATTAATGCGGGCACGACTGCATGGTCAATTATTCTAGATACTGAGCAAAGCATACAGCAAGCTAAAGATGAAAATATTCTGGAATTAAATAAACTACTTAAACGTGATAGTTTTTTCAATGAAAAAATAAAATCAGACGCAAGAACATTAAAGGAATATTTATTCACAACGCATGATATTACTGATGCCATGTATGATCAAGATATACAAAAAAATAATAGCGCTATAGACCAATACCTTATAGCTAGAATAGCAGCTATAGCAGCCATGTATTCTTTTGATCATATTAGCTATGCATATATTACCCCCACTAAAATGAGCAGCTATACCCACCTGCAAAAAATAGCAGTAATGGAACATTTGCCAAGCTGCCTAAACTTGTCTTTCAACAAAACAACTATAAATGATAGTGAGCAAATACTAACTAGCACTGAAATCAATCAAAACTTACATGAGTATAACCTGTTAGGAAAAATATCTAAGCGCAAATCTTATTTAGAAAATGCAGCAAAGCATTTCCCGGGGAATGCTTATATAGAATCATTAAATAATACATTTATAAGCTGCAATGATCAGCAAGCAGTAGCTTTTGGAATGAGTGATAAATCTTGTATAGAGGGCAAACATCTTGAAGAATTATTGTCCGAAACTGATGCATCTTCAATTGAAGACGTCATAATAGCAGCCACCACCACAAATAAAACACAAGTATTACTCGAAGATGTTATTTTCTTAGGTGAGCAGCAGACATTCTTATCTATCAAAATGCCGTTACGTAATAAAAAAGACAAAATTATTGGAGTAATTGGCTTTTCCACACAAATAAAAGAGAAAGAAGAAATAGAAAAACTGAAAAAGTTAGAAAGAAACACAGGATCTGCAGGTTTAATGCAAGCTATGGTAGCAAGTAATGTAACAGTTGAGAATGAGCCCTATGACACTAGCCATATGAAAAATATGATAGAAAATATGCCAGGACTGGTATTCTGGCAAGACACTAACGGCCAAATACTTGGATGCAACCAGAACCAAGCTGATTTTTTAGGGCTTGAGCAGGACGCAGAGATAATTGGAAAATACCCAAAAGACTTTTTAACCGCCGAGCAAGCCAAAGAAGCACTTAGAGATCTGGCCGAAATAACTAAAACTGGCGAGCCAATAATAAAAGAAGAGCTATACAAATCTGGCGATGAACTTGTAGCTATGATGTCACATAAAACTGCTATAAAAGGTAGCAATGATAACGTAATAGGAATTATGGTTGTTGCGCTTGATTTAACTGCTGAAAATCAACAAAAGATAAAGCTAGAGCAAGAAAAAGACAGGCTAGAAATTGCACATAACTTTAAAAATCAGTTTATCCAAGACCTTGAGCATGATATGCGCACCCCATTTGTTGGCTTATGCAGCATGACTGAGCTATGCGCAAGCAAAGAAAATGACCTTGCAAAGAAACAACAACTATTAGAAATATCAAACTATGCTAAAGATTTATTAGCGTATTGTGACTCACTCTTAGAATTTAGCCGCAATGAGTCTTTTAAAAACAATAATAAATTAATATCGCTACAAGATCTAATAGTCAGCATAGTTAATACCCACATTACAACCATAAAAGCTAAAGGCTTAGAATTTGATCTTGATTACGATAGCAATCTTCCTAGCAGTATCATGGGAGACGCATATAAGCTCAAAAGAATTATTAGTAACCTCATGAGCAATGCGATTAAATATACTGATCAGGGCTATATTAAAATGGCTGTAAGGCTAGAGAGTAGCAAAGAAATTGATCACAATAATGTAGCTACAATTGCATTTGTTATTCTTGCCCGTGATATAAGTAAAGAACAGTCCTTGGAACATCAAAATAAAAGCCCTAAAGACAAGAAAGAACCAGGGCTAATCGAAGCTACACGCTTTGTAGAAGACCTTAAAGGTGAAATATGTATTAACCCTGCTAATGACGCCAATGAAGAAAATGAGATAACAGTTAAGTTAACTTTTGAAGTGCCTCTTAATAAGGAAGCAGAAAGTTTTGTACCGCATAATAGTTTAAATAAAAAAATATTGATCTCTGAAGACTCTAGAATAAACATAAAATTTTTAGAAGCTATAATAACAGAAATAGGCTGTACTAGTAAATCTGCATCAACAGGGAAAGACACTTTAAGCATTTTAGATGATGAACATTTTGATATATTATTGTTAGATGTTGGTCTAGAAGATACTGATGGCTATACTTTAGCACATAAAGTAAGAGAGCTAGAGCTTAAGAAAAAGCGAAATCCCATTAAAATAATCATGATGACGGCTCAGCAATCTAGAATAAACCAAGGACTTGATAAAGAGCTAAATATCACAGACAATTTTATTAAGCCAGTTACAATTAAAGATTTAATAACTACCATAACAAAGTGTACTTTAGAGAAAGAAGAGGCTACAACCTGATATCACAATAGAAATTAACATATAAAAATAATTCACGATATTAAATTTATATGTTAATTTATAAACTGAATATATAAGGTTATGTTATGGAATATAAAAATTTAGAAAAAATTGTTTCTCTATGTAAGAGGCGTGGCTTTATATACCAATCCAGCTCGATATACGGTGGATTGCAAGGATTATATGATTACGGTCCAATGGGGGTAGAATTAAAAAGAAATCTCACTAAAACCTGGTGGGAGGATATGGTTCACCTCAGAGATGATGTCGAAGGCCTGGACTCAAGTATACTTACCAATCGTAAAGTATTACACTATTCTGGACATGAAGAAACTTTTAGCGACCCTATGGTAGATTGCAGAGAATGCAAGTCACGTTGGCGCGAAGATCATATAGAAAATAATATTTGCCCCAAATGTAGCTCGAGTGACTTAACTGATGCAAGACCATTTAATTTGATGTTTAAAACGCAAGTAGGTCCAGTTGTAGATGATTCAGCTGATTCATCAGCAGTCGCATACTTAAGGCCAGAAACTGCACAAGGAATTTTCATCAATTTTAAAAACATTTTGGATAGCTCAGGGGTTAAAATACCTTTTGGAATTGCACAAATTGGCAAATCATTTAGAAATGAAATAACTCCTAAAAACTTTATTTTTAGAGTTAGAGAGTTTGAACAAATGGAAATGGAATTTTTTGTAAAACCCGGAGAGGATAAAAAATGGCATGATTATTGGGTTCAGCAGCGCTATGAATGGTGGCAAAAACAAGGTCTAAGCGCAGAAAACTTAATATGTGAATCACAACAAGATTTATCTCACTACTCTAAAGCCACAGTAGACATATTATATAAGTTCCCTCATGGAACAGAAGAAATTGAAGGTATAGCCAATCGCACAGATTATGATCTTGGTAGCCACTCTAAAGAACAGCAACAATTTGACATCACAGCAAAAGTCAAACAAAACCTTGATAGCACTGCAAAACTTGTAGTTAAAGATATAGCAACAAATCAATGGTATGTACCTTTTGTAATAGAACCTTCAGCAGGCGTAGACCGTGGCATGCTTGCAATACTATCTGAAGCGTATACAGAAGAAACACTAGCCAATGGGCAAGAACGAATTGTACTAAAACTAGAACACCATCTAGCACCAATAAAAATAGCTGTAATTCCACTCGCAAAAAACAACCCAGCTACTATAGCATATGCCGAAAAATTAACCCAAGAGCTAAAGCGATCAAAGCAAGGGCGAGTTACTTTGGAAAATATCGGCAATATTGGCAAAGCATACCGCAGGCACGATGAAATAGGCACGCCGTTTTGTATCACTATAGATTTTGATACAATTGCTGCTGCAGATAGTGAAGCTAGTAAACATGACACAGTTACAATTAGAAATAGAGATACCTTAGAACAAATAAGAATCAAAAGAACAGAAGTTATTGGCTTCTTACAAAAGAATTTATAACGGTATAATACTGCATATAATTTTGATAAGTATAGAGACTACAGCTTGAACATCAATATCAGAAACATTAATAAGACTTATTTTAAAATAATTACTATTATCGTTATATTGTGCCTAACAAATCATGAAATATACTCAACATACTTAAATCTCAAGTCTAATATGAGTATCGGACTAAATAACTTTATAACCAGAATGCTAATCATATGGCCTATCTCAATATTTAGTATTTTTATAATAGCTTTTCACAAAAATCAATATGCTCGAATAATTGGATCTTTATTATTAGGATTTTCAACACTAGTTAGCCATTCTTTTTATAACTTTAACCACTATACCATTAATATTTATGACTTTAAATACCTGATATCTATATCTAATAACATTCTATTGCCTGGAGTTACTGTATATCTTTCAAAAAACTGTGCTTACTCTATTATAGCTGCAATATTGTTTGGCATAGCCATCGCCATCAATCCAAAAAAAACCATATTTAAAAGTAATTTATGGCTAAGTGTAACTATATTTCCCTTGTTAATTATATCATGCTTTATAGAATATAATATAACTGCAGGAGATGCACTTCCTAGTCAGTTTTGGGTGCCAGCGATTGCAATAGCATCCTCACAAATAGAAGAAAGCCCCCCTAAAGCAACCACACCCAATATAACTCCTAAAAATAACTCTGAGATAAAGCATATAGTCTTTATTATGGATGAAAGTATACGGGGTGACTTTGCAAATTCAGTAGACATCACTCCATTTTTAAACCATATTACTACCAAATATAATTATGGCTGGACTACTTCTGCAAATAACACCAGCATGGGTTCTAATTTAGTGGTTAGATACGGCCTGAGCAAGAAAAATATTAATGGCCTTAATTTTTTAACAAAACCTAGTATATGGTCATATGCAAAAAAAGCTGGTTATAGTACTACATATATTGATTGTCAAAATAATAAATCTCTACAAAACCATATGAATAGCTATGAACTATTATCTATAGATAACTTTATGCAATTAAATAGCAATAATATTGCCAATAAAGATATGGAAGCAATTCCTATCATTAAAAAAATATTAACAAGCAAAACTAAACAATTTGTTTATATTAATAAAAGCGGCGCACATATCCCTTATAGAAATAAGTACCCAGAAAATATGACGCTGTTCCAAACCACAAAGAAGAATAGCAGCAATCGAGAAATAGCTTACAATTATTATGCTAACGCTGTTTATTGGGCTACAGATGTATTTTTTCAGTCCCTACTACCTACGCTAAACCTTGCCAATGCTGCTATAATATATACCTCAGATCATGGACAAAATATAATGGATGATGGCACTATAATCACTCATACCAGAAGAGAACACGCTAATTGGCAAGAAGTTTTAGTGCCGCTGTTTGTATTTACCACGAATAAAAAACTAACAGAGCAACTAACAACTGGTATTAAACATAACTTGAATAATGTTAGCAGTTTAAATATTTTTCCAACCTTATTGTTTTTGTTCGGTTATAAGCTAATAGATATACATGAGAAATATGGCAATACTATATTCGAAAAAATCTCAGCTAAGAATGACTTTTTTCCAGGATCTATTATGCAGATATATAAAAAAAATATAGTATGGCAAAAAACACCCTGGCCTACTGTCGCTCCCATAGCAACATTTAAGGTTATTCAAAATGAAGTTATCCCTACTTAATATTAGCAAAATTTATGCTGGCTATCAGCATAGAAATTGTTTAGAATTTAGTATCAAGGCAGTGGCCCTCTAGCGGTAAAAAAATGAAAATCCCGTCAGGCCTGGAAAGGAGCAGCGGTATCATTTCTTTTAGGCGCAAGATTAAGCTACTGCCACCTAATTATAACGGTAATAACCATGACGCAACAAATTCTTGCAAGAAAGTTTAGGCCCAGTACATTTGAGGAGTTAGTCGGGCAAGATATTCTAGTAAAGTCTCTATCTAATTCTTTAAAAAACCAGAAAACACATCAAGCCTACTTATTATCTGGCACTAGAGGCGTAGGTAAAACCACAACAGCAAGAATACTAGCTAAAGCGCTTAGCTGTGAGAAAGGCATATCGCCATCACCATGTAACAGTTGCAACAATTGCATGGCAATCAATAATGGGACTTTTATTGACCTGTTTGAAATAGATGCTGCTTCACACACCAAAATAGATGAAACAAAAGAAATAATTTCAAAAGCGGCATACCCACCAAATCAAAGTAAATTTCGAATATTCATTATTGATGAAGTACATATGCTATCAAAACATAGCTTTAATGCCCTCTTGAAAACACTAGAAGAACCCCCTGCTTATATTGTTTTTATACTTGCAACTACTAACCCTGAAAAACTACCAGATACTATTATATCTAGATGTTTACATTTCAACTTAGCTCCCATAAGTACTAAAGTTATTAGCGCAAGATTAGCTGCTGTTTTCACTCAAGATAATATTAAATACGAAGATCAAGCTTTAGAGCTGATCGCAGAGGCAGCGAAAGGCAGTTTAAGAGACGCCCTTAGCCTCAGTGAACCTATAATAGCTTATGGCGATAATAATATCACCCATGAAACTACAGCGATGATATTAGGCACACTGCCACAAGAGAATATTGATAAATTAATCGTAGCTATAGCCGAAAAAAACACAAAACTTACAATAGATATCATATCCAGTATTGAATCAGCAACAAATGACATTGCAATGGCCATAGACCAACTATTAAATACTCTACATAATATCAGTATTGCTTTAATGGTTGCAGAACGTAAAAGCCGATTGAACCCTCAACTGCAAAGTTTAATTACCAAATTAAATGAGAGTCAAGTACAGTTATGGTATCAAATTGCAGTAAAAGGGAAACAAGAACTGGCATACTTGCCCTCTGGAGTGCAATGTCTAGAAATGATATGCCTTAGACAAATAGCCTTTACTATTGACAATTCTAATCTCAATAAATATTTTGCCATAAGCTCGACCTTTAGCGAAGAAGCGCCAGCAACTAGCAAGACTACAGCAAGAACAACTATAACAAGCGCACCTAAAACACAATCACAGTTATCACCAGCAACCCCAGCAATAAACAATAGTAAGCATACTGCGGCAGTTCCACCTAGGGTGGCGAACACACCTACAGCTACAACAACAAAAACCATAAAGGCTCTGAATGATATAACAGTAGCATCATGGCCATCTTTAATTAAAGAAATAGCAATATCAGGCATGACCAAAGCAATTGCAGATAATATTGAGTTCTGCCAAATCACAGGAAATAGCACTATTGAAGTTAAAATCATGCAGAATAAAATGCCACTATTTAGAGACACTCATAAGAAAAGAATAGAAGAAGCTATAACAAAATATTTTGACTGTAAAGTCACATTGAATGCAACAGTTGGTACAACTACAACTACGCCAGTACAAATAAAACAAGAAGCTAATATAGCTAAAAAACAAGCAATTCATAATGATATGCAACAAGATAAAAATGTAACAAATATAATGTCAACTTTTAAAGCAAACATAGAAGAAGTCGATCATAAAGAAGAAACCTAGCATTTATAGCAAATATGTTATATGTTAAAACATTAATTTTGAATTATGTTTTTAGTAACCATCATGAACAGCAGGAGAACAACATGGCTGAACAACCATCAATGCAAGATATTTTAAAAGCAGTAGAGAATATGCAAAGCTCTATGCAAGACACCCAAGAAAAGCTTGCAAATACTAGGGTGACAGGATCTTCACAACAACTTAAAATAGAGCTGACTGGAAAATTTAAGTGCGAGACCGTTACATTACCTACTGATTTTCAAACTATTAATAAAGCAGAGTTAGAAGAGTTAATTTTGAGTGCTATTAATGATGCAGTTAACCAAGTAGACGATTTAACTAGAAATCAAATAAAATCTTTAAGCGCAGATTTAGAGCAAAAAAATAAAGAATAATATGTCATTCAGCCCGCTTATTGAAAAACTAATAACGTCCCTGCGATGCCTACCTAGCGTTGGCCCTAAAACAGCTCAAAGGATGGCTTTTGAGCTGTTACAAAAAAAGCGTAAAGAAGGCCTTGAACTTGCAAAAGTAGTACATGAAGCAATGAATCTAATTGCAAATTGCTCAGAGTGCCGTAATTTTAGTGAAACTGAAGTATGTAGCTTATGCTCAAATAATCAGCGAGATCATACTAAAATGTGTATTGTTGAAACTCCTTCAGATGTTGTCGCAATAGAGCAAACAGCTTCTTATAAAGGCCATTATTTCGTATTAATGGGACATTTATCTCCCTTAGATGGCATTGGGCCTGAACATATAGGAATAGATCTATTATTAAGTATGCTAATCAAAAGATCAGTAACTGAAGTAATTATTGCAACCAGCTGCACTCCCGAAGGTGAAGCAACTGCATTTTATATTATAGAGCAAGTTAAAAATCTAGGTATCTCTTGTTCGCGTATCGCACATGGGGTCCCTATTGGTGGTGAATTAGAATACTTAGACAGTAATACCATCTCTAGAGCTTTAACTGCAAGAACGCAAGTTGATCCAGAAACACATTAAGAAAAAATAATTTCAAAATAGTCATGAATAATTAATTAGAATCAGTTAAAATGTAGTTGTATAATTTGTATGTTTAAAAAGGCAAGGTCATTATATGAAACAACAATCTGGTTTAATAACTAGCAGCTATAATAATCCTATCCCAGATAATATTTTTGTGACTGAGCAATATTCGTCTAAGCTTACAAAAAACATTATTGCCAAAAATTTATTATTGAAATATTCAAGTCCAATAATTAACTATGTAAGCCATGTTTGCTTCGCCCCCAACAAATACAAAAAAGCAGAAGTAGAAAATTTTTTAGCGAATGAAATATGTTATTTCACCCAAATATTAAAACATAAATATAAGGCAGAAATCATATTAGCAGCCCGACATATCTTATGCGCATGGATAAATGAAACCATATTAAAAAGTAGCTGGGGAAAACAGCGCAAATGGCAAGAACCTAAAAATTTAGACCAAACTGATGAAGAATCATGGGCAGGGGAAAGTTTTTTTATTATAATGCAAAGATGTGCAGCATCTCCTAACGAACACCAAGATATTTTAGAGCTAAGTTATATTTGCATGACTCTAGGATATGAAGGTTGTTATAAATTTGAAAGCAAAGGATATGCTGTATGTTACACAATCATTGATAGCCTCTGGAATGTGATTAGCCCAAACATAACTCATAACTCCTGTTTATTAACCACAGATACCAGTAGCAAAAAAATTAAAAAAATGAAATTCATAATTCTTGTGCCAAGCTGTATTATTGCTATTAGTTTAATTGGCATATTATGCTTAAAAATAAGTTTGACCCAAGCTTTAAATCCAATAATAAGCTACTTTGACCAAAGAATAGGCTACTCTATTTCAATTGATGATGAAGGACTGTATTTATGAATAAATCACATATTGAAATAGTATATTTAACAGCTTTTTTATTATTACTAGCTACTGGATTTTTTCAGTTTGAATCAATCTCTGACAATAGCTTGGGGGTACTTTTGCTTGTTATACCAGTAGTAGCTCTATATATTCTAAACAAATTGAACAATAGAATAGGCAATAATCTTAATATCGCCATTCCTATTATGAATAAATATTCTATTACTAAACAGAAAAGCATATCAGTTATAATCGGTGAAAAAAATAGTGGCAAAAGCTCTATTTTAAAAAATAATAACTACGCCCCTATTCCTGAGGACAAGCTCACTGGCCCTAAAATAGGCCAGTGGTGGCAGCTAGAAAATGAAATGTTTTTTGAACTTGATATCGATAAAGACTTTAAACCAGAACTTTCAGAATTTATCACGCCTGAAGATGATTGCTGGAAAATACTGCTAAATAAATTGCAACAACAATTATTGCCATATAGTTCTATTAAAAATTTAATTATTGTTTTTCCAGTTCAAGTTTTGCATCAAAGTCATGCACCACTTAAATCATATATCAGCAATGTAAAAAAACTACTCAGCGCATTACATAATAACGCTGGCAATACCAAGTTAAATCTGGTGTTTAGTCATTGTGAATCAGTTCAAGGTTTTCAATCTTTTTTTTATGACCTGGGAAGAGATTCAAAATTACAATTATTAACCGTTAACAAGGCAAATAATGAAAGTAAGTTATCTTTAGCCAATATATTTACAACTAAATTCACTAAAATAATCGAAGTACTACAGCAGCAAATGTTTACCCGTTTAAGACAAGAACACGATTTAGCAAAAAAAATTGAAATAAAAGATTTCCCACTCCAATTAGAAGCATTAATCAAACCTATTAACGAATTATTAATAACGATAGAAACAATATCTCCGAATAAAACGCAAGGAATATATTTTTGTAGCAATTATAATAATCATACTGGGCATAATATTTATGATTTTATTCATAATAGCAAACCTATTCTCGTCACGAAACAACAAATACTACTTATGAATAATACAGACAAATATCATTGCTACTTTAATTCCAATATTATCACAAATATTAATGCTATTATTAAAACTAAAGAGTATGATAAAAAATATTTGTTCACTATAAGTATGCTCGCTGGCACAAGCATAGTAAGCGCCATATTATTCAAGAAATCATACGATAATTACAACATAACCAACAACATAACCAACAAAGTGGAAAGTATGATAGCTGTTAAGGTTAATAATAATAATAGTGAAATAGATAGGTTATATTTAGCACTAAAGTATTTAAGCGACACCCAAAATACAAAAAATATTAACCCTCAAACAGAAAACTTACGTACACATTTACACAAGCACTACTCTGAACAACTAAATATAACATTACCCAAAGAAATAACTAATAAGATTAATCAATACTTTGCTACCAAACTGGAAAACAATGAAAGTATATTTCCACAATATATTAATACTAAACTAGTTTTTATAAACGAACCGATTGAAAAAAAGCGCGAATGGCTACAACAGCTGTTAAGAAATAGCAGCCACCACAAATATCTTCAGCAGCATATTGAGAATCTAGCTAAAATAGAATTCCCTATTGAAATAGAGACACGAATAAACCAAAAATTATATAGTTTTTCAATGGCTGAAAAAGTCATGATGTTGGTCAATAAACCAACTAGCAATAGCAATATGCATATAGGATTTCCGGATGAAGTAATTTTATCTAATGCAAATCTAAACAACATTATTACTGAACAAATTCCAGCAGCATGCAACAAATTGGCTCTGAGTAAAGAATTAAAAGCATTTAAACGGCAAGAATGTATACATGCAAGCGCAAAACATTATTTACTAGAATATATGAATATGTGGCAATATCTAAATGCTACCCCACAAATTGAGAACTATGCCAACTTAGAACAACTAAACAATAATATCTCGTCTTTATTAAACACTGGGGCCAATTTAAAGGCTAGTTTAGCAAAAGTCAAAGTAGTTATGAACACACTACATGCCTATAATGACCCCCAACTCGAAAAACTTATTATGAACTATAACAAGCATATAAAATCCATGTCATCTTGGGCGAAGTTGCTATCTGATAACGAACTGAATAAAACTCTGACAACAATAATAAATACAAAACCTGACTATGAAAATTATTATACTGCAACGGTACAGTATTATAAAAAGAGCCCACTCTCTCAAATGAAAAAATTAGAACATATTGCCGCTAATCAAAACATAGAACAACGCCAGTGGCTAAAAAGTATTACCGACCAAGCATTAACTTTTTATGAGAATAAAGCTTACACCTATTTAGATAATATTTGGCAACAAACTGTATATAATATTTATCAGAAAAAAATAGCAAATAAATTCCCCATAATTTCAAATAGCACTTCAGAAATGAGCCTGAGGGATTTTGAGCAATTTTTTAGTGCTGATGGTATTTTTCAAACTTATTTAAGCTTAGTAGAGCCACTGATAAACAGTAAATTAATAAGTAGCAATAACAGGCAAGCGTTTGTTTTATCAAGAAAAATAGCAAACTCTTGGTTTGTAAACAATCATCTTAGTCTAAAACTAACCATGATTCCTATAGATCTTACAGCTAATGCTACCAATTTTTATTTAGAGATTGGTAATAATAAATTAACTTTTGATAAAAATAATCTTAAAACCACCACCATCGATTGGCCACATAGCGGTGATGATTTAGTTACTATGGAGTTCACCAATAAGTCTGGGCAAAGCACAATCATGAATAAAAATAGTGAATGGGCATTATTAAAGCTTTTACAAGAAGCAGAAATAAAACCCTTGATGTCAAAAAATCAATTTTATATCACATTTAAAAAAGATGCCTTTTCTGCAAAATACCAAACAATAACTCAGAATTGGTTTAATATTGAAGATATTACTAAAATAGCACGCTTCAGTCTTTCTGAACATCTGTAATAGCAGAGGTTCATATGCACGAAATATATAAATTTTTATTAGAGCTTATAGCAATCGCTTTAATATCTCTTTTCATTATGGGCATATTTTTTTCTGATAGCCTAATTTTCAGGCCACAGCAACCATCATATACAGACAATAAAGAAATCATCAAATTAACCTTGCCAAATGGCCTGACTATTTCTGCACAATATTGGCAACCATATAAAGATAAGAATAATTCTTATGTAGTGCTGTTAAGCCATGGTAATTCAGAAGATCTCGGCACAATAATGCCATTAAAAGCATCCCTACAAAAGAAAGGCTATGCTGTCATGGCCTATGATTATCCAGGCTATGGAACAAGCGAAGGCACTGCAAATGAAGCCAATAGCTATGCATCTGTAGAAGCAGCCTTTAATTATTTAATTAACAGCTGTAATGTAGATAGCACAAAAATTATTGCATATGGCCACTCTCTTGGCGCTGCAATGGCAATACATATTGCTGCTAAACATGATATTGGTGGGCTATTCATTGAAAGTGCATTTATCTCCACCTTCAGGGTATTCACCACCTACCCTATCCTACCCTTTGATAAATTTAATAACCTCAAGAAAATAGCGAAAATAACCTCACCTAAAGTTATTGTGCATGGTTCTGCTGATAATGTTATTCCCTTTTGGCATGGCAAAAAACTCTTTGATGCTGCTCCAAGCCCTAAAGCTAAATTATGGATAGATAAGGCTGGCCATAATAATTGCTTAGAGACCGATAGCACACAATATTTGCTACAATGGGATATGTTAATAACAATGATTAAGGATCATCAATCTTAAGACATATAGTGAACTTAGCTCATGTTAAGCAACATAACCATCGGGTGTGTGGCCAGTTATTTATTATTATCTACATCTTGTAAAATCAGCATAACAGCCTCTTTTAAAGCAATATTGTTTGGAAGCGAGCTACGATATAGCAACCACTCTAATAGATCAGGATCTTGGCTCTCTAATAGCTTAATGATATTTTGCTTGTCCTCTTCCGATAGCTTGCCGTAGTTTCTCTCTAGAAACGATTTAAAGATATGATCTAGCTCTAATACACCACGCCGCATACGCCATCTTAATATTTCTGCTGTTACCATAATTTAATCTTCTATTGTCTCAAAATTAACCCTAAATGGTGCAACACTTGCCAATAATTGATATGGAATAGTATTTGCATACTGTGCAATATCTTCTATTGGGAGATCATTACCCCATAACATAACATCATCACCGATATTTATCTCCTCTGCATCTGCAGTAATATCAACTGTAATAACATCCATAGAAACCCTACCTATAATAGGATAACGTTTATTATTAATTAACACTGGTGTGCCTTCTTGAATATTATAAGGGTAACCATCTGCATAACCAATAGCTACAACTGCAATAATGCTGTCGTATCTTGCCACCCAAGTTCCGCCATAACCAACTCTGTCACCTTTTTTGCAAAAATTTATAGTAATTATTCTAGATAGTAGCGTCATCACTTTAGAAAAACCTGATAAATTTGTTAAAGTTGCAAGTGGTGATGTACCGTATAATAAAATACCAGGCCTTACCCAGTCAAAATTATCAATAGTATTTTTTAAAATAGCCGCTGAATTTGAAAGTGATACTGGCAAATCATATTTATCACTTAATTTTTGCAATAATTCTCTTTGCTTATATGTTTCACTAGTATTTATATCGTATGCTGAAGCAAGATGACTCATAATAATGACATTATGAACGCTTTTAATCTTTAATAATTTAGTGAGTTGATACTCAAAATCATCTGGTGATATTCCCATACGATTCATACCAGTATTTACCTTCAACCAAACTGTAATTTTATGTCCAGAGGTATGTTCGGCTATAAGATCAATATGGTTACTATTATATATCACCATATCACCTGCGTGTTGCACCACTAATTTTATAATCTCTTTATTGTAATAAGTTGAACCTAATACCACTTGTAGGTTGCTAAAGTGCTTTTTTACTTCCATGAATTCAGCAATAGAAGAAACTGCAACCGCATTTACTTGTAAGGATACTAACTTTTCAACAATTTTAATAAGGCCATGTCCATATGCATTTGCTTTTACATAAGCCAACACTTTTTCCTGACTACAAATTTTTTTAATAGTAGTATAATTTTTCTGTAAGGCGCTTAAATTAATTATTGCACGCCTATCGTATAATTTATTTTGTGTGTTTTTAGTATATATCTCTAACATGGTTCTCAAACCTAGAATATTTCCCAAGGAACGTTAGCTTAACTTTACCTGTGGCACCATTACGCTGTTTGCCAATAATAACTTCTGCCGTACCCTTTTGTGCGGTATCTGGATTGTATACTTCGTCTCGATAAATAAAGCCAATTAAATCAGCATCTTGCTCAATTGCTCCTGATTCTCTTAAATCAGACATCATTGGCCTTTTATCTTGGCGTTGCTCTAAGCCTCTATTTAGCTGTGATCCAGCTATCACTGGAACTTTTGCTTCTTTAGCCAAAATTTTTAAAGATCTTGATATTTCTGATATTTCTAATGTTCTATTATCTTTGATACCTGGCACCTGCATTAGCTGCAAATAATCTACCACGATTAAGCCTAGCTCACCCTCTTTTCTAGCAATTCTTCTAACTTTGGCTCTAATTTCTGCTGGACTTAAAGATGGACTATCATCAATAAATAAAGGAGCATCTGCTAGCATGCTAACAGCTGAAGTTAAACGAGGCCAATCATCGTCTGATAGCTTACCTGTCCTAATTTTACTCTGATCGATTCTGCCAAGAGAAGAAAGCAACCTCATTGCAAGAGATTCGCTGGACATCTCTAAGCTAAATACAATAACAGGTTTCTTCGCGCTAATTGCGACACTTTCCACCATATTCATCATAAGTGCGGTTTTACCCATAGAAGGCCTTCCAGCAATAATAATCAGCTCACCAGGATGAAGCCCAGCAGTCATAGCATCCAGATCTGTAAAGCCAGTTGGGACTCCAGTAACTGCATCACCATTTTGAAATAATTGGTCAATTTTGTCAGTTGCAGTAGCTAGTACATCCGCAATCCTGACCATACCGCCTGACTCTGAACGCTTATCACTAATATTAAATATTTTTTGCTCAACTTCATTTAATAAATCTTTAGAGTTTTTACCGCCGGTATTATATGCAAGCGAAGAAATTTCAACTGATGTTGTTAATATTTTACGTAATATTGCTCGGTCTTTTACTATCTCAGCATAAGCTTTAATATTGCTAGAGCTTGGAGTGTTTCCCACTATATCATAAATATAGCTCTCACCTCCAGCATCATCTAACAAAGCAAGAGCAGCTAGCTGCTCTGTCAAAGTAAGCATATCTATCGGTGAATCTTTTGCTATTTTTTCATTAATAACTCGATACAGTATTCGATGTTGAGGATGATAAAAGTCATCTTCTATCAACATCCCTGCTATCTCATCAAAAGACTTGTTAACTAGCAACAAAGAACCAAGAATGCGTTTTTCAGCATCAATAGAATGTGGTGGAATTTTTAAATTATCCACCTCACTATCTATGGTTCTTTTCTTTGCTGCTATTTTATTCATGTAAACTATTTGCTATCAGATTAGTCTTCTGCAGCAACAATTAAGCTAATAACAGCGGTAACATCTCTATGGCATTTAACATTAACTTCATATGTTCCTGTCTCACCAATATTACCAGCTGCAAGGCTAACTTGACGTTTATTAATATCGGCATTGTGCGCGTGTATTAATGGCATAATATCACTTACTGAAACCGATCCAAAAAGAGTTTCACCATCACTAACTTTGGCTGACATTTCAAGCTTTATAGACTCTAAAGTCTTAGCTATATTTTGTGCAGCTGCTAGTTCTAGTGCCGCCTCTTTTTCAAGTTCAGCTCTGATTTTTGCAAAGTGCTCTATGTTATCGGCAGTAATTGCTACAGCGCGCCCTTGTGGAATAAGATAGTTCCTGGCATAACCATTCTTTACTCTTACTTCATCACCAATATTTCCCAAATTTGATACTTTAGTTAAAATTACCTGCATACTATTCTCCTATTAATTAAATTATTTACGTGTAATATAAATTTTTTGTCTTAAATCAATCATGCAATCCAATATACCCACGCTTATTACTAGTAGTGGTAAATAAGGGAATAACATTAAATTCATAATATAAAACATGGTCGCAATAAGCGCCCTATTTTTTTTCTTGCAATGAGTTTGTAATAAGTTATGAAATAAGCTAGCTCCCACAAAGAAAATAGGCGCTAAAATAGCTATTAAAGCATCCAAGCCCCAGTTCACTTTATAGATAGATGCAATAACCAACAAGGATATAACTAACAAGCTAGTATAGGTAGCTTTAGCTGCTAACAATTCTTTTTTTACCTTTAAAACCTTATCATAAATACCAGCTTGCCATACTCTAGCAATTATAATATTAAAGATAACTGATATAAGCACTGTAACAGATTGCATTCCAGTTGCATATTTCGCATAACTTTCAATATTAACATTTGCCTGCGCCAAATCTGCTGGATCAAAAAAAGATGATAATCTCTCATACCACCAAGCATCTATAGCCGGATATATGATATATAAAGCTATGATAGCGGCAGCACAAAATATACCAGCAAATTGTAGCAATATTGTCCAAGATGAATAAGATCTTAAAACATAACTTAACACAATTATTAAGCCTAAAAATAAAAGCACTTGCCAAAAAACTTGCCATAGCACCACATCTTCTAAGAAGAAAAATGTTAGAAATATAGGTAATATTGCAGCAAAAATAATTAAAGAATGAGAACTTGATTCTTTTTCTAAAATATAAAAGCTAACAATAACTCCAGCTAGCCACATAACAGGAACCCCTAACATTGACAAACTTGACAGTGTCAATACATAAACAGATGAGGTGTTTGCGTTTGCAACATACTTTGCTAGATTTTTCGC
Organism: uncultured Legionellales bacterium; assembly: GCA_963932595.1. Classification (GTDB taxonomy): domain Bacteria; phylum Pseudomonadota; class Gammaproteobacteria; order Comchoanobacterales; family Comchoanobacteraceae; genus CAWVRI01. The sequence continues at coordinate 86,859 of CAWVRI010000002.1, forward strand.
AAGTGCGTTATTCATTAATAAACCAAGTTTTAGCTATATTCATGCCTATCACAATAAGGAAGCAATGCAATAAACCTTGCTCTCTTTATAGCATTAGTGATTCTTCTTTGATCTTTTGCAGAAATATTGGAAACCCTGCTTGGGATTATTCTACCTGTTTCCATAATATAATTTTGCAATTCATTAGTGCATTTGTAATCTATAGCGCTAGGATCATGCTTCTGTTTTCTATCTCTAGTTTCAGTACTGACCATAGTTGAAGGTATTGTTACTGCTTTCTTACAGCTAGTAACTAAACTTCTTAATACTGCATCTGAGAAACGAAAGTTAGCTTCTATTTTTTGCATAACACTATAAGAACATTCAATGTTCATAAGAACATAATGCGCCTTGTGAATAGTTTTAGCTATAGGGTAAGCCAATTGTTTTCTACCCCAATTTTCACATCTGTGAATTTTACCTGAAGAATCGGTAACTATGTTGCGATATAAATTTATTATATCAGTGATTTGCTCGCCTTGATCAGGGTGTACTAAGAACAAGATTTCATAATGTTTCATATTATGTTCCTTATGGATTAAAAAGAGAGACCAAACTTTAGAATAAGCTTAATCTCAAGGAAAATTAAAATAACATTTTAAGAGAAAGATCAGATAAAATCAACAAAAACATCTAATTAAAATGCAAAGCAAAACCAAGTATAAACGGCTATTTCAATTGCTTAAATGCCTCGTATAACACAACACCACAGGCAACAGATACATTAAGGGTAGAAAATCTTTCTGCTGTAGGCAAGCTCAATAAATAATCACATTTCTTTGCTGTTAAGCTACGAATGCCCTTGCCTTCATTCCCAAGTACAAGGGCAGTATGCCCAGCAAACTTAGTGGCAGCAAGACTGGGGGCGCCCTCAGCAAAACCATACACCCAAACACCTAATTTAGCTAAACTAGTTAAGGTGCGGGCAAGATTAGTAACGCTATAAACTGGTACAATATCTGCGCCACCAGATGCAACCTTTCTAACTGCGGATGTTATTTGTACAGCATTATCTTTCGGTATCACTATACCATCGACGTTAAAAGCTGCCGAGGATCTAATACAGGACCCTAAATTGTGAGGATCTACCACACCATCTAACACTAAAATCAATAACGGCTTATCCCCTGAAGCTTCTACCATGTCTTCTACACTTGCAAACTCTTGTTTTTTTTCAGCTGCAATAGCAACTACTCCTTGGGTTTGATCGCTATCAGCTAATTTATACAATTCCTCTTTACTAGCTTCAATAATATCGATATTCTCATATTCTCTTGCTGCATCAAGTACGGCAGCTAGCCTTGCATTTTTGATGCCTTGCAACACATAAATTTTAGACACGTCATAATGTCGTTGTTGTATTAGCTTATCAACCGAATGAATACCGTAAGTTATTTTTTTCGCAATTTCATTAGTCACAATTATCTCGCCCTTATAAATTTCAAATACAATATTATTTACTAAATTAACTCTAGCATATACTATGATCTATATTATACCCAAGCGAGGCAATATGAAACAAGTTAAATACCTTAATATGCTTCAAAGCATTATCTTCATTTCTTGTTCTTTGCTCATTACAAGCTGTGGACACAAACAAGATGGCCCCCCAAAGTACCAGGTAAATACTGCCCACATACCAAATGCAATTCCACAAAAACATCAACAATCAACGAAAAAAAAACCCAATTCCTATGTGATAAACGGTCAACGCTACCATATATTAGATAGCTCTCTTGGCTATGATGAGATCGGGTATGCCTCTTGGTATGGCACAAAGTTCCATGGCAAACTTACTGCAACTGGCGAAAAATATAACATGCTTGAAATGACTGCAGCAAATAAAGAACTACCAATACCCTGTTATGCAGAAGTTACCAATTTAAGTAATAACAAAAAAGTCGTTGTCAAAATAAATGATAGAGGGCCGTTTGTATCAGGTCGCATCATTGACTTATCTTATGTTGCTGCAGCAAAATTAGATATGTTAGGCAATGGAACAGCTAAAGTCAGGGTAAAAACCATTACCTCCCTCGACACAAAATACCAAAATAATAAAATATTAGAACCAAAAACTGCTAAAAATATATTCTTGCAGCTAGGCGCCTTTAGCGAAAAATCTACAGCTATAGCCTTTGCAGAACGGGTATTTGATAACGCAAAGTATTTAAGCAGAATAATAGTTATAAAATCTAAAAACAGGATGTTATATAAAGTGCATGTTGGCCCATTTGAAACCTTACAAACTGCAAATTATGCTATAGATTTTCTGGTAAAAAACAACTTTGCTAAAGAAATAATCAAGATTAGCGCCTAGCACAATATTAACATTCCACACTTAATATAATCATAAGAAATTATATTGTTAAACTATTTTTTAAATATAAATTAGTATATACTACTCATTTATGTAACAATGCTTTCTAGCGTATTACAATTTTTATAACTAAAGAGCCGTACACCTATGTATACAATCATTAAAAAATTTTTTATTTTTGCAAGAACAATAATATTAATAGGCACAATACATGCAGCTGGAACTGATACTGCCAGCACTACATCCACCACAATAAATATTCCATCCCCACTTCATTTTGCAAGCATAGAAACCACAGGATCAATGATACCTAGCGCACCTAAAGTAAGCTCAAAATCATATATACTAGTAGACGCAAACAGCAATCAACTTCTGGCTGAAAAAAATTCAAATGAAATATTGTCACCAGCAAGTTTAACTAAAGTTATGACCATGTATATTGCTTCAAATGCAATAAAAAACCATCAAATATCATTAGAAGATCAGGTTTTTATAAGTCGCCATGCCTGGGAAGCTGAAGGCGCACGAATGTTTGTAAAGCAAGGTTCTAAAGTAAAACTATCTGACATAATTAATGGCATAGTGGTAGCCTCAGGCAATGATGCAACTATCGCCCTGGCAGAGCATATAGCTGGTAGCGAAGAATCTTTTGCCGAGATAATGAATAAAACTGCCAATAAATTAGGAATGAAAAATACTCATTTCATGAATGCTACTGGACTACCTAATAAAGAACACTATTCAACAGCACAAGATCTTGCTGTGCTAGCTGCAGCAGTTATAACAGAACATCCTGACACCCTACCACTATACAAGCAAAAATGGATAAAATACAACAACATAAGGCAACCAAATAGAAATAGAATGTTATGGGCCAACCCTAAAGTAGATGGCATGAAAACAGGCCACACCGAAGATGCTGGTTACTGCTTAATTGCCTCAGCAAGCCAAGAAGATATGCGCCTAATTAATGTACAACTAGGAGCCCCTAGCGATGCAGCACGCACAACTAATACCCAGGCAATTTTAAACTGGGGCATGAGATTCTTTAACACTAAGCTGCTACAACAAGCAGGCGCCAAATATAACAATATTCGAGTCGCTGGTGGCGTAAATAACTATAGCGACTTCGGCACTAAAGAAAATTTATATGTTACCGTGCCGCAAGATCAAGCAAAAAACATTACCGTTACCGCAGACAGTGGTGACTTAATTAAAGCACCAATATCAAAAAATACTAATTACGGTAACATTACAGTAAAAATCAATGATCGTGTAATCACAACAAAGCCAATGATAGCATTAGAAGACAACCCTGTTGGAAGCTGGTGGAAACAATCTAAAGATAGCGTTGCAATTTTTATGCAGCGCACTTTTGCATAAATGAAACATAACTCAGTAGAACTAATAGTCACAGAACATATAGAGCTGCAAGACTATCAAACCATATTTGATAATATGGCTGAATTCACTAAAAACAGAAAAAATACGCCTGATCAAATATGGGTATTAGAGCATTATCCAGTTTACACCCATGGACTCGCGAGCAAACAAGAACATGTGCTCACAGATCTACCCTACCCGATCGCTCAATCTGATCGAGGCGGGCAAATCACATTTCATAACCCTGGACAATTAATTTTTTATTTAATGATTGATCTAAAGCAAAGAAATATCTCTATCATAGATTTAATTAACAATATTGAAAATGCCATTGTAGCAACTTTAGCAGAATTTGGCATAAGCGCTAAGACCAATAGAAGCATAGGAAGAGGAGTATTTGTTGGTAACAAAAAAATAGCCTTTATCGGGCTTAAAATAAAAAACAAATGCAGTTACCATGGCTTTTCACTCAACATAGAGAATGACCTTGCCCCTTATAAAAATATTAATCCTTGTGGAATTTCTGATTTAGAGCTAACCAATATTAAGCACAACCTTCCAAACTTTAATAAAAGACAAATCACTGTTAAAATGCTAGAATACCTTTGTATTTATTTTGGCTATCACAATAATCAAGTAACAATGAGAACAGTATGAGTAACAATGACAGAGTAGCTAGAGCACAAGACAAATTATCAAGAATACCGGTAAAAATACCGGTGCAGCAGCAAACTCTTGCCAAGCCAGCATGGTTAAAAGTACGCCTTCCTAATAATGATGTTGTTAAACAATTACAGCAAAAAATAAAAAGCAAAGATTTAGTAACTGTATGCGAAGAAGCTAACTGCCCCAATATATACGAATGCTATCAACACGGAACAGCAACTTTTATGATTATGGGAGAAATATGCACTAGAAGATGTAGTTTTTGTGATGTAAAACATGGCCGGCCAAATCCTTTAGATAAAAATGAACCAGAAAACTTAGCAAAAACAATACAGTCTATGCAATTAAAATATGTTGTCATTACTTCAGTTGACAGAGACGATCTGAAAGATGGCGGTGCAAATCACTTTGTAGAGTGCATTAAGCAAATAAGAGAGATAGTTCCACATATAAGAATAGAAATTTTGACACCAGACTTTAGAGCAAAACATAAAGTTGCACTTAATATCTTAAAAGATCACCCTCCAGAAGTATTCAACCATAACATCGAAACAGTGCCAAGACTATATAAAGAAGTAAGACCAGGCGCTAGTTATATTGGATCATTAGAGTTGCTACAAGAATTCAAAAGACTAACCCAGAATAAAGTACCAACAAAATCTGGCATAATGCTTGGTCTTGGAGAAACTGAAGCAGAAATCATCGCAACTTTAGCCGATTTAAGGAAGTATGAAGTAGATATGTTAACTATGGGACAATATTTGCAACCAACAAAACATCATTACCCAGTGAAAGAGTATATTTCGCCTGAGCAATTTGATAAATTGGGCAACATAGCAAAAGAAATGGGATTCACTAATGTTGCAAGTGGGCCTTTAGTTAGATCATCGTACCATGCCGACCAGCAAGCTAAAGGCGCATAATATATGATAGAACAAATAATGAAAATAACTGCCAGCTATATTCATCAACATCATAACATTGGTGTATTAATAGCAGCTTTTGTTTCATGTTTAGAATCATTAGCTATAGTTGGCTCTATAATTCCAGGCTCTATTACTATGACTATAATTGGGTCGTTAATTGGTAGTGGTGTACTTAGTGCCAAAATAACTATTGTTGCGATTTTTATAGGTGGCATGATAGGAGACTATATAAGCTTTTGGTGTGGTGATTACTATAAAGAGAATATTAAAAACTTCAACATTATTAAACGCTATCATAAATTTTTCTTATGGGGAGAAGAGTTTGTTAAGAAACAAGGGGTGAAGGGCATAGTTATCGGCAGGTTTTTTGGCCCAATGCGCAGCATGATACCTATGGTCGCAGGCATTTTAGCTATGCCAAGGTCAAAATTTATCTTGGCTGCCATACCATCTGTAATGTTATGGGAAATATGTTATTTAACTCCTGGTATAATTTTAGGAGCATTTGCGATAGAACTACCACCTGGAACAGCATTTAAACTTATTATCATGACATTATCAGCTTTTATATTATTAGCACTAATTGTTTGGTCAATTCGGCGGGTATGCCTTGCCATAAGCATAGCTCAGCATAATGTTGCAAATGATGTTTGGCAATACTTGCTGAAGCATAAATCATCATCATTTAAAAAATATATTGCAAACCACCCCTGGGGCTATTTACAAATAATAAAATTAACTTATATATTACTTATGGCAAGCATAGTAACTGCAATATTAGCTTACCTTCATAACCATAATCATATTTTAAATATAGACCTTCCAATAAAAAGTTTAATGACGAACATTTATAACCCTACGGTATATAAAATTATGCTCAGCATAGGATACTTAGGCAATAAATTTGTAATATTCCCTACGATAGGAATAATGCTGCTTTATTTAACCTTCAAAAAGACTAACAAGCTGCGTTTATATTTAACCTCCATTACAATTACTACAGCAGCGACTATAGGTCTCGCAAAGCATATTTTCGGGCGAATTAGGCCTATGCCAGAAACCAGCCTATTTTTAGAGAATTTTTCCTTTCCCAGCGGCCATATTTTATTGGCCACAGCCTTATTATGCTTCATCATAGCGATAATCTGTCATAATAAAAAATCTATAGCACGCATATACTACTATCAACTAACTAGTTTATTTTTATTGTGTATTGCTTTTGCAAGAATATATGTTGGGGCTCACTGGTTTAGTGATGTGCTCGTTAGTAGCATTATCGGATTTATTATTGCAAGCATCTATAGTTTCTTTTATTACCGCAAACATACTGAGACAGCAATTATGCCATTGATAAAGATAGGCTGTATTGCATATGTTATATTCTGGTTATCTTATACTGCTATATTCTTAAACCATGATGTAGCTAAGCATAAGATTCCAGAGTTTAAGGCTCAATATATTACAGGCGAGCAATGGCATCAAAATAAAAATATAGATACTATGCGTAACAATATTTTTGGATTGCCAATAGCTCCACTTAATATTCAGTGGCTATGTAACAGCAATCTTATTAGTAAAACTTTGCTTGCAAACAACTGGCAACAACATAAAGTGGAACCTGAGTTTTTAAATAGATTTATTAATATGTTATCTGACTCTGATTTATCAATAAAACCAATATTTTCACAAAAATATCAGCATAAAGCACCAGCCATGATATTTAGTCATAACACCTCAGCAAATGAAGAAATAATATTAAAGCTCTGGGAATCAAATATTATTATTAATAATCAGCCACTATTACTCGGCAGCGTCTACTTAAACCATTTTCCGGAAAAAATGTTTACTAATCAAAAAGATCATAGCAATAACTTTAATGTTTTGACTACATTTAAACAGAATCTACAAGTTGACACTAGCACTCTAAAGCTACAGCTAATACCTGCCAAAAATAAAGATAAAAACTTTATTTTATGGGATCACAATATCATACAACTAAATTTTGTTAACCATACTCATGGAGAAAAGCATGAATAATATTTTTTTTAGAATTACAGCCGAGAGCGCAGCAGACCTTACTGCAAAACATAATGCCATTAAAGAGGCCATTAATCATCATCAATTTGACCAATCGCATTTATCAAGCTTTCATGACTTATCTGTATCTAAATTTAAATACAGTTTTTTTGCAATTGATATCACAGAATTAAAAGCACAAATTATTGCATTAGATTTGATCAAAGATGAAACTATAAAGCCCTTAAACCCAAAGATCGCAATGCTATTTAGTGGTCAAGGATCGCAGCTAGCTTTTATGGGACACGAGCTATATAATACCCAGCCAGTATTTGCGAGTGCATTTGACCTATGTGCTAAACACCTTCTCAGCACATCTGGTACTGACATCAAAGAAATTATTTTTTCTAACAACCAAGAAAAGCTAAATGAAACTCAAATAACCCAGCCGGCATTATTTGCAATAGAATATGCCACAGCAACATTATGGCAGCACTGGGGCATCACCCCAAGCGCTTTGCTAGGCCATAGTGTGGGTGAGTATCCTGCGGCTAGTATTGCAGCAATAATGAGCCCAGAGGATGGTATAGCGCTAATTTCGCAAAGAGCAAACTCAATGCAAGAGCTAAAAATAAAAGGCACTATGGCAGCTGTTATGTTGCCTGCTAAAGAACTAGCTCCCTATATAACTAAAGCCACTGGCAAAGTTGAGATCTCCGCTATAAATGGTGCTAAACAAACTGTAGTCTCTGGTACTATAGCCGATATTGAAGAATTCGCATCACAGCTCAAAGCCGAAAAAATCAAGGTGAGAGTTCTTGCCGTATCAAATGGCTTTCATTCTTACTTAATGGACCCGATGCTAGATAATTTCGCTGAATATGCAGCTAATATAAAATTTGAAAAACCAACAATTGATTTAATCTCGAATGTTACTGGTGAAAAAATAACTGCTGTAGACAGCTCATACTGGCGCTCCCATGTGCGTGAAAAGGTTGATTTTAGTGCTGGGCTTGCAGCTGTGGTAGCTAGTGATGTAAATATATTTTTAGAAATAGGCCCGCATCCTTTACTACTTAGTATTGCTGAGAGAAACATTGAAAATAGTAATGAGCTAGCCTTCTTACCATCTATGAAAAAAAACATCACAGATTTAAGCTGCATGATTAGTAGCGCTATAGCGCTAGAAAAGCTAGGTATTGATATATCTTGGGCCAATGTTAATTTTGCTAAGATCGCTACAGCCTCTTAGTCGTCATCCTTGTAAAGGCTAACTAAATCGGTGACAGGAGTAGTCCTGAACCTACTGACCCGATAGGAGTCGCCCTGGACTTGTTTCAGGATCTCAGCCAGATCGTTGTATAAAAATAGAGTGCCATACGCCCCCTGAGATCCCTAACCAAACCCTGATAGATCCCCGCGAATATTTTGGGTAATCTAAGGTTTATAGTTCTTACTAGCAAATAAGCAAATGTTCTACTAACCTCCGCCTACGTCCTGCCACCCTCCGCCTACGTCCTGCCACCCTCCGCCTACGTCCTGCTACTTGATAGCAGGATCCAGTAAATATGTTGACCAATATAACCTTTATTCTTGTAGTGGCGTTTCGTGAGGCTGCTATATTATAAGTGCCATATTATTTTGCCCTTATGATTTTGGGCGTAACTATAAGCTGCAGCGCTTTGGGATATTTAACCCTGGGCCCCAATGTCAAGCATTGGGGCGTAGGCGAGAAGAAGCATTGGAGCGTAGGCGAGGTAGAATAGTATGTAGCAATAGGCTGTAGGTAGAGGGCTGTAAGTAGAGAGAAGTATTAGCTATAGCTCTAACTCTAGGTCTAACTCTAGGCCTAAAGTATCACATATAAATCAATAACAAGCATGAAATGTATTTAATTTTGCACGACTATATGTTTTGAGATTTTATCTTGTTTATTTTAAGTCTCTTTTCTGAAATGTCCGTGGAAACCAGGAAAGACTACTAGGTCGCCTGGTAAGACCAAATAGTGCATACCATACAAAAAAGCCACATAAATGTGGCTTTTTTAAATAACTAATGCTGGTTATTTTTATGCTTCTGACTCTGGCACTGGTTTATCTGCTGAGAACTGTACAACCGACATCATAGCACTATCGCCTGCTCTGTAACCACATTTCAATATGCTAAGGTAACCACCAGGTCTACCTGCATTTTGTGGCCCTATAACCTCTATTAGCTTTTTAACAGCTACTTTATCACGCAATTTTGCAAACAATAATCTGCTTGCAGTATTTTTGTCGCCTTTAATAGCCATAGTTATCATTGGCTCTAACATTACTCTTAGCTCTTTAGCTTTTATCAAAGTTGTTTTGATACGGCCATGAATAATCATTGAAGTTGCCATATTGGCAAACATTGCTTTACGATGAGAAGAATTCCGATTTAGTTTTCTTCCTTTCTTTTTATGTCTCATAATATTATCCTATAGTTTAAATGTCAGAAGTTGGTGGAAGCCAATTTTCTAATCTCATGCCTAAAGTAAGACCGTGAAATATTAAAACACTCTTGATTTCATTTAAAGATTTTCTACCTAAATTAGGCGTTTTTAGCAAGTCTGACTCTGCTCGCTGTACTAAATCACCAATATAGTGAATATTTTCAGCTTTCAAACAATTAGCAGCTCTTACAGTAAGCTCTAAATCATCTACTAACTTAGATAACTTTGGACTTAAATCATTTGATTTAGCTTCAGTATCTTTTTTATTAAAATCTTCACATATCTCTACAAATGATGATAATTGATACTGCAAAATAGAAGCGGCTGTCTTAATAGAGTCATATGGATCTAGCGTACCATTTGTTTCTAGAGCTATAGTTAATTTGTCTAAATCAGTCCTATTTTCAACCCGTGCATTTTCAACCTGATACATAACTTTGCGTACTGGAGAAAAAGAAGCGTCTAAATGAAGAACGCCGATTTTATCATCTTCTTCTAACTCTTTTTCACGACGCATACTTACAGTTTCGTAACCAACACCTTTTCTGATTTTTAATGTCATACTAAGATCTCGATCAGATACTATATTTGCTATAACATGATCTTTATCAATAACTTCAGTATTACTGTCCAACTCTATATCAGCTGCAGTAATAAGCTTTGGGCCTTTCTGATTGATATGCAATGTAGCTTCTTCAGCATCATTTAATTTAACAGCAAGGCCTTTTAAATTAAGTAATATTTCTAATACATCTTCTTCTACTCCTTCAATAGCAGAATACTCATGCATTACACCACTAATTTCAACTTCACATACCGCCGCACCAGGCATAAAAGATAATAGGATTCTTCGCAATGGATTACCAACCGTATGACCAAAGCCACGTTCGAAAGGTCCCATTGTTACTTTAATATTGTTATTACCTAGTTCCTCTATTTTCAAATCTTTTTCTTGAGGAATCAAATAAGAAAAATTCACAGTCTTTGACATATTTATCACCAAATTATTTTGAATAAAATTCTACTACTAAATTAACTTTAAAGAATGATGGAAAATCTTCTACAGTCGGGAAAGATAATACTTTACCTGTAAATGATTTATGATCAACTTCTAACCAGTCACTTTTCTCTCTAGTTTCAAACATTTTAGCGGCGAATATAACCCTATCCATGCTTCTGCTAGCTTCTTTTAATTCTACAATATCACCTTCAGAAACCAAGTAAGAAGCAATATTAACGCGCTTACCATTTACTAAAACATGACCATGTGATACTAACTGTCTAGAATCTGATCTAGTGGAAGCAAATCCTAACCTGTAAACAATATTATCTAATCTTCTTTCTAATAATAACAATAAATTATTACCTGTGGCTCCCTGCATTCTGGAAGCTCTTTCATAATTTATCTTAAACTGCTTTTCTAATAAAACATAATAATTTCTTATAGTTTGCTTCATTTTAAGCTGTATACCATAATCTGATGTTCTTGATCTGCGCTGTCCATTACTACCTGGTGCGACACCAAATTTGCACTTTTCTTCAATAGTTCTTACACCACTTGTTAATTCAAGATCTATGTTAACCGCACGAGCTCTTTTGCATCTAGGACCAGTATATCTTGCCATAATTATAACCTCTTCTAAACTCTTTTCTTCTTACGTCTACGACAACCATTATGTGGTATTGGCGTACACTCTATAATTTGCATAACTTTTAAACCTGCTGCATAGAGACCCTTAACTGCACTTTCTCTACCACTGCCAGGACCTTTTAAAAACACTGTAACCTGATGCATTCCCATATCAACTGCTTTAGAAGCTGCTGACTTAGCTGCCTCTTCAGCAGCATGCGCTGTAGATTTTCTAGCACCTTTCTGAGTTTTGCCACCACTAGAAGCTGATATAGCATCACCATTTGTGGCTGTGATAGTTACAATAGTGTTATTGAAAGTAGCTTGTATATGAGCGTTCCCTATAGAAGGAGCTTTCTTACTTGACTTTTTCTTTTTAACTGTTTGTGTTGTCATATTCTAAATAACCTTAAGCTTAATATTAGCTGCGTTTACGTCTCTTTCTCGTACGAGCATTAGTTTTTGTTCTCTGCCCGCGAACTGGCAGCCCTTTTCTATGTCTGATACCACGATAGCAACCTGTATCCATAAGGCGTTTAATATTCATGCCTATTTCTCTACGCAAGTCACCTTCAACTGTATGCTCAGAAACAATACCCCTTAGAGTATCTAGTTGATTTTCTGTTAAATCTTTTACTTTAGTAGTAGAATCAATTTTAGCGGCATCACATATTTTATATGAAGTATTTCTACCAATACCATATATATAAGTTAACGCACACCAAATGTGTTTTCTATTATCTAAGGTTATTCCAGCTACAATAGCCATTTTGATCTCCTAATACAATATTCAACAAGAAAAGCTAGATAATACAGGCTAGTCTTGAAAAAAGCAATACTTAATTAACCCTGACGCTGTTTATGGCGCCCATTCTTACATATCACACGCAAACTACCATTTCTTTTGATCAGCTTGCAATCTCTACAAATCTTTTTTACTGACGCTCTTACTTTCATAACCTACTCCTAAATTATCTGATTAATCCTAACTTATCTGATTTATCTTTGCTCTTGCGCAATATGGACTCATATTTTTGCGACATTAAATGCGACTGAATCTGTGATATAAAATCCATCACAACAACAACTACAATCAATAACGAAGTACCACCAAAGTAAAAACTGATACTCCACATGCTTCGCAACAAGTCTGGAATTAATGCCACTATAGCAAGGTAAGCAGCTCCTATCAACGTTAATTTAGTCATTACTTTATCTATGTACTCAGCTGTACTTTTGCCAGGCCTTATTCCCGGGACTAAGGCCCCAGATTTCTTCAAATTATCTGCCGTGTCCTTTGGATTAAATACCATAGCTGCATAAAAGAATGCAAAAAAGAATATCGCTGAAACTAAGAATATTAAATATAATGGCTGTCCAGGACTAAGCCAAAAAGTTATTTTATTAAACCATTCATACTGTGAAGAATTAGCATAAAATCCCGCAATTGTAGTTGGAAAAGACAATAGCGAGAAGGCAAATATAGGCGGAATAACACCAGTAATATTTACTTTAAGCGGTAGATGTGAAACTTTACTAGCATATATCTTATTACCCTGCTGTCTTTTAGCGTAATTAATTGTTATCTGTCTCTGGCTACGCTCAACAAACACAATAAATGATAGTATTATGAATACTATAGCTACTAACATTATAAAAGATATGAACTGTATTTGACCTTGTTTTAACTGCGAAAACAAACTGCCAATACCATTGGGCAAGCCAGAGACAATACCTGAGAATATTATAAGAGAGATACCATTACCAATACCTTTTTCCGTTATCTGTTCACCAAGCCACATTAAAAATAGCACACCAGTGGTTAAAGTTACTGCAGTAGTAACATAAAAAGCCATGCCAGAGAAAGTTACTGCCCCTTGAAGCTCTAGCATTTTGCCAATGCCGAAAGACTGGAATAAAGCAAATAAAACAGTAGCATACCTAGTGTATTGTGTAATTTTTCTACGACCGGTCTCACCCTCTTTTTTAAGCTGCATTAGAGAAGGAGCTGAATTTGAAAGTAATTGCATAATAATAGAAGCAGTTATATAAGGAAACACCCCTAAAGCAAAAATACTCATTTTTGAGAGGGCGCCACCAGAAAACATATTAAACATGTCAAGCATGCCGCCCTTATGCTTACCAAACATAGCAGCTATCTTTACTATATCAACTCCGGGAATTGGGATATGTACTCCCAACCTAAAGATTAGCAAAGCCATAAGCACAAAAACTATACGCCTCTTTAGCTCTGTATAACCTGCTTTTGAAAAGTTAGGCATAGCCTTTTTTGAAGTGGCACTCGATTTCATTGGTTATTCTACCTTGCCGCCTAATTTCATTATGGCTTCATTTACACCTTTAGTTACTGAAATTCCAACAGTATTTATTTTGGCGTTTAACTTACCTTTTAGGTAAACTTTCACGTATTTAGTAGATTGCTTAACAAGATTAAATCTTTTTAATACTCCAAGATCAATTGAAGATTGCTCTGCTGCAGGAATACTATTTAAAGATTCTAATGGCAAGTCAGAAGTTACAAAACCTACTTTTGAAGAGAACCCAAATTTTGGAACTCGTCTTTGAATAGGCATTTGACCACCTTCAAAACCTTGCTTACCCAAACAACCTCTAGACTTTTGACCTTTATGACCACGGCCACAAGTTTTACCTCTAGAACCTATTCCTCTGCCTAAACGTCTTTTTGATTTTTTTGCGCCTTCACTTGGCTTAATATCATTTAATTGCATCATTACACCTGATCTAATTGTAATAAAAATAACACTGCCTGCATCATTCCCCTGTTTTCAGGAGTATTAGCAACTTCAACCGTATGGTTAATCTTTCTTAAACCTAACCCTCTTACAGAGCTTTTTTGTTTTTGTGTTAAGCCATTAGTACTTTTTTTCAAAGTTACTTTCACCATTTTAGCCTTAACATCTGGTAACAATTTAGACATTACTTATCTCCTTTCTCATCTGCAGTTTTTTGTATGAAAATGTCTTTAGTCTTCATACCTCTTTTCATTGCAACTGATTTTGGATCTAACATTTGTTCTAGGCCCCATATTGTTGCTTTAGCAACATTGAAAGGATTAGTTGATTTAATGCATTTTGCAAGAACATTTTCAACACCTAACACTTCAAATACAGCGCGCATTGCGCCACCAGCTATAATACCTGTTCCTTCTGCTGCAGGACGCATAAACACTTTAGTTGCGCCATACTTCCCAATAACTGAATGCTGCAGGGTCTTATTGTTTAACTTGATTTCACGCATATTACATTTTGCTTCTTCTGTAGCTTTTTTTATAGCAACTGGTACATCTTTAGCTTTACCTTTTCCACAGCCAATTTTACTAACACCATCACCAACAACAACTGTTGCAGAGAAACTGAAATCTCTACCACCTTTTCTTGCTTTGGATGTTCTGATCACACAAACTAGTTTTTCTTTCATTTCAAATGAGCTATTAGCTTGTAACTGCTGCGCTTGACCGCGACCTGAATTACTTTGTTTTTGTTGAGAACTATTTACCTGCATAATTTACCCTTAATTCTAAAAAATCAATCCTGCTGAACGAGCACCTTCTGCAAGAGCTTTGATTCTACCATGATATCTATCACCACCACAGTCAAAGGCTATCTTTTTAACCCCTAATTTAATCACAGCTGCGGCAAATAACTTTCCAATGACATTGGCGCTTTCAATATTGCCACCATATTTTTTAGTTTCTTTGAATGCTGGAGATAATGTAGAAACTGTAACCATCATTTTACCACTAGGATCACTTAGGCTAACATATATGTTTGAATTTGTTCTACGAACAAGAGCTCTATATGCTCCCAGCCTTTTAATAATAGCTTTTTTCTTATTAAATGCTCTAATACTCATTTCTTTTTAACCTCTTTTAATACGATTACTTTATCTGCATATCTAACGCCTTTACCCTTGTATGGATCGCTCTTCGAAGGTCTAAAGTTTCGAATATTAGCAGCCACTAAGCCCAACAGCTCTTTATTAATAGAACTTAACTGAATTTCTGTTTGACTTGGCAATACGACTTTAACTTCTTCTGGAATGTCATATTTATCTGGATGAGATTTACCTAAATTAAGTACTAAAATATTGCCTTCTAGTTTAGCTTTGTAACCAACTCCAACTAAAGTTAATTTTTTATCATAACCTTTAGTAAGCCCAATCATTATATTGCTAACATTAGTCCTTGCTGTGCCAACCTGGCATCTGAATTTAGGATGCAATAAAGAAAAGTATAACTTATCTTCTTCTTGCCTGATACCAATATGCTCATGTACTTGATAAGTTAAAGTTCCTGCAGCTGAAGAAAAGGTATATTTGTTATTACCTTCTTTCTTTATTGTTACCGAGCTAGGAATCACAACTGGATTACGCTCTGGCTTCATTAAAATTACGCTGCTATCTTTATTTAAAGAAGTAGTCATTCATTTCACCTTTTTTATATGGATACGTATAATAAAACTTCGCCACCAACACCTTTCTTTATGGCATCATTGTCTGTCATCACACCTAATGGAGTTGACACTATAGCTGTTCCAAAACCATCTTTATAGATAGATTTCGCAAGATCACAAGAACTCATATATATTCTACGAGATGACTTACTTACTCTCTTTAATACTTTAATAACCGCAGAATCATTATGATACTTAAGCATTACAGTAATATTTCTTTTAACCTCTTCGCTCACAGCAAATGAAGATATGTAACCTGCAGATTTTAATACCTTCAGGATTTCAACTTTATGCTTAGAAAAAGGCATACTAACTGACTTGTGTTTTCTACTAGAGGCATTTCTTATTCTAGTTAACATATCTGCAATTGGATCTTGCATACTCATTTTTATCGCTCCTATATTTCTACCAGCTTGACTTTACTAAACCTGGGATGTAACCAAATAGCGCACTATTTCGCAAACAACACCGGCATAGACCAAATCTTTTAAATACGCCCTTACTACGCCCACATGATTGACATCTATTAGTTTGTCTAACTAATGATTCATCTAATTTTCTTTTTTGCAGTTTAATTACAGCATTCATTATCTCTTCTGCTGATGAATCTGGACTACTTATTATTTTCTTTAGCTCTAATCGGTTACTATACCTGTTTTTTGCATAAGTAGCTCTTCTTTTTTCTCTAGCCATTAATCTTTTTGCTGCCATAATATTATCTCTATTTATCTGTGAAAGGGAAGTGCAATGTTTTAAGAAGCTCATGCGCCTCTTTATCACTTTTAGCTGATGTTACTATAGTTATATCCATACCTAACATTTGAGTAACATTTTCATAATCTATTTCTGGAAATGCAATATATTCTGGTATACCTATAGATAAATTACCTCTGCCATCAAAAGAACTAGATTTATAGCCTCTAAAATCTCTTATTCTTGGCAAAGTTAAAAAAATCAAGCGTTGTAAAAAATTATACATGTTATCTTGACGCAAAGTTACTTTAACGCCTATTGGCCAACCGTCTCTTATTTTAAACCCTGCAACAGATTTCTTAGTTTTAGTAACTATAGCCTGCTGCCCAGCAATTTTAGAAAGGTCTGCTAAAGCCTTATCTACAATCTTTTTATCGTTAACTGCTTTAGTACCTAAGCCTATATTCAGCACAACTTTTTCAAGTTTAGGCACTGCCATAATTGATGAATGACCTTGAGACTTCATTAGCTCAGGAACTATACTACTATAATGATCTTTAATATTTATTGCCATAATCGCTCTACTACACTCTTTGATTAATGATTAATCGGATACTTGTTCACCAGTTTTCTTGTTGAACAATACTTTATCACCGTTCTCTAAAAATTTAACACCTAACTTTAAAGCCTTGTTAGACGCTACATCATACCTCGCCAAGTTAGAGATTTCAATCGGAACTTCTTTTTTTATTATTCCGGCTTCTATATCTAAGTTAGGATTAGGTTTTTGATGAAAGGTTGCCATATTGATACCCTCAACTATCGCTTTCCCTTTTTCTTTAATTACTCTTACGACTTTACCAGTTTTGCCTTTATCTTTTCCAGCTAAAACTATCACATCATCATTTTTAGTTATTGTTACTAGTGCCATAATAAACCTCGATTAAATTACTTCTGGAGCAAGAGATACAATACGCATAAATTCTTTTCGTAACTCTCTTGTTACCGGGCCAAAGATTCTTGTGCCTACAGGTTGATTCTGTGCATTTAATAATACCAATGCATTATTGTCAAATTTTATTGTAGAACCGTCTGGTCTTATTACACCAGAACAAGTACGCACAACTACTGCATTCATTACTGATCCTTTAGTTATTTTAGAACCAGGCTGAACCTCAGTCACACTGACTTTAATAACATCACCTATATTAGCATATCTACGCTTAGACCCACCTAATACTTTTATACATGTAGCTTTTCTGCCGCCACTATTGTCAGCTACCATTAGTGCTGTTTGCATTTGAATCATTCTTACACCCTTATATTAAAACTACTTAGCTTGTATTAAAACTACTTAGTTGCTTTTCTGACAATTTCAGCTAAGTACCAAGATTTCTTTTTGGATTTTGGTATACCTTCCTGAATTAAGACAGAATCACCAATTTCGCACTCATTCTTTTCATCATGAGCATGTAGCTTAGTACTAGCGGTAATATATTTACCCAACAAAGCATGCTTAAGACGCCTTTTAACTTCTACTACAATAGTTTTATTAGCTTTATCACTAATAACTACGCCTGATAGCGACCTCTTTAATGAAGTGGTTTCTGTCATTATACGCCCTCTGTTTGTTTTTGATGTACTACTGTTTTAATTCTTGCGATAGAACGTTTTATTTCTCTCATTCTATGAGTCTTTACAGGTTCTCCGCTACCTTTTTTCATTCTAATATCAAACTGTTCTTGCCTAAGATCTAAGATATTCTTTGACAAATCAGCTATAGATAATTCTTTAAGGTCTTGTTTGTTTTTAGTCATTAGATAATTCTCCCTCATCTATTTTAGCGATAAGAGAAACCTTTACTGGCAGTTTAGCTGCAGCTAAGGCGAATGCTTTTTGCACTAAATCTATCTCTACACCAGCTATTTCAAATATCACGGTGCCAGGCTTAACTGGGAAGATATAGTACTCAACGTTACCTTTACCTTTACCTTGTCTAACCTCTAGTGGTTTTTTTGTAATCGGCTTGTCTGGGAAAACTCTAATCCAGACTTTACCGCCCCTTTTAACACTGCGAGCAATTGCTCTTCGCGCAGCTTCAATTTGCCTTGCTGTTAATCTACAGTAGCCATGAGCTTTTAAGCCATATTCACCAAAACATACTTTTGGATTTTTTGCCATGCCTCTGCTACGGCCCTTCTGCATTTTTCTATATCGACTTTTTGGTGGTTGTAACATTTATACCTCTCCGCTATTTACCTGATGCCCTAGTTAGCTTTGCTATCAACATCGCCTAGGTAAATCCAAACTTTAACCCCGATTATACCATATGTAGTGTGAGCTTCATATGTAGCATAATCTATATTAGCTCTTAATGTATGTAAAGGAACTCTACCCTCTTTACACCACTCAGATCTCGCAATTTCAGCGCCGCCAATTCTACCAGCAACACAAATTTTAATACCCAAAGCGCCAGCACGAATAGTTGACTGCACTGATCTCTTCATCACCTTGCGAAATTGAGAACGCTTTTCTAACTGCTGGCATACACTCATAGCAACCAGCTTAGAATTAAGATCAGGTTTTTTAATCTCTTTGACTGTTATGTGCGCTTTACATTTTAAAACACTAGAAACTTTAAGTCTTAACTCATCTGAATCTGCGCCTTTTTTACCAATCAAGATACCAGGCCTAGAGCAATATATTATAACATGCGCATTTTGAGCCGGTCTTTCTATCTCTATTTTGCCTATGCCAGCACGAACAAACTTGGCATTTATATATTTTCTAGCAGCTATATCTGCGTGCAAATAATCTTTATAATTATCTTTATTAGCATACCATGCAGAACTGCAGCGAACATCATCTCTTTTGTTTGCAGCTAATCTATATGCAAATGGATTTACTTTTTGTCCCATAACTTTCTCTCTCTAGTTAGCAACCACAACAACAATGTGACTAGTTCTTTTCAAAATTCTAGTGCCTCGGCCTTTGGCTCTAGCTCTAAATCTTTTTAAAGTTGTACCCTTATCAACAAAGATATTTGAAACTTTTAATTCATCAATATCTAAACCAAAATTATTCTCTGCGTTAGAAATCGCAGATTCTAATACTTTCTTTATCAAAGTTGCTGCTTTTTTGTTACTAAAAGTAAGCTTATCTATAGCTGTAGCAACTTTATTGCCTCTAATCTCATCTGCAACTATCCTAGCTTTTTGCGGGGATATTCTTTGATCTTTTACCTTAGCTCTAACTTCCATACCATACTCTCTATTTAGTTTTTCTATCGCCAGAATGCATTTTGAATGTTCTTGTTTGAGAATATTCGCCTAGCTTATGGCCAACCATAACTTCTGTAATGTGAACAGGAACCATTTGCCTACCATTATGTACAAGGATATTGAACCCTACCATTAAAGGTATTATAACAGAAGTTCTAGAGTATGTTGAAATACTCTTCTTAGAGTTGCTTTCTACAGCTTTGTTTATTTTATTTAACAAACTGTGGGATACAAAAGGCCCTTTTTTTAATGATCGTGGCATTTGCCTCTCCTACTTCTTACGTCTTCTACTACGAACAACCATTTTGTCTGTTCGTTTATTGCTTCTAGTAACTTTACCTTTGGTTGGAACACCAGTTGGACTCACTGGATGCCTACCACCAGAAGTTTTACCTTCACCACCACCATGCGGATGATCAATCGGGTTCATAGCTACACCCCTGACAGTCGGCCTAACGCCTCTCCATCTTTTAGCGCCAGCTTTACCTAATGAAGCTAAGTTATGCTCTGAATTAGCAACTTGACCAATAGTTGCTCTACACTCTAAGTGTATTCTACGCATTTCACCAGATCTTAACTTTATAATGGCATAACCATCTTCTTTACCGGCAAGCGTTGCACTAGTTCCAGCACTTCTTATCATTTGCGCACCTTTACCAGGACGCATTTCAATATTATGGATAATTGTTCCCATAGGAATGTCTTTTAAAGCAAGAGCATTTCCTGGCTTAATCTCTGCCCCTGCACCTGACATGATTACATCGCCTTCAGCTAAACCTTTAGGAGCAACAATGTAGTTCCATAAGCCATCAGTATATACTATCAATGCTAAGTGAGCACTACGGTTTGGATCATATTCAAATCTAACAACCTTGGCTTCAATACCATCTTTATTTCTTAACCAATCAATGTCTCTTAATAATCTCTTGTGGCCTCCGCCTCTATGCCTTACTGTTATTCGGCCAGCACTATTTCTACCTGAAGTTCGAGTAGATTTTGACTTTGTCAAAGAACGCAATGGTCTTTCTTTACTTAGACTATGGTTTACTACAGCTACTTTATGCCTTACACCCGGCGAGGTAGGTTTACTTTTCTTTACTTCTATGCTCATTATAAATCAATCCTAATTATCTGCTAAATTTATTGCATGACCATCTTGCAAGGAAACATAAGCAATTTTCTTCGTCTTCTGAGTGCCAGTTATCTTGCCTCTTGTTTTAACTTTACCCTTTCTATTCAATACATTTACAGTTTTCACTTTTACTTTGAATAGTTTTTCTACTGCATTTTTTATATCAAACTTAGTAGCTGTCCTTAACACCTGAAAACCATACTTATTATCACCGGTCATAGCAGTTGTTTTTTCTGTCATCATAGGAGAAACAATTGTTTGCAATATTCTTTCTTCATAACTCATGATAACCACTCCTCTATTTTATTAATAACATCCGCAGTCACTACAACAGAAGGAGCAACTAGTAGATCATATGGGTTTATTGATACGAAATCTATAGCCCAAACATTAATAATGTTACAAGAGGCATAATAAAAGTTCTCATTTAAAGTTTCATCTATGAACAAACCTTCACTAACTACATTTGTTTTCATTAAAGCTAGGAAATCCTTAGTTTTATGCGTATCTAATGCCAGCTTATCTACAACTTTAAGGGTTCCACGTCTTATATGCTCAGAAATAATACATGCAATTGCCTTTCTATACATCTTTTTATTTACTTTATTTTCAAAAGATCTTGGTTTAGCAGCAAAAGTAACACCACCACTACGCCATATAGGACTGCTTCTAGTACCAGCTCTTGCTCTACCTGTGCCTTTTTGTTTCCAAGGCTTAGCACCACCGCCACGAACTTCTGACCTGCCAAGATTTGACTTAGTTCCAGATCTTGCTGCATTCATATAAGAAGTTAATACTTGATGAACTAGACCTTCAGCGTAAGGCACTGCAAACACTTCGTCTGAAACTTTCATAGGCTCAATACTATCTTTGCCATTTAAACTTATCACATCTAACTGCATTATTGATTACCCCTTAATTTCTTAGTAGCAATGGCAACCTTAACTAAACCACCTTTATGGCCCGGAACAGCGCCAGCAACAATTAATAGATTTCTTTCTGCATCAACATGCAATAATTTCAGTGATTGAGCAGTTCTTTGAACTCCACCCATTCTACCAGCCATCTTCTTGCCCTTGAAAACTCGGCCTGGATCTTGACATTGGCCAATCGAACCAGGAGCCCTATGGGCTAATGAATTACCGTGAGTTGCATCTTGCATTTTAAAGTTCCATCTTTTTATAACTCCAGCAAAACCTTTACCTACTGTTACACCTGTAACATCAATGTATTCTATTTCACTAAAATCAGTAACAGACAAACTTTCGCCAACTTTATATTTAGCTAAATCTTCTGCAGAAACTCTAAATTCTTTCAGGTATTTAGCTGGCTCTTGGTCTCTTGCCTTATAAACACCGTGCACTGGCTTACTAATCTTCTTAGATTTAGCTTTGCCAAAAGACACTTGTACTGCACTATAACCATCATCACTATCATTTAATAATCGTGAAATCTTATTGGCATCACATTTGATAACAGTAACCGGAGTTATTGTGCCGTTATCTTTGTTTATCCATCTTGTCATACCTTCTTTATGACCATAAATCATCATAATACCACCCGCTTAGTCAAGATTCTCAACACTAATCTGCACATCGACACCAGAAGCTACATTCAGCTTCATTAAAGCATCTATAGTAACAGAACTTGGTTGCACAATATCAAGAAGACGCCTATGCGTACATATTTTGAAATGCTCTCTTGCATCTTTATTTACATGCGGAGAGGTTAACAATGTGTAGCGCTCTTTTGAGTTAGGCAAAGGAATAGGTCCATTTATAATAGCTCCTGTTCTCTTCGCTGTTGCAACAATTTCGCCTGTCGCAAGATCAATTAACTTATGATCAAACGATTTTAAACGAATTCTTATTCTTTGTGCTGTTGCCGTCATGGACATACTAACCTCTCTAATGTTATATGTAAGCTAATAGTTACTCTATTATCTCTGTTACTACGCCAGCACCTACAGTTCTGCCACCTTCACGAATCGCAAAACGTAACCCTTTATCCATAGCAATCGGAACTATTAACTCAACATTTATTTTAATGTTGTCGCCTGGCATAACCATTTCAACGCCTTCAGGCAAGATAACAGCACCAGTCACATCAGTTGTTCTGAAATAAAATTGTGGACGGTATCCTTTGAAAAATGGTGTATGTCTTCCACCTTCTTCTTTTGACAAGATGTATACTTCTGCTGTGAATTTAGTATGAGGCTTGATTGTGCCTTTATGAGCCAATACTTGTCCTCGCTCTACTTCTTCTCTTTTTGTTCCACGCAATAAAATACCTACGTTATCGCCAGCTTCCCCTTGGTCTAATAACTTTCTAAACATCTCAACACCAGTACATGTTGTTAGAGTTGTATCTTTTACACCAACAATTTCTACTTCTTCACCAGTTTTAATAACACCCTGCTCAATACGACCTGTAACAACAGTTCCACGGCCAGATATTGAGAATACATCTTCAATAGGAAGCAAGAACGGCTTGTCTTTTTCTCTTTCTGGAATTTCAATATATTCATCTAAGGCAGCCATTAGCTTCATAATAGATTCAGCGCCATGCTCGCCCTCATCGCCTTCTAAGGCTTTTAAAGCGGAACCAACTATAATTGGAGCGTCGTCACCAGGGAAGTCGTAGCTACTTAGCAACTCCCTAACTTCCATTTCAACTAACTCTATTAATTCAGCATCATCTACCATGTCAGCTTTATTCAAATATACTACGATATTTGGCACGCCAACTTGTCTAGCCAACAAGATATGTTCTCTAGTTTGAGGCATAGGACCATCTGCTGCAGATACTACTAAGATAGCACCATCCATTTGTGCAGCACCAGTAATCATGTTTTTTACATAATCAGCATGTCCTGGACAATCAACATGAGCATAATGTCTGTTTTCTGATTCATACTCTTGGTGAGATGTAGCAATTGTTATACCTCTTGCCTTTTCTTCTGGAGCTGAATCAATTTGGTTATAGTCTCTTTTCTCTGCTAAACCTTTGCTGGCTAGTACCAAAGTAATAGCTGCTGTTAGTGTTGTTTTACCATGATCAACGTGGCCTATTGTACCAACATTAGCATGTGGTTTTGATCTTACGAAATTTTCTGCCATTTCTATTCTCCTGACTGTTTAAATTTATGCCTTGCCTTCTACAATTGCTGCTACAATATTAGAAGGGGCTTCTGAATAACACTTAAATTCCATGCTATAAGTAGCTCTACCCTGCGTGGCTGATCGTAAATCTGTAGAGTACCCAAACATTTCTGATAAAGGAACATCTGCAGTTACAACCTTGCCGGAAGGACTATCATCCATACCATGAATTATACCACGACGACGATTTAAATCACCAACAACATTACCCATGTAATCTTCTGGTGTGACTACTTCAACCGCCATTACAGGCTCTAATAAAATAGGGCTAGCTTTTTTGCCGCCTTCTTTAAAAGCCATAGATCCTGCTATCTTAAATGCCATTTCATTCGAGTCAACATCATGGAAAGAACCATCATAAAGGGTGACTTTTACATCTACCACTTCACATCCGGCTATTATACCATTTTTCATTTGCTCTTTAATACCTTTATCAATTGCTGGTATATATTCTTTTGGAATAACTCCACCAACAATTTCGTTAATGAACTCGTAACCTTGACCAAATTCTGTTGGCTCAAGTTTAATTTTCACATGACCGAATTGACCTCTACCACCAGTCTGCTTAACATATTTAGCTTCTTGCTCTATAGCTTTGGTAATAGTTTCACGATAAGCAACCTGGGGCTTGCCTACTGCCGCCTCTACTTTAAATTCACGCTTCATTCTATCTACAATAATCTCTAAATGCAACTCTCCCATGCCCTCAATAATAGTTTGCCCTGACTCTTCATCAGTTGACACCCTAAAAGATGGATCTTCTTGCGCTAATTTAGATAATGCTATACCCATTTTTTCTTGGTCTGCTTTTGTTTTAGGCTCTACAGCAACCGCAATCACAGGATCAGGGAATTCCATCTTCTCAAGAGTAATGATCTCATTTAGATCACACAAAGTATCTCCGGTAGTTAGGTTCTTTAAACCTACCGCAGCCGCAATATCACCTGCACAGACTTCTTTAATTTCTTCTCTAGAATTTGAATGCATTTGTAGCAGTCGTCCAACTCTAACTTTCTCATGATGTATAGGAGAATAAATGCTATCACCAGATTTCAGCACCCCAGAATATACCCTAAGAAAACTTAAGGTACCTACAAAAGGATCAGTTGCAATCTTAAATACCAAAGCTGAGAATGGTTCTTTATCTGAAGGCTTTCTTTCAGCAGCATCACCATTTTCTAACAAACCTTGTACTGGCTGAATATCAGCAGGAGAAGGCATGTATTCAATAAATGCATCTAACAAGGTCTGTACACCTTTATTTTTAAATGCAGAGCCACAAAAAACTGGGCACACCTCAACATTAATAGTTCTAGCTCTTATACCAGTTTTTATTTCTTCTTGTGATAAAGTTCCACTGTCTAAATATTTTTCCATTAATTCGTCTGTAGCTTCTGCTGCAGATTCTAATAATTTTTCGTGGTACTCGTCACATAAATCTTTCATGTCTGCTGGAATATCTTTTTCTTCAAAAGTGATCCCTAAATTTTCTTCACTCCAATAGATAGCTTTCATTTTCACTAAGTCTACCAAGCCAACAAAATCTTCTTCTTTACCTATAGGAAGTTGCATTGCAACAGTATTCATTCCAAGTCTTACTCTCATCTGCTCTACTACTCGATAAAAGTCAGCGCCAGATCTATCCATCTTATTAACAAAAGATATTCTTGGAACTTTATATTTATTTGCCTGACGCCATACAGTTTCTGATTGCGGCTCAACACCACCTACAGAACAAAAGACTGCACAAACACCATCTAGCACTCTTAGAGATCTTTCAACTTCAATTGTGAAGTCAACGTGCCCTGGAGTATCGATAATATTGATTCTATGTTTATCAAACTGAGCAGCCATGCCAGCCCAGAAACAAGTTGTTGCAGCAGAGGTAATAGTAATTCCTCTCTCTTGCTCTTGCTCCATCCAATCCATAGTTGCGCCACCGTCATGAACCTCACCAATAGCATGGGTCTTACCAGTGTAATATAGAATACGTTCAGTAGTCGTGGTTTTACCAGCATCTACGTGCGCTGCAATTCCTATATTTCTATATCTATTTAATGGCGTTGATCGCATAATATTTTCCCTAGTTATTTTCTGGAGCCAAGGTTTTGAAACACCCTATTAGCTGCAGCCATTTTATGAAGCTCGTCTTTCTTACGCATAACTTCGCCTCTGGAGTCTAATATCTCTAGCATAACTTTTGCTAAGTTATCTGACATTTTGCCAACCATTTTTCTAGATGCTGCAAGCATCCAGCTAAATAGGATCGCTTTCTTTCTTGTTGTAGATATTTCTACTGGAACTTGATAGTTAGCTCCACCTACTCTTTTAGTTTTAACTTCCAAAGCAGGAGATCCCTTTTCAATAACTTCTTTAAATATAGCAACGGCTTCACTATTTTTGTTTTCTGTTTTTGGGTTATTTTGTTCCACAACTTTCATAATAGCTTTTAAGAATATATCATGTGCTAACTGCAACTTGCCTGAAACCATTAGCATTTTAATGAACTTATTAATATCAAGATCACCAGAAAACCTCATGTCTGCAACATTCTTCTCAGCATTCTTTCTTTTTTTAAAAGGACGTCTCATACAAAACCTCTATACTTTTGGACGCTTAGCGCCATATTTAGATCTACCTTGACGCCTATCTGAAACTCCAGAAGCGTCTAAGCAACCACGAATAACTCTATACCTAACACCAGGTAAATCTTTTCTACTCGCACCGCACACAAGAACAATAGAATGCTCTTGCAAATTATGGCCTTCACCACCAACGTAGGCAGTTACTTCTTTACCATTAGTCAGCTTGACCCTGCAAACTTTACGTAATGCTGAATTAGGCTTTTTTGGAGTAGTTGTGTATACCCTTAAGCACACCCCTCTCCTTTGTGAACAAGCCATTAAAGCTGGTCTTTTAGAAACTCGTCTTTTTTTTACTCTCGGCTTTCTACAAAGCTGATTAATTGTTGCCATGTCTACCCTTTTTTAGCTGCATCAAAATTTGATAATTCTATGATGTAAATAGATGATTGTCAAGGCCTATGCCTAATTTTGACTTATTTATTTAATATGCCTTAACTATCATCCTCTGAACTGTTTTTTTCACTCTGATCTTTCATATCATTTGCACTAAGTTCTTCTCTTAAGGCTATATCAACCTCTTCTTTAGAAACGCTAGCGCCTACATCATGAATACTTTGTTTTTTACTCTTATGGTACATATAACCTGTACCTGCTGGAATCAACCTTCCAACTAAAACATTTTCCTTTAAACCTCTTAATTGATCAGATCTACCATTTACTGAAGACTCGGTTAAGACTCTTGTTGTTTCTTGGAAAGAAGCCGCTGATAAAAATGAATTAGTAGATAAGGATGCTTTAGTTATCCCTTGTAAAATAGGTCTTGCATCGGCAGGAACCTTACTTTCACCAATTTCAGAGTTAATGCTTACAAGGTCTTCTTTATCAACTAGCTCGCCTGTAACTAAGTTTGTATCACCACCATCAAGAGTTTCATGTTTGCGCAACATTTGCCTTACAATAACCTCAATGTGTTTATCATTTATCTTAACACCTTGCAAACGATACACATCTTGAACTTCGTTTACCATATAGGCTGCAAACTCACCAACACCTAATAACCTTAAGATAGCATGTGGATCTTCTGGACCATCAACTAAGATGTCACCCTTAGTTACTACCTCACCCTCAAAAGCACTAATAGTTCGCCACTTAGGTACCAACTCTTCATGTGTATTGCCTTGCGCAGGAGTTATAATTAACCTACGTTTTTCTTTGGTATCTTTACCATAACTAACAACCCCGCTTATCTCAGCTAGAATTGCAGTCTCTTTACCTTTTCTCGCTTCAAATAAATCAGCTACCCTAGGTAAACCACCCGTGATATCTCCAGTTTTAGAGCTATCTTGTGGTATTCTAGCAATAGGGTCTCCAATACCAACATCATCATTATTTGAAATGTTAATAATTGCTCCTTCAGTAAGAAAGTAGTTAGCCGGCAATTGGCTTCCAGGTAAAATTACGCTGTTACCTTGCTCATCTAACAACCTTATCATTGGCCTATGCTGCTCTGAGCCGCTTCTTTGATCCCCAGACCCAGTCACTACCATACTGGTTAATCCAGTCAATTCATCTGTTTGCTGAGAAGCAGTAACACCTTCGATTAAATCAATTAATTCTACTTTACCAGTCACTTCGGAAATTATTGGTCTGGTGTATGGATCCCATTCTGCAACCACATCGCCCATTTCAACTTCATCACCATTTTTTACATGCAAAGTCGAGCCATAAGTAACTTTATACCTCTCACACTCTTTACCTTTATGGTCAATGATATTTAGTTCGCCTGACCTTGATACAGATACAAGTTTGCCAGTTTCATGATGTACAACTGTTTTAATATCATGAAGTCTAACTTTACCTTTAGATCTAACTTGTATGCTACTAACTGCTGTTGATCTGGATGCCGCACCACCAATATGGAAAGTACGCATAGTTAACTGTGTGCCTGGCTCACCAATAGACTGAGCAGCAATAACTCCAACTGCTTCACCAATATTTGCTAAATGTCCTCTAGATAAGTCACGACCATAACATAAAGAACATATGCCATATCTGGTTTCACATGTTATTGCAGATCTAACTTTAACAGAATCAATGCTATTTTTTTCTAATAACGCAACCATAGCTTCGTCGATTTCAACATTTTTTGCTATTATTACACTACCATCTTCTGCAAGAATATCAGCAACTGAAACTCGGCCTAACACTCTATCTTTAAGAGGCACAACTACTTCGCCACCTTCAATATGCGGAGTTACAACTAAATGATTTCCCGTACCACAATCATACTCAGTCACTACAACATCTTGTGCAACATCTACTAGCCTTCTAGTTAAATAACCAGAGTTTGCTGTTTTTAGAGCAGTATCTGATAGACCCTTTCTAGCTCCATGAGTAGAAATAAAGTATTCATCAATTTCTAACCCTTCTCTAAAGTTAGCTATGATAGGAGTTTCAATGATAGAACCATCTGGCTTATACATTAAACCCCTCATACCAGCTAGCTGCCTAATCTGAGGAGCAGAACCCCTTGCACCAGAATCAGCCATCATATAAATAGAGTTGAAAGAATTTTGTGACACTAAGTTTCCTTTCGCGTCTTTAACTTCCTCTGTTGACATTTTTTTCATCATGGATGAAGCAACTGAATCATTTGTACTGGTCCAGATATCAATAACTTTATTTTTTCTTTCGCTGTTAGTTAATAAACCTGCGGCAAATTGATTTTCTACTGCTTCCACTTCTTTTTTTGCACTACTAATTAAGTCAGTTTTTTCTACTGGTATCATTAAATCGTCTAAACAAATAGAAGAACCAGAATAAGTTGCATGCTGGAATCCTAAATACATTAATTGATCAGACAAGACCACAGTATCTTTAGTGCCTAATATACTGTAAGCTTCTTCCATTAATTGTGATAAAGCCTTTTTATTTAAAGTTTTATTTATATTGTCGAAACAGAATCTAGTTGGGAAAATATCCCACAATAAAGCTCTACCAACAGTAGTCTCAACTACTTTCCTTCTAGCTTCAAATTCGCCTGCTGCGTTAATTACACTATCATTTATTCTAACTTTAATTTTAGCATGAATAGCAACATACTCTAAATCATAAGCTTTTTTAACTTCTTCAATATCAGCAAAGATCATGCCTTCGCCTTTGACGTTAACAGCTTCTCTAGTCATGTAATATATTCCAAGCACAATATCTTGTGATGGAACAATAACTGGAGCACCGGCAGAAGACGACAAAATATTATTTGTAGACATCATTAAACATCTAGCTTCGATCTGAGCTTCTAAGGTTAGTGGTATATGTACTGCCATTTGATCACCATCAAAGTCAGCGTTATATGCAGCACAAACAAGCGGGTGCAACTGAATAGCTTTACCTTCAATTAAAGTAGGCTCAAATGCTTGAATACCAAGCCTATGCAGTGTAGGAGCTCTATTTAACAGCACTGGATGTTCTTTAATAACATCTTCGAGGATATCCCAAACTATTGAGGCTTCTTTTTCTATTAAACGTTTTGCTGATTTAATCGTACTAGATAGCTCTAATGCTTGGAGCTTTCCTAAAACAAATGGCTTAAATAGTTCTAAAGCCATTTTTTTAGGCAAGCCACACTGATGCAACTTTAAAGTAGGCCCAACAACAATTACAGAACGACCAGAATAATCTACACGCTTACCTAATAAATTCTGTCTAAATCTACCTTGCTTACCTCTAATCATATCAGCTAATGATTTTAAAGGCCTCTTATTAGTTCCGGTAACAACCCGGCCGCGCCGGCCATTATCGAATAAGGCATCTACTGACTCTTGTAACATTCGCTTTTCATTTCGAACTATGATTTCAGGGGCACCTAAATCAAGAAGTCTTCTTAATCTGTTATTTCTATTTATTACACGCCTGTATAAATCATTCAAATCTGATGTTGCAAACCGGCCACCATCTAATGGCACTAAAGGCCTTAAGTCAGGTGGTAATACTGGTAATACTTTTAAGATCATCCACTCAGGCTTATTGCCTGAGCTTTGAAAAGATTCTATGATTTTTAATCTTTTAGTTAACTTTTTTAATTTTGTATCTGAAGAGATAGAAAATAGCTGTTTCTTTATTTCTAAAATTTCTTTTGCTAAATCTAAATTATGTAATAATTCATATATACCTTCAGCACCCATCATGGCTTCAAAATCATCGCCATATTCTTCAGACGCATCCAAGTAGCCCTCTTCAGTTAAAAGACTTCCTGTTTCCAGTGGCGTCATGCCGGCATCAGTGACAACATAAGATTCGAAGTAAAGTACTTTTTCTATATCTCTTAAGGTCATGTCTAATAACAAGCCTATACGTGATGGTAAAGATTTCAAATACCAAATATGAGCAACAGGACAGGCAAGATCAATATGCGCCATTCTATCGCGTCTAACTTTCGCTAAAGTAACCTCTACGCCACATTTCTCACAAACCACGCCTCTATGCTTTAAACGCTTATATTTTCCGCATAAACATTCGTAATCTTTGATTGGCCCAAAAATACTAGCACAGAATAAACCTTTCTTTTCAGGCTTAAATGTTCTGTAATTTATGGTCTCTGGTTTTTCTACCTTACCATATGACATTGCCAATATTTTTTCAGGAGATAGTAGACCAACTCTAACTTCATCAAACTCATTATTTGAAGTATTTTTTTTCAATAAACTTTGTAGATATTCGCTCAAAATCTTTTCTCCAAAAGTAATTACAATATTAGATAAGTGTTATTTCTCGTTTAAAGTTATATCAATACCTAAAGCTCTAACTTCCTGTAATAAAACTCTAAATGACTCCGGCATTCCTGTGTCCATGACATAGTTACCATCAACGATATTTTTATATATCTTAGTTCTACCTTGCACATCATCAGACTTAACCGTTAACATTTCTTGTAGTGTGTAGGCTGCGCCATATGCCTGCAAGGCCCACACTTCCATTTCACCAAATCTTTGACCACCACCTTGAGCTTTACCACCAAGAGGCTGTTGTGTGACTAGACTATACGAACCTGTAGATCTAGCATGCATCTTATCATCAACTAAATGGTTTAGCTTCAATATGTACATGTACCCAACCGTAATATCACGATCAAACTTCTTACCAGTACGGCCATCAAATAAAGGCATTTGCCCACTTTCATTAAAACCAGCTAGCTTTAATAAAGCTTTAATCGTAGTTTCAGGCGCGCCGGTAAACACAGGAGTACTAATTGGCACCCCGGCTTTCCAAGCTTGAGCCAAACTAATAACTTCTTCATCAGTAGCATTCATTATATCTATGTTATTATTAGAAAAAGATATGATTTTTGCTAAGAATAAACGAATATTTTCCACAGTGTCAGCATTATCTAACATTTTACTTAAAATATTACCTAATCCTTTAACTGCCATACCCGTATGAGTTTCCAAAATTTGTCCAACATTCATTCGAGACGGCACACCTAATGGATTAAGTACGATATCAACTGGAGTGCCATCAGCCATATGAGGCATATCTTCTTCAGGAATTATTCTTGATATAACACCTTTATTACCATGCCTTCCAGCCATTTTATCACCAGGCTGTATCCTGCGCTTAACAGCTAGATATACTTTTATTATTTTTATTACCCCTGGTGATAGTTCGTCACCTTGAGATATTTTTTTGCGTCTATATTCTAAAGACTTAGAATGATCTTCTACCTGCTTATTATACTGTTCTACCAAAGATGTGAACTGTTTATCAGCTTTACCATCTTCAATTTGTATAGTTAACATCTCTGTCATAGACATAGTAGCTATGTTTTTAGCATTAAGTTTTAAGCCAGGTTTTATAATACTAGAACTTATCTCCTTAATTGTCTCTCCATCTAAAATACTATGCATATAAGCTGTAATTGATTCAATCTTTATTTTCAATTCTTCATCTAAATCTTTTTTTGCTCTAGAATAAATTTCTTGCTCAATAAATAGTGATCTATCATCTTTTTCAGTGCCATCTCGAGTGAACACTTGTACGTCTATCACAGTTCCAGAATGACCTGAAGGAACCCGTAAAGAGCTATCTTTAACATCAGAGGCCTTTTCTCCAAAAATAGCACGTAATAGTTTTTCTTCTGGAGTTAATTGAGATTCGCTTTTAGGAGTTACCTTTCCAACTAGAATGTCTCCTGGGTTAACTTCAGCTCCAATGTAAACTATGCCAGAATCATCTAATTTAGCAAGAGAGCCTTCACCTACATTTGGAATATCAGCACTAATCTCTTCAGACCCTAACTTAGTGTCTCTCGCAATACAAACTAATTCTTGAATATGAACAGAAGTAAATCTATCATCCTTAACCACTTTTTCAGATATTAAGATTGAATCTTCAAAATTAAATCCATTCCAAGGCATAAAGGCTACTAATAAGTTTTGTCCCAGAGCTAGCTCGCCTAAATCTGTAGATTGACCATCGGCTAATATTTGCCCAGCAGTAACTTTCTGACCTGCCTTAACAATTGGAGTATGATTAACACAAGTATTAGTATTTGAACGCTTATACTTTGTTAAATTATAAATTTCTACTCCAGAATTAACGGTATTATTTGCGTCATTACTATTCGAATCAGAAGTACTTGAATCACGCACTACAATTCGCTGAGAATCCACATATTGTATTACACCATCACGCTCAGAAACAATCGAAACACCTGAATCAGAAGCCACTAGAGCCTCCATACCGGTTCCAACCAATGGTTTTTCATTTATAACTGTAGGGACAGCTTGACGCTGCATATTTGAACCCATCAAAGCCCTGTTAGCATCATTATGTTCTAAGAATGGTATGAGTGACGCTGCTACAGAAACAATCTGTCTAGATGATATATCAATATAATCTATTTTATCAGGGGTAGCTAAAGTAAACTCTTTATTATACCTACACGGCACTAACTTTTCTTCTATTTTACCATCTTTATTTATATTAATATCGGATTTAGCAATATAGAATGTGCCTTCTTCTATGGCAGACAACTGACATATTTCATCTGTAACATGCCCATCTTTAACTTTTCTAAAAGGACTTTCTAAGAAACCATAAGAGTTAACTGTAGCATATACAGCTAATGAATTTATCAGCCCAATATTTGGACCCTCTGGAGTTTCAATTGGGCAGATTCTGCCATAGTGAGTATGATGAACATCTCGCACTTCAAAGCCAGCTCTTTCTCTAGTTAAACCGCCAGGCCCTAACGCAGAAACTCTTCTCTTATGAGTAATCTGTGAGAGCGGGTTACAATGATCCATAAACTGTGACAATTGACTTGAACCAAAAAATTCTTTTATAACCGCAAAAACTGGGCGCGAATTAATTAGATCTTGTGGCATAGAATTTTCTGAGTCAGGGTGACTCATTTTTTCTCTTGCAGCTCTTTCTATTCTTAATAAACCTATTCTGAGCTGGTTTTCGAACATTTCACCAACAATTCTAACTCGTCTATTACCCAAGTTATCAATATCATCTATTGAGCCTTTACCGTCTCTAATATCAACTAAAACCTCTATTACACTCAAGATGTCTTCTTGTGACAGAATGCCAGGGCCACTATCTTCGCTACGACTTAAACGTCTATTCAGCTTCATTCTACCTACAGCAGATAAATCATATCTGTCTGCGTCAAAGAATAGTGAATTAAATAATTTTTCAGCAGATTCTTTTGTAGGTGGCTCACCAGGCCTCATTACTCTATATATTTCAACTAATGCATCAGTTACAGAAGTTGAAGAATCAGAATTCAGCGTATCTGCAATATATGATCCTTTATCAAAATCATTAGTATAAATAGTGTGGAATTTTTCCACTTGTTGTTTAAAAATAGTATTTAAAACTTCTTCATCTATTTTTGTGCCTGCAACCACAAGCTCTTCGCCAGTGTCAGCATCAATAATAGACTTACCTAATACACGACCAAATAAAAATTGATCGTTAACTTCTAGAGTGGTAATTTTTGCTTTACGTATAATTTTTATATGCTTTAGCAATATTCGCTGCCCTTCCGCAACAATAATATTCTCGTCATTATCTTTAATATCGAATTTAGCAATCTGACCACGCAAATGATCAGGAACCAATTTCATTTCAATCTTGCCATTTTCAACAGTAAAATCATTAAGGTCATAAAAACGAGTAAGTATATCTTGAGAATTCATACCAAGAGCTCGCATTATATGCGTAACTGGTATTTTTCTACGTCTGTCTATTCTTGCAAATAACAAACCTTTAATATCGAATTCAAAATCAAGCCAAGCGCCTCTGTAAGGTATGATTCTTGCTGAGAAAATTAATTTACCAGAAGAGTGGGTTTTACCTTTATCATGCTCAAAGAATGCGCCTGGGGATCTATGAAGCTGAGAGACAATAACTCTTTCAGTTCCATTAATAATAAAACTACCATGAGTTGTCATTATTGGTAAATCACAAATAAATACTTCTTGCTCTTTAACCGATTTGATTTTCTTTTCTTTTTTAAGAGTGTCTTTATCATAAGTAATCAGCTTAACTTTTGCCTTTAAGACACAAGAATAAGTTAGACCTCTTATTTTACACTCCCAAATATCAAAAGATGGAGAACTTAAAGTATAACTATCATATACTATTTCCATATGCCCAGAGTTACTAACTATAGGGAATATAAAATCAAAGGCATCATGTAGCCCTGAATTCTTTACAGGAGAAATAGTATCATCACCATATAAAAAAGTATCATAAGAATCAGTTAGCACCTTAACTAAATTAGGCGGCTTAATGTCGCTTGTGTGCATTTTACCAGCATTTAAAGTAACGCCTCTACCTTTAATATCACCAATATTTAATCGCGGCCTTGTGCGCAGAAGTTGCATATCTGACATTAAAATCCCCCTAATAAGTTAAAATAGAAATTATTTCTATACATTATATGTTTTATACTACTAGCTATATTCTTAATAATTGTCTGAGGTTATTTAACTTCCACAGAAGCACCAGCTTCTTCTAGTTGTTTCTTGATATCTGCAGCGTCAGATTCAGACACGCCCTCTTTCACAGCTGCTGGAGCAGACTCTACTAAGTCTTTAGCTTCTTTTAATGCAAGACCAGTAATAGTTCTAATTACTTTAATTACATTAATTTTCTTATCACCAAAGCTAGCTAAGATTACGTCAAATTCAGTTTTTGCAGCAGCAGCAGAATCGCCACCAGCAGCAGGAGCAGCAGCAACAGCAACTGGAGCTGCAGCACTAACGCCAAATTCTTCTTCCATTAGCTTAACTAGTTTGCTAACTTCCATTACACTCATTTCACTTATGTGACCCAATAAATCTTCAGCTGTTAATTGTTTTGACATTGTTTTGTCTCCAATAAAATTAAAATATACAAGCCTATGCAGCTTGCTTCTTGTCTACCACTGCTTGTAAAGTTCTCACTAAACCAGCAGTTACTGCGTTAATAGTAAGTGCAACCCCAGTAACTGGAGCTAACATAGTTCCGGCTAATGAAGATAATGCCTCGTGCTTCGTTGGTAACGATGCTAAAGACTTTAACTCACTTGCTGGGAACAACTCACCATCTACAACTATTGCTCTAACCTCCATAGCGACATTTTCTTTAAGAAAATCTCTTACTACCTTTGCCGCAGCACCTGGCTCAGTCATTGCAAATAATAAAATAATAGGACCTTTTAGTTTAGAATCAACACAACCAAAGCTGGTGGTTTCATCTAATGCTCGCCTGGCTAAAGTGTTTCTGACAACTTTAACATAAACGTCATGCTCGCGTGCTTTATTACGCAAAACATCAACCTGTGCGACTGACAATCCTGCATAATCTGCGGCAACCAAAGAAATCGCACGTTTTGCAACGTCCGATACTTGATCTACTATTGCTTTTTTACCATCTATTCTAAGCGCCATACAACCTCCTAAAGTCGAGCAGCAAAAAAAACACTGGTGACAAATTTAACATCTGTGCACCGTCTATACAGGAAATTAAGTTTTCAAAACACCTGCAGTCTCTGACGGCTATCTATAAAGACAGCTTGTACATGAATTGTACAATCAGAAATTCTTATACTTTATGAACATCTACTTTTAAAGATGGACTCATAGTTAGCGATAATGCAATCGCTTTTAAATAAATACCTTTTGCTGTAGGTGGCTTGATTCTACGAATCTCATCAACCAAAGCAGTAATATTTTCAACTAAAACAGTTTTATCAAATGAAGATCTACCAACAGAACCATGCACTTGACCTGCTTTATCATTTTTAATAGTAAATTGTCCTGCCTTAGCAGCCTCAACTGCCGCAGCCACATTATTTGTGACTGTACCTAATTTCAAATTAGGCATTAAACCTTTTGGCCCAAGTGTAGTACCTAGCTTCCCTACAAGAGGCATGCTTTGCTGGGTTGCAATAACAACATCATAATCCAACTCGCCTTTTTTCATATCAGCAGCTAAATCTTCGTACCCTACTCTATCTGCACCTGCTTTAGTTGCAGATTCAGCTTCATCGCCAACCGCAAACACGGCTATTTTAACTTTCTTGCCTAAACCATGAGGCAAGCTGAAATTAGCTTTTACATTCTGGTCAGACTTAGTTGGGTCAAGCCCTAAGCGAATACAAACATCCACACTTTCATCAAATTTAGTGCTGCGCAAACCCAAAAGCAGATCTACGGCGTCAGCCACCAACATTGGTGAGTCAGAAACCTTACTATTTAGTTCTTTCATTCTTTTACTATTATCGCTCATTTTAAAATTCCTTAGACCTCTTCTGCCACTTCAACACCCATACTCATAGCACTACCTTTTACGATACTCATAGCTGCATCTATGTCATGTGCATTCAAATCGGGCATTTTAGCTTCTGCTATTTCTCTTATTTGTTCTAAAGTCAACTTGCCAACTTTATCTTTATTGGGAATCGCACTGCCTTTAGTCAAAGACAGCTTCTTTTTGATTAGCGCTGACATTGGAGGGCATTTTATTGCAAATGTAAAGCTTCTATCTTTCTTTACTGTAATAACTACAGGGCAAAGCAAACTAGGATCCATATCCTTAGTTTTGGCATTAAACTCATCACAAAAGCCTTTAATATTGACACCATGCTGCCCAAGAGCTGGACCAACAGGAGGGCTTGGATTTGCTTTTCCAGGCATTATTTGTAACTTAATTACTTTATCGTCAATCGCCATATCATTTCCTCAAATTAAATATATCTACTACTCGCTACGTTCTACTTGCGCGAACTCTAACTCAACAGGAGTAGATCTACCAAAAATCAATACCGCAACACGTAGGCGGCTTTTATCATAATTTATATCTTCAACAACACCATTAAAATCAGCAAAAGGACCATCAATAACTCTGATAACCTCTCCAACCTCATATAAAACTCTAGGCTTAGGTTTGTCTTGTGTTTGCTGCATTCTATCTAATATTTTATTAGCTTCTTTCTCTGTTATAGGCAATGGAGCATCTTTAGTGCCGCCAATAAATCCAACAACATTATTCAAACTATTAATAAGATGCCAGGCTTTCTCATCCATAATCATTTTAATCAATAAGTATCCTGGAAAAAACTTTCTTTGACTCTTAACTTTCTTGCCTTTTTTGATTTCCATATAATCTTCTTTAGGCAACAAAACATCATCAAAGTATGCATCCATACCTTCATCTTTAATTGTTTCTTGCATTAAAGTCATTACTGATTTCTCACAACCAGTTTTCACTCTTACAACGAACCATTTTTTTTCATCTGTCACTTTACAATCTCAACCTTAAATAAATTATACAGAGGTCACATAACTTACAGCAACCTCAAAAAATGTATCCATCAACCACAACAATATCGACATCAATAACACAACAGCAGCCACAACAAGAGTTACTTGCTTTACCTCAGACATGCCAGGATATACAATTTTGCGAGACTCAACAATAGACTCGAGCATGAAATTATAGCCAATTCTACCTTTTTTTGTAAAAAAAGCAACTACTAATAACAAAAAAAACAAAAAAGCTGCAGATAATATTTTTATTGGGCTAGAAACATCGGAATAATAGTCATATAAATAAAGTCCAGAGGCTAATAGAGCAAAAAAAACAAGCCATAAGAAAAGATTCAAAACCTTCATCCCAAACGTATCACGCAAAACTGTGTCTTTATTCATAATCACCACATTTATATTTGGCAGGCCAGGAGGGTCTCGAACCCCCAACCTACGGTTTTGGAGACCGTCGCTCTACCAATTGAGCTACTGGCCTATGGTAATGTAACCGCAAAAAACGATTACATATTAAATTTTAAGCAATCTCACTAACTCATAGCCCGCAACCGGAATTGAACCGGTGACCTCTTCCTTACCAAGGAAGTGCTCTACCGCTGAGCTATGCGGGCGCTTGAAGCGGGCGTTTGGAGCGGGCGATGGGGATCGAACCCACACCATCAGCTTGGAAGGCTGAGGTTCTACCATTGAACTACGCCCGCAAATGCCAACTTAAACACTAGCAATAATCACCAACTGCAGCAATTATAATCGCTACAATATTACTTTTGGAGGGGGCAGGATTCGAACCTGCGAAGGCTAAGCCGTCAGATTTACAGTCTGATCCCTTTGACCGCTCGGGAACCCCTCCAATAAAGATACAACATTTTGAAGCAATTCTATCTATTTGTCAACTCAAAATAGCAAGCTCATTTTTAAATACTAAAAGTTCATCGATAAATGTCGGCATAATCAATCTATATACGCCCAATACTTATTATACCTGATTAAAAAAATGACCTGATACACCAGTATTAGACGCAGGAGAATACTTTTTAACTGCTGATCCCCATCTGGGGAATAGCTGGAATCAGAAGATGCTTTACAAACATTATATTTTTATATAATTATACAAATAAAAATCATATAAATTAATAAACTGGTTTTTTATAAAAACTTATTATAATAAAGAAGCAGCGCTATACCCAGAGGCAAAGTCTTGCTCAATAAACTGAATGTTTTTCACACTTAAAGTATAAGCAAAGCTCATAAATCCATGTGCGACCCTAATACTGCAGCACTTTATATCTGCAGCACTGCCTTTATATAAAATATTCTGAGCCAAAACATCATAATGCT
Source organism: uncultured Legionellales bacterium (assembly GCA_963932595.1). Taxonomy (GTDB): domain Bacteria; phylum Pseudomonadota; class Gammaproteobacteria; order Comchoanobacterales; family Comchoanobacteraceae; genus CAWVRI01. The sequence continues at coordinate 126,817 of CAWVRI010000002.1, forward strand.
TAGCCCCTACAAACATTCCCGACGCCTGCATTTTAACCACAGCTTCCTTTTTTGACCAAATTTCAAAAAATGCACATTCTTGGTCATGATGGTTGTCGATATAATTTCTCTCATTATCAGTAAAAAACCTTCGTGCTATTTCCGCCGAATATTTTATCTTGCGCTGAAAATCAATATCAACCCCACAACTGCCCTTACACACTACAAAAATCACAAAAGTATCAACACTATGAGAAATATTAAAGTCAATAATAATATCATTATCTAGTAGTGGCTTGTTATTCTTATAATTATAACTAATTTCTGAAACGTCACACGCAAGAATTGTGCTTAATATCTTGCGCATGATTATTCTTTGCTTCAAATATATAGCCTTATCATTCGCGCTCACTATTTTTTCATAACGAGATTGCTCTTTTTGACTTAAGCAATTAATTTCAGCACCAGCATGCTTGAAGTAAGAAACATTATGCATTAGCAATATCACGCCATCATTTGCAGTTAAATCTATCTGCTTAGTGAAATTCATTTATCAACCTTATTTCAGAGTTTAACTTTATATTGCTATGCAGCCAAATAACTTTCTTATTCTGTATCTAACAATATACAATTGCCAGATTGCTCTTTGATAAAAGAACAATACTCTTTATGTTCTGCTATTGCCGATTCGTGCATATGAACTAATGGCAACCCTTTTAACTTATTAAAATCAACTGGGCTAGCTATGATTTGCTCAGTGCTGATTGATTTTTCATTTATACTTTCAGCAAACAAATTGCTCTGTATACTAGTCATTTTCAAATAAACCGCAGCTAATAGCTCCGAATCAAGCAAGGCGCCATGCAGCTCTCTATGCGCGCTAGAAATATCGTAGCGCTTACACAAAGCATTTAAATTATTTTTCATGCCAGGATGCTTCTCTTTCGCAAGCACCCAAGTATCTAATACTTTGCAATAATTATTACCCCGCAATGATTGAATCTTATGATTAGCACGCCTAAGTTCAGCTTCAATAAAGCCAACATCAAACTTAGCATTATGAATAATAAGCTCAGAGCCAGCAATAAACTCCATAAAATCATCCATCACATCTTCAAATAATGGCTTGTTCTCTAAAAACTCATTACTTATGCCATGCACTTTATAAGCACCATGGGCAATTTTTTGTTTAGGATTAATATACTGATGATATTCTCTGCCAGTCCTAACTCTATCAACTAATTCTATGCAACCTATTTCTATAATTCTGTCTTCAGCTGCTAATAATCCAGTTGTTTCTGTATCTAATACTACTTGTCTATTACTCTTTGACATACTAACCTCTATTTAGATTTTAACATTATTTATTCCCAAGCTATATAAACGCTACAATTGAACCTAGGGCATGCAGCGTGGTCGCATGACCTAGACGGAGAAGCTATCTAACTACTCTCATACTTTTAACGAAGCCTCCTAACATGATTAGCCCTTATGTTTTTCATCGAAATCATGCGCAGCTTTATTTGCTAAAGAATCGACTAACTCATTTTCTTCATGTCCAGCATGGGCCTTCACCCACTTCCAGTGTACGGTGTGAATATTAACCTGAGCATCAATTCTTTCCCACAAGTCCTTATTCTTTACTGGTTTTCTTGAAGCTGTTTTCCAGTTATTCTTCTTCCATCCAGGCATCCACTCTTCCACACCTTTTTTTAAATATTGTGAATCGGTAGTAATATCGACCTCACAAGTATCTTTTAAGTGTTCTAACGCATACATGGCTGCACAAAGCTCCATTCTATTATTAGTGGTGTTTGAAGCCCCACCTGATAAAGTTTTTTCTGCCTCGCCATAACGTAGCAAACAAGCCCAACCGCCAGTGCCAGGATTCCCTAAACACGATCCATCTGTATAAATTATAACTTTTTTTTGCATATGTAAGTATCCGTTATATAAATTAAAGCAAGCTAAGATCTATTCTGCCAGAAACCTGACGGATTTAATCTAGGAACTTGAATAAAGCTAGGGTCTGTTATAGGCATTAACGTTAAGGTAGAAGAGCGCTTTTTGAAAATTAACATATAAAATGCACCAAAATTCTTAATATTCATTTTCTTTAAAAAATCAAAATTATTATAAATAATTTTATTGCTGCTATAGAAACCATAGCCATCACTGCTTTTTGAGATCGGGGTAAAATTTAATTCACTCAATATCGCAGATATTTTCTTGGAGTTATAAAATTTATCGCACCAACCCACAACATCTCCTATGCCAAGTAAGCGCTGCATACCCCACAAACTTGCTGGGTTGAACCCAAACACAACTAGCAACCCCTCATCTTGCAAAGCATTATAACTTTCAGCAAAAGCATCTTCAAAATTTGGGCAAATCTCATGTAAATGATAACTGACAACGATATCAAAGCTTTCAGGAACTAATGACAAGTTATCAAAATCACCACAAACATTATGACCTAAAGATTGAAAATTTACTTCGTTATCGTAATGCACAAAATGAAATTTTGAAAAAGTTCTTATAAGAGGAGGACCACCCAACTGCAAAATCTTACCTGCAGGCATAACTTGTAATAAATCAAGTAATAGCTTTGATTCTTTATTATAAATATATTCACCAACACCAGATAAAAACCATGAAAATGGATGAGACTTTACTATATTGAAATTATTTTTAATGGTCATGTTGAAATCACTAGAAATTTAAACTATCAAGCTATAAACTTATTACCAATCTGATTTTAACTTTAACTGCGGGCGGTTGCAAATTCATTTTTGCAAAAAATTTTCAAGGCAAAATTATGACACACAAAATTGAAGTTTATCCTATTCAAGCATTGTCAGACAACTACATCTGGGCAATAAAGCATACAGAGCATAATAAAATTATTATAGTAGATCCGGGCGAAGCAGCTCCAGTAAAAGACTTCTTACATAAATATAACTTCACTTTGCATGGTATTTTATTAACCCACCACCACGCAGACCATACGGCTGGGGTAAACGATTTAATTCACAATAAGCATATACCTATTTGGGGTATTAAGCATAAAAACAATACCACATTAGGGGATAAATCAATTAATATCAGCAATATAAAGCTAGAATTTAAAGTTATTGCTATTCCTGGCCACACTTTAGATCACCTGGCTTTTTATGGGCATGGTGCACTATTTTGTGGTGATACTTTATTTGCTGGAGGAATGGGGAGAATATTTGAAGGAACGGCGCTGCAAATGTATAATTCTATTAATAAGATTCGAGCCCTGCCTAAAACCACCAAAATATATTGCGCTCACGAATATACTTTAGCTAATTTAGAGTTTGCCTTACATGTTGAGCCTAACAACCAAAAATTAATAACCAGGCACCTTGAAACTACACAAATGAGAAGCAAAGGCGACCCAACACTGCCATCAACTATATCAGATGAGCTGGATACCAACCCTTTCCTAAGATCGCATGTGCCAGCAGTTCAGCAGGCAATTAGCCGATACCTGGGGCGGCCTATTACTAATGAGATAGAAGTATTTACAAACCTAAGGCTATGGAAAGATAATTTCTAGCCTATTTTACAAAGCTATCGCCTAAATAAACCTTCTGCACCTGAGGACTTGCTATAATCTCTGCAGGCTTGCCAGAAGCAATGATTGTGCCAGCATGCAGAATATCTGCCGTGTCACAAATTTCCAAAGTTTCTCTAACATTATGATCAGTAATCAGCACCCCCACTCCTTTGGCCCGCACATTAAAAATAACCTCAGTTATTTCGCTTATAGATAATGGATCAATGCCAGCAAAAGGCTCATCTAGCAATAAAAACTTAGGCTCAAGTGCAACTGCTCTTGCAACCTCTACCCTCCTTCTTTCACCACCAGAAACTGATACGCCTAGGTTATTGCGAATTTTGGCAAGCTCAAACTCTTCAAGCAAAGATTCTAGCCTAGCTTGCTTCTCATCTTTAGATAACTTTTTACTGAGCTCTAAAACAGCATAGATATTTTCAGCAACTGTTAAACCTTGAAAAATAGATGCGTCTTGCGGCAAATATGACACCCCTTGCTGGGCTCTAGCTGCTAAAGACAAGCTTGTTATATCAATATTGCTTAAATATATAGCGCCTTTTTTAGGCGGCACTATGCCTGCGAGCATATTAAAAGTTGTTGATTTGCCAGCTCCATTTGGCCCTAGCACTCCTCTTATTTCTCCTTGGCTTACGACCATATTCACATCATGCACTATAGTTTTTGCCTCATAGGAAAAACATAGCCCTCTGGCTTCTAATTTTTGCTTAGTCATCTAAATTCACCGAAATAATGGCCTTAAAAATATTGTACCATATCTATATTAAAATACTAATAATTATAGAGAAATGGAATTTTATTTTGTTTTATGCTATAATATAAGTATATTTCAGCAGACAAGGAGCTATAATGAACATTAATTATATCGGCCAAAATATAGAAGTAACACCAGGCATAAAAGAGCATACCCAGAAAAAATTTGCTAAAATAGCTAAACACTCAACACAAGTAGAGGCTGTGAATGTTAGTTTTCACCTAGAAAATAGAGAACATATTGCAAAAGCAACTATTCATTTACCAAAAACAGACTTGTTTGCACATCATAGCTCAGAAGATCTATATAAATCTATCGATTTTTTAACTACTAAGCTTATTACCAAACTAGATAAACATCATGATATAATGCAAAGCAGCAAAAAAAATAGTCATAATAAGGATAATAATTTATAACTTCGCATTAAAATATTTAGAGCATATTATACTTTAATAGTTTGACCAACCTTAATTATTGAACTGGGCAAATTATTTTGTTGCTTAATTTTAGCTACGCTGGTGTTAAATTTTTTGGCAATTACACCTAATGAATCACCAGCTTTAACTTTATATGTTACACGTTTTTTCAACTTTGGAGGATGCCAAATAATAATCTCATTTCCTGGGGTTAGCGAGCTACTTGAATGCACATTATTCCAAAATTCTATTTCACCTATTTTAACATTATGCTTCTTTGCTATCTTTGTGACCGTATCACCTGGCAAGATTTTATGCCTTAACTGCTTTGGGCCAGGCAAGTTATCCTCAGTAATCATACTATTATTAACATAGCTATCTATATAGCTATCACTCTCGCCATTAATAGCTTTATAATTATTAACTGGCAGGAGTAATATTTGTTTTATTTTAAGATTATCATGCTGTAATTTATTAATTTTTTTAATATTATCGACCGTTGTCTTGAAATTAAAAGCGATAACACTTAATGAGTCACCCGCTTTAACCACATATTGTTGCCATAAAGAACCTTTCGATAAGTAACTAAGATTCTTCTTAAATTCCTCTGCCTTATCAATAGGTATTAAAATTTGTGCCTTGGTATCAGGAGCAGTAAAGCCTCTCCTGTAAGCTGGATTCAGCCGGCGCAAGTCCATCATCTCCATATTTACAGAATTTGCAACTTTAGCCAAGTCCACTTGATTTGGTAAAGTAAAGACTATAAAAGAACTACTGTTAGGAATAGCTGGCAACTTAATCCCATAAGCCTTAGCATTAACTATAATTTCTTTTAGAGCTAATAACTTTGGCACATATGACTTTGTTTCTATTGGCAAATCTAGAGACCAGAAATCAGCCACTTTTTTTCTCATCTGCTTCCTAACTGCTCCGCGAACCGTTCCTTCACCAGAATCATAGGCAGCTATTGCATGCAGCCAATTGTGATCAAAAAAGTTATTCAAATAAGTCAAATAATCTAATGATGTCTTAGTAGACATGATTACATCTCTTCTACCATCATACCACCAATTTATTGACACCCCATAGCCTGAGGCTGTGCTAGGCATTATTTGCCACATACCAGACGCACCAGCAGAAGAGTATGCAAAAGGATCAAAATTACTTTCAATAAAAGGTAATAACGCTAATTCACCTGGCAGCCCTCGCTCTTCCACTTTCTCTAGCACAAATTGCATATATAGCGCTGAGTTGTCTAATATTTTATGTACATGTTCAGGGTGTTTAGCATACCATTTAATATAAGCCGACACTGCAGGTATAGCACTATAGTTGCTAGGGATCATGAAATCTGATTGCATCCTATCCCAAACACTATTATATGCAGACTTAGGTATGAACCCCATATGATTTAAATTTTGAGAGCTGCTACACGATAAAAATAATGTCGAGCATACTATAATATGTAGCAACCTTGAAATTTGCTTAAGCATGCAAATACCGCCTAGAAATGTAACCTAATTATTTTATTAAAAACCTAGCCTCTAAGCAATCATTTCTGGCAATCAATTTACACATATAACAATTATGCAAAAATACTATTTAACACTCCAGCTAAACGCACTCCTGCATAGAGAAGCCTTTCATCTACAATTTTTCTATTATTATAGATATATCTATACCCTAAGACAGGAAGTTTTATATCTTTTTTATTTGTGTAACAATAACTATGCCTAACTTTATCTGTGGCTTCTGGATATATTTTACTATGTAGATCTTTAGATTCATTTGCCCAATCTATAGCATCTGTGTTTTGTATGTTTAATAATTTTTTTGCAGTTATATGATCTAACGATTCAGCATATTCTGTATAACTCAATTTTAAATTATTTATTAATAAACTATCCCAAACTTTATGTAAACTTGTCCTAAACCTTGGTGAAAACCAATTAACATAACAATTATTAGCGCCTCTATGCTCATCATATACATGTAGTGGCTGATGAATATCACCAACTAAATGCACAAGCAATGCTAGAGACTCAAATTTATCTTGTGACGTAACACCATGAACTAATCTCAACTCTTCAGTTACTCTATATATCGCACTTATTATATTATCTTTACTATACTTTATATTAGTCTTAGCATCACCTTTGTTCATATTAGCATCAATATAATGCCAAGTTCTAAATTTTTTATACTTTGTATCAGGGTCAGATTTTATTTCATCAGCCCAAACGCTAATATCCGCTAATGACAAACCATTTGTGATCTCATTTATTTTGCTTAAAGCATTTTCATTCAAATGATTTTGTGCAATCTTACCAACTACCCTATGCCCAATAACGCCCCAGGCGTAAGAACAAGAACAAAATAAAATTGCTAAAGTAACTAGTATATATTTTTTAAAATTTAATCTCACACGAATATCCAAGTTATTATAATTATTCTAACTTTAAGCAAAGCTACAAGTTGTCACTCGATCTCCCCTTTTTATATCTCGGGTTGTTTTTTTTCCAAGTACATTCGGTAAAAATTTTGGAGCAAGACCAAATCCTGGCCTAATCCTTTTAATATGCTCATTAGTTATAATTGTACCTTCTTTGATATCAGCTATAAAGTATAGTGACCTTCTAAAATTTTTATTACCACCTTCTGCGTTAGATCTGAAAGAGCCATCGCCCCCAAGAGAAGCATGCGCAGCACTTACATCTTGTACTAGTGCCGCCATTTCATTTGGCTCAATAGAGAAGGCACTGTCTACCCCACCATCAGCTCTAGCTAAAGTAAAATGCTTTTCTATTACTGTGGCACCTAACGAAGTTGACACAATACTAGCAATAGGACCCAAAGTATGATCAGAAAGACCAACCTCAACATCAAACTCTTGTTGCAATAATTTTATCGCTCTTAAATTAGACTCAGCAAGTGGCGCTGGATAGCTACTAATGCAATGGAAAATTGCAATTTGGCTACAACCATTCGTTTTAGCAGTTTCAATTGCATCAGCTATTTCACTCATAGATGACATACCTGTTGACATCAACATCGGTTTTTTTAAGCGCGCAATATAAGCAATTAAAGGCAAATCTACTAACTCAAAAGATGCAATTTTATAAGCTGGAGCATCTAATGATTCTAGCAAGTCAACCGCAGTTTCATCAAAAGGCGAGGAAAATAAAGTTATACTCTCTTTTTTAGCAAATTCGAATAATGCAGCATGCCACTCAAATGGAGTAAAAGCCTTTCCATATAACTCGTATAGTGACCTGTCTTTCCATAAACTATTTTTATCTCTAATAAAAAAATCTTCATTATCTACATCAATCGTCATGGTATCTGGGGTATAAGTTTGAATTTTAACTGCGTCAACCCCGGCATTTTTTGCAGCTTTTATGGTCTCAAAAGCCCTGTCTAATAAGCCATTATGATTGGCAGAAACCTCAGCTATGATATATGGACTATTTGTAGCTATAATAGCACGGCCATTTATAGATATTGGGCTCGGCATGTTTTCACCTAAAAATTATATTCAAAAAATACTGTCTTAATAACTATAACATTGAGTCTATTATTTTGGAAGAATTATGTTAAATCCTAATTACCTATACAATTATTGACATAAATTATGACTCAATATTGCCTTATGGTTATCTGTAAAAATTCCTAAGATAAGCGTTAATACAGCTATATATAACATTTGGAGCTATATCATACAAAATAAATACCCTCATCAAATAAAAAAGCCATATTATATGGCTTCTTTAGCTAAGAATATTCTGTTTAAAATTAAATCATGCCACTAAAAACTTGCTAAACCAATACCCTTTGGAGATGGTGTTGTGCTACTTGTCTCTGGTAGTATAGCGGCTTTATACTTATCTAATATCTTGGCATATCCATCTCGATCAAAAGGACCACTATTTCTACCCATAAATTCTGCCATATCTTTTTTCAGCTGGACTAAAGCTGCTTCGCGCTTTGTTAAGTCTATTGTTTCCCAATCATCTGATATTTCCTCTACATCTTTTGGTAAGGCTAGTTTTTCCCAGTCATCTGCGATTTCCCCTGCATCTTTTGGCAAGTCTAGTTTTTCCCAGCTTTCTTCTAATGACATATCCATTGTTCCAAGCTCCATACCTCTAGGATTTCCTATTTGAACTGGCGGCTGCACTTCACTACCGATCCTACTCGTCACAAAACTTATCATACTTTTCATAATCAACCCTCACATAATTATAATTATAACGCTATAAATATATGATAACACATGATAAATTAAGTAAATATTAAGACTAGAATTAAAAACACCTTTAATTATTAAGTTTAGATTACTAGATATAATACAGCACTCAATTTTGCGGACAAATTGAAACCTTGTGCGACAATATGTCCATGAGTGGTTTTTTTATAGCGAGAAAATAATGTTACAAAGAGAGTTACAACATAGACTAGTTAGAATTTTCAAATAATTTCCTGCGATAGCAATCTTGGGGCCTAGACAGTCAGGAAAAATAATAATAGCAAAATAGACCTTTCCTCACATGAAATATATAAACCTTGAAGATTTATCAATTAGACAATATGCCAAGGATGACTCTAAAGGATTTTTAAAAGAAAACTCAGAAGGATTAATACTTGGTTAAATACAAAATGTACCAGAATTACTTTCCTATTTACAAATCTATATAGATAAGCCAGAATTATATATTATTACAGGTTATCATCAGATTCTATCAAACTCTTAACTTCATGAAACCTAGCCGTCAACTTAGTAAACTCAATTACTTCCAGCTATAGTCATATTAGGCAGTAACCAAGAACCAGTCTGAATGGAGCCTCTAACGTCAATATCAGCTCCAATTGCCTCTATACTACTAAACATATCTTTTAAGTTACTGGCAATAGTAATGCCATGCACAGGGAATTTTATTTCACCCTGTTCAACCCAGTATCCAAAAGCACCTCTAGAAAAATCGCCAGTTACCAAATTAACCCCTTGCCCCATCATTTCTGTCACATATAACCCTGTATCAAGGCTACGTAACATATGTTTATGATTATTTACCCCACCCTCTACTATGACATTATGAGCGCCACCGGCATTCCCTGTAGACTCCATTTTTAAAGCCCTTGCAGTATAAGAGCTTAATAAATAACCTTGTAACTCACCATTTTTAATAAGATGTCTTTTTATAGTTGAAATTCCTTCCGCATCAAATGGACTACTACCAATTCCTGCAGCTAATGATGGATCATCTATAATATTAATGATAGAAGAAAAAACCTGCTTCCCTAACATGCCACCTAAAAAAGAAGCATCTCGATATAACCTACCACCACTAATTGCTTGTAAAAACACACCCACCAAGTATTTAGCCATAAGTGGAGAAAATAAAATTCTAGCATTGGCAGAAGGAATATTCCTAGCACCTATTCTAGTAATTACTTTTTGCGCTGCATTACGGCTTATATCTTCAATGTTAGCTAATTTTTTTTGCTCTCTTGAAACAGCATAATCATAGTCTCTATGCATACTACCACTAGGGTCATTTGCTAATAATGAACATGAATTACTATAACTACTAAAATCATAAGCACCTATGAAATCATGAGTATTTGCGAGCACAAAAGATGACTGTGTTACATTAATATTTATATCTTCACACTGCTTTATTCTAGGATCAAAACTAAGCGCAACTTTTTCAGCTTGCTTTGCCATCACAATATAATCTTCAATAGTTATATCACTATAGTGATATAACTCTAAATTCTTAGTTGTTGTTGAAAGTCGATTTTTAGCTGGCAAACCTGCATAAGGATCAGCTTCTAGATAATGAACATTATTACATAACTGCAAAATATAAGTATCTAACTGAGTAAGATTTATATCCGATGTGCTCATAGATGCTGATTTTTCACCAAAATATACCGTAAATGAAATACTGTAACCACCTCTGAACTCTAGCGAAGATACTTGCCCATCTGAAACAGCCAAATCAAAACCTTGAGAATATAATATATCTGCACTTGCGTCTGTGGCATTATAATGCTTTGCTCTCTTGCAAACATAAGCCGCAATATCAAATATATTTTTTTTAACTGCAATATCTTCTTTTGTAAAATCTAACATTTATTTGTCTATAATATCAGCTTCAGAACAAGAGCCTTTTTGGCTACTACCTGATACTGTAGGAATAAAGTCAGCTGAAGGAGATTTTTTAGCTAAAGGCTTCTTGATTGTGATATTCTCATGCCTTTTATCTAAAGTTAAATTTAATGCCTCATCTATCCATTTAATTGCATGAATATTTAATCCAGACAATACTTCTTTCGGGATTTCAGCCAAATCTTTTTTATTAGCTATAGGTATAATAACATCAGTAATGCCACCTCTAAGTGCTGCTAATAATTTCTCTTTTAAGCCGCCTATTGGTAGAATTTCACCACGCAAAGTGATTTCTCCAGTTATAGCGAAATTAGATCTAATCGGAATTTTAGTTAATGCTGAAATCAAAGCTAAGCACATACCTACACCAGCACTTGGACCATCTTTTGGCGTAGCGCCTTCTGGCACATGCACATGAAAATCATGTTTTTGATAAAAGTCTTGCTCAATATTAAGAAACTCAGCTCTACTTCTCACAATTGATAAAGCAGCCTGAATTGATTCTTTCATCACATCACCAAGGCTACCAGTAGACAAAGTGTTACCCTTGCCAGGAAAAACTGCAACTTCAAGGGTTAATAACACACCACCCACTTCGCTCCAAGCCATGCCCCTGACTATACCAATATGACTGGTATCATCAACCACACCAAAATCAAATCTCCTAACACCAAGGTACTTGTTTAATGATTTAGCATTAATAGCAACGACCTTTCCTTTAGACTTGTCTATTTCATTTTTAACAACTTTTCTACATATTTTTGCAATACATCTCTCTAAAGATCTAACCCCAGCTTCTTGGCTGTAATAGCGAATAATATCTCTAAATCCAGCATCAGACATGGTAACATCATTTTTCTTTAAGCCAACCTCTGCTAGATTCTTTTGCCATAAGAATTTTTTAGCTATATTTATTTTTTCTAGCTCAGTGTAGCCTGGAATTCTAATTATTTCTAATCTATCTAATAATGCTGCAGGTATATTCAACGAATTTGCTGTGGTAATGAATAATGTATTAGACAAATCATAATCAACTTCTAAGTAATGATCATTAAATTTACTGTTTTGCTCAGGATCCAATACCTCTAGCAAAGCTGAAGCAGGGTCTCCTCTTACATCCATACCCATTTTATCAATTTCATCTAGTAATATTAATGGATTAGAAACTTTGGCCTTTTTCATGGATTTAATAATACGTCCAGGCATAGCTCCAATATAAGTTTTTCTATGCCCTCTGATTTCAGCTTCATCACGCACGCCGCCTAAGGCTATTCTTTCAAACTTACGATCCATAGCTTTTGCGATAGACTCTCCTAAAGAAGTTTTTCCAACACCAGGAGGGCCAACTAAACATAAAATAGAACCCTTTACTTTTTTAACTCGTAACTGAACTGCTAAAAATTCTAAAATCCTTTCTTTAACTTCATCTAATCCAAAATGGTCATTATCTAAAATAGTTTTTGCTTCTGATACAGTATAATTAGTTTTTTTAATTTTATTCCATGGTAAATCTATAACCCAGTCTAAATATGTTCTAATTACACTGCTTTCAGATGACATAGGAGGCATTTGTTTTAACTTTGCAAGCTCACCAAATACTTTTTCTTTTACTGCAGGTGTTAATTTTAATGCTGTAAGCTTTTTTTTGATACTTTCAGAATCATCTTCAGGATACTCACCCTCTTCCGACAACTCTTTTTTGAAAGCTTCTAATTTTTTTTGATTATAATACTTGGCTTGATCAGATTTCATTTGATCTTTTACATTATTATGGATTTTAGCTTCAATTTTAACCCATTCTATTTCTCGCTGTAAAAAACCTAACAATTTTTCTACTCTTAATTCGATATTTGTGCAACTTAGAATAATTTGCTTATCTTCTGTAGATATAGGCAAATGCATCGCAATAGCATCAGCAAGCCTGCCTGGCTCATGAATACCTTTCAAAGAAGATATCATGTCAGTATTCAAGTAATCATTTGAACTTATGTATGTATCAAATGTTGTTAAAATAGCTCTAACTAATGGCTCAAATACTTTATCATCTAATTCTTCATCTTCTATATTTTCAATTTCTGCATGCAAACAGCCACTATCTAAAGATATGTTTTTTAGCATAGCTCTGCTTTTACCTTCGACTAATATCTTGATTGTACCATCTGGTATTTTAATTACTTGTAATACTTTAGCCGTGCAACCAACATTATATAACTTATCGACTGTTGGAGTTTCATCATCTGGATCTTTCTGAGAGACTAAGAACACATCTGTATTATGCTTTTCAGAATAATCTAATGCTGCAATAGTCTTAGCTCGTCCTACAAATAATGGTACAACCATGTAAGGATAAACAACAGTATCGCGCAAAGGCAAAACCGGATAATTTTCGACCATTTCAGACATACCTAAACCCCATAATTATAAACAAATTCTAATTGCTTCTTTTTTTCTTAACTGTATCGAACACCAATAAAGGTTCAGCTTCATTTGTTATAACGCCTTCCTCTATAATAACCTTTGTTAATTTAGATTGTGATGGCAAAGTATACATTATCTCTAATAAAATATTCTCGACTATAGAGCGCAAGCCCCTAGCACCTGTTTTTCGAGCTAATGCTTTTTTAGCAAGAGCACTCAAAGCCTCTTTAGTAAATTCTAGTTCAACTCCTTCTAGCTCAAATAACTTAGAATATTGCTTAATTAATGCATTTTTTGGCTCGGTTAAAATCTTTGTCATTGCAAATTCATCTAACTCTTGCAAAGTAGTAATAACTGGCAACCTACCCACAAACTCTGGTATTAACCCAAAATTCACTATATCAGAAGGCTCTACCTTCGAAATAAGTCTGTTATAAGATACTGTATCTGATTTAGTCATGACAGGAGAGGCAAAACCTATGCTGGTTTTTTCAGTACGATCTAAGATGATTTTATCTAGATCTGAAAATGCACCAGCACAAATAAATAATATGTCTTTTGTATCTACCTGTATATACTCTTGACTAGGATGTTTTCGCCCTCCTTGAGGTGGAACCGAAACCACAGAGCCTTCTATCATTTTCAGCAAGGCTTGTTGCACCCCTTCTCCAGAAACATCTCTGGTAATTGAAGGGCCATTTGATTTACGCGCTATTTTGTCTATTTCATCAACATAGATAATGCCTTGTTGTGCTTTTTCTACATCATAATCACAATTTTGTAATAATTTTAAAATAATATTTTCAACATCTTCACCAACATAACCAGCCTCAGTTAAGCTAGTTGCATCAACAATAGCAAAAGGCACATCAAGCTTTGTTGCCAGAGATTGGGCCAATAAAGTTTTACCTGTACCAGTTGGCCCTATAAGTAGAATATTGCTCTTGCCAATCTCAACTTCACCACCAATTCCTACTTGTAAACGCTTATAGTGATTATATACTGCTACGGATAAGTTTTTCTTCGCCTCAATTTGCCCAATAACATATTTATCTAGGGATGCTTTTATTGTCTCAGGGTTAGGCAAGCTAACTGGCGAATCTGCTGGAGATGTTTCTATTTTTTCTTCTTCTGCTAAAATTTCATTACATAGCACCACACATTCATTACAAATGTAGACAGAAGGACCTGCTATTAATTTTTTCACCTCTTCTTGCGATTTATCACAAAAAGAACAATCTAATTTACTCTTTGTTGGCCTGGCCATACACTAATCCTAACATATTAACATTAATTTAATTATAAGGGCAAAAGAACAAAAACTCAAACCCAGTGTAGCCAAAAAGTATCTGCCTTAAGAATCACGCTTAATATATATTTTATCAATCAAGCCATATTCTTTTGCACTTTGTGCTGACATGAAGTTGTCTCTATTAGTGTCTTTTTCAATGGTTGCTACTGTTTTACCAGTGTTTTTTGCAAGAACCTTATTTAGAGAGTCACTTACTCTTCTAGTTTCTTTAGCATGAATTTCTATATCTGTACCTTGACCTTGAAAACCGCCTAGAACTTGATGAATCATTACTGTTGAATGTGGCAAAGCATAACGCTTGCCTGGCGTGCCAGAACTCAACAACAATGCACCAGCACTAGCTGCTTGCCCCATACAAATGGTGCTAACATCACACTTTATAAACTGCATAGTATCATATATTGCAAAAGCAGCAGAAACAGAGCCGCCAGGAGAATTTATATATAATGAAATGTCTTTTTGAGGATTCTCAGATTCCAAAAACAACAACTGTGCAACAATTAAATTTGCCATATTTTCTTCTATTGGACCAGTAAGAAAAATAACTCTTTCTTTAAGCATACGTGAAAATATATCGTATGCTCGCTCTCCAAATGAAGATTTCTCAATAACTGTAGGCACTAAATAATTAGAGAGCTCCATATTAATTCTCCTTGAATATTAATTATATTAAGCTGTTTCGCTTAGCTTCTTAAAACTTGTGGCTTCTTCTTTAACAGATGACGCAGCTATTATGGCATCTATCATTTGCTGCTCTAATACTGTGTATTTAACTTGTTCTACTCTTTTTTCATCTTGATAAAACCACTGCATAAATTGTTTATTATCTACATATGTACCTGATATTTGCTTAATATAATCTTCAAATTTTTGCTGGTCTAATTTTATATCCCAATCTCGGAATATTTGCTGACAAACTAAAGATAATATGATTCTATTCTTTGCATCTGTGACTATCTGCCCTTTACTATCAGCTGTAAAATCTTTGTATTGATCTTGCTCATCTTTTGGCAAAGTACTTATAGTGTGGTCTAGCTCTTTCTTGACTAGAGATTTAGGGACTAAAGTTTTTTTATAGTTCTTTTCAAGCAAAGCAAATACTCGCTTCTGTTTTTCTGAAAACAATAATTTTTCCAGCTGAAGCGCTAAAGTATTCTTGATTTCAGCTTCTAAATCTTTCACATCTCCAGACTCAATGCCTGTTTTTTTCAAGAAGTCCTCGTCTAGCTCAGGAATCGATGATACTGCAACTTCAGTAACTTTCATTTTGAACTCTGCTTTTTCGCCTGCAAGCTCTTTCTTTTGATAATCTTTAGGGAAGCTAACTTTTGCAGTAACATCTGCTCCTTCAACTACTCCTACTAAAGCTTTATCGAACTCTGGTAATACTTGAGCCTCACCCAAAACAACTTTGAAATCTTTTGCAGCACCACCATCAAATGGCACATTATTAATAGTTCCTTCAAAATCGACAGTAACTCTATTACCTTTTTTAGATTTTTTATCAGTCTTGTTCCAAGCTAAATTTTGCTTTCTAACTGTTTCAACCCCTTCCTTTACATCAGAATCAGTGATTGAGGCAGTTGGAATAACTAGCTTTGATTTCGCAAAGTCCATAACCTCTATGATTGGGTATTCTTCGAAAACAGCTTCATACTCTAAACCTTTTTCGACGCTATTATTCTTGAGGTCAATTGCAGGCATTGCAACAGGGTTAAGCTTGTGCTCTTCTAATACTTTCTGCAACGAAGAAGAAATTAAATCTTGTGTAACTTCACCTATGATTGAGTTACCATATTTTTGTGCAATCACATGCTGGGGTATTTTACCTTTTCTAAAACCAGGAAGAGATATTTTACCAGCCACACTGCTATATTTTTTGCTAACAGCAAGTGAAAATTCATCTGCTGAAAGAGAAACTTGAACGGCTCTTTCTAAGCCTTTTGGCTTTTGTACTGTAATGTCTGTCATAATATTGTATTTTATGTTTGATGAATGTGTACGAGAGGAGAGACTCGAACTCTCACAGGACTTAACCTACTGGAACCTAAATCCAGCGCGTCTACCAATTCCGCCACTCTCGCGTATGACTATATTATTTGCCAGAGAAAGACCTAAGTCAAGCACTTAGATCATTTTATGTTATCTCAGTAGATGTTTTCTTCATTATGAGGGCGAGTTTTAAACCTTCTATGCGGCCAATAATACTGCGACGGAAACCTCTTAATATTGGTTTCTAAATACTCGTTCATTGCAGTTGCCGCATCATCATGACTACTATTACAATAACTATTGAGACCATTACTAAACTCAAGACACACCTTGCCACTGTTTAAACGATAACTATAAACACTAATAATTTTAGCTCCAGTACTCTTTGCAAGTTTAAAGATAGATACCGTAGTTGCAGCCTTAATGCCAAAAAAGCTCGCAAAGCTAGCACCTGCTCTGCCCATATCATGGTCTGGCAAAATCACAAGATTACCTTTGTTATTCAAAGCTTTAATTATGCCTTTAACGTCTCGTTGCGCAACTAACTTCATACCTATCTTACGGCTTAGCTTAGATAATATGCCTCGCAAAGCCTCATGCTTAAATGGCCTATGCACCAACTTAATAGGTAACAATTGTGACAATACCCCAATAGCGAGGCATAAAGTTGAAGTATGCGGCAAAAAAATTATAACCCCTTGCTTAGCCTCTACAGCCTTGCTCAATAAGTCAAACCCAATTATATTTGATTGCTTCGCAATATATGAGTTTGATTTAAAGCGCAACATAAAAAAATCAAGCGCCCCAATACCAAGCTCTTGTATATTGTGCTTTTGCAACTCATTTTGCTTTGACTTGCCTATATGGGGAAAACATAATTCAATATTTTTTTTAATTACTGCTTGCCTTTTTTTCATTAGAACAAAGAATAAACAACCTAATGAACGGCCTATTTTATGCCACATAACTCTAGGCAATAGCAATATACACCTTAAGCAAAAAAATATCATACTCCAGCTAAACTTAACTACGATATTTTTTAAATAATTTAACATAAGAGCTCTCACATGCTTGAGTAGTAAAGAACATTAATATATGCCGCATAACAATATAAGGCAATATTAAACAATACATACATAAAAAATAACTATTGACATCTTTGTTCTCTTTATGTACTCTATGATTATAGAAGATTAACAATTACAAAGCCGAAAATACTATCACAGCAATTGCCATGGTGCTAGCTAAAAGCGAGCTCACACAAGACACTTCTAACCAAGCAAACATCTGTTTAAAAGTTTTTTTAGGGCAAAAAAAATCACTAATAAAAGACAGTAATAAATTTTCTGTATTTGAGATAATACCTATGAATGCTGCTGGAAATCTTGCGATTATAATAGTCAGAGTCTATAAACACCAATGACCAAGTAAAGTTTACTGCAAGAATAACTAGGAATAGTAGCAAAGAGCAAAGCCTAGTACTACTAAAAATAGAGAAACAAAATAATGGGTGAACGATGGGGCTCGAACCCACGACCACCGGAATCACAATCCGGGGCTCTACCAACTGAGCTACGCTCACCATATTTTGGTGCGCTTGGCAGGAATCGAACCTGCAACCCCCGGCTTAGAAGGCCGGTGCTCTATCCAGTTGAGCTACAAGCGCAATGCTCAAAGTTATTATCTCGGGGTAGAGGGATTCGAACCCCCGACATCCTGCTCCCAAAGCAGGCGCGCTACCAGGCTGCGCTA
>CAWVRI010000003.1:0-86853 GCA_963932595.1 uncultured Legionellales bacterium
CCAAGGGTTCTCATCCCTTCAATTATGTAGTGTGGTGACCGGAGAGAGAGGGATTCGAACCCTCGATAGAGTTGCCTCTATACTCCCTTAGCAGGGGAGCGCCTTCAGCCACTCGGCCACCTCTCCTATTCTTAAGATAATAGCACTGTTATACTTTATCAGCAACATCATTCTTAATAAAATTTAATTTGTGCGCCCGGAAGGATTCGAACCTCCGACCACCTGGTTCGTAGCCAGGTACTCTATCCAGCTGAGCTACGGGCGCTAGATAGTAAAATAGTAACACTGTTATACCTTATCAGCAACATCATTCTTAATAAAATTTTATGAAAATATACTCACTAATACGAATCCCGGAGGATTACTCGGATCATCGTGATTCTCGCCTACGGCTCGCTTCACTCATACAAAGTCGACGCAGTCGCCCTGAAATTTTTTAGGGTCTCAGATAAAACCTTCTATATGAATATATTTTATGTAGAATAATCAATAGCTCAAATAAAACAAAGCTATTGAATACCATTACGTAAAAGAAAAAATCTTAAATAATTTAGTTATTAATATTATTATTATAAAAATAAACACATAAATAATTTATTATTTTACTCTTGATCGTCAACAACATTGCCCTTTTCATCCTGAATACGCTTGTATATTTCTTCACGATGAACAGAAACCTCTTTTGGAGCGTCAACCCCAATTCTTACCTGATGACCTCTAACACCTAACACAGTTATTTTAACGTCGTCACCAATTATTAATGTCTCACCAACTCTTCTTGTTAGTATGAGCATGATAATCTCCTTATCAAACCAAAAGTTATCGAGCATCCTATGCTACGTTTTAATTGTAGCATTATACTCGCTTATATTATAGTACAGGATCAAAAAAAAACTTATATTTCTATTGTTTTTAAATAAAAAATCAACTTTACTTACAATATAATAAAGATATGTACCTATACCCAAGGCAGAATTTAACATAAAAATTCAAACAAATCAACTCAATAAGAAAAACTTTATAATTTACAACTAAATAAGGTATTTTTAACTTTATTGGGCAGCAGTAAAGCTATCTAGCCATATAGAAATATTAGAGAAAAAATCGTTAACTTTCAAATCACTAGACAAAACACCCTGCGCCATACTAGCCTTGCCGCCACCAGACCCTCCAAGAGATACCGCTATACTCTTTAAAACTAAATTTGCAGCATAATCTTCATGCAACATACTGCCAGAATAAACTAAAATCGGAACTTTGCCTGTAGACGTAATTGATGCCAATATAATAATACTATCACTAGTCTCTACATGCTGTTTTATTTTGTCTAAAACATCACGTAACATTTTTATATCTAAATCTTGAAAAATATGAGCATATAAGTTTTTGTTAGCTGCAAAAGACTCAACGTTAATAATAATATCTCGTACTATAAGATCTAATTTTTGGCTCTGAAATGATTGAAGCTCACTTTTAAGAGTAATATTTTCTGCTAATAACATATTTACTTTATCTAATAAGCGATCTGGACTAACTTTAAGAGTTTTTGCAATAACTGCAACCCTATTATCTATGCCCTCTAATTCAGTTATAATTGCGCCCCCCGTGATAGCCTCGATTCTTCTTATACCCGAAGCAATCCCAGTTTCTGATATGATTTTTAACCCACCTATCTCAGCAATATTACTAACATGAGTGCCACCACATAATTCACTAGAAAAATCACCTAAGCTGACAACTCTAACCTCATCATCATATTTTTCATCAAACAAGGCTATTGCGCCAGATTTTTTAGCCTCTTCCTGAGTTGAAAATTTAACACTAGTCGGTACAGCATGGCTGATTTGATTATTCACTATGTCTTGTACCAATTGTTTTTCTGCACTCGTCATAGGGTTGTGGTGGGCAAAATCAAACCTCAACCTGTCTTCAGTGACTAATGAGCCTTTTTGCAACACATGCTTACCTAAAACCTCACGCAAGGCAGCATGCAATAAATGAGTTGCAGAATGATTTTGTTTTATTTTTTGCCGTGATTTATCAACTTCAGCAATAAATTCATCGCCAACTTTGATAATACCCTCTTGCACAGCACCATAATGCAAATGGATACCATCTTGTTTTAAAGTATTTGATACTTTAAAAGTACCACTCTTGCTCGTTAACAAACCTTTATCACCAACTTGCCCACCACCTTCAGCATAAAATGGTGTTTGATCTAAAATAACAATTCCTTCTGCGCCAGCTTTAAGCTGTTTTAAATGCTGATTATCTGATAATATATGCTGCACTACGCTACTAGAGACTAAAGAGTCGTAACCTGTGAATTTAGTGGAGCCTGAAATATTTAGCCGATCAAGCTTCATATCAATAAATGCCTTACTACTTTTTGACTTTGCTTTTTGCTCGCTCATAGCAACTATAAAACCAGCTTCATCTAAACTAATATTTTTTTCAGCCAAAATATCTTTAGTGAGGTCTAACGGAAAACCATAAGTGTCATACAATTTAAATGCAACTTCACCAGCAATAATATCATTATTGCTTTCTTTAATAGCTTTTTCTAACTCTTTCATACCAGAACTTAAAGTTTCTGCAAACTGCTCTTCTTCTCGCTTTATAGTAGCTATTATAATATCTTTTTTAACCACCAAATCACTATAAGCATCCCCCATTATAGCAACTAATGGCTCAACTAATTTATATAAAAATGGGATCTGAAGACCAGATTTATAACCAAAACGCACCGCTCTTCTGATCACACGACGCAAGACATATCCCCTGCCTTCATTTGAAGGATAAACTTGATCCATGATTAAAAAAGCACTTGACCTAATATGGTCAACAATAACACGTTTGGCCCTACCATCAATTTTATTTCCACTCAAGGAATCCACAAATACAATTAATTCTTTAAATAAATCAATATCGAAGTTATCGCCTACCCCTTGCATTACCGCAGTAATACGCTCTAAACCCATGCCAGTATCAACAGCTGGCTTTGGCAAAGGCACTAGAGTTTTATCTGCTAGCCTATTATATTGCATGAAAACTAAATTCCATATTTCAACGTAGCGATCACCATCTTGATCTGGGCTTCCAGGAGGACCACCTGCAACATCAGAGCCATTATCATAAAATATTTCAGAACAAGGGCCACAAGGACCAGTCTCACCCATAGACCAAAAATTATCTTCATCGCCACAATAGCTAATTCTGCTTTTATCAATCGTGGTAGTTTTAAGCCAAATATCAGCGCTTTCTTGGTCGTCTTTATAAACGCTAACCCATAACTTTTCAACTGGAATATCTAAAACTTGTGTTAAGAAATTCCAAGCAAATTTAATCGCATCTTCTTTAAAATAAGCTCCAAAACTAAAATTCCCTAACATTTCAAAAAAAGTATGATGCCTTTTAGTAAATCCTACTTGATCTAAATCATTATGCTTTCCACCTACTCGCAAACAACGCTGCGAGCTTGTTGCAATATTATATTTTTTTTTCTCTGCCCCAAGGAACAGATCTTTAAATGGCACCATGCCTGCATTAGTAAATAACAAACTTGGATCTTTTGCTGGCACCAAAGATGAGCTAGCAACAACCTCATGCTTATATTCTGCAAGATTTGCAAAATATTGTAAAAATGCTACTCTAATTTCACTATGAGTCATATATTGCATAATTTATTTCAACCTATATCACTTGAAAACATTCAGCATAGCTGCTTTAGCATGATCTATACTGAAACCTCTATTTTGTAAAAACATTATTTGCTTTTGCTCGTCTATGCGATCAACGCTTTGTACTTGATTTAATCTTTTTTGCACTATCTGGGTCGCAACCGCAACCCAGTCATAATGATTTTCCTTAATTATTGCTTCAAAATAACTTTTAGACATGCCTTTTTGATGCAAATAATATTGAATATAATTAGGACCATAACACTTATTATATTTAGAGTTTACTATCATTTCGGCGTATCTATAATCACTCTGAAAATCAAATTCTAATAATTTATGAATAACCACACTAATTTCGTTTTCAGCATAGCCCTTTGCTAGGGCTTTGCTATAAAGCTCTCTGATACTATATTCACGCCTAGCAAGAAGCTTTACAGCATATGCATACAGCTTATTATTCAGAAACACTCTCACTTAATTCATCTACTAGATCAGGTGCAATAATAGCTTTAATTTTTTGCTCTATCTCTGCAACTAACTCAGCATTATCAGCTAGAAACTCTCTTACTTTATCTTTGCCCTGCCCTAAACGCTCTGAGTTATAACTATACCATGACCCTGACTTATTAATAATATCATGGGCCACACCAAGATCAATGATTTCTCCTAGCCTAGAAATACCAACCCCATATAGGATATCAAATTCAGCTTTTTTAAATGGCGGTGCCATTTTGTTTTTAACTACTTTAACGCGAGTTTCATTACCCACAATTTCATCACCCTTTTTAAGAGCTCCAATACGCCTAATGTCTAGCCTAACTGAAGAATAAAATTTTAAAGCATTACCACCAGTGGTAGTTTCAGGGTTGCCAAACATAACACCTATTTTCATTCTAATTTGGTTAATAAATATTACTATAGTATTCGATTTAGTTATGTTGCCAGTTAATTTTCTGAGAGCTTGTGACATTAAACGTGCCTGCAGCCCCATATGCTGATCACCCATGTCACCCTCAATTTCAGCTCTAGGAGTTAGCGCCGCAACAGAGTCAACAATTATAATATCCACCCCACCTGAACGCACTAGCATGTCAGTTATTTCTAGAGCTTGTTCTCCTGTATCAGGCTGCGAGACTATCAAGTTATCAGTATTGATGCCTAGCTTTTTTGCATACCCTGTATCAAGCGCATGTTCTGCATCAACAAAAGCTGCAGTACCACCAGCTTTTTGGCATTCTGCCACAGCATGCAGTGTTAAGGTGGTTTTACCGGAAGATTCAGGACCGTATATTTCAACTATTCTGCCCTTAGGGTAGCCTCCGATTCCAAGTGCCAAATCTAAATTTAATGAACCAGAAGAAATAACTGGACAACCAGCATTCTCAACTTTATCGCCAAGACGCATAACTGAACCATCACCAAACTGCTTTTTTATTTGACTTAAAGCCATTTCTACAGCTTTTTGTTTATTATCACCTGTCATATAATCTTACCTTTATTAATTTCTTAAATTAGCTTTTTAATAGCCCTACTATTTAGAATATACAAAACAGCTTATAAACGCAATACAGCTTTTAGCAAAATATCATAATATTTATAACTAACTTTAAAACAGGATTTGACATATTTATTACTAAAAAGTTTTATTTCATACTAGACAAAACAACTAAAGATCAAATAGAATATTTTTATGACAATTGTTAACAATAAATATGCTCATCATACCCCCATGATGAGGCAATACTTAAATATTAAAGAAAAGCACTTAAATGACCTGCTTTTTTATCGTATGGGTGATTTTTATGAACTGTTTTTTGATGATGCAGTCATAGCCGCTGAGATTTTAGGAATAACACTAACTCACAGAAACACAACCACAGAAAAAATAGCCATGGCTGGAGTGCCTTACCACGCTGCTGATGGCTATATCGCCAAAATTTTAGCACTAGGGAAAACCGTTGTTATTTGTGAACAAGTTGGCGAGGCAGGCACCACAAAAGGCCCTATGGAGCGCAAAGTATCACGCATACTTACCCCTGGCACAATTACTGACCAAAGCTTACTAGGCAACAACGAAGAAATAATACTACTCGCTATAGCTGCTGAAAAAGAAAATTTTGCACTCGCAGCACTTGAAATATCTTCAGGTAGATTTTGGCTAGAAGAAGCACCAAACCTAAGCTCTTTAGCAGAAAGAATTGCTAAAATAGCCCCTGCTGAAATTTTGGTGAATGAAAAAAATATTCCAGATATCGATTATAACAATGCAGCCATATGCAAACGACCGTATTGGGAATACAGTTATAATACTGCACATGAAATTTTGCTTAAACAATTCCAAACTAATAGCCTTGACGGCTTTGGCATTACAGAATCAAAGCTTGGCATAGCTGCTGCCGGGGCTTTGATTCAATACGTGCAGCTAACTCAAAAACATGCTTTGCCACACATTAATAGAATCAGATTACTGCGACAAGAACAAGAAATAAGTATAGATCACACTACCATAAAAAATTTAGAGCTATACCAAAACATCCAAGGCGGCAAAAAATTCACCCTACAAGCAATTTTAGATAATACTAAAACCCCAATGGGTAGAAGAATGCTAACCCGCCTTATCAAAAGGCCGTTACGCTGCCATGACACCCTAAACGAACGCTTTGACGCAATTGAAGCCTTAATGGCAGATAGCTGCTATCAAAACATA
This sequence comes from uncultured Legionellales bacterium, assembly GCA_963932595.1. Lineage (GTDB taxonomy): Bacteria > Pseudomonadota > Gammaproteobacteria > Comchoanobacterales > Comchoanobacteraceae > CAWVRI01. Next base: position 6,388 of record CAWVRI010000003.1, read on the forward strand.
GCTGAATTACTTGAGCCCTTGGGCGACACTGAACGAATTATTGCAAGAATTGCACTACAAACCATTAAACCAAGAGACTTAGTCGGGCTCAAAGTTTTTCTATACCAAATACCCAAACTAAATGTAGCACTGGCGATAGTCGACAACCACTTGCTTAGCAAAGTCATTAAGCATTTACATGCTATGCCTCAGCTTGCAGAAACCTTAGAGCAAGCTATCATTGATAACCCTCCCATGCTTATTCGTGATGGTGGTGTTATTAAACCCGGCTTTGATCAAGAACTAGACAGACTGCGCTCTTTAGTAAATTCATCTGCTGAATTCTTAAGCAACTTAGAGGCTAAAGAACGCACAAATACCGGCATCCATAATTTAAAAATTAGTTACAATAAGGTACATGGCTTCTATATTGAAGTTAGCAAAGCTAACAGTGGCAAAGTTCCTGATAGCTACACTAGGCGCCAAACTTTAAAAAATGTTGAACGATATATCACTCCAGAGCTAAAAGAATATGAAAGCGAAGCCCTAAGCGCACAAAGCAAAGCACTAAACTTAGAAAAAGAACTTTATCAAACTTTAGTAGCAAACCTACTTCTAGACCTTAAAAAACTACAGCAAACTATTCATGCTGTTGCTAGTATAGATTTATTAACTAACCTCACTGAGCGCGCTATTTCCTTAAACATGGTGAGACCAAGCCTCAGCTCTACTCCAGGCATTAATATTATAAATGGCAGGCATGTCGTTATAGAAGCGAACAGTCAGAATGACTTTATTGGCAACGACACTACACTTAACCCAGAGCAATCATTAAAGATAATTACCGGCCCCAATATGGGCGGAAAATCAACTTACATGCGCCAAACAGCACTAATAGTGATCGCAGCCCACATTGGCTCATTTGTGCCTGCAGATAGCGCCAATATCGGCCCTATAAAAAAAATATTTACTAGGATCGGAGCGGCAGATGACATTGCCAATGGCAAATCAACTTTTATGGTTGAAATGACTGAAACCGCTAATATTTTGCATAACTGTTGTCCAGAATCTTTGATCCTTATGGATGAAATTGGCCGAGGAACCAGCACCAGTGATGGCATGGCAATTGCATGGGCCACAGCAGAACACTTAGCCAAAATAGGAGCGTTATGCCTATTTGCGACCCACTATCTTGAACTAAAAGAACTTGCTGACAACCATGACAATATCCTTAACATCCATTTTACTGCCTCTGTATACGAAGATAACATAATATTTTTGCATAAAGTTGCAGCCGGAGCCGCAAGCTCTAGCTATGGTCTTAATGTTGCAAAGTTAGCTGGCATACCGAATAGTGTTTATCGTAATGCTATGGCTATCGCAAGTTCTAGCCATAACACCCCAAGAAAACCTAAAGATGAGCCTAGCGCGCCCCAAAACAGCCATAACCCCGTATTAATAATGCTAAAAACAACAGACCCAAACAACCTTACCCCAATGCAGGCTCTTGATTTTATTCATAAATTAAAAGCAGAAACTCACAAGAATAATTAAAAATAGCTTTTGTTCGCTACAGAAATAAAGTATACTACCATGAATATATTTTTTTGGGTATTAGTATGAAATCTATAACTAAGTGGCTTTGGCCAACAGCAGAACAAAAAAAACAAAAACTAATGGCGAGCATCGAAAAGCTCTCACCAGAAGGCTCCACTGGCTATAAGCTAGATACAAAGGAATATGAAGAGCTAGAAAAAATATATATGCAACTTATACATAAAAGCTACGGCTATGAATTTGTAAGCTATACAAAAATTAATATAGAGACACAAAAAATATCAGAAAATGACGCAATATTAGAAGCGAACTCAACCAAATATTATAATTTATGGTGGCCAAAAAAGTTATTTTTTAGGGTTCGACAGCTCACTGCGCTACATACTTTAAACCCAAACCAGATATCGATGCTATGTGTTATTGCGCTTGCAATCTTATGTTATGTTTTGGCCAGTGTGCCTAGCATATTTGGTTATGTTATTTACCCTATTATGTTATTTCTTACCGCGCCGCTATTAAGGCATGTTTCATTAATGAAATGGTATACCTTACTCGATAACGACAAAGCTAATCAAATAGAGATTCTTGCACCTATTTTGCTAGGAATATCACTTACAATAATTGGCGTTATTGCAAAACTTATAGGCGCAATCAGCATACCATTTATTGCTCCCAACATGCTTATTATTGCCTCTAGCTGCGTTATAGTTATCACCATTGCATATATGCTATATGCAGCACCCAGGCCGCAACTTAACCTATTGTTTTTTATGGCAGTTTCAACCATATTGGCGCTTGCATTAGCTATAGTAGCACCAATTGTAGCCATAAGTAATCTGACCCTCATCACTAATGCCACCTTATTACTCGGAATTGCTAGCTTATGCACTGGCTTTTATAATTTATATTCTAAAGACACTAATAAGTTTTTAACCTTGCTATGCGGCCTTGCAATAATTGTTGCAACCATAACCCTAGCTGCAGCCTTGTTAAATGCATCATTCTTATTTTTGTTAAGCCCACACCTAACTTTTGAGATGATAGCAAGCTCGCTTGCAGTTGTCATTCTAGCCTCTATAACACTTTATGGCTGCGCTGATGAAGCAGTTAGAAGCGGGCTTTATATTGAAAAAAGCGAGCTAGCATCTAGCGAATGTTTTGGCGTTAATCTAAATCTAGAGCGCCTTAGTTTTTGGCATATGATGGGGCATGTATCAAGCCTAACTGGAAAGGCTGCAATAACCCTAGTTAAAACATGCTGGGGCATGCTCACCGGAACTTTCAGCACAGACAACATATCAAGAGTTATAAATGGCACCACTGCCGCATGCGCTTCAGTATTTACAGCAGCAAGTAGTTGCATTTATAAGAGTGAAAGTAACCTAGGAGCTACAGACCCCAAGCCAGGAGCTGGCAATAAAGGCCCAAAATAATAACAACCTAATTTAAGATTTTTGTGCAACATTATTGCGCAGATACACTGGCTCTAGCTCCAAAGCTGCAATAGCATTCGCTGTCATATTTGCTGCAATAGCCGCAACATGCTTAGCCTTGGGGTTACTATTCGGCTCTAAAGCAATATATTTGTAATTAAGTTTTGCATCAAAGCATGATTCATAACCCAAAAAACCATCCCCTGTAGCATAAAATTCCCCGGATAGCGCTAGATCTTGTGGGTTTGATAACTGATCTGGGGTTTTACGCTGCAAATAGACGTCTTTAAGGTCATAGCTACTCCAATAAACTTGCTGCATTCTGGCATCAAAAGCAACTACTATCTGGCCAGTATCAATTTTTTGTGACAGGTTATGGGCAACAGCATGTAAGCTTGAAACAGGAATAATTTTAAGATTTGCCCCCATAGCTAGCCCTTGAGCTATACTTACCCCAAGCCTAACCCCCGTAAACGAGCCCGGCCCAATGCTAAGCGCGAGATAATCTAGCTGCTGCATTGTTATTTGCGCTTTTTGCAATACATTATTAACCATTTGAAGAATTTTTTCATTATGCACACGCGGCATAGTTGATAGTTCTTGATAAGTCTCACCATTACACATCAATGCTGCTGAGCAATTAGTTGTTGTGGTATCTAAAGCTAAAATAGTTGTCATAATTACGTCCTGGTTATTCTGGCTGGTTATTCTGGATGGTTATTCTGGATGCTCATTCTGGATGCTCATTCTGGCCAATGGCAAACTTAATTGCATTTTTAACAGTGGCCGCTGCTTAAATTTTTCTAGCTCAATATCTTCTACGCAGCTTGCTATAGAGATCGATATAAGATAACATCTCTATTTATGTAATACTAATATCAAGCAGGATTTTATGTCAACTTCAAAATACTCATCAAAAGCTCTAGCATATCACGCGATGCCTACCCCTGGGAAGGTCGGAATGCAAATCACTAAACCAACTGAAACTCAGGATGATTTGTCTCTTGCTTACACCCCTGGTGTTGCAGAGCCTGTATTAGAAATTGCAAAAGACAAAAGCAAAGCATATGAATTTACCTCAAAGGGTAATTTAGTAGGCGTTATAACTAATGGTAGTGCAATTTTAGGCCTAGGTAACCTAGGTGCTCTAGCTAGCAAACCAGTTATGGAAGGCAAAGCTGCCCTATTAAAGAGATTTGCTAATATTGATGTATTTGATATTGAAATAGACTGCAGCGATGTAAACGAATTTATAAAAACCGTCGCAAATATATCCCCAACTTTTGGTGGTATTAATTTAGAAGATATTAAAGCCCCTGATTGCTTTATTATCGAAGATGCATTAAAAGCACAGCTAGATATCCCAGTATTTCACGATGACCAACATGGCACTGCCATATCAATTGCAGCAGGACTACTTAATTCACTTGAAATCCAAAATAAAAAATTAGCAGACGTTAAGATAACCTGTATTGGTTCTGGAGCTGCCGGCATAGCATCTATGAAATTCCTGGTTCAGTTAGGCGCAACAAAAGAAAACATCCTACTAACAGATAGTAAGGGCGTAATCCATAGCGATAGAACTGACCTCAATGAATACAAGCGCATGTTTGCCCAAACTACCACTAAACGTAGCCAAGCCGATGCCATTGCTGGATCTGATGTTTTAATTGGACTTGCTGGATCTGACATAGTTAGCCCACAAGAGTTGCTGCAAATGAATAACAACCCTATCATCTTCACCTTATCTAACCCCGACCCTGAAATCGCATATGAAACTGCACTTGCAACCAGAACTGATGCAATTATTGCTACCGGACGAAGCGATTACCCAAATCAAATTAATAATTTGCTATGCTTCCCTTACATATTCAGAGGAACCTTAGATGCCAAGGCCAAACACATCACCTTTAATATGATGAAAGCTGCAACTGTTGCAATTGCAGATCTTGCAAAAGAAGCTGTGCCAGCAGAAGTTAAAAAGCTCTATACAGACACTACTAGCTGGACTTTTGGCAAGAATTATATCTTACCAAAGCCTATTGACTTTAGACTTAAAGAAAAAGTAAGCAGTGCCGTTACTGCTGCAGCTATAAGCGAACTAGAGACAGCTTAAGTCCTGATAAAGTTGAGGCCTAGCAAAAAACTTATTTGTTTTTAACCCTAACTAACCTTGTTTCTTTAAAGTTTGAAAGTAGAACAACTGAGGCGAAAAAAATTGTCAAATATACCATAAAAAACATAACACATATCCTTGTATAAATAGTATAACTAAAAAAGTTAAGGTTAAAGGCCGCGTTGGCATCCTTGCCTGCTAAGCCAAACATCCTGTTCAGCATTGACCCAAAACCTCACTCCCTTAGCTACAGCGAACCAGTTTTAGAACATCCTTATTCTAAAAATCTCGGCGGCAACTCATTTGTTGCAAGCTCATCCATGAGCTCAGCGCCAATCCGTAGAAATCCTTTCCTACGAGACATATTAATAATAACAAATTATGATTTTTAAACAATGACTTATAAAAAAAGAAGTTATAGAGCGAAATAAACATCAAAAAATATTTTTCATAAAAAATTATTATTATTAAACACTTTAATTAGAAGATGATTTTGTACTCTGGCGCAAATATTATGAGTATTTGAGATATATCTCACAAAAATAACAGAATAAAACCCACCAAGAAAAAAGCAAGATGTCCATGCGGTTTTATTATTAAAAAATAATAACTTACAAGTATTTAGCTAATATTTAACCATCAAAGCTTTATTTTATGAGTAGACAACAACATATGAAATGATATAATTAAAAAGTTTATTATCTAGGTTTTAAGGCAAAATATGTTACAAAATAAAAAAGCATTAATCGTTGGCGTTGTTAGCAATAAATCTATAGCGTATGGCATAGCTAAAGCTATGATATCACAAGGGGCTGAAGTAGCTCTTAGCTATCAAAACGAACGCGTAGCTGCAAGAGTTCAAAAATTAGCAGATACTTTAGGGGCTAATTTTATTGTACCATGCGATGTCACAAGTGATGATGAAATTAAAGCTATGTTTGCAACTATAGATAGTAAATGGAGCCAATTAGATATTTTAGTACACTCAGTTGCCTTTGCTCCACAAGACCAACTTCAAGGTAGCTTTGTTGAATCAGTAACTAGAGAAGGCTTTCAGATAGCACATGATGTTAGCAGTTACTCTCTAGCTGCCCTTGCGAAAGAATCAATGCCACTAATGAAGAAAAGCCGCGGATCTATTATGACCGTAACTTATTTAGGCTCAACTAGAGTATTTCCTAACTATAATACTATGGGCCCTGCCAAAGCGAGTTTAGAAGCAACCGTTAGATACTTAGCTAACAGCATGGGGCCACACGGAATTAGAGTTAACTCTATATCTGCAGGGCCTATTCGCACCTTGGCGGCCTCTGGCATATCATCATTTAAGAAAATGCTAGACTATAATAAAAATACTACCCCACTGCGCGAGAATGTTACATCTGAACAAGTAGGTAATGCCAGCGCATTTATTTGCTCTGACCTAGCCTCAGGCATCACCGGCGAAATAATTCATGTAGATAATGGCTTTCATGCTATTGGCATGAGCATGCCAGAAGCTGATGGAAGCTAATTGTGAGTGATCTATGGGCAAGCTACTTGGTGTTTTTATTAGAAACTATAACTATAGTTGCAGCAATTTTATTAATAATTACAAAAATTGCAACTTCTAAGCAAGCTAATAAAACAAATAACAGTAATATAGAAGTAACTAAAGTTAATGACAGCCTTGCAGAGATTAAAAGCCAGGTGTATAAAAAGATACTCGATAAAACTGAGTATAAAAAATACAGCAAAGATGCCAAAAAAGTCAGCAAAAAAAATATCCAGAATAACAAAATCTTTGTACTCGAGTTTAAAGGCGACTTAAGAGCTTCTGCAGTTGTTTCGTTAAGAGAAGAAATATCAGCAATAATAGCAGTTGCAGCAGAGCATGATCAAGTCGTATTAAAATTAGAAAGCCCAGGTGGATGCGTACATGACTATGGTCTAGCAGCATCACAGCTTGCAAGACTAAGAAAGCACAATATAAAACTGACAGTCTGTGTTGATAAAATGGCTGCAAGTGGCGGCTATTTAATGGCTGTGGTTGCAAATAAAATAGTTGCAGCTCCATTTGCAGTTATTGGCTCAATTGGAGTTATATTGCAACTACCGAATTTAAATAAGTTTTTAAAAGATAAAAAAATTAATTTTGAGCAAATTACTGCTGGCAACCAAAAACGTAATTTAACTTTGTTTGGTGAAAATACTAATGAAGACAGAAAAAATGCCAAAGAACAAATAGAAGAAGTTCACAAACTATTTACAGATTTTGTAATAAAATATCGGCCAAATATTAACATTGATAAAGTTGCGACCGGTAGAGCTTGGCATGCCATAGATGCAATAGAGCTAAATTTAATAGATGAAATCACCACTAGCGATGACACTATACTTAAACTTTTAAAATCACATAATGTCTTTAATATCAAAAAAACCATCAAAAAAACCTTTTTACAAAACATTTTAACTAAAACTAGCAGTTATTTTATGCTATAATCTGGATTATGAGTATGACGAATAATATTACTAATGAAAATCTTGAATTTATCAATCTTGTTGCAACCACAAAAATAAGTGCTGATAAACAGGACATAGCCTTACAAATAATCGAGTTGTTTCTTGAAGAACTGCCTGATTTTAAACAAGATTTGCTGCAGGCCGAACAACATAAAGACAGAGAGACAATGGGGAAAATAATTCATAAAATATTTGGTGCATGCGCTATTTGTGTAGCCCCTAGCATCAAAACACAATTAGATCGTTTATCTGCAGCATACGAAGCAAAGGAATCTTGCCTGTTAACCAACATTATAGCATTAAATAGCGCAATAGATAAAACCATAGAGTTTTGCGCACAAAATAAGTTAGGAGCATAAAAGCAAGTGATTAATCTAAAAAAGAAATTAGGACTAAGTACTATACCAAAAAAATATTACGACTCTGTTGCAACTGAATATGATAACGATTACGGCAATATTTATACTGAAACAAGTGCCTTGGCCTATGAACAAATCACCAAGCACCTACAGACAGAAAATCCTAAAGTATTAGATATTGCAGCTGGAACAGGCAATATTTTGGCAAAGCTACAACAAAAATATCCAAATGCTGCTTTTACTGCAAATGATGCTTCAAAAAATATGCTAGCTATTACGAAAGAAAAAATAGGCAACCAAAACACCTTTATAAATGACTGCCTCAAAAATATTGGTGACAATATAGAGCCCAACTCACAAGACCTGATACTCGCACATTATGTGATGTGCTTTGTAGATTCTGAGTGGAGCATTTTAAAATCTTTAGAAATGTTAAAGCCTGGCGGGTTTTTATCAATTATCACTACTACAAAATGCAACCTACATGAACTGAGAACCAAGTACTTTGTAAAAACATCAAAAATACTGGGTGCAAACTCTAGCATTGAGAAAGCATACATACCGAGTTCTATCGATCACTTAACAAACGACATTATTCCTGACACAGCTTCAATTCAATCAGCTTTATTATATAATAAAGAAATAAGTTTTGCTAACGATGTCGATATTAGAAGTTATCTTATAGATTCTGGATGGGCTGCATCTTATATGAATAATGGCTTTAAATTTAAACAAGCATTAATAAACTTTATCAGCTCATCAATGTATAGAGCTAATAAAAGCAAATTCCCAATATCAGCAACTAGTGATGTCGCCATTGTGCTAGTACAAAAACCATCATAGTTATGCATAATAACTATGATAAACAAGAATTGAAAAAATTTGCTCAGTATCAAAATAACTGGTGGGATCTAAACGGCGATGCCGCACCACTCCATAAAATTAACCCACTCAGAATGCAGTTTATTAATAAGCATGTGGATTTAAATGCAAAGCAAGCATTAGATATCGGCTGTGGCGGCGGTATACTTTCAGAATCTCTGGCAAAAAGCGGAGCAAAGGTTACGGCCATTGATATGTGTAAGGAAGCCATTACTTGCGCTAAAGACCACGCTAAATCTAGCAATTTAAGCATAGCATATAGTGAGGCCACAGCAGAATCATGGATGCAACAAAATACCAAAAAATATGATGTTATCACTTGCTTAGAACTAATAGAGCATGTACCTAACCCCTCTGGAACAATTGCAAGCTGCGCTGCACTTGCAAAAAAAAGCGGCATAATATTTATCTCTACCATAAACAGAAATATAAAGGCTTATGCTCATACAGTGATAGGCGCAGAATACCTGCTAAAAATCATTCCAAAAGGCACACATAGCTACGATAAATTTATTAAGCCCTCTGAACTTATTAAAATGGCAGCTGAATGCCAATTAGAATTTATTGGGTACGCTGGCATTTCATATAAACTTATAGCTGACAAATTTTATTTATCCGAAGATGTTAGTACTAACTATATTGCATGCTTTAAAAAAACTTAGCCCGCTGCTACTCTTCGCCCACACTAGTCACTCACCGCCTACGCCCTGCTACGGTTGCATCCAGAAAAGTATTAAATAATAACACCTAACATTGTTTTGAAAGTCATAGTTTTGGAGTAGAGCGATAAGCTGAAAAATTGGTATATTTAACCCTAGATACTGAGGTCAAAGCCACAGCACGTAGGCAGGAGAGGCATCCACATGGCAGCAACAAGACGCAAGTAGGATGTAACTCATCAATAATACACATAGGACTTGGAGCTATGCAACAAAGCCAAATGCAGAAAAATGAAAAATCTTAAGCTGCTGCAGCCTTACTAGCAACCTCATATAAATCATCTGACAAGCCACTTGCTTTTGTTATTTTGAGCAAGCTATGTAAAATAAGCTGCTGCCTTTCTTTATCGTAAAATCTCCAATGCGATAATGGCTCTAATAATCTTGCGGCAAGTTGTGGGTTATAGTTATCTATTTTAATAATGTTATCAACTAGTAGAGCGTAACCTAGGCCTTTATCATCATGAAAACAGCTATAGTTTCCGCCAGAAAAAGCTCCTAGCAGCGATCTAACTCTATTTGGGTTATGTGCATCATATGCTGGATGCGACATCAAACCTGTGACAAGGCTAAAAGTTTCAGGCAAGGTAGAGAGAGCCTGCAGCCTAAACCATTTATCTATCACAAGAGGATGATTTTGATACTCATCATAAAACTTTGCAAATAATTGTTGCCTAATCTCAGAATCATGGTCATTAATCGCAGCTAATGCAGCTATTTTATCGGTCATATTATCTGCAGATTCAAACTGACTTGTAATACTAGTTAAATTTTTATTATTCGGCACAGCAGCTAAATAACTCAGCGCTATATTTTTTAATTTTCTAGCCGCAACATCACCACTATTAAACTCATATTTTACAGTAATATTATTAATCTCATATAGTTCTTGCCAAGCATCACTAAAGGTTTGCGCCAGATATTTTTTATAATTACTAAAAATACTAGCCAAAACATCAACTCTAACTTCTGTTATTTGCATAATTAAAGCTTTTAAATTAGGCATAGTTAACAAATTACTCTTTAAACCACTATCTATGCTGTTATCTTTAATCACTGCCTCTAACGCTATTAAAAACTCTGCTGGGGGCTCATAGCTTGGCCCGGTTATTTTCGCCTCATAGCTACTAATTAAAATAGTTTCTGTTATTTTATTTGCCGCATCATATCTATTAAAGCTATCAGTATCAAAACGCATAATCGTAATTAGATTTTCTAGCGTCTCTGCATATTTTAATTTGATAGGAGCTGAAAAGTTCCTAAGCAAGGATAACACTGGTTTTTGCTTAATATTTTGCAGCGTAATTGTTTGCGAACTTTCAGTCAAATGCATAACATTGGCATTACTACCTGAATTAAAGTTATTGTAATTAATAGCTAGCTCTCTACCCTCACTATTCAATAAGCCAAAGCTAATAGGAATATGCATAGGTACATAGTTAGCATTTTGACTACAGCTTTGGGTGAAAGTTATAGCTAGCTCTTTCTTCTCAGCATTATAGTCTGATCTAACTGAAACCTCAGGCGTACCCGCTTGCAAATACCAAAGCTTAAACTGAGTTAAATCAAGCCCAGAGGCCTCTTCATGCGCAGCCACAAACTCATCGGTGGTGACTGCTGAGCCATCATTTTTTGCAAAATAAATATCCATACCCTCAAAAAATACCTTAGCACCTAGTATGGTCTGCAGCATTCTAACTAGCTCTGCGCCCTTGTTATATACTGTGGTGGTGTAAAAATTATTCATAGATACATATGACTGTGGCTTCACAGGGTGCGACATTGGCCCTGCATCTTCAGCAAACTGCACACCTCGAATAGTGTTTACACTTGCTATTCTGACTGCGGCTTTTGAGGTCATATCAGCACTAAAAGATTGATCTCTAAATACGGTTAAGCCCTCTTTTAAGCTAAGTTGAAACCAATCTCGACAAGTCACCCTATTACCAGACCAATTATGAAAATACTCATGCCCTATTACTCCCAGCACGCCTTCATAATCAGCATCAGTTGCTAAATCTTTATGTGCCAGCACATACTGGTCGTTAAAAATATTAAGGCCTTTGTTTTCCATAGCCCCAAAATTAAAGTCACTTACTGCCACAATCATATAAATATCTAAATCATAAACTCTGCCATATGTTTTTTCATCCCATTCCATAGACATTTTTAAAGCTTTTAGCGCAAATTCTGCCTGGTTCTTTTTGCCAATTTCAACATATACCTGCAAGGCCACATCGTTACCATTCATGGTGGTAAAGCTATCTTTAACTACATCTAGGTTGCCAGCAACCAGAGCAAATAAATAACAAGGCTTGAGTGAAGGGTCTTCCCAACATGCAAAATGATCGCCATTGCCCACCTCGCCTTTCTCAACTAAATTACCATTTGATAGCAATTGTGGATACTTTGCCTTATTTGCAATAATTTTCGTTTTGAATTTTGATAATACATCTGGTCGGTCTAAATAATAAGTAATGCATCTAAAACCATGCGGCTCACATTGAGTTGCAAAATTGCCACCACTTACATAAAGACCATTTAAGCTAGTGTTAGCTTTAGGATTAATACTCACTGTAATCTCTAACGCAAAGTTATCTGGAACTGCAGCAATAGTTAAATCTGCATTAGTTACATTATAAGAAGATAAAGGTAGAGCTACACCATCAAGACTAATATCAATTAAAGTTAGGTTTTCACCAAATAATATCAGCGGCGCTGTGCGCTCAGCATGACTATTTCTAACTACCGCTAACTTAGATTTGACAATGGTGATGTCTTCACCCAAGTTAAATTCAAGCTCGACCGCTGTAATATTGAAATCTGGTTTTTTATAATCGGTGATTTTATGAACTGTTCTTGCCTCTGCGCTATCCGTACTATGCACAACCTACTCTTTGTAACAACATTAATACATTATAACAAAAAAATTAAAAAATAAACAGCTGTTTTTTATAGCTCTACAACAGATAACTATATTTAAAATACTTTATTATCTTATCAAATTGTAATGAATCAATTTAATCAAAAAACAGCATGTTAAAGTATGAATAAGAAAGTTTGAAATATATCGTTATTTAAGCTATATTATAACTTAAATGGAGCCCAGATATGGAACTAAACCTTAACTCTAACAGTGAAATTAATTTAATTAGCAGCTATGGCACAAGTAGCTTTACAGTAAATAAAGAGCAGCATACAGCTAGCTTTTTAATTACCCCAACTAATATAATCTCTTGGCACATTAGTAGCATAGCAGCAATAAACCTGAGTTTAGACAACATCATAGCATGCGCACCAGACACTCTTATTATTGGAACAGGCGCAAAGACTGTAATGCTGAGCCCAGAGAAACTACAACAATTAATTAAGCATAAAATTAGCTATGAAATAATGTCTTCGGTTGCAGCAGCCAAAACCTATAATATTTTGGCCATGGATAATAGAAATGTTTTAGCTGCTATATTTATTTAAGAACTTAGTTATTTTTGCTAAGTTTTATAACAGCATCGACATCACTTTCCCATTCATGTAGTCCGAGCTTACCATATGACTGCTTTAATAAAGACAACGCACCAGGCATGAAACAACTCTCGGAGTGATTCTCTATCAGCTCTTTTGCCCTAATTGATGAGGCAACATAAAGGCCCTTCTGAAAATAATACTCAGCTATTAAAAATTGCTTTTCTGCTAAAATGGCATTACTTTTATTTTGCAAATCAACCGCTGCCACAACATAAACGCTACCTGGGTAATTATCTACAATCTTTTGCAAAATATCGTAAGCAACAAACATCCTATTCACATCATTTCTAGATGGATCAGATTGCATTTTTTCTTGCACCCAATTACGTGACTGGCTATATAAGCTATAAGCTTGCATAAACAAAGCCCAATCAGCATTACTACTCTGCGGATAAGATTTTGATAAGAGCTCCGCTTCAGCAAAACTCATTTCATAGTTTTGATCCATAAAATAACTATATAAACCGTAGATACGATTATTTTCATTATTTTCATCAAATGGATATCGTTTATTCAGCTGAGCAAAATATTCTGAAGCTAAATTGTAATGCTTATTCTCTAGCTGCTCTTTACCAACTTTAAGCATGTCAGCTTTGCTAATTTTTGCAAACTCATCTTCTTCTGGTACAGCACTGCAACTAATAACAAGCACCATTGTGGCAATTAAGGCTATTAATAATCTATATGCTCTCATCGTCTATACCCTGCTTTAATCTTAAAGATAAAGTATACCTATTATAAACCACTAAAATCAACTAACAGATGTCAAGTTAAAGCCAAACATACAATATGCAGAGATTAATTGCCTGTGCTCACTGATTATAACCTTTTACTATAGACCCAGAATAAAATATACCCAGAATAAAATATACCCAGAATAAAAAAGCAGCACTAAATAACTTTAAATAGCTAGATAATCGCATGGTACTCGAGCATAGAGACAAGCAGCACAAGAATAACAAAGCCAACTAGTGCATTTAATAATATTTTGTAGTACATTACTACTATTATGGAATATAACGACCACCCCCTAAAATTTAGTGTTTCTCAAACAGATAGCTCAAGAATAGATGGATATTTGGCAAAAATATTTAATAATGTTAGCCGAGGCACCATAACTAGATGGATCAGCGATGGCAAAGTTAGCGTAAACGCAGCCATAACTACAAAGAATAATGCTAAAATATGCTATAAAGATAGCATATCCGTTATAGTTCCAGCGCCAACAGTTTGCTCTGACTGGCATGGGGAAAATATTACCCTAGATATTATATTTGAAGACCATGATATTTTAGTGCTTAACAAACCCAGCAACCTAACCATGCACCCTGGAGCAGGCCAAAGCAACGGTACACTCGCAAATGCTCTTGCATATTATGACAATAATTTAACAACCATACCTCGCATGGGGATTGTGCATAGATTAGACAAAAATACTAGTGGAATTTTAGTTGTTGCAAAAACAATAGTAGCCCACCACCACTTAGTGACCCAGATACAACAAAGAGAAATGATAAAAACATACCACACCATGGTAAATGGTAATGTTATTGTCGGAGGCACTATCGATGCCCCGATTGGAAGACATCTTAAGCATCGTACAATTATGGCTATCAATGAGAAAGGCAAGGAAGCAATCAGCCACTATAGAGTATTACAAAAATATAAATCACATACCCTACTCCAAATAATAATAGAAACCGGCAGAACTCACCAAATTAGAGTACATATGCAGCATATCAAGCACGCCATTTTAGGCGATAGAACTTATGGTCGAGGCATATTACCAAAAGGAGTGCCGCTAGCATTAGCTAGCACTATTAGCAATTTCAAGAGACAAGCATTGCATGCTTATAAATTAGAATTTGTGCACCCGGTTTCAAAGCAAGCCCTAAGCTTTACAGCCCCATATCCTGAAGATTTTGCAAGCCTGATAGAGTTGTTAACCACTGAGAAAATTTAATCCTAGATCAAAATATGCAACATAAATTCCGCATAAAACATATAACTCCTGCTTGGAGCGCTCCTAGTAACATAAAAGCTATCACAACGCTAAGAAACCAAAATATAGCATCACTGAATGATAATCAATATATGGATAACACCAAGGCCGAACTAGCAGACATCATTCCCAAGCCAGTAACCTGGCTAAGGCAAACCCACTCTAACAACTGCATTATAGCTGAAGATCAGAGTGGCCTACCCCATGCTGATGCGGCTATTAGCTTTAATAGCAAGGCTGCATGCTGCGTAGTTACTGCAGACTGTGTACCTATAATATTAACTGATGCCTCAGCCACATTTGTAGCTGCAATTCACGCCGGCTGGCGTGGCATTGCTAGTGGCGTAATTGAGCAAACTTTATCTAAAATTAAAGCTAAAAACATCATGGCTTGGATTGGACCTTGTATTTGTAATAACTGCTATGCTGTCACAAATGAGTTAGAACAGCTATTTACCACTAAGGACCTCGTTTTTAGCAGCTGCTTTAATCAAAATATCAATCAAAAAACCACCTTTGATTTGAAAAAAGCCTGCAAACTCATATTACGCAAGCATAGTACCACCCAAATATATGAAACAGCATTTTGCACCGCATGTGATAATGATTTATTTTTTTCTGCCCGTAAAGAAAGTATAGCCTGCGGAAGAATAATAACCTGCATATGGAAAGATGATTAACTAGATAGCAACTAATATTATTTTTTGCTATAATAGTGTTTTATTTGTAAAGGAAGACAGCATGAGAATATCATCTTATTTCAAAAAATCACTAATATTAATTATAAGCATTACAACAATTGCACATAACAACAGTAATATTAGCCTCATGCTAGAAAAAACAACCCCTGCTATTGTAAACATTCAAGTTGAAAAAATATCACCCCCCAATATAGTAATAGATAATAAACATGGACAGCAAGACAAACACATGTTTGAACTCGGCTCTGGGGTAATCTTAGACTCAGATAAAGGCCTAATTGTAACCAACTCACATGTAGTACATGATGCTAGTACAATTTTAGTAAAATTAAAAAGTGGCAGTGAATATTTAGCCAAAGCTATTGGTGAAGATGTAGGCAGCGACTTAGCAGTATTAAAAATAAAAGCAAAAAATTTAACTAAAATTAATATTGGGAAATCTAGTGACATGATTGTTGGCGATCCAGTTATTGCAATTGGCAATCCATTTGGATTACAACAAACTGTAACATCTGGCATAGTAAGCGGACTTCACCGCAACACAACCAGTAGCACCAATGACTTTATTCAAACCGACGCCCCTATTAACCCAGGCAGTTCAGGTGGAGCCCTTGTTAATGAAAGTGGCGAGTTAGTTGGAATTAACACTGCCATATTATCAAGAAATGGCATGGGAAATATTGGTATAGGTTTTGCAATACCCTCAGATATGATGATGAAAATTGTAGAGCAGCTATTTAAATATGGCAATGTAGAGCGTGGCCTGTTAGGTGTGACACTACAAGAACTAACACCTAATCTGGCTATAGCACTTAAGTCTAAAACTGATCATGGCGCTATAATTAACTCAGTAGCAAAATATTCTGCCGCAGAAAAAGCAGGCTTAAAGCAAGGTGATATTGTAACTAAAATAGATGATCTTGAAATTTATACTGCAGATGAAGCTAAAAGTTATGTTAGCGTATTGCGCAAAGACACCACTATTAATATGACAATAGAGAGAAATAGGAAAGCGGTACAAAAACAAGTCACCATAGGAGATATCAAACATATTGATAACAAAAACATGTTTGAAGGCCTAACTTTAATAAATTTTGATGCTATAGATTCACATTCAAAAAGAATATCTGGCCTGATGGTAACAGAGGTTAAAAATGGCAGCAAGGTTTGGCTTGCGGGACTAAGCAAAGGCGACATTATAACTAAAATCAATAAACAAAAGGTTACAAATTTAGATGATATAGCCAATATTACCGATAGTAGCGCTTTAATTGAAGTTAGGCGCGGCATATCTAGCTATTTTTTAGT
Source organism: uncultured Legionellales bacterium (assembly GCA_963932595.1). GTDB lineage: Bacteria > Pseudomonadota > Gammaproteobacteria > Comchoanobacterales > Comchoanobacteraceae > CAWVRI01. The sequence goes on from CAWVRI010000003.1 coordinate 23,471, forward strand.
TATAGAGTAAACTTTGACTATTCTATAACTATCATATAAAATAGAATTATTCTCAATAATATCAAGGTTTTTTATGAGCATAAAAGAAAATATAAAAAAAAATATAATAGCCGCATGGAAAAAAATTAAATCATTATATAACCAAAATATATCCCCTAGAATCTTTAGATTGTTATTAGCCATAAGTTATGCAAAAGATTTTATTGTTAAATGGGCATTAAAACCTATTTATAACCGGATTCTAAGTCCTATACAAAATGCTATAACAGCTATATTTACTGCTATATGGAATTATATTGTTAACCCTATTATAACCGGCATAGCACATGCATTTAAGTGGTTAAAAGATAACGTCGCTAATCCTTTTGTTAATTTCTTACAAGAATCACTACGAAAAATTTATAACATCGTTATAGCAAGCGCCTCCTTTCAACGCACTTATGCGTTACTCCAGCTTGAGTATATTTTTCCAACTGGCGATAAGATTGATCACAAACAACGCCAAATAACCGACCCGAAGGCTAAAAGAAGCGCCGAGCTAGCTTATACGATTGCTGGGAAAATATTTTTTGCATTAGCATTAGGGTCAATGCCAATTCTAATTGTTGGCGCATCCACATATCATTTTATTACTCTTGCCTGCTTAGGTTTAATTAGTTTTGCGATAGGTATTAGCTTTACTGCCACGGTATTGCATAATGAGGAAAACAATCCCGACCAATCAATAACTGCCATAATTTTTGCAAGCATTATTATGCTCAGCCTAATATATGTAAATTTAACGCTAGGCGGAGTGTTATTAAAAATAGCTTCTGCTATTATCAGCTTTGGCGCCTTTTGCTTTGTCTTAGCTCACCAACAAAACATTAAAGATTATAACTTTGGAAGCGATAAACCTATGGCCTCCGACTTTATCTACTTTGTAAAAAGATTTGATACTGCAGTATTTATGGCTAATACTTCATTCTTCCAAAATAAGGATAAATATTCACCGCCAGGTTATGCCGCCAACCCCGCCGATTCACTGGCCACTGGGGACGACCCTCTCCATGCTGCTGGGGCTTCTACTCAAGGCACTCAAGGCTACCAGGGAGCGCTGGGGGCAGGTGAAGATAACCATCATGGCAATGTTGTAAGGTTATAAAACCACAGCTCCTAGCTAGCCTTGGCTGTAGCTAGGAGTAAGCCGCCGCCCTATTGCTTTTCTACGTCTACCCATGTAGCTTGATCACATGGCCCAGGGTTAAATATTCCAGTGTCGCAGCTTTTGGCTCACCCCCGCAATTATTGAGCAGCTAAAACTCAATAGCATCAGCTAACCGCTGGAGCTGATTTAGGACTGCTACTGCTAGCTGCTTGCTTTTGCAATCTACAGCTTAACTGCAACAAACGCGTATTTTCTGCCTGAAGCCTTTTCATTTCTTCATCTTTGCATACTAGCAACTGTTTTAGGCCGCCTAATTCAGTCTTAACAACATCAGATAAGCTTTCAACACTTTTTTCTAAATGATTTTTATCTAATGAGGCAGATTTTTTCATATTGCTCAACTTTAGCTCAGTCTGGGATTTTAATTGCTGCTCTTTTTTGGCTTGCTGCTTTGCAAATGCATCAGCCTCAGCGGCTAACTTTATATTATTTGCTGTTAAAGATTGGATCTTATAATCTTTGTCTAATTCAGCAACAACAATTAGTAATTCCCCCCTTAAAAAAGGATTGCAAAATAAAGATGGAATATAATCTTTAACACACCAAACGCTATTCAGATACACTGTTACAGCATTAATCATTGCTCCAATATCAGTATTAGAACGAATAATAGATTTTACCTCATTAGTAAGAGTCAAATCAAAACCTGATAATTTATCGCTCTTAACTAAAAGCTTTTGTTCATGCTTATTAAGCTCTAGTAGAATCTTCGCAGCAAAATCTTTCTCATCTAACACCGGTTTGTAACTAGATTTTATTGGCATTTCGGCCTCCTATATTATTTATTAACTAAAAAAACTTGGGCTATAACTATTACTCGTAACTAAGTCTGGAGCTAGTTTATTGAGTATAACCCTAGCTTCAGCCTCTACCTTCTCACTAGCTGCAAATTCTATTAAATAATTTAAAGAATCTGTAGCACGTTCACGCTCGATAATCGCTATATTTTCACAGTCTATATTTTTTAATTCAGCAACCATACTAAGTTGCAACTTAAGATGTGGGTTTACTACCTGTGGCTCAGAATCGCTGACCACAAAAGGAACATCACTAACCGCAAACGGGGCCTCACCACTCTGATAATTATCAATATTTTCACAAAACATTCTAACAAGACCTTCTCTACTCATATATTTTTTATATGGCAAGAATACTGCATGAATTTTTTTAGCATATTGCTTAGGGTAATAATTTATCCAGTATAAATATAATTTTAAACAATTCATATCGCCGCTTTGTATGCCTTGAGATAAATGCCAAAAATATACATTACTATTTAAAATATAACGCTGCATAGTTGCGAGCCAAGCTAAAAATTTTAGCTCATATTGCTGCTCAATAGTTAAAAATTTATACTGCGCTAACTTTATTATAATTTGTGTTTTATATTTCATTAACTCAGATAAATCATTACTAATTATGCTTTGCTCTATTAACAATCTAAAATACTCCCATATAAAACTGATAACTTGAGATATTATTTCCGCCATAGACTCAACATCATGAAAAACAAAATTATTTTTTTCTAATAATATAATCACCTCTAATAAATCATCTAAATGACTATGAGCTGATAACACTGTGTTAGGAGTAGCAACAACTAATTTCGCTAATAAACTTTTAACCCGCTGCTGATCTACTAGTAATAATTTTTTATTCTCCCAAGCTAACTGCAATTCTGTTAGCTTATAAAACTGAACTAAATACCGATTGCTAAAAATAAAATCTAAAAAAGCCACGCGGTCGTCTAAATGCTTCATACTAGCTATCACAAAAGAAATATGGCTCAGCACTTCGCTAATATTAGCATCTTGCAAACCAAAACATCGCCAGTAATAACAACTATCTTCACTTAAAAATTTTAAATACGCCAAAGCCTCTTTCAGATCTTTGTCATATGATACATAGATTGCCAAAGCCCGAATTAACTTTAAATAATATTTTGACTTAACTTTATCACTACCAAATAAACCTATAAGATAACTTGAAGATGAGCTCCAACTAGTAGCAAATTGCATAGCAATAAAAGTATTAATAAGCTCTTGCTGACTAAGCGTTAATTTTGTAATTATGCTGTGACCAGGGCCAATATCTGTAAATAACTGTCTCAGCTCCATAACAGAAGCCTGAGCATAATTAGTAGTTAATCTTTCTGTCAAAATTTGCTGCAACTCATACTTTAGCAGGCCACCAAACTGATTATCATATTTTATAATTTCATAATAATTGCAAGCTATAAGGCTAGCGTTTAGGCTGAAAATTGCTGATAACTTGGCCTCAAATATACCTAAGCAATACTGCTTTTTAGTTTCCAATTTGCCATACTCTAAGATCATAGGTAAATAGGCAGCATCATATAAACAATCAACTCTTAGCTGAGACTCCAGTTGTTGCCCCAACTGTAAACGTAACCTATAACTAAGAACCATATTGTTGTACATAGCTAAAGCACCACTCACAGCCTTAAGAAAAATGGTACTATTTTTATACCCCTGCAATAAAATTGTTTCTAACTTCTCATAATATTTATCAGTAATATTAAAATCTGCCACATAAGGATTAACTAAAACAGCCCCATCAGCACAAAGAACTTGTAAATCTTGTAGCACAGTATTAGGTATAAAGTGACCGGCAACACACCTTCTATTTAAATATGCCTGCATTATTATAGAAGCACCATTACTAGCAATCTCTACCGTAAAAAATTCTCGCAATAGCGCAATATAATCATCTACTGTTAAATATTTTATAATTAGTGCAAACAATGCTTTTGCATCATCAATATTACCCAAACTATTAAACAATAACTTAGCATCATCATAGCTAACACCTAAAATACTAGCCACATCGTCTGCTATATCATGCTCAAAAAAATTGTTTAAAGCTTGTAGGCATTGTTTGGACCGCAAATCATACCTGAACAATCCTTGCATTATAGCTATGAAGATCGACTTAGAAAAATTGTTATATATTTGGTTAGCAATTACCCGTAATCCAGAATCACTAGCTAATAATAATGATTGAAAAACACTAGCATAAACTGACACAGAACTTTTATTTAACATTAAACTTAACATGCTATCGTAATTTCCAGTTAGTTCTTGTAACTGTAATAATTGTGTTTTTTGAATATTAACACTTACTCCTAACAAATAAACTTGCCAGCGCTCACATAATTCATATTCTTTAGCATATAAATAATGCCACAAATATTTTTGGACATTACCCACCCTGGCTTTCTCAGCTTGAACCGCACCTAAGCCATCATATATACGATCTTGCATACGCAGCATGTTTTCATATTCAAAGTTTTTTACCCGGCTCTCAGCAAGTTTTATTTTTGTATTCAGCTCTATTTGTAAAAAACCTTGTTCAAATAAGCTATAGCGAGCCGCAACACCCCAGCGCAACCAACCAAACCATGGCTTTACTAATAGCAGCTCATCTTTAGTATAAATTTTAGGATATGCTGCCATATAACTATCTGCTCTGATATAAATAGTGCCAAAATCAAACAATAACTGTTTTAGCTGCCCTACTTGTTCACAATTACCCTGCTGCATTACAAATAAATAATATTTTTGAAATTTATTTTCGTCCCACACATCAAGATTATAGTTATTTAAATTAATGATCTCACCATTAATATCAGCTATAGCCATCATACCTAATTTATGGATAACACCATATTTAGCCATCACCTCTAATCTTATTAAGATATTAGTGCAAACTGTGCTCTGATAATCTTTAATTTGCATTATAAGAGCATCAGACTCAGCATTTGCTGACTTTTGCTTTTCTTCATCATTAATTTTTTTTAAAGCATGCTGTTTAATTAATAGCACAGATTCTAATAACCACTCAGCGTATAATAAAATATTATCTATGTGTATATTTTCACAACCTAATAATTTACTAAAATTTTGCTGAACTTGTAAAAAATTCGCCATATTTTCTGGCGCAATATCTTTGTTGCGATACAAAGATAAAGTTTTAGATATATATAAACGAAGAGCTTCTTCTTGCTCTAAACATATTAATATATTTTTAAAATTTTTATTCCTATCTTTTGCATTGCAGGATATAAAGCTTTGCCAAGATGCATTCACTTTATCTAGATAAATAACATTTCTTGTGTCTAATAAATAATTTAATTTGGATTTTATATTATGCCATGAAAGATCAATCCCACCATTTATGCTCGCTAAATCTGCTTCTAATAAAGTGCTGAATTTCATAAACTACCCTAATACCATAAAATAATAATTATGATATTAGGAATAGCTATGCTATATAAATACAGTTATGCAATAAAATAAATTATTTTTTTACTGCATGCGGCAAGAAACAAGCAAAAATCGCACTAAGCATGAGCACTATAGGAAAAATAACTAATGCCAATTGAAAATCTAATAAAGTATAAGGAAATTTCATATTATCAGATACAGTGTCTAATAAAAAACCCACCAATGGCTGCATTAATGGGGCTGTGATAATAGCAATTGCATTTGCAAAACCAACACTAGTAGTTTCAACACCTGCAGGAGCTAGGTTATAGGCAATAGCAAAACATAACACATATATACCTGATAAAAAACCTAACATAAATAAAAATACAGCAAGTAATATATGAGGCATTTGGATAAAACTTAAAATTGCAAAAAATAATAGTGAGCTCAACGCGGCAGCCAAAACCATTATATATTTTGTATGCTTAACTTTTTGACTATACCAACCAAAAAATATAAAACCAATCGTACAACCAATTAATATTAGCATATTATATAGTAAAGCAGTTGCAGCGTTTAACTTGTAGGCACTAATTAAAAAAGGATTGGCCCACAGTGCATGAAAAGTAGTCAAAATAGAAAACATAAAGCCAGCATAAAAAGCATTAGCCCAGACTACTGGTTTTTTTAACATCAGAATGAATCCATCAAAAATATCATTCAAATGCATCACGCTATGCGTATTTCTATTAATGGGACTTTTTTCATGAATAAATAAAAATATTAATATACTTAGTATAATAGAAATAATGCCAGCATATATCACAAACACCCGCCAACCTATTTCATTAATAAAACTTCCCATATAAAATTCACTAGCAATCGTACAAATAATAGCTAATGATTCAGATAACCCAATAAGAAAAGAAAACATTCTTTTAGGTAAATATTTGCCTGTAATATATGCAACACTAACAAATGCAAAAGATAATCCACCACCCATTAATAATCTACCAAATTCCGCATATAAAAAAACCGTAGAGCTTGAAAAAAGAAAGCAACCAAGCGCACAAATTAATAAACCAAAAATAAGAAAATATTTAGGGCCATAATTATCGGTTAAAAATCCAGCAGGGATTTGCAATAGACAATACACATAATAATATGAGCTGATCATAAAACCTGCTTTGGTCGCACTTAAATTAAAAGACGCACCAATAGGTTCGGCCATAAATATTGATGAAAATTGCAATATAAATTGAAATATCAGCACCGCAACAACTAAAGACCACATTAAATAAGGCGAGTTATATTTTGTTAGTATATTCATTTTAAATTAATCTTTTGTTATAGTTGAAAATAAATTTTTAGGGTCTGCTGTAAGCGGAAGATAACTATCTGTAGTTATTACTTTATGCTCTAAACATAGCTCATATAATACTCTAAGAATAGAATAATCTTCTACAGAATACCCAACTGAATCAAAAACTGTAATATCTTTAGCACTTGATCTTATATTGATATTGTTTTTGATAATTTTATGCAATTCAATCACATTACTAAAATCATCTAGTTGTTGTATTTCACCTTCGATCTTAGTTTGTGGCAAATATTCAATTATAATATTTTTTGCTGCGATATTTTTTAAATCTAGCTCAGTTTTGCCCGGACAATCACCTCCAATAGCATTAATATGACAGCCTACAGGGATTTCTTTAGGATCAATCAGTATCTCATGTGATTTGGCTGCAGTCGCTGTTGTTAATATATCTGCATTTTGTATTACATCATTAATATTCTCAGCACAAATGAAATTTATACCATACGGTGCTAAATTTTCTTTAGTTTTAAGCATGGCATTGCTATCTATATCAAAACCAATAACTGTAGTTAGATTAAATATACGGCTAAAGGCTAAAATTTGAAATTCCGCCTGTGCGCCGGTGCCAATAATACCAAACTTTGAACTGTTCTTATTAGCCACAAATTTTGCAGCTAATGCATAAGTACAAGCTGTCCTAATTGCAGTGAGAAAAGTCATTTCGGTAAACATTAGAGGTTTACCATCAGAAACTCTAGCTAGCAATCCTAGAGCCATAACACATGGCTTATTATCAAATACATTTTTAGGATGACCATTTACGTATTTAACTGAATAATATTCACCATCACAAGTTGGCATTAATTCAATAACACCATCTGGAACATGTGTTGCATGCCTAGGGCCATGACTGAATTTATCCCAAGTTGAAAAGTCTTTCTCTAGCCTATTTATTACTAAATCAAAAAAACTCAGCATTCCAACTTTATTAATAATTTCAAACAGCTTATGTGTCTCTATCATTTGCATAATATTGGCCCAACCATTATTAAAATAAACGTCATATCAAAATATAAACAGCAATAACATTAAAACATATTTTATTATATTTAACTAATACAAATATTGATAATATTTCAATTTAATGCAACACTATTCTTGATTATAGATAACGAGCCCTGCTTTGGAAATAAATATTGAACAATTGACAGCTGCATTAGAAAAAAATTTAAGCAATGCTTATTTACTAACTGGTGATGACCTCTGGCATAAACAAGATTGCTTAAATAAAATAAAATCAAAAGCACAAGGCTTTGATATAGCCCCTATAATTCAAATAGAAAATGACAAGTCATGGTTAAATTTTGCAATGCAAAACAACAACCTATCCTTGTTTGCCAGCAAAAAGCTATATCAAGTCAATCTTCAATCTAGCAAAATCGGCTCTAAAGGCAAAGAACTAATACTTGAATATATAGCAAAAAAATGCCCAAATACTTGTCTTATAATTGTAATGCCAAAAATATCAGCAACAGAAAAAAAAGCTGCTTGGTACAAGAAATTCAATGAACAAAACCTTACCATAACTATTTGGCCATTATTTCCAAACAAAATACCTGCATGGGTTAATTTACAATTAAAAAAAATCAACCTAACAGCCGACTCTACAACTGTAGAAGCTTTAATATCTAGTCATCATAATAATTTGCCAGCCCTAGCTCAAAGTATTGAAAAAATAGGCTTACTACATACAAATAAAACACTTACTCTAAGTGATATAAAACCAATGTTATATGGACAAGATAAATTTACCCCATATGATTTTGTAGAGTCTATTGCCTCTGGTAATCTTATACAGACACTAAATATTATTGATAATTTTAAACAAGAAACATCACAAATAAATATCATCTTATATACCCTAGCTACAGAAATAGAAGAAGCACTATTTCCAAATAAAAACGCCTACCTAAGTCATACTAAAAAAAATAGACTGCAAAAACTTGCAAGAAAATTAGCAAATAAAGACCATCTTAAGATAATCTCAACTTTAAGAGCAATAGAACAAGCAGTAAAAGGCCTTTCAGTTCAAGACCCATGGCATGATCTTACTCAAGTTGCGCTAATTATAACTAAGACTTAATATACGATATTGTATTTTAAGATGGGCTCTTTGTCAGGGTATTGATATCTGAATTATAATTAGTGCTTATTTTAAAATAATTCTTCTTTAAACCCTCATAATTATCATCTGCCAATTTATGTAGAGTTTTTGCAATATCTGTAAAATGACTCAATAACTTAGATCCATGTGCATAATCACTATAATTTATATTTAACATCTCTGTTGCAACAATAATGATAGAAACTAAGATAACTCCACGCGCAACTCCAAAAGCTATACCAATAATTTTATCAAATGGGCCAAACCAAGAATCAGAAATTATAGCACCTAAAATTTTATTAATGATTTTCCCTAAAATAAATATACTAATAATAATTATTAACACACTGATTAAAGTTCGAAGTGGAGGATTACTAACCCAACTAGCTAATGATTTAGCTAAAATTTCGGTATAATTCAACACACAAAATATTGAAATAACCCAAGTTGCAAGTGACACAACTTCTTTAACTATACCGCGCCTGAGACTTATCACAAGAGAAACCGCAATCACAACAATCACAAAAATATCTATATAATTCATAACATTATAACTCCTGGCGGCTTTTCTTTATAGTTATTAACGCCTTTAGATTCAAGCATTAAAATCAAACTCATGTTTTATCTTTGCCAACATAAATTCAGCTATACGCGAAACTTTTGCTGGGTTAAGAACTACTTTATGGAAATAAGGCTTCTTCTCTAAACTCATGACAATAAGTAGTGATGTGCTTACCACAATCATTATCAAGACCATACTTTTTTTCTGCTTAGTGCTTAACATGCTAATACTATCTACTTTAAAAACCCTTTATCATATTACTATGATTATTAAGTATAAGCAAAATATCTTTAGCCACATGAAATGAGCCGAATGCAACAATTAAATCACTCTCATCTACTTCTGACAATACCTGATTAAAAGCGCTTAATGCATTAGAATAAGACTTCGCATCTAAATAATTTTGTATGTTTCTTATTGGCATAGCACGTTGATCTGATATTTGATAAATATGCCAATTCACCTCAAAATCACCAAATAATCTAACTATATTGTTTAGATCTTTATCTGCAAGACAACTAAATATTACATGTATTTTGTTGTTTTTTTTCTCGGCATTAATTTTTTGCAATAAATATTTGGCCGAATCAACATTATGTGCAACATCAACTAAAATTTTAGCGCCGATATCAAAAATACTACACCTGCCAATATTCGTCACCCGTGGGAAGATTTTTGCCACATTTTTTTTCTCGTAAGGCAGCCTATCTTTTCCTAATATTAAGCACATTAGCACGCCAGAGACTATATCTGGGTGAATGCTGGGGGATTCAAACTCAAAATTTTCACCTTGATAACTAAACACATAACGTCCACCCATATTCTGATAAGAAAAATCTTGGGCCATTATATAACCATCACAACCACTTGATGCAGCAATATCAGCAATTGTTTGTAGGCACTCTTTTGAGGTGCACACCAGTTGTTTGCTATTGCAAGTAATCCCAGCTTTTTCAGCAGCTATAGCGCCTAGAGTATTGCCAAGCCATTTATTATGGTCCATCCCAATGCTAGTAATAAAAGCAATATCAGCATTTACAATATTAACAGCGTCTAAACGGCCACCCATACCAATTTCTAAAATCACAACATCAAGCTTATGCTGTGAAATAATTAATAAAGCAGCAATTGTAATAAATTCAAAATAAGTTAATTCATCATAATCTTTAAAATTAGCAATTGTTGCAAATGCCTTACACCAAGCAGTATCTGTAATTTCTTTGTTATTTATTTTAAGACGTTCATTGAATCTGAACAAATGCGGAGAAGTATAAACCGCGGTTTTATAACCTAATTCATGATATATTGTCACTAAAGATACAGCAGCACTTCCTTTGCCGTTAGTACCAGCTATTTTAATGACCTGAGCGCTAAGCTGCACCAAACCCAATTCAGAGGCGATAAGGCCCAACTTACTTAAATTGAGCTCTATACCGCAATTAGATTTTCTATGCTCAAATTTATCTAACCAAGCATTAAGATCTTGCATATAATAATCATGAGCCCGATGGATTCATTATTTTAGCTAACAAGCCATATATTTTATCTCTAAGATCAGATCTTGCTACAATCATATCAATTGCACCATGCTCTAGCAAAAATTCACTTCTTTGAAAGCCTTCAGGTAAAACTTCTCGTACAGTTTGCTCTATAACTCTTTGTCCCGCAAAACCAATTAAAGCTTTAGGCTCAGCAATAATCACATCACCTAGCATTGCAAGACTTGCAGAAACACCACCTGTTGTAGGGTCTGTTAATACCACAATGTATGGCAGCTGAAGCTCGTCAAGCTTAGTAAGTGCTGCACTGGTTTTTGCCATTTGCATTAAAGAAATCAAACCTTCTTGCATTCTAGCTCCACCGCTACTACAGAAACAGATAAAAGGCAGTTTATTTTTGCAAGCCATTTCTACGCCTTGTACAAATTTCTCACCAACACCATGCCCCATAGAGCCACCAATAAAGAAAAAGTCAAATGATGCAGCAATTACTGACATGTTATGTAAATCACCTTGCATAACAAGCATAGCTTCATTTTCACCTGTTTGTTTTTTAGCTGCAGAAATACGGTCTTTATATTTTTTGCTATCTTTAAATTTAAGCCAATCTTTTCCCTCAACATCTGCCGCCACTTCAGTCATAGAACCTTGGTCTAAAAACATAGTTAGACGATCTCTTGCAGAAATCCGATGATGATGATCGCACTTGTGACACACAAACAAATTCTTTTCAAACTCAATCTTGTAAATCAAAGCTTCACAAGATTTACACTGGGTCCAAACGCCGTCAGGCACTTGCTTTTTATTTTCAGTAAAAACTACTGAAGGTAAAATATTCTTTAACCAACTCATAATTAACTCATATTGTTATTAACAAACATTAGCATAAACTTAAACTATAGTTTCTCTTTAAATTTACCACAAATCAACTATTACTTACGAAATATCACTCCTAATATCTATTAAGCATTATTAGAATTATTTGGATCTAAATTATTCAGCATACTGCTAGCTTCTATTTTATTAGCTGCATTGCTTTGTAATATTTTCATATCACCTGAGTTATTCGATACATATTGTGAATTATCGCCCTTCACACTTGAAATTAAGGCTTGAGCACTAGAAAGTATTATACCTTTGTCACTAATAGCTGCACCTGCAGCAGCAGCTCCTGTCACACTAGACTTAAACATGAACGAGGATTTGTAACCCCCTTTACTACCAAAGTTTTTTTCAAACTGCAAATCATCACCAGATAATTTTGCCACCCCCAAGCTATTGAATTGCTTCGCCAATAAAGCATATGAAGCAGCTTTAATTGAATATTGATCACAAAACTCTTTAGCATAGTGTTCAACATCAATATAAACACCACCTGACACTTTATGTACTTTGCTATCTTTAGTATTAGCCTTTTCATCTTTAAGCTTGTCTTTTAACCAAGCCCAGAATTTCTCACTATCTGCTAATTTGTCTGATACCACTATTTCATCATCAGTATCAGATAATCCTTGTGCCAAATGCTCTTCTAAGAATTTTTTCTTATATACTTTTATTTCATTTGCGAATGCATCTTTGGCATTATCATTTTTAGTTAAAAATGCTAACCACCAAGCAAATAACTGCTGATCACTTCGTAAAGAGACTATACCTATGTCAGGCATAATATGTGCAGCTAATATAGGAGTAATCAAGTCATGCATGGCTATGTGTTCTTCGATAGAATCTCTAACTTTATAGTATTTTGTAACACTATGAAGAGGCTGCCCTAAAGAAGGCTCCCACTCACCTAGAAACGCACCATCTTGGTTACACAAATGAATTTTGCGTAAGAAGTCAACTCTGCCAATATCTAATAACAAAGTAGCAGAAAAAACCGCAAAAATATAAGTATAATCATAACCATTATGATTGTTTTTCATAAACTCCGTTGTTATAAATTCTGCACGCTCTAAGCCTAAATTAAGCATTCTATAATTATTTTTTTTACTATAATCACGAAGAGTTTGCACATATTGTGCAAAACTTTCTATTAAAGGCGCATATAATACATCATATGTTTCATTGCTACCGGCTATATTTTTTGAAATCCTTTCTAAAATCTTTTTGTGGCTTTTGGTGCCTAATAATCGATCAGCATCCAACACTTTATAAATAGTTGCTTCTTTGGGTAGCTTATAAGCTAATTTTTGCTTCATCTAACAATTCCTTATGTGATATACTGCTATAATTAATATGACCTTATAATAATAAATATTCTACTATTTGTTTAGGTATTTTACAATCTTCATGATAATCTGCACACATAAAATAAAGCCCTCCAGCTGGAGCTTTATCTAAATTATAATCTCTACTCTTACTTTCGAATACTTTTCTTAGCCACAGCATATCCTTACTACCTGAAGCAACAGCAACAATCGCTGCCACTAAATTTCTTACCATATTGTATAGAAAACTATTAGCACAAATATTTAGCACAATAATATGCTCATGCTTTATAATATCAAAATTAGCAACAGTCTTAATTGGTGATTTTGCTTGGCATTTTCTTGCTCTAAATGCGCTAAAATCATGAGTGCCAATGAAAATATTAGCAGCCTCTTGCATAGCATCTATAGAAATATCGTATGGAATGTGCCAACATAAATTCTTACGGAATACACTAGAGATTTTACTGTTATCTATATGGTAATTATAGGTTCTAGCAAGAGCGCCGAACCTAGCATGAAAATCTTGACTGACTTCAGCAACCCATAATACTGCTATATCATCAGGTAAAAAATGATTAATACCCCGCTTCCAGTCATTGATAGATCTATTTGCATTAGAGTCAAAGTGTATAACTTGCCCCAGCGCATGCACACCTTTATCAGTTCTGCCAGCACAATAAATTTTTACCGTGTGGTTTGCAACTAAATTAATAGCTTTAATTAATTCTGCCTCAACACTATTAACATCAACCTGTTTTTGCCAGCCATTATAATTAAGCCCTATATACTCTACCCCTAATGCTAGCCTCATTTTATTTTAGTTTTTTTATTTTTCATTTTCTTCTATTTCTGCTAATAACTCTTTTGCCTCAAGTTGCTGACTATTAGTCCCTTTAGCTATAACTTCATCTAAAGTTTTTTTAGCTTTTTCGCCATTACCCATTTCGCAATATGCTTTCGCCAAATTTAATTTCACAGGTATACCATCAGCACTACCGATATAATCATATTCATCATCTTCCATGTCTACTTCTATTTCAGCAAACTTTTTGCGATGAGTTGTAATCATTAAACCTAGGGTAACTAAACTCATGCCTGCTGCAATAACCCACTCAATATAAGATTCATCCGAATTAATAAGTAACGAAGTATAATGGCTATTATTATTTTCAGCGTTCAGTCTTGAGCTATCAAACAGCGCATATTTATTTTGCAAAGACAACTGTGGTCCTTGAGTAGTGTGCAGATCTTTATTCAGCTGCTGCGATTTTAACTCAGCTAATAACTTCCCTAGCTGCAATTGCAATACTGCTAATTGTTGTTGCATCTTATATAAATCACTTGCTCTTATGTCTGTAGTTGTTGCCTTTGCCGAGTTTGTATCAGCATTTAACGTCACTGTTCTCGCTTCTGTAGTATTTGTAATAGCCGCTGGATAATCTATTGTGTCTTGTGCAATACTTTTATAACCTGATTCTTTAGCTATATCTGTATTCGTATTCGGAGAGTATATAACTTCTTTCTCTGCATTTGTGGACTCTATTCCCTTAGTTAAAGTTACATCTGTGTGATCTGAGGCAACTAGTGTTTCTTGTGCGCTATTTAATTCATCATTATCTAATGATGTGAAAATTGTATGCTCGCTATCGTATTTTAACTGCAAGTTTGCAGCATGCTTATTCTGACTAGCCTGCTCTTTTGCTACATCAGCATATTCTTGCTGTAATGACACTGCATTATTAGCATAAGAACTAACATTATCATTATTAGAATTTGGGGCAGTCACAGCAGAATGGGATTGCGAGCTAGAACTATAGCTACTGGGTACCACACTTGCATTATCACTATCTAATTTGGCGCTTTGCTTTAGTTTAATTTGTTTTGTTTTAACCAGTTTTGAGTGTATGGTTTGCCATGCTGTATTATGCTGTTTTATTAAGTTGTGCGCATAAAATGTGTCTATTTGCGCTATTTGCTCAAGAGAGGGAATATAAAGCAGTATTCCTGCATATAGACCATTGATATTATTATCAATAAATGCATATGAATTACGCTCATAAATGCTAACCATTACCTGCTGCACATCAACTTGGGGGCTAGGCTGAAGAGCCAAAGCTATTCGATAAAGCCTATCATTAGATATTGTTGGCCCATAATATGAAGATGCAAAAGTTTGTGCTGACAATAATAGTGTTAGAACAAATGATACAACTATGATGGCTTTTTTCACTATGATTTGCTCCCACAAAATAAAAACATTTAGTTTAATGCCTATCATAAAATATTATTGGCAAAAAAACAAAATTTTTTAGCTATAACTTGTTATCTTTTTATACTTGGCGTTGAAGGTGGGGTTGGCGCATCAGGACCTTTAAATGGCGCAGATGTAGGCTTTTTCTCTGGATCTTTTTGTCTATCAGCTTCAATTTCTTTTGCATCTACTGGGCCTTCATTACCTTTAGCTTCAGTATATTTGCCGCTTTCTTTACCAACTGTAAGATCACTCGCTTTTTCAGTGAAGTGCCCTAAGTCTTTTGCTGGTTTATTCTTGCCTTCTTTATTTCTTTTTGACCTTTCAAATCTATCTTTCAATGCGAAAGGCAAAACATTTCCACCTTCTACCATAGAAGCAATACGAGATAAGTCATCATCGCTAACCAAACCTTTATCTAATAATTCAGATAGTATTTGCTCATAAGTGCTTTCATACTCTTTATCTTGGGTTTCTTGCTGGAGGTCTGATTGAACGGAATCTTTTTCGACTTCTTGAAGGTTTTCACCCTCGGCATCACTACCAAAATCCTGCTCTTCCTGACTCTTAACTATATGTATATTTTGTCTATATTTGTCATCTGCCATAATTCGCGCTCTACATTAAATTCATATTTATTCTTAGTCTATTATTATAGCTAAAATAGCGAGCTATGTATAGGCCCATCTAATTATAGCAAATAAATTCATGACAATATTCTATTTTTTTTGTATATTGTAGTGATCAAATCAATATAGTAGTATTTATGTCACAATCAGGCCAAAAAAAATCTGACCATGAACAATTTATTGATGCTATTTCAGCGCTAAAAAAAATTACTATCAAAGATCGGCAGCATGTGCCACCTCAAGAGGATGTTTTAGAGCTAGATAATTACGATAATGAAGATAAAGTCTCAGCAGAAGAATATTTAAGCTATAAATCTGACGGCATTCAAACTAAAATTTTTTCAAAATTAAAAAAAGGCCAACATCAATCTCTCGCAACTATAGATTTACATGGAAAAACGAGACAAGAAGCTACAATATCTGCACAAAAATTTATCGCGAATTGTCAAATTAATTCAATTAAATATGCTTTAATCATTCATGGTAAAGGTAATAACGACACTAAAAACAGCTACCCTATATTAAAAAACCATATGGCTAATTTATTAAAAAATAATTCTGAAATACTTGCTTTTTGCTCTGCAAAACCAGAAGATGGTGGCACTGGCGCATTGTATCTTCTATTGAAAAGGAATAAACATGAACAATAACTATAATGAAAAAGCTTTAATAATAGGCGTATCAGGACCATCTGGCTCAGGGAAATCCCTTCTAGTAAAAAATATTATTGAATCTATTCCTGACACTTCTGTTGCATTTATCTCAGCAGACAGTTATTACCTAGACCAAAGCCATTTAACCTTTGAAGAACGCACCAACCTTAACTACGACCACCCCAAATCTTTTGAACATTCACTGCTAGTATCTCAAATTAAACAGTTACAATCAGGGCATGAGATAGCAATACCATGCTATGATTTTACAACTCATCTTCGCACTCAAGAAACAAAAAAAATATCCCCAGCACAAGTAATTATTTTAGACGGAATTCTTATCCTAGCAATGCCAGAAATAAGAAAACTATTAGACATAGCTATTTTTATGGACACTCCACTTGATATTTGTCTTATAAGAAGATTACAGAGAGACCAACAAGAACGTCATAGAGATGTTAATGTTACCATGGCGCAATATCAAGAAACTGTAAGGCCAATGTATTGGGAGTTTGTTTACCCAAGCAAAGAGTTTGCAGATATTATAGTTCCTGGCGGAGGAAAAAACTGGACCGCAATAGATCTAATCAAAAATAAAATAGAAACTATTCAGAAATAATACCTATATTTATTCATACTCTTATAAAGATTACAGACTAATTCCCAGCATACTGCTGGTAAGCTAGGGAAGACAAGCTGGGCCGTACTCCGCACAAAGATGTATATCTTAGTGGAATCAGCAAACTACAATAGCTCTTGCAAATCTTTAGCGAGAATAATATTCACCCCCAGCTCTTCCGCTTTAGCTAATTTGCTACCAGCATTTTCACCAGCTATTAAATCTGTGGTTTTACTAGACAAACCACTTGCAACTTTTGCCCCCAAACCCTCTAACTGCTCTTGCAAATTATTTCTTGAATAACCTACGATAGTTCCAGTAATAACCATTACTCTACCACTTAATTTCCCCTCTACCACATCTTGATAGCTCCAAGAAACCCCCATTTCTCTTAATTTATTTAGCTCACTTAAATTATATTCAGAATCAAAAAAATCTTTAATATTGAAAGCTATAATTTCGCCTATATTTGACACTAACTGCAATTGCTCGATAGAAGCTAATATAATATTATCTAATGATTTAAAGTGCCGAGCCAAATCTTTAGCAGAAACTGCGCCAACCTCACTAATGCCTAAGGCGTATAAAAATTTTGCAAGATTACTTTTTTTGCTAGAGGCTATAGCAGTTACTGCTGCTTGTGCAGATTTAGCAGCAAAACCAGGCAGAGCTATAAAACTCTCTATACTCAAACAATATAAGTCACTAATGTTTTTCACCATACCAGAGTCAATCAGCTCACTAATAGCACTTTTGCCTAAGCCATTTACATTCATAGCAGGCTTTGAAATAAAATGTTCTATACTTGCCTTTAATTGTGCTGGGCAAGCCAGCTTTGCTTCGCATTTTATTGCATCTAACGTGATATTATTCAGCTTTGACCCACAATCAGGACAATTCTCTGGAACTTCCACTACAGCAACAGCCTCAATATCTCTTTTAACTTCAACCACTGAAACAACTTCTGGAATAACATCACCAGCACGCCTGATAGTTACAATATCACCTATCATAATATCTTTACGCCGCAACTCTTTCATATTATGTAAACTTGCATTTTTTATCACAACCCCGCTAAGCATAACAGGCTCTAAACGTGCAACAGGAGTAATTGCACCAGTTCTGCCTACCTGAAAACTTACGTTTATTAACTTTGTTTCTGTTTTTTGTGATGGAAACTTATGAGCTATAGCCCAGCGTGGAGACCTTGCCACTGCACCTAATTGCTGCTGCTGCTGTAATAAATTAACCTTGTAAACTAAACCATCTGCTTCATATGGCATTTTTTCTCTATTACGCACCATACCATCATAACACTCTAGTAATTTTTTATAATTTCCAACAGTTTGAACATATTCACTCACAGGCAAGCCCCATGAGGAGAATAGCTTGAGTGCCTCCGCATGCGACGTAATTAAATTATTATCGCTACAAAAACCTAGTGCATAACAACAAACATCAAGAGGTCTTGATGCTGCAACTTTAGCATCTAGCTGCCTTAAAGTTCCAGAAGCTGCATTTCTTGCATTTGCAAACTTTTTCAGACCATTTTTCTCTAAAGATGAATTTAATGTGGCAAATTTTGCTACAGGGAAATACACCTCACCTCGCACCTCCATAAGATCTGGATGCTGATGTCCATTTAGTTTTAAGGGTAGCGATCTTATGGTTTTAATATTATGAGTTACATCTTCACCAATAACGCCATCACCTCTGGTGGCAGCCCAAACTAACACTCCGCGCTCGTAGCATAAATTAATGGCGACACCATCAATTTTAGGTTCACACACATATTCTACTTCGGCAATATTTAAGCTGTTTTTAACTCGCTTGTCAAAAGCTATAATGCCTTCTATATTGAAAGCATTATCGAGCGAATACATTTTTTTCTTATGAGTAATACTTGCAAAGCTAGAAATTGGACTGCCAGCAACTCGCTGTGTTGGAGAATATTTAGTCACTAGATTTGGGTGATCCTGCTCTAAATTCCGCAACTGTGCAAATGCAGCATCGTAAACAGCATCTTCAACCAATGACTCATTATTAATATAATATGCAACATCATATTTTAAAATTAATGCTCTTAACTCAGCTATATTTTTCTCAGGATCATACTTCATAATACTATTATTTCATTCTAAATTAATAACTACAAGACTGTATGAATAAAAATTCTTACGGCTAAAGCCTACTACTGGCACACACCCCCTACTGGGCAATCTTCTTTAAAGATATATTATTAATGGCCAGACCTCGATCATGCACCTGCGGATTGTCTCTTATAACTAAAAATCTTGTCAGAACTTTGCTACTTTTTACATGACCTGTCTTTGTAAGGGTCAATAATAAAGGTATTTCTATTAACCATGAATAGTTATTTTCAATGATCTTCTGCTCTATGATTTTAGGCGTAGCAATAGCAACAGCGCTAGCTACCAGCTGTTCTTTTGTCACTACAGCTTCATCTCCTATTTCATGATGCACTTCAGTCATAATGCACCATCCGCGAGGAGTGTAATAATTAGAAGTAACTTGCCTGGAGCGCTCTATGTTCATAAAATCATAAGAAAAAGTTGAAACTATAGCTTCATTTGACCAAGCTAGAACTGCACTATTTGAAACATGAGGTGTATTATATGATGGCCCACCCTCAATATTACTTAAAGGACTGATAATACTGTGGTTTTCATGCTTTACATCTGCATTATCATGTTTTACATCTGCAGTATCATGCTTCTGATTCAAGTCTCGCAGTAGTGATGATTTCAACTCTGGCGGCAAATCGTCTTTCGCCTGCGCGGCAAGAGCAAGAATAGAGTCATTAGAATTGTTATTTGTAGTATTTTTCGCTACATTAATAGGCGGAACATTGTTATTGTTTGCGGCATCAGCCACAACCATTTGCTGCATTGAACCATAAGCATAACTTACGAGTAATAATATCAAACTCACTTTTTTCATACGACTAGCCCTCTAACAACTTTATTTAAAAAAATCTGCAGTCCCATAACGTCTGCATATAACTTTAGCATATTCACGCCACTCATATAACATACTATCGGTTATTGGGTTCTTATATTTATCATATATCCCTCCACCCAAACTGCTCTGTAATCCTTCTAACGTTTTAATGAAATCATCATAAAATTCAAGCGCATGCATCCCCAAATTCTTTAGATCTATAAAGCATACTATACCATTAGATCCTGCCCCTCCTAAACTATCGACATCAAAAAAACCGGGTTTACTCGCTTTAGCGATAGAAAAACATTTTATTTTTGTGTTCTCGCAATATTTATGGAATATAGATGATTTTTGATCATAGTATAAGTTATTTGAAGTGCAGCTTTGCAGCAAATCATAGTCTAAAAAGCTACAACCATCATCTGCAAGCAAATACACAGCAAATAATCCAGAATTAATATCCAACTTTTTTGTTTGCTTTATTATAGTTTTTTTTGTGGCCTTATTTTCATCGGTAGCTGATGGAAAAATCACTTTATTATTCATCTTATTTTCTGCAGACGACGTTAATAATTTTATGAGCGGCAAAACTAAGACTGTAAACCAATAGCTATCTAACATTCTGTATCATCCAAAATTAAAGGCTCCAGACTAAAAGCATTGCGCTTGCCAACACATAACATTCTGTTATATCATTTAGGCATGCCTTGGTAGCTCAGCTGGATAGAGCGATCCCCTCCTAAGGGATAGGTCGCAGGTTCGAATCCTGCCCAGGGCATTATTTTAATGCCCTATTGCATTATTCCTATCACATTATTCCTATCGAATCATTCCTATCGAATAATTCTGAAGTAATAGCGTACTATTCTGCTACTTGCCAAGTACCATCGTTGCCCCTACAAGCATTTCCTGTTGCAGTCTCAAGCTCGCCATCAACCACTATACTCATAATATATTTACGGCATATCTTTTCACCAGATTTATCTGCTTGCTTGATAGTTTTGGTAGGCTTAATAGTATATTGAACCTTAGTATCTGGATCGACCCAACTACGAGATTGATTTGTTTTAGTGTTTTCTAAAGCTTCGTTCACCTTCATTCTATTGACTTTATCCATATTAGCGCCAATTTGCGAACCAATATAGCCGCCAGCAGCAGCTCCTG
The DNA here is from genome assembly GCA_963932595.1 of uncultured Legionellales bacterium. GTDB lineage: Bacteria > Pseudomonadota > Gammaproteobacteria > Comchoanobacterales > Comchoanobacteraceae > CAWVRI01. The sequence continues at coordinate 44,943 of CAWVRI010000003.1, forward strand.
CCACAGCTGCTAATATTTTGCCATCACCGCCCCCAAATTGCGAACCAACTACAGCTCCAATAACTCCACCAGTAATGGTGCCAAGCTCACTATTATCAGAATTAGCACTATTATCACAAGAACTAATAGCAAGTATTGTTGATGCAACAACCATAAACTTAACATTTTTCATAACAAAACCCCTTTTAAAATATCACAAATCAATTTTTCATAGCACAAACAGTTAATTCAGACTCTAAAATTTTGAATACACTAGTTAAATCTCTACTCCCAAAACACACTATAGTATCACCGTGAGTGACAACTTCTAGTAAACTTTTAACCATAATGTTAACATTATTATAAACATCAACAAAAGATATATTATTGCCCCACCCAGACCAATCAAAATCGGAATCAGTATCTTCATTCAAAATTATAAATGCATGTTCAGTACACGATAGCGCAGATGCAAAATCATCACTGAGTATGCCACTACGTAAAGTATAAGCTACCGCAGATAAATCCAGAATCGCAAACACATTATTATTAGTATATTTTTTATTTACACTTGCTAATACTGCAGCTATTGCTGTCGGGTGATGACCAAAATCATCATAAACTGTAACCCCGCCATACACACCTTTTAACTCAAGGCGACGCTTAACGCTTTTAAAATCACTAATACCTTTTGCAATAGCACTAAGGCTAACCCCAGCGTGACTTGCAGCTGCAGCAGCTGCCAAAAGATTAGCCGCATTATGTGCGCCTTCTACCTGCCATAGGCCTTCAGCCTCGGTGATTCCTCGTTGCATAATATTAAAATTTTTATAGTTATTATCAGATTTAATTACCCAATCAGCATTAGGGTCTTTAAGGCTTGTCGTCTTAACATCACTGCGACAATAATCAGCCACAAGGGCCGCAATACTGCCAAATTCTTTTGGAAACACAACCTGCCCATTATCAGGAACAGTTCGCAGTAAATAGCCAAACTGCTGTTCAATCGCATCTAAACTACTGTATATATCAGCATGATCAAACTCTAGATTATTTATGATTAATGTTTTTGGTTTATAATGCAGAAACTTAGGTCTTTTATCAAAAAATGCGGTGTCATATTCATCAGCTTCTATTACAAAAAAATTACTCTCAGTATTTCTAGCGCTAACACCAAAATTTTGCAACAGACCACCTACTAAAAATCCCGGATTAAGACCTGCCCTCTCTAATAACCATACCAATATTGCTGTTGTTGTAGTTTTACCATGCGTGCCGGCAACAGATAGTACCCACTTGTTATTTAATACATTTAATCGCAGCCACTCTGGGGCAGAGCAGTAATTATAATTTTTATTTAAGATCTCACTTAAAAGCAGATTATCTCTTTTAATCACATTACCAATTAAAAATAAATCGGCTGGTGGCAAGCTATTAGGCTCACCATAGCCTAGAACAACTTTAATATCATTCTTAACCAGCTGGTCTTTCATTGGCGAATAACAGCATTTATCATGCCCTGTTACTTTATGACCTAAATCTTTTGCAATTAAAGCTATGCCTGCCATATATGTGCCAGCAATGCCTAAAATATGTATATGCATAAGTTATCTCAACTTTGCTAATAATTAAATTCGAATACAATTCATAAACTATTTCATCATTATAAGTTAATCACAATTACTATTGCAATGATAACCTTAAAAAGAACAGCCATACTGATGTCGCAAGTTGTATAATTGAGCAAGAAGACTATACAAGCTGTGGTCAAAGTCATAGGATCTAGGAGAATCCATCATAATTACTATTGTAATGACAACGTTAAAAAGTAAAGTTATACTTGCTAAGTGAATTATAAGATTTGACAGATAACCCATCTGGGCCCTGTGGTCACAGACACCGGGCTTAGGCAAATAGGATGACACTTTCATGCAGAAAAAAAATATATTTTTTGCTCACTCAGGAGGAGTAACAGCTGTTGTTAATACAATTGCTGCAGCAGTAATAACTGAAGCCAAAAATCACCCAGAGCTAATAAATAAAGTATTAGTCGGTAGAAATGGCATTCTAGGCGCTATCAATGAAGAGTTAATAGATACCTCCAGCATGCAAACTAGCGAGCTGAACATTTTAGCTCAAACTCCAGGCAGTTCTTTTGGTTCATGTAGATTCAAATTAAAAAACCTAACCGACAATAAACATGAATACGAACGCATTATTGAGGTTTTCAAAGCACATGACATAGGCTACTTTTTATATAATGGCGGCAATGACTCACAAGATACAACTTTTAAAATATGGCAAATGAGCCAAACCATGAACTATCCTTTAACATGCATTGGCATACCTAAAACTGTAGACAATGACCTTGCTATAACTGATTGCTGCCCAGGATTTGGCTCAGTCGCTAAGTATGCGGCTATTGCAATGAAAGAAGCATCTTTAGATGTAGCTTCAATGGCTGCAACTTCTACTAAAGTTTTTGTGCTAGAGCTAATGGGAAGGCATGCAGGATGGATCACCGCCGCAGCTGGCCTGGCTAGCTGTAACCCCGCAGAAGGCCCACATATATTGCTATTTCCTGAAGTGGCCTTTAATAAGGCGACTTTTTTGGCAAAAGTACAAAGTTGCGTGCAAGAATATGGTTATTGTGTTATTGCGGCCTCTGAAGGCCTAAGCGATGAAAATGGTGCGTTTTTAGCAGAAGCTAACACTACCGATGTATTCGGCCATAAACAACTAGGCGGGGTTGCTCCTATTTTAGCAAACATAGTTTCGCATGAATTAAAATTAAAAACTCACTGGGCTGTCGCAGACTATCTGCAAAGATCTGCGCGGCATATTGCATCTTTATGTGACGTGCAGCAAGCTAGTGCCCTAGGCAAAGCAGCCGTTACTAAAGCCGCAGCTGGCACCACTGGCATAATGGTTACCATCAACAGACTACAAAACACCCCCTACAAATGGCAAGTAGGTGAAGCTAACCTTCAAGATATTGCCAATATTGAAAAAAAATTACCCACTGAGTATATGACAAAAGATAAAATGCATATATCAAATGCTGCAAGAGAGTATTTAACACCTTTAATTATAGGTGAATCATATCCTAGCTATGCATCAAATGGCATGCCAGAATATTTAAAACCACAATGGCAACTGATACCCAAAAAGACAACTTAATACAAAGCATTAAAGGATTATAACTAAGAGCAAGGACACAGTATGGCCGATATCAGCACTCAAATAATTAATATGGCAACCATGTCAAATGTAGTCCATATTTTAGCTATTATTGCAATGGTAGTTGCAATATATGCTATAAAAACACTTTATTTTGAGGCTTTGAAATATATTGTAAAGCTAATATTCAGAATATGTTATAGAATAGAAATTACTGGACTAGAACACTGTCTTAATGCTGGCAATAGAGTAATAGTTATTGCAAATCACACCTCGCTAATAGACGTCCCTATTTTAGGCACTTGCTTGCCTGGCAAATATATGTTTGCTGTAAATTCAGAAATTGCAAAACAATGGTGGGTTAAAATACCCGCCATTTTAACCAAAACCTATGCTATTGATCCAGCGAGCCCACTCCAAACCAAGTCATTAATCAAAGAAGTTAGCAATGGCAATAAATGCATTATATTTCCAGAAGGTAGAATAACCACTACAGGCTCACTTATGAAGGTATATGAAGGTGCTGCAATTATAGCTGAAAAATCTGATGCAGTTATTTTGCCCATATTCATAGACGGCGCACAATATAGCCCCTTTTCTTATATAACAGATAAAGTTAAGGTTAGATGGTTTCCTAAAATAAAACTTACTATATCCCCTGCCAGAAAAATCACAGCCCCCTCAGATCTTAAAGGCAAAGAAAAGCGCGAGTTTCTTGCTCATAAAGTATATGACATTATGTCTAACATGGTATTCGAAGGCACTGAAATCGACCATAATATATTTATTAGCCTTATTAAGGCATACGATTTTTTTGGCGCTAAACATATTATTTGTGAGGACATAAGCAGAGAAAAGCTGAATTATCATCAGTTAATCACGAAAGCATTTGCTTTTAGCCGCATCATTGCTAAAAAAATAGCTAAAATAGATAATATTGGCCTAATGCTGCCTAACACCAATATTAATATTGTGGCTTTATTTGGGCTTGCAAAGCTAGGCATAAGCCCTGCACTTATTAATTATATTTCAGGCTTGCCTAATATAATATCGTGCTGCAAAACCTGCCGCATAACCACCATAATAACCTCAAGAAAATTTATCACCACAGCAAAATTAGAGCATATAGTCACAACCTTAACTAATTACTCTATCAAATTTCTATATTTAGAAGACTTAACTGCAACTACAACAACCAAGCTAACAGCTGCATTATGGCATATGGCACCTAGAAGAATAATTTATAACAATATACCTTTTTCACTAGACAAGCCTGCGGTAAAAGTGTTTACCTCAGGATCAGATAGCGTGCCTAAGGGAGTAGCTTTATCACATAAAAACATTCAGACTAATGCCAGCCAAATCATGGCTTCTATAGACTTGAATATCCAAGATATTTTATTTAACCCACTGCCATCATTCCATGCTTTTGGCTTAACTATTGGCACAATTATGCCTATTCTCAATGGCATTAAAGTATTTTCATATCCTAGCGCATTACATTATAAAATCATCCCAGAGATGATTTATGATACTAGAGCCACTTTGCTTATTAGCACTAATACGTTTTTATCTGGGTATCAAAAATTTGCGCATCCATATGATTTTTCTAATTTAAGGTATGTATTTGCAGGGGCTGAAAAATTAAGCCCAGCAACTAAACAAACTTGGTCTGAACAATATGGTTGTAGAATTTTAGAGGGTTATGGCGCTTCAGAAGCAAGCCCAGTTATTGCTATTAATACCCCCATGCATAATAAAACAGATACCGTGGGCAAAATATTACCTGGAATATCCTACAAGCTAACAAAGCACGAATATGATTTAAATAGTAGCAGGCTATGGATAAAAGGCAATAATGTTATGCTGGGCTATATTTTAGCTAGCGAGCCTGGCGTTATTAAGCCCCTCTCTGATGGCTGGCATGATACTGGTGACATTGTCAAAATTAGTACTACTGGTTTTATTACAATTATAGATAGAGCAAAAAGATTTGCAAAAATTGCAGGCGAGATGATATCTCTAAGCGCGGTTGAAAGTATGCTAAGCTGCGTGTGGAAAGAGCACACTAGCGTTGCTATAAATATACCATGTACGAAAAAAGGTGAGAAAATAATATGCATTACCACCAATAAAAATGCCACACAAGCAGACTTAACTGCATACTGCACGCAGCATGGTCTTGCAGCAATAGCTATTCCTAATAAAGTTATTATAGTTGCAGAGCTGCCAAAATTAGCCACTGGAAAAATAAACTACCCTCAAATAAAAAAGAATATCAGCGAACAATAAATCGCAGCGCAACCATAAAAAATTCAAACAATAACAATACCTTGCGAAAAACAAACGCAAATAAATTAATCATATACTATAATTATATCATAATTAATAACATGTAGCATATTGATATGATAACCAAACATTCACCAACTAAAGAGGAAAACACTTCTAAATCAGAAGATGCTCAACTTATGATTCAAAAATTTATGCTTAATAAGGCAAATGAAGCTGAAGCCTTAGGCATTTATAATCTTCTGTACGACGATAGTCACAGCATTGATAAAAAAATATATGAATTAGAAAAACTACTGCGCATGTTTGAAGAATCAAAATATATAGGGAGCAATATAGCAGCAACTATTGAAGGCACAATAGGCTTAAGATCAATATGCCTCACTGACACTTCAAATACCGATTACCCAGCAACTCTTAAAGGCTCTGGCTATGCAATAAGAGCCATTAGCTTTACTTTAACAGCACTAAAAAGCCTACCTAAACCAGCAATCCCTACAGAAGTTGATACAGAAGAGAATACAACAAAAGCAAAAGCAAAATCATTAATAACAAACTTATATAACTACCATAAATATCTAGGTGAATATAATACGGATTTTTTTCCAAATAAAGCCGCTAAAACACAAGAAGACGCCTCCATAAAAGCACAGCAAGGTTTATATGACTTGCTAGAAGGTCAGGCTAAAGCTTTAAATGTCGATGCAAAAGCAGATCCATGGTATAAAAGGATAAATTTTTCCAAACTTAAACTCGAACCTAAAGAAAAAAGCATGCAAAAGAAAAGAGCGAAAGCTCTGCGTAGCAGTGATGACTGTCAACTGCTAACCCGCCCGATAGTTACAGCAACTAAAAAAATTGGTGATATTACTATTAAGCAAACTTTTACCCCGGTAACACGAATTACAGAATCCCAAAAGGCTGCTTGGAGAAAAGTTGCTGATATAGAGCTGAATGCTGATATAAAATAGGAAGATCCGATATGGTTTCAAAATTTCCCAAGTCAATTTAGGCAAGAATATAAAACCATGGCACAAGATGCAATGGAGTTAGAACGATTATTTGAAACAAATACCTTGAATGACCGCAACTTGGCAGCATTTAAACAATCAGTTAAAGACTCAGTAAAAATATCTAAGCGCATGAAACTCAGAATAAATGAAGATTTAACAAGCCCAGCAGCATTTGAAAAATTCAACCCTTTTTTTATTCTAGCTCAAACCGCAAGTTCAGGCAATAGGCGCTCACCGCAGGCCTCAAACTTTGTTGAGGTTCACACTATTGTAGAGGATAGCAAGGGCAATAGAATAGAAGACAAAAGTTTTACTAGGAGCAATGAGAATATGCTATTTGATCCTAGGTATACAAAAGACTCTAGTCTTGCACCTGAAAAGTCAGATACCAACTCACCATTTTGGCAAACAGGTTTCTTTAGCTTATCAGTTGCAAGACTATTTCAAAAAACTCTCCCTCAACTTGAGGCAAAATCACTAGTTAAAGACACTGTGATAACTTTAGAGCAAATATACTCTAAGTATATTGCTGAACATGAAGGTAAGGCGCAAGCTTTAACCCAAGAGTTAGATCAAGAATATGCAAAACACTGGGGGTTTAATCTGCCTATAGAAAAAGACGGGGTTGGTCTGACTGGAAAAGCCCAATATAAAGAAGAATTCAAACACAAGCCGATTTTGTTTTCAGAGAGCTTACTGAGCACTTTACCAGGGTTTATAGAAAATGGCTTTTTAACAAGACAACTGTTACCTGATAGAAACAGAATGATGTTTTATCAAAAATTATTGGCATTTGAGGGTCTTCGCGATTCAAAAAAACATATCTGCGGCGAGATGATTTCCATGAACTTTGGTGCAAATGATTATCGTAAACAAACTCTTATGGGGTTTTCAAACTCTATGGATAGGCATAATCAACATGAAGCTGCTAGACTAACTTTATCGGCGCTCAATAACTTAGTTGTGGCAAGTTATTATACTTTTGAAGATCCACTTACAAATAAACTAATTAGTATTTATGAGAAAGCTCAAAAAGCTGTTACGGTAGGAAAATTTAAAAATTTAGATAGAATTTCAACAGAACTACTAGGAGAACTAGAACAAACATCAAATGCAATGAAGGCATTTAAAGGAAAGGATAGTTTATTACATCCAGCTGTAAATAACATGAATCTGGCTTTATCTGCAACAACCGAATTTGTACGACTATTCAAGCAAAGAGAAATACCTAAAAGCGCAAATGAGCACATAATGTTAGCATGCTACGCAAATATTATGGTGCAAAGTAGCTCTGGATCAGCATCGCAAACAGATCAACACTGTAAAAGCGGTAGAGATAGAACATATACTGCTCAATTACATGAGGAAGCTATGAAAGTTTATTTTATGCGATATGGCAAGCTCCCAATCCCAGATGATTCAAAAGAAGATAGAAAAAATTTCATTAACATTTTTTCTGACCTATTCTTTATTGGACTTGCACAAGAAAACTCTAACCAAAACCAGCATGGCTCATTTGGTTTGCAAAACTTAACTACAATACAAAAGTGGCCTATGTGCCTAGTATTTGGCACTATAAACCCGAAAGAAACCTGTATGTTGCCTTATGATATTCAAGAAAAATTAAAAGAACGTGATCCAGGTTTAATTAATAACAAACACTTACGCGACCTTGGAAAAATGAGTAAAAGAATGAAAACAAAGAAGAAGCAAGGTTTAACAGGAAAGATTAAAGCAGGTATTACTAGTATATTGCTGTTAGCACTATCACCAGTATTTTTATGCTGTAAAGTTACAGGCAAACTTGCACCTAGTTATAATCCTCTTTTTACTGGCTTAATTTTGCTTGGTATTATGACTACTGCCAGCATTCTGTATGTAGCCCCCATTATAATTACAGCTGCAGCAACCGTGCAAATAGCCGCGGCAATTACTGCATCACTACTCTTTATCATAAGCAATGAAGGCCTTGACCCTGGCAAAAAAACAAATAATAAAATAGCAGACATAGTTGCTATAACGATGGTAACTCTAGTTATTGCTATTATTATGCTTAACCCTGTAATTACGGCACTAGCCTTACCTATGTTAACTTTGCCAGCTATAATTTGTATTGCAGCTGTTACTGCAACTTTAATTACTAATTCGGTAAAGGCAGTTATACCAAAGGCATTTATATCAGCTGAAAACCCAAGCAACATGCAGAAAGTAGCACCTGAAAAAACATCAGTAGCGACAGCATCATCCAATCTTGCTGCAGCAAGTCTTCTAACTTCTAAAGCCGACCATTCAGGTGCTGCAGCAAGCCCCACAAGCAGCCCCACAAGCAGCTCTACAAGCAGATCTACAAGCTAGCCCCCCTAAATCACCGCAACTAGACAAAGGTCATAGCAAGCTAACCACAATAATTAATAATGCCATCATCATCGTGGCATATATAGCCCTAGTGGCAACTGGAGCGGAAAAAGCGGCCGGCTTATTATTTTTTCTAATTTTTAATACCATAATTGCTGGCAAAAATATATTTAACAGTGCTACAAATATACCGGCATATTTAAGAGCCAATAAAAATCCTTCAGGGAAAAACTCTGCAAATAAGAATGGTGGCAACAGCACTGCTATAATTAAATAAGATCTAATGTTATTTATTTTTAGTGAACATTTATCAGCTAACAAATCAAATAAGCTAATGCTAATTCCTAGTAGTGAACTTGCTAATGCAAAAAATGCAAAAATACTTATGCTACTAGTAATAATTTTATTGTGGTATAAAGCATTTAAAAATATTGGCAAAGACACCACTGGCTGTTTGGCCGTAAACAGAGCACTTAAACTAAATTCACCAGTAGTTGGCATACACATATAAATCAGAATACTCCAGATTAAATATATGACAAACGGTATTAAACTGCCTATCGTTATAGCTTTTGGCAATATATCTAATTCTTTATGCATATAGTGCCTGAGTGTTGGTACTATAACCTGAAAACCAAATGCTGTAATAGCAATTGGCAGTAGCTTTAACATACTTAAAAAACTAAAACTTATAGAATATGTCGCAGCATGTAAGCTCGCAACCAGTAACAAAGAACAAACCAAAACCGCAAAAGACATCACAAGCCCATACATCATATAACTATTTAATCTATCAATACATTTTGCGCCAAAATGTAGAGATATTGCAGCAAATAATGCACATGGCAATGGTTCTAAATACGGTGATAAATCAGCAGACAAAAAAACATTTGCAAGCCCATGCACTAAGTCGCCACTACCGCGCAAGTAAGCCGCCATTAAACTGTATAATAGTATGGCATATAATATTGCAACTACCCATTTTGCATAAAATCCAAGAGTGTTCTCCGCCATTGACATAAAGCTATCGCTTTTATCTGAAGCAATACTAACTTCTAGTAACATTAGTGCTGATGCCAGCATTACTAGCCAACATAATAAAAAAAGCACTAAAGTGCCAAATAAACCAATAGCAGCAGTTGCAATTGGTAACGCTAAGGTCGCAGCACCTATAGAAGTTCCAGCGACTAAAAAAGCCCCACCCCAAAGTTTTCGACAGATCATAAAGCAATCACCAAAAAAATAATAATAACTTAATTTAGCATATTTTTACGTATAAACATATAACAAATGCCAGCAGTAATTGCTGGCAAAAGCAACGCAGAAATAATAGGGGAAATACTATAAAAACTCAGACTCAGCAAATAATCTGGGGCAAAATAATACAATAGTACAAAAGCTGCTACTGTAAAAATACTTTTATGCCTATTATGAACAGTAACATTAAAAAACATCATAGACACAAATAAAATCATAAAAAACAATGCCAAAGGGTAAAATAATCGCTGCCAAAAAATATATTTGCTAATATTAGCATTAGCGCCTATGTCTAAGCTGGCGTTTAAACCATAACCCAAACTCCAAAGGCTTTGCCTGGCAGGAATAACATTAAAATTACCAACAATGCTACTGTCTAGTTCACTTTGCCATATTAAACTATCGGTATGCCCTCCGATTATTTTATTGAGACTAAGGTCGGTCCAAGCAACATCTTTTAGTAACCAACTATTATTTTCATAGCGACCAGACTTTGCATATTCTATACGTTTTAAATCGCCAGCCACAACCAAATATTTGGCGACATTTGCAATATTATTACTATCAATAATATGTTCTATATTTATATACCAACCATCTTCATGCAGCCATATGCCGCGATCAGAGGCAAAGGCCTTACCATTTGCAAGAGCATTAATACGATTATTTTTAGCAATATTCTCGCACCATGGCCCTAAAGCCTCCCCAAGCACAAAAAATAATAATATTATTAGCACGCTTAGCCTAGATAGACTCAACAATATGGCCCTAGTTGTAATCCCAATAGCACCAATAGCAATTAATTCTTTGGTGTTTGTAAATCTAATTGCCGTGTATGATATTGCAATAGCTATAATTATTGGGGACACCTTATAGATATTCCGTGGCAATAGCAATAACACATAGCTTGAGATACTAAGAACATCATAGTGACCTTGACCTAAAAATTTTACCTGGCTTATAAACTGCATAGCCGAGGCTATCACTGAAAAAAACAACAGTATCATTAAAAAGTTGAGGATTAAGCTTTTTTTAAGGTATGCAGCTATTATTTGCATTTTTGTAGCCATAAATTTTTACTATAATAAATAACTAATACTGCGAGCCAAGAGCTTATAATTAACAATAAAGCCAAATAATAACTAATTGCGCCTATTGCAACATAGCGCCTTACCACTAAACTAGTCGCAATATAAATCCCATAAATCATAATCCCCACTATAATTTTTAAATGTTTTTGCTGAGCAAAGCTATTGGAAGTAATAGGTATAATAAATAAGGATAAGATAATCGCGCTGAGAGGCAATGATAGCTTCCAGTATAAGATTGCTGCAACTTCAGGGTTTGCTGTATTTTCAATTAAGCCTGCAACATCCATATATTTTATATTATTACTTAAATTTTTGTTCTTTGGTTCATTTAAAGTTACAGCTCCATCTTTGGCGCTCAGCATTATGCCAGAATTTTTACCCGGCTCAAATGCATAATATTTAATATCTTTTAGGCCCCACCTAGAGCCTAAGCTACTGATACTACTAGATGTTTTGTCAGCTATAATAATTTTGCTTGCCTTCTTCTTAGAGCTATCACCTGCAAACATAATAAATAAGCTTTGTTGATCATTACTGACATGTATTATGCCATTATTATTCATCAAAGGATAAAAATTACCAGGCTTTAGGTTGTTTAACACCTCACCAAAATTGATAGTATTAAATATTTGGTTTTTAATTTTATCAGCTTTTGCTTCTAAATATAAACTAGAGCCACTAACAATAACAGCTATTACGAGCGCAATGGTAAGAATCCAATTATTCAAATTATATAGGCTAATACCGGCCGCTTGCATGACAATTAATTCTCTACTTGCGATAAAATTATTTACAACCAGAATGCCAGCTATAAATATTGCAAGTGGCAGCAGCAATGATAGCAGCATAGGCATTTGTAATAACATACTTTTAAATATTATACTCTTACCAAATGAGCCGCCTATAATAGTGTGCATAACTTCCGAAAGCCCAAAACCACAAAAAATAATAGCTAAAGAACCAGCAATAGCCATGGTAGTGAGTAATAATTTTTTTATTACATAATTTCTAAGCAACATAATTATCTTTTAGTAAAACCGCTATTTTAATATATATCAAAATAAGCAGAAAGCATAATTTTGATATATAAAATTTGCCTCATAGCAGCAAAATATACTAAAATAGTAGTATTATAGCCTTAAATGAAATTTATAACTGTCCAAAGTTGGCAAATTGCACAGTCTCTGGATCCTGCGGTCAAGCTGCAGGACGTAGGAGCGTAGACGTAGGACGTAGGAGCGTAGCCGCTAGATATAGAAGCGCAGATGCCAGATATAGGAGCGCAGACGCCCTACCCAGGTAAAAAATTTTTAACACCGGCGAAAAAATGTATAACCTGGGCAAGCATTTTAAAGAAAAGCATGGCAATTAAGTATTTTGGGCAGTTATAAATAAGCTTTATAGTATTTTAATTTGATAATTATTAATTTTGTTTGGAACAACTATGGATAAAACTTACAACCCACACCAAATAGAGCAGCACTGGCAAGAGCAGTACTTAAAACAAGAAATAGGCAAGCCTACCGGTAATGGCGAGAAGTTTTGCATGATGATTCCACCACCTAATATTACCGGCACCTTGCATATGGGCCATGGGTTTCAATTAACTTTAATGGATACTATCGTTAGGCACCAGCGGATGCTAGGCAAAAAGGTGTTGTGGCAAATGGGCACCGACCACGCTGGCATTGCCACTCAGATGGTAGTTGAAAAACAATGTGCTAGCGCTGGAATCACTAAAGAAGAGCTTGGTCGCGAAGCATTTATTGATAAAATAACCCAGTGGCAACAACAAAGTGGCGGCAAAATTAAGCAACAAATTATGCGCATGGGAGCTTCTGTTGATTGGAGCAGTGAAAAATTTACTCTAGACCCAGATTTATCGGCAGCTGTAACTAAAGTATTTGTTGATTTATACCGTGAAGAATCTATTTACCAAGGCAATAAACTAGTTAACTGGGATCCAAAACTCCAAACTGCGATTTCTGATTTAGAGGTGATAAACGAAACTGTTCAAGGCAGTTTATGGCATATTAAATACCCTGTAACAGATTCCAGCGAACATTTAGTCATTGCAACTACTAGACCCGAGACAATGTTTGGTGATAGCGCTGTTGCAGTACACCCAGATGACGAACGTTATCAACAATACATTGGCAAAACTATAACCTTGCCTTTTAGCAATGAGCTAATACCTATAATTGCAGATGAGCATGTAGATATAGAGTTTGGTACTGGTTGCGTTAAGGTAACTCCTGCGCATGATTTTAATGACTATGCTATTGGAATGAGACATAATCTAGCCATAAAAAACATTTTAAATAATGATGCAAGCCTGAATGAAAAAGTGCCCACAGAGTTTCAAAACTTAGACAGGTTCGAAGCAAGAAAGATTGTCATCACAAAATTAACAGCAAATAAGCTATTAGTTAAAACTGACCCACACACTATGGTGGTGCCTAAAGGCGACAGATCTGGCAGTATTATTGAGCCATATCTAACCGCGCAATGGTTTATGAAAACTGCCGCAGTTGCTGAGCCCGCCATAACAGCAGTTAAAGATAGCAGCATTAAATTTCACCCGCAGAATTGGGAAAACACCTATTTCTCTTGGTTAGAAAACATTCAAGATTGGTGTATTAGCAGGCAGCTCTGGTGGGGGCACCGCATACCTGCTTGGTATGACGAGAATAATAACGTTTATGTTGGTTACACTGAGCAAGAGGCGCGCGCATATTATAATATTAGCGCAACTACTAAGCTCACCCAAGACAACGACGTGCTTGACACTTGGTTTTCATCTGCACTTTGGCCATTTGCCACTTTAGGCTGGCCTCAAGAAACCCAAAGGATGCTTGATTTTTTCCCGACTAACCTCTTAATAACTGGTTTTGATATAATCTTTTTTTGGGTCGCACGTATGATAATGATGTCACTAAAGCTGACCACAAAAATACCATTTAAAGATGTGTATATCACCGGCCTAATTAGGGATAGCAAAGGCCAGAAAATGTCTAAATCTAAAGGGAATATTTTAGATCCGATAGATTTAATTGATGGCATATCATATGAAGATCTGGTCGCCAAAAGAACTTATGGCTTAATGCAACCTAAAATGCGTGACCAAATTGTTAAAGCCACTAAACAAGAATTCCCTGGCGGTATTGAAAAAAATGGTACAGATGCGCTACGTTTTACTTTTGCAGCTATTGCAACCCCAGGCAGAGATATAAAATTTGATACCTCACGTTTAGTTGGTTACAGAAACTTCTGCAATAAGTTATGGAATTGCGCTAGATATGTCAGCATGAATGTTACATCTCAACCACAAAAACCAACAAAAATAATGCACCCTATTAATCTTTGGCTATCTAGCATGTTGAATGAGACTATTACCGCTGCTAGCACCCACCTTGAAAATTATAGGTTCGATTTATTCACGAACACCATTTATGAGATGCTATGGCATAACTACTGCGATTGGTATCTAGAATTAAGCAAAACCATGCTGAAATCTGATAATGAGGAGCTAGCAACTGAAACAAGGTATGTCTTAATAAATGCTCTCGAGACTATCTTGCGCTTAGCACACCCAATCATCCCATTTATTACTGAAGAAATTTGGCAGAGTATTGAGCCACTTACAGAAAATAGCCCTGGCCTACTGACTCATCAAGCTTATCCTAAGCCAGGAGCTTGGGTTTGCAATGGCGAGGCCACAGAAGAAATAAAGTTATTACAAGAAGTTATAGTTGCTATTAGAACTACAAAAGCTGAAATGAATATTGCGCCTGGTAATAAGATTAAACTTATTGTTAGCAAGTATGATCATACTTGTAAGCAAACCATAACCAAGTATGATGACTTTATTTTATCGCTGGCGAAAGTAGCTGAAATCTGCTGGCATGATGATGAATCACCGATCACAAATAGTGCCACAGCAATTCTTAAAAGTTGCCAATTAAACATCCCACTGGACGGCCTAATAGATAAAGAGGCTGAGATCAAAAGGTTAGAAAAAAGCATGCTGAAAATAGAAAAAAGTTTAGCAGCAACAACCGCAAGACTAGCTAATGAGCAATATTTGAGCAATGCCCCTGAGCATGTGGTACTAAAAGAGCGCAGCGCAGCTAAAGAGTGGCAAGAATCGCTAGTAAAATTGCAGGCACAAAAGCAGGCTCTATTAGGGACTTAATCTAATATAGACCTAACATTAACTTTTATTTTATGGTGAACAATGAAACAAAAAGCAATCGTATTATTATCAGGCGGACTTGACTCAACAACTTGCCTTGCTATGGCGAAGGATAAAAACTTAGATTGTTATTGTTTAAGCTTTAATTATGGCCAAAGAAGCAGAGCCGAACTAAATGCTGCAACTAAAATTGCCAGTAATTATAATGCTAGTGCGCATAGAACGGTAAACTTAACTGATATCGGTAAATTTGGTGGTTCAGCTTTAACTGATCACAGCATTGAGCTGCAAACCTCTAATCACGACAGTAGCGTGCCTAGCTCATATGTACCAGCAAGAAACACTATCTTTTTATCAATTGCGATGAGCTGGGCTGAAGCCATTGGCGCTGAGTATATTTATATTGGGGTAAATAAAGATGATTACGATAATTACCCAGACTGTAGACAAGAATTTATTGATAAATTTCAAGAGTTAGCAGATATAGCTACCAAACAAGGATTAGAGCAAAAGCCAATAACTGTAGTTGCCCCACTGTTAAAATTAACTAAAGAAGATATAATTACTGCAGGCACAAAATTAAACGTAGATTACTCACAAACAGTCACCTGCTATGACGCAAGCGCTGAAGGCCTTGCATGCGGCGTATGCTTAAGCTGCACGATCAGAAAGGCCAGCTTTAATAAAGCAGGGGTTACAGACCCTACTCGTTATGTAACAGCTGGAGCTGCTGCCTAAATATGCTCTAATAACTCTTTTATGTTATTCACTGCAATTACCTCAATATTTGGTATAGCTGCCTTTGGCATATTAGCTGCTGGCACAATAATTTTTTTAAAGCCATGCTTTACAGCCTCAATAATACGAACTTGGCCAAATGGCACTGGCCTTACTTCGCCACCCAGACCTAACTCACCAAAAATCACAGTATCGCGTGCTATTGGTCGATCTTTATAGCTAGAGATAATAGCTGCAACCAAAGCTAAATCTACTGAAGTTTCCATAACTTTAATGCCACCAACCACATTTATAAAAATATCTTGGCTATGAATATTCATACCAAGGTAACGATGAATTAGTGCTAACATCATAGAAACTCTATTGCTATCTACTCCTAAAGTTAGGCGTCTTGCTCCAGTGCTAGCTGAGCTACTATCATCTAACAATGCTTGCAGCTCTAATAATAATGGCCTTGTGCCCTCCCAGACTATCATCACCACACAACCTGCCACAACTTGCTTTTGCTTAGTTAAAAATATCGATGAAGGATTGGATACCGCTTTTAAACCAGTATCAGTCATCGCAAACACTCCAAGCTCAGAAGCAGCTCCAAAACGATTTTTAATTGAACGTATCATTCGTAATTTGCTGTTTTTATCACCCTCAAAGTAAAGTACAGTATCAACCATATGCTCAAGCACTCGGGGCCCAGCCAAGGCACCCTCTTTAGTTACATGGCCCACTAAAAATATAACGACGCCAGATTTTTTTGCATATTGCACCAACCGCATGGCGCTTTCTCTTACTTGAGAAACGCAGCCTGGAGCAGCCGAGACCTCAGAGGTATATACCGTTTGAATAGAATCAATTACCATAACTGTTGGCAATTTTGCGACGGCTTTATCGATTATTTTTTCAACATGGTTTTCTGCTAATAAATACATGTTATGTGATGACAGTTTAATTTGGCTGGCCCGCAAGGCAATTTGATCTAACGACTCTTCACCGGTTACATATAATACATTTAGCTCATTTTGTGCCAGCACTGAAAGCGACTGTAACAATAATGTGGTTTTACCGATACCAGGATCTCCCCCTAGCATTATAACAGAGCCAGCTACTAGGCCACCGCCTAGCACTCGATCAAATTCAGAACATTGCAAACTAACTCGCATATGCTCTGTTACGGCAATATCTTTTAACTTAGTAACTTCAGCCGGCATGGAACCAGCATACCCTACCGCGCGCGACTTATTCTCTTTATATTCTTTTACCTCTATTTGCTCAATAGTGCTCCAAGCCTGACACTTAGGGCACTTGCCAACCCACTTGGTAGATTCAGCGCCACATTCTTTGCAACTAAATATAGTTTTAACCTTCATACCACAAGCCTAAATTAATTCTTATAGTAATTATTATAACAGTTAACTAATGCACTTTGTATATAAAGTGTATGCCTAATGCTATAACTAGACTTGACTAAAAAAGCACAATTTATTCGCTAATAGTTCAAAAAGTAGTTAACATATAATTTTATTAGTTATGGTTAAGTATGAGTCAACACACAGCAATAGCAAGCATGTTACAGCTATTGCAAGCCAAAGGCATAACAAACACCGCGCTGCTTGCAGCTATAGCAGTAACTCCGCGCGAATTATTTTTGCCCGAATCACTAGCACATAAAGCATATAACGATGAGCCACTAGCGATAGGCTATGGCCAAACCATTAGCTCGCCTTATATTAGCGCGCTAATACTTGAACTCGCTGGCCTAAAACCTGCACACAAGGTTCTCACAGTTGGGGTTGGTAGCGGCTATCAAACAGCTATTATTGCGCAACTAGCACATGAAGTTATTGGTCTTGATGTGATCCAGGAGCTTCTCAATAATGCAAATACCGCTTTAATGCAATACAAAAATATCAAGCTTCATAATAGCGATGGCTATTTAGGCTGGGAGCCTGCAGGCCCTTTCGACCGCATTATAGTAACTGCCTCTGCCCATAAAGTGCCTGAACCATTATTAGAACAGCTCGCAACAAACGGTAAACTAATAATCCCAATTGGCAGACGCATGCAAGAACAGCAACTACACATAATAACCAAGCAAGCTAACGGCATAGAAAGTACGAAATATCCAATGCCGGTGAGGCTTCTACCTCTTATAAACCCAAATAAAAAGCCATTATGAAGCCCTCTTTAGTGTATCAGCAACGTGTTGATGATAAGATCATTGAGTCAAGCTCTACACAACTAGAACTACTTCAGCTGATAGATAAATATTACAATCATTTTCAGAATAAAAAAAATAAAGCCTTACATTCTGGCATATATTCTGGCATATATTTATGGGGCGCAGTTGGCAGCGGCAAAACTATGCTGCTAGACATTCTTTATAATGAGCTTCCAAATAACCAGAAACAACGTCTGCATTTTCATGAATTTATTAGCCAAATTCATAGCGAGATAAAAACTACAACTGGCAAGAAAGATCAACTCACAGTTATTACAAAAAAATTTCCGAAAACCACAAGATTTTTATTTTTAGATGAGTTTATTGTCAGTGATATTAGTAATGCTGTTATTTTGAAAAATTT
The DNA here is from genome assembly GCA_963932595.1 of uncultured Legionellales bacterium. GTDB lineage: Bacteria > Pseudomonadota > Gammaproteobacteria > Comchoanobacterales > Comchoanobacteraceae > CAWVRI01. The sequence goes on from CAWVRI010000003.1 coordinate 63,622, forward strand.
ATTGCGAGCATTGATAAAGCATGGGGTATTTATTATGATAAGCTCAAACACTGAGCCTCATAATTTATATCATGACGGCATAAATAGAGAGATATTCTTGCCAGCTATAGCTTTTATAGAGTCCAACTTTGCTATAGAAACACTATATTCTAGCAAAGATTATAGAAAACTTAACAGCATCAATAATAACAATTATTTTTACCCATTAACACGGCAAACAGAGCTTATGATGCTACAGAAGTTTGAAGATTTAAACCCAAACACAGAGAAGATTGTAGCGTCACATCTTACTGTTTATGCTCGAAATATACCCATAATAAAGTCTACTAACAATTCGGTTTGGTTTAACTTTGAACATATCATAATGCCACCGAGGAGCTATCATGATTACTTATATCTTGCTGGTAATTTCAAGCATATTTTCATTAGCAATGTCAGACCTATACATTCAAATGAAATAAATTTAATTTATAACTTTTGTCACCTAGTGGATATTTGTTACGATAAAAAAATACATTTGGTATTGTCTTCAAGCTGTGCTTTATCAGAGATATTTAAAGATCATACAGAATCTAAAACAATCCTCAGAACTAAATCGCGCTTAATCGCTATGCAATAATTTTTATGAGCTTGCAAAATATAATGTTTTGCAAAACCATTAAAATCAGATATCATTATGCTATAAATGATTAATGGTAAGATTAAGGAGAATCACATGTCATATAAATATTTAATACTTACTGCTATTGTAGCTACTGCAACAGCCGTACCTATTGCTATCAACAATGCCACAACTATAAAGTTGCATGCCAGCCCTAGCGCTGAATCGCTAGTAGTATCTGATATGTCATTATCGAAAGGCATAACTATATTGCCAAGCACATGGGTGCAAGTACAAGACCCAACCACTAAAAAAATTGGATGGGTAACACAACAAGAAGTACAAAATATATTGCAAAATAATAATGCCACAATCACTACACATACTAATAACTCAAATGGCAGCTATAGCTCTGTAACTGAGATACATAATTTCACCACAAATGGCATGAACCAACAAAATAAAGAGCTAGCTAGTAATATTGCGGCAGAACAACAAGAAATCAAACGCACCCTCAAAAAAAATATGCATTACTTTCAAAAAATAGGCGAAGTAACTAATGATTTATTTGAAAATATTTTTGGCTAAAAAATAGCTTATATCCTAACTTAAGTTATAAGCATTGATTGTCATATTTATTTCTATACCTAGTGATTTAATCATAGCGCTCCCTACCTAGACCATGCGCCCGCCCTATTGCTTATCGCTCCCTACGCCCTATTGCTTGACAATAGGGGCCAGGGTTAAATATTCCAATGTTGCAGCTTATAGCTTTGCCACAAAATTATAAGGGCACAAATAATATAGCACTTATAATATATTAGCCTCACAAAACGCAACTGTAGCAGAACCTAGCAAGTTTTAATTGAGATAAGCTGGACTAAATTAAGCAGTCGACTCGAATAATTTATTGTTGCATTTAGATAATAACAATATAATGGGTAGTGAGAGTATAAAGCCTAGTACAAAGAAATCGGTCCAACCCAACACTGTTGCAAAATAACCACAAATGGGCCCAAGCATAACTCTAGGCACAGCAGCAACTGCAGAAAAGAATGCTATTTGGGTTGCTGCGTACCTGGTGGTACATAAAGACATTATAAAAACTACCAGCACACATATAGCAGCTCCATTAACAAAGCTCTCTAAAAAAACTGCAGCAATTACAACCCACTTAGCTGGATAGAGCGAGCAAAAAACAAATAACAGCATAACTAATGATTGTAATACCGATACCAACAACATCGCTGTGCGCGAGCTTATTTTTCGAGCGTAAACACCAGCACATGCTGCACCTAAAAATACTGCACTAGTACCAAAGATTTTAACTATTAGCCCTACATCACTTAAAGAATAATGCAAACCTTGCAATAAAAATGGCTGCAAAAACATCAATAAAAATGCATCGGCCATTTTATATAAAGTAAATAAGATAACAACTTTAAACATGAGTTTATTGCGAGTCACATGAGCTAAGGAGCTAGTTATTTGCTGAGACAAACTTTCTTTTACTATTTCAGTGTCGCTACTCGGCAGGCTATCGTCTAAAAACAAACTATAGATAGCACCTATAACCATAATAAATGCCATTATATTATAAGTGCTTTGCCAGCCAATATTATCTGCAAAAATGAGGGCCAGGCCACCTGCTAGAAGCATGGCAAGTCTATATGCTATATTTGCCCCAGCAACCACAGTAGCACGCATATTAAAGGGAGTATGCACTTGCTTATAAGCATCAACTGCAATATCAAGAGTAGCACTAAAAAATGCTATAACTAAAGCTATAGCTGCCATAATGCTAGGGCTGTTTTTAGGCTCAAACATAGCGATAACGATTAGACCCACAGCAATCATTAACTGACAGAATAGAATCCAGGCTTTCCTTTTATATTTACTCTTAAAAGAAAAATAATCGATAAAGGGAGCCCATAAGAATTTTAATAAATATGGTAGCGATACTAAGCTTAAAGCACCCACAGCAATCAGGCTAATGCCTTGTTTAATATACCATGCTTGCAAAGTACTACTTAATAATAGCAGCGGTAACCCAGAGTAAAAACCCAATATGCAATTATTTAATATAAGATTTAATTTATTCAATATGTTTCCTAACTTTTATTAAATTTGTGCTTGCATAATTTAGTAACACATTGATTTACTTTATATTTAAGTGTTGTTGGCAATAAAGTAGTAAGGCCTGATAAAATATATAGCATAACTACACAGAAAAATGTAATAGCTGGTGCAATTGCAAAAACAAAAAATAATACCACAATAATAAAAGCATTAATTAACGATATTTGTTTTGCGATATTAATATTTTTAAAGCTGTAATAAGGTATATTGCTCACCATAAGAAAGGATAAGGCCGCTCCTAAGAATAGTGAAACTATTATTGTTAAGTCACCTTGTAGCATGTAAGATTCATTCAGCCAAACAAAGCTCATTAATGTTGCAGCAGCGATTGGGCAAGACAAGCCCTCGAAATAATCTTTTTCTTGCACCCTAGAATTAAATTTAGCTAGCCTTAAGGCTACAGAGGCAACATAGACAAAGCTCATAGCCCAGCCTAATTTACCAAAACTTTGATACCCCCAACTATACATTATTATAGCTGGAGCTACTCCGAATGAAACCATATCAGAGAGCGAGTCAAATTCTTTACCGAATTCAGTTTCTGTACCTGTGAGGCGAGCAACCCGACCATCAAGACCATCAATCACCATAGCTATGAATACAGCATATATAGCAACCGTGAAATCTTCACTAATGGCTGAGATAATAGCAAAAAAACCAGAAAACAAAGCCAAAGTAGTAACGAGGTTAGGTAATAAATAAATACCTTTTGTTTTTAACTCTTTTTTCATAATTATTCCTATATTAATACAACTATGAATCATTGTATAACAACTACAAAGTAAAATAAATTTTTTTGTTAACAAACTAAGATTAAACTGATGCATAATAGTATTTTTGATGCTAAGATTATTTGATAGTAATTTATCAAACCAGGTGTTTTTGTTATGAAAAGAAAAAATAAATTAATAGCTGATATCATTAGAGTTGTTAAATTTTCAAAAGAAATGTTATACGGACATATTGCTTTTAGAAATATAGGCAAAACTATAACAGTGTTTGGCTCGGCCAGAATACCTGAGGAAAAACAATATTATACCGTAGGGGTAGAGCTTGGCAAAGAACTTGCTAAAAAAGGATATGCCGTTATGACTGGAGCCGGCCCTGGAATAATGGAGGCTGCTAATAAAGGCGCAAAAATTGGTGGCGGCAAGTCTTATGGCTGCAGCATTAAAATACCAAACGAGCAAAGGAGCAATACTTTTCTTGATAAAGTTGTAGAATTTAAATATTTCTTTGCAAGAAAAGTAATTCTAACTAGATTTTCTTCTGGATTTATAGCCCTGCCTGGTGGCTATGGAACTTTAGATGAACTATTTGAAATGGCCACCTTAGTAAAAACAGACCGCATGAAAAGCTTCCCTATAGTATTAATTGGCTGTGACTTTTGGCAACCAATGCTAACATATTTAGAACAAAAGCTAATTACTTATGGCACCATTAGCGAAAGCGAACTACATTGTTTTTACCTCACTGACTCTATTCCCGAGGCCATAGAGCACATCGAAAAAACATTAAAGAAAATAAGCGATAATGAATAATATTACCGAAACAATTTTCCATTGTGGCGAGCAATATTTTAACAGTATTCTGCAAGACATTGAAGGTGCCAGAGAATTCATTGATATTCAAATATATACTTTTTCTCAAGATAAACTTGGAACTCAAATTGCAGAAGCCTTAATTGCAGCAAAAAAACAACATAATGTTACAATTAGACTTATAGTTGATGGCGCAGGGTCGCCCTTTTGGGCCGGCAAGCTTGTAAAAAATCTCGAGTCGCATGGCATCAGCACTAAAGTTTTTAACCCCTACCCTTGGAGCTTATGGCAATGGAAACGCTCTTCTATTAAATTACCTATATTTAAGCATGTTATCTATTTAATTTTAAGAATAAATTCTAGAAATCATCGTAAATCAATTTTGATAGATAATAAAATTGCATATATTGGCAGTATGAATATTGATCAACGTCACCTTAGCATTAAAAATGGTGGACAAAATTGGCGCGATACCGCGGTTAGATTACAAGAAATAAATTTTTCCTCTATGAAAGAGGCTTTTAATAATGTTTGGGACCAAAAAACTCAGCAATATAAAATAGATAAAATATTAGAAAATTTAAACTCTAAGTTTCGGCTAAATAATAATATTAAAACTCGCTTTGTGCTTTATAAAAATTTGCTAAAAAGAATAGGTAAGGCTAAAAATAAAGTCTGGATAACTAATGCTTACTTTATTCCAAACAACCTATTTCTTCGTTGCATAAAAAAAAGTGCTCAAAAAGGCGTAGATGTTAGAATAATACTACCAAATAAATCTGATGTAGAAGGCATAAAGTGGGCCACCTATATTTTTTATAAAAAATTAATCAAATCTGGTATTAAAATATATGCGTACGAGCCAAGTATTCTGCATGCAAAAACAATTATAATAGACAACTGGTTTTTAGTTGGGACTAGCAATTTAAATCATAGAAGCTTGCTACACGATTTAGAAATAGACATTGAAATTCAATCAGATAGCGCAAAACAAAAAATATTAGAACAATACGAAGAAGACTTCACACAATCTAAACTAATTACCTTATCTAACTTGCCAAAAACTAATTTAATTCAAAAAATAGTTGGTAGATTATTCATGTTATTTAAGTATATGGTTTAACCCTGATAAAACCATATAGCCAACAGGTATAACATAAATAATACAATAAATATAAATCCTTCGATGCGATTTAGCTTGAGCTTTTTATTATCAAAGCAACAGCAAAAAATATATAAAACAGCAGTTGATATCATCATAAAACCAAAATCTCTAAACAATATCATATTAGATATTAGCCCTGGTGCAAAAATGCCAGGAACCGCTAGTACTCCAAGAATGCCAAAAACATTAGAGCCAATAACATTACCAATTGCAATTTCATCTTCACCTTTAATCGCGCCAGCAATTGAAGCGGCGAGCTCTGGCAAGCTTGTGCCAATTGCAATTACAGTTAAACCTATAATTAAATCACTAATGCCAAAGTATTTAGCCAAATCAATAGCTGAACTTGTAATAAATCTGGCGCTTATCGTCAAAATAAAAATCCCTGCTAATAAATAAACCCAAGAGCGATATTTAGAGCATTTAATATCTATTTTACAAGCAAGATGCTCATGTTTATGTTGTTTAAAGTAATACACCATAAACACCATATAAATTAATAAGCAAGCTAGTAGTATCACACCATCTGTTGTTGAGAGAAAACCATCAGCTAATAATAGAAAGGCAATTAGCATTGCAGCAGCCATTAAGGGTATATCACGCTTTAACACGCTACGCACAATCATAATTGGCCTAACGAGAGCAGTAATCCCCAAAACTAAAAGTATATTAATAATATAAGAGCCTAGAGCATTTCCTATAGATATCCCCCTTGCCTGGGATAAAGCCGCATCTAGTGAAACCATCATTTCTGGTATTGCAGTTGCAAACCCTACTAGCACAGTGCCTATTAAAATTTTAGGCACATTATAGTTGTTTGCTATCGCAACCGATCCTCTAACAAAAAGCTCTGAGCTCCAAGCCATAACCGCAAAGCTTACAGCAATAATCGCAACATCCATCCACATTATACTCTCCATGTTATCTTGATATTATAACGACAAAATACAAATAATAAAACGTTAAAACGGTATATACCTGAAAAGCATTATAAAACAAAATGTATTTTTTAAGATAAGATTATATGAGAAAATACTTAGGCTTTGCGCTATTAGAGTTAATTGTAGTATTTATGATAATGAGCATACTTATAGCTTTAAATACACCAAACTACCAACAAGCTGTAGTTAAAATAACGGAGATTAAAAATCTATCGAAACAATTTAATACCTAATGGTGACGGTAGTCGTCCTGAAATTTTTGCAGGATCTCAGCCGAAATTATTACAACTAATTTATAAAAAATATAAATTATTTTAACTCATTAGTTAAGACAGTAATAGTTATGAGACAGTTAAAATATCAGTGAGCCACAATGGATTTATTTTGGCAGCATAGATGATGAACTAGATTTAAATGTTTGATCTATAAATACTAATACCGCACCACAAGTAATAGCTCCATCAGCAATATTGAAAGTCGCAAAATGCCAATTTTGCCAATATATATCAATAAAATCTATCACAGTTCCTAAATATAATTTATCAATTATATTTCCTATAGCTCCTCCCAGTACCAAACATAAGCCCACTTTAAATATTTTTTTAGCTGAGTCAGCTCTATAAATAACTATAATTAATGCAAATGAAATCAATATATTTAAATATAATATTGCAAGCCTAAGGTTATGGCTGCTAGCTGCAAACATACTAAAAGCGATGCCTTTGTTATATATAAAATGCAAATTCAAAGAAGGCAATACAGCATAAAACTTTGCATATATTAAGTTATTTTTCACCCAAAGTTTAGTTGCTTGGTCTATTAATATAACTATTAAACTAATTATCATGCATGAAGTTTTTTTGCTGTATTGCATTAAAAATGGCGGCATTAACGGCGACCACAGCTCATATCAAATGGATTAGTTTTAAAAGGACTATTGATTGGGCCTTCTTCTTTTGCAGCGGTTGTTACCATGTTGTGATTAGCTCCAGCAGCAGCTGTTGTAACTGCGTCTCCTTTAAAAACTTTATTGGCAATATCATTTGATTTGTCCGTAAAAAACATTAATGCCGGAGCAACCGATGTTGCAGCCTCACCTCTTACCTTAACTGATTCAAATGCTGCATCTGGTAGAATTCTTAACCCTGACAATACCGCACCTTTAGCAAAAACCAAATTAATTTCACCATCTTGCTGCACTTTTATCTTTGTTACTGTTAGTTCAGGGTGTTTTTCCAGCAACATCATTACCATATTTTCTGCTTCTTTGAGGCGCCCCATATTATATTTTACTTGTGGATTTTTCTGTTTAGCAGTAACCACTGCTAGATTTAGGGCATTCACCACCTCACCTCTAGAACTTCTACTATTCAATCCAGCTAATGGCAGAGCAATTTCGACCATTTGACCATGCTGAAAATCTTTCATAAAAGCTGCATCTTCTTTATCTTCTTTTGCTTGATTATCATGTTGTAGCTGTTCTCTATTTTCAGCTAATTTTTCTTCACTATCAGCAAAAAACCACCCATCTATTATAGCTTCTAGTTCTGGATTATCATCTTGGATATTTCTAACATATGCTGCAAAGGCTTTTGCTTTCAACTCTGGCTCGTCTGGCAGCGGCATTAATCCCAACATAGTAAGCATGCCAACAATATATTCAGCATCTTGATCCTGCATGGCTTTTTTAACATCTTCAAGTGCTATTTCTTGCACCATTACTTCCCCCATGCCTTCTGATTCTAGCTGCCCCATAGCAATAGTAGTAACAACTTTATCAAAGTTAGCTGCTAACCTTGGCTTTAAAGCACCATTTAACTGGCTTTCAGGCATTTCTGCTAGCACGGCCAAACCAGGAAGCTTTGTTGTAGCTGCTTGTTGAGCAGTAGCATGAACTGATAACACCCCATCCTTGGAATAATTCATAGACATTTCATTTCTCCTAAAATAAAAACTAACCATTGAATAATAACACAAATTTCTAAAAAAGTCCACAGTGCAAAATATTTATGCTATTTCTCACTCTGAAAATATATGCTATAGTCAATATTTTAAAGCTATTTATTTAGAACAATATGTAAGAGGAAGCTTATGAGTGCAATCGCAAAAATAGCCAGCTGGAATGTCAATTCAATTAATATAAGACAGCAACAGCTATATGACTGGGTAGATCTTAACAGGCCAGATGTAATTGCCATTCAAGAGACCAAAACAACCGATGATAACTTTCCAAACGGCTTTGTAGATGACTTAGGCTACCAATGTTATTTTTATGGCCAAAAAAGTTATAATGGCGTTGCATTTTTAACTAAAGATAATCTTGCAAGCTCGGTTAAGACTGACATTTTAAAACTAGATGATAGCCAAGCAAGAACCATATCTTTAGTCTATAACAATACTTTAATTGTGAATGTTTATGTGCCTAATGGATCTTCACTTGATTCAGATAAATACCCATACAAGCTAAAATTTTTGAGCGCGCTGCATAGTTATTTAAAAGCACAACAACAGAAGTATAACAATATTATTGTGCTTGGCGACTTCAATATTGCCCCCCAAGATATAGATTGCCATGATCCAGAAAAATGGCACGCAAGTACTATTGCTTCGCCTGAAGTTAGAGATAGCTTTGATGAGATCATTGAGCTTGGATTCACTGACACTTTTAGGCAGCTAAACCCAGAGAGCACAGAGTTCAGCTGGTGGGACTATAGACAGGCGGCTTTCAGAAGAAACCTAGGCCTTAGAATCGACCTTATTTTAGCTAGTACTAGCCTAATAGAAGGCATAATAACATCTAGCATAGACAAAACAACCAGAAAATTAGAACGCCCTTCTGACCACGCACCTGTAGTATTAGAATTTAAGCTATAACTGCTTTCTCAATTTTAAGCTTTAACATATTACCATCAATATCGTGCTCTAATCCGTCTTCTAAATTATCCACGATTAGAAGACTGGTGGCTAAAGTTTCTTTTGCTATATAAGCCTGGTGCTTCTCTATTGCACATTGCAACTCAGAATCAACACTTAAAGATATATTTATTCTATCATCCACGTTTAAATCTATGTCTTTTCTGGTTTTTTGCACCCTATTAACTACTTCTCTCGCCATGCCTTCTGCTAATAAATCAGCATCTAGCGCCGTATCAAGCCAGATCGCAATTTTATTACCTACAACAGCATTCATACCTTTTTTAGCCTGTTTAAACAATAAAATATCTGACTTAGAGAACGATTCATCTTCTAGCATTATTTTGCCATCATTTTCAAGCGCAGCAATTTGCTCCATGCTTAATGCTGCAATCAAAGCTCTAAAGTGATTAAACTTTTTGCCAAACCTTTTGCCAAGCACGGGAGAGTTGGGCTTAATATCATAATTAACCCAATCGGTCTCAGCCGTGGTATAGCTAATGTTTTTTATATTTAACTCAGCTAAAACATAAGATTCAAGCTTACGTATTTGAGCCAAGACATCATCATCTCTATGAATGATTTTGAGTGAACGCAATGGAATTTTAACTTTAATTTTGGCATCATTACGCTGCTGCCTGGCCAGCGCCAAAACCTGCCCCATAAGCTCAACCCCAACTTCTAAATTAGCGTTAATTTTAGCGCCATCGCTTTCAGGATAGCTGCATAAATGCACTGACTCTGGCATTTTGCTAGTATTAAATTCAGCCAAACCATGAAAAACATATTCAGCAATAAAAGGCGCAAATGGTGCAAGCGATAAGCTTAAGCTATGCAGAGCGTCGTATAAAGTTGCAAAAGCAGCCGCTTTATCAGCGCCCATGCCCTCTTGCCAAAAGCGCTGCCTGTTTAGTCTAATATAAATATTGGTAAGCTCATCTATAAATTTCAAAACCTCAGGTACAACTTCATATAGCTTATAGTCCATAATGTTCTCATTGACTTTAGCAAACAAGGTTTGACACCTAGAAACAAGCCATAAGTCCATAATGTTTGTCGTTGCTGCGTTATGCTGTGCACGATCATAGCTATCGATTTTGGCATAGGTGGTAAAAAACTTAAATGCATTGAAAAATGGCAATAGCGTTTGCCGCACCACCTCAAGCACACCCTCATCACGGAAGCGTTGCTCTTGCCCCTTAACCAGGCCAGAGTTTATCATATATAATCGCAAAGCATCAGCACCATACAAATCAAACAACTCATCCGGCGCGGTATAATTTTTTAGCCTTTTCGACATTTTTTTACCATCAGAAGCCGCAATTATGCCATTTACAATAACATTTTTAAATGCGGGCTTATCGTATAGCGCAACTGAAATAACATTTAAGGTATAAAACCACCCTCTTGTTTGATCTAGCCCTTCTGCAATAAAATCGGCAGGAAAGCTATCTTCTAGCTGCGCCCCAGCTTTAAATGGATAGTGGTTCTGCGCATAAGGCATGGCGCCAGATTCAAACCAGCAATCTAGCACTTCAGTGATTCTTTTATACACGCCCTTTTCGCCTGGCACCTCAAAGCTAATCTCATCAACCACATCTTTATGTAAATCATTAATATTGCTAAGACCGCTATAACTCTCTAGCTCAGCCACACTGCCGATGCAGATATGCTTGTCAGTTGTTTCGTTATACCAAATTGGCAGTGGCGTGCCCCAAATTCTATTTCGTGATATAGCCCAATCTCTGGCGTTTTCAAGCCACTTACCAAATCGACCGTGTTTTATATGCCCTGGCACCCAGGCTATTTGTTCGTTTGCAGCAAGCAATCGCTCCTGCAAGGCCTCAACCCGCACATACCAAGAAGGAATAGCCTTGTAAATCAAAGGGGTATCAGATCTAGGGCAAAAAGGATAACTATGCACACAAGTTTCATGTGAATAGATCAAGTCTCGTTCTTTTAAAGCCTTTAAAATTTCTTTATCGGCATCTTTAATATAAAGTCCAGCATATGGTGTGATTTCAGCTAAAAATTTACCTTCATCATCAATGTGACAAGCAACACTCTCAATACCTGCAGCTTTTAAAGTATTGTAATCATCTTCGCCGAATGCAGGTGCCGCATGCACAATGCCAGTGCCGTCGGTAGTTGAAACAAAATCTGCCACCAAAATCTTAAATGCGCCTTCTGCAGCTAAACTATTAAAATATGGAAATAATGGCTCATATTCTTCATTCACCAATTCAGAGCCCAAATAGGTATGCAGCACCTGAAACTCTTTATCTTTGAATATATGCTCTAATCTTGCGGTAGCAACTATTATATGTTGCCCGGCCACTTTTACTTGCGAATATTCGATATTACTACCAACACATAGGCCTAAATTTGCAGGTAGAGTCCACGGAGTTGTAGTCCAAGCCGCAATATAGCTATCAATGTTTTTGAGCTTAAACAGCACCACTACGGATGGATCTTGCACATCTTGATAGTTAGAGCCGGCCTCGAAGTTAGAAAGCACAGTTCCAAGAGCGGTTGAAAAAGGCACAACTTTAGTGCCACGATAAATCAAATCTTGCTGCCATAGTTCTTTAAAGACCCACCACACCGACTCCATAAATGACTTATCCATAGTTTTATAGTCATTATCAAAATCCACCCATCGCCCAAGTCTTTCAATAGTTTTACGCCATTCTTTGCTGTAACGCATCACCACATCACGACAAGCAGCATTGTATTTAGCAATGCCTATTTCAGCCACAACATCTGCGGCGGGTTTATTAAACTGTTTATCAATTTCATGCTCTATAGGTAGGCCGTGACAATCCCAGCCAAATCGTCTAGTTACATTATAGCCTTTCATTGCCATATAGCGCGGCACGATGTCTTTTAAGGTAGAGGCGAGCAAATGCCCGTGATGCGGCAAGCCTGTAGCAAATGGGGGGCCATCATAAAAAACATAGTTTTCATTATCTTTATTTTGCACCAGAGACTTTTTAAAAATATCTTGTTCTTGCCAAAATTTTATAATCTCTTTTTCAAGCTGAGGAAACGAAACTGCCATACCAATATCACCCTATAAATAAATTTCCCCCACATTATAACCCAAAAAATAGCTAATAACTATACCGTCACAACAAGTTAAATAATAAACATCTTTTACATTTAAAAATAAACGCATATTAAAGTTGCAACCTAGAAATCTTTGTATTAATATCTTTAAAGAATAAGTTAATATAACTTATTAAGCTCAACCAAAACTTAATTGAGACTCAAAGTATGAAAACAAAACCGTATCAGCTACCCAGCCCACCAACAGTGCCAGCGACTCAGACACCAGCCAATCGGGAACAAACAGCTACAAGTGCTGCACCAGAGAAAACCCAGACAGCTTGTTCAACAACAAAAGAAATAGTTATAAAAGAAGATTTGTTCATAATTAGCATGCAAGCGTTGGCAGTAACATCATCTTTCATACCTATGCTATTAGGCCCAACCAACCCAATGTTGCTAGCGCTATTAGGCCCAACCTATCCAATGTGGGTAGTGATTGGAGTTTTAGCAGTACAGTTCATGTTTTGGTATAATATAAACTATCTGGCCCTAAGAGAACCTGCAACCAAAATAGCTGCAAAAAACCTTAAGACTAAGAATCTTAATACTAAGGTTAAAGATGCCTGGCCAAAGATTGCTAGCATGCTCCCTACAACATGGCAAAACCACAATGATGTAGCAGCTATAGAAAACATAGCTGATGCGCTAGGTGGCGCTGCTGCATTTTTTGGAAATGCTCTTGGCTGTGCTGGCTCTGGCTTCATGCTCACAGCACTACTAAGATCAATACCGGGGTTTGTGCCATTAGCAAGCATCCACGCGCCGGTATTGTTAAGTCCTTTATTGCCTGTTACGCTAGCATTAGTGCTATTTAGGTGTGGTTATCTTGCTCATTACTATAATAGTGTGCCAGCAATTAAGCAGGCAATGAAAGAGCTGCTATGTCCCGAACTAGACACTACTGATAGCCAAATGTCCCCACTCAAAAAAATGATGCGAACGGTAGTTCAAGCTTTCTCATATTTTGCAGCTGTGGTTATGGCCGGTGCAATCTCCACTATAAACTTTTTAACTGGTAAGTTTTTCGGCTGGCTATTCATGAACATAGCCCAGGTTGGAAGCTTGAGCCCATTCACCATGGCAACATTAGCAGCGCCTTATACTGCCCTAGGCATTGCACTTGGCGCATTTAGTGCGCTGGTGACTTTTATAGGCTTAGTATGCTTATTCAGTAAATATGTGCCCGGTGGCCTAGTAGGATTATTCGACAAAGTTTGGGATAGCATAGGATCTTTTGCCACAAGCATTGCTGATATTAAAGCTGGAATAACATTTGAAAATTTAAAAGCATCATTTACAGTAGAAAATTTAACGGACAAATTTAGCAAAATACCAGAGGCCTTATTATATGTTGTGTCATTTATGGCAATTGTACTTTTCATAACCGTGATCACTTCTTCTTCAACTATGTCCATCTGCTATTTTGTGGGCGCAGTAATTGGGCAAGAATATGTGAAATTAACTGCGGTATGCGGCGCTGCAATGTATTTCAACCAATCTTTAAATGTTGGTACCCAATTGTTTGGTATAAAAGAACAAAACCAGGATGCAATAGTACAGTTGTCTTCAGTAGAAGATCAAGCAGCAGCCTCAGCAGCAACCTCAGCAGCTCCAGCAGCAGTACCTTCAGCACCTTCTCTAAGGTCGCTTTCTTTGCGTTTAGACATTTATGAAGATGCTAAAAAAGATAATAAAAAATGGCTAAACTTTTATATAGCGCTTGCACTCATTACTGGTATAGCTCTATCTGGGGGTGCTATTCCATTTTTCTTAAACACAAGTATACCTATTTTATTCTTTTTATCGAAAAAAATAGTTTTAACAGTTCTTACTGCGGTGCAAATAGTGGTCTGGAGTGCAATATATGGCCAAAACAATTCAGGCTTTATTCAAGACTCTTTTTGGCGCAAATACACACAAAGCACTGCACCAGACCCCCATGACAAGAGTACACTTCTAAATAAGTTTAAGAATTTTGTTAATGCCTATTTCCCATCTAGCGCCCTAAGCCAAAAGTTTTTTCGAAAGAATGAAAAATCTCTTAACCATGAAATAGTTAAGTTTGATGAGTTGGTTAAAAAAATTGTAGATGGTACACCACAAAACACAGCAGCCCAAACAGCAGCTTTAAAACAGCAAATACAACAATACCTGTTAGAAGAATATGGTGAAATTAATTCTGGGGTAGTTAAAACTGCACTTAAACAATTAAGCCTTACCTATGATAACTTTTCCGCTGAAAGTGTAGCTGAAAGTTACACTAAATTCGAGCATTTATCACCAGAAGACTTTATAGCAGCCTTTAAAGCACGAAAAGCTATAGTTGATGATATAAAGAATACAGACTTTCAAGTTGAAGACAAAACCTTTGATCCTACTGATGACAATAAGCGCATGCTATTTTTAACCTATACACATCCTACATTGCTAAAAATAGTCGATGTTATAGCTGATACTATTGGGGTAATAAATGCGATCTTCGTTAACTCTGCTGGTATAGCTGTTTCAGCAATACAGCTGCTAGCCTTTGCTATGAACCTTGCAGTTAAAGCGGGAATTATATCCTCACCAATAATTCCTGTTACCATAGGCTTAACTGTATTATCTTTAGGGTTACTTGCTGGCTGGAATGCAGCCCATAATTTCACTCGAATGGAAACTCGTAAAGCATTCAGAAATATAGCTTTTAACTTGTTGAGCTGGTGGCATAATAAAAAAAAATATGAGCTAAATAATTATTTTACTGCAGCTAAATCTTATAATATGCTTGCTTTTGTAATATCTATTGTGCTTTCAGTGGGCTTCTGCTGCTTTAATGCTGCAACAGGTGCTATTTTAGGTGATACTTTATATAAAATATTTGTATATCATAACTTTGCCTGCATAACTACCCCAGCGATCATCTTAAATCCAAGCATTATTCCTGCCACCTGGATAGGAAAGCTTTTATGGTCTTTTGCTTTATTGCTAACTATACCATCAACAGGTGCTATCTTGTTTGATATAGAGCGAGGCTGGATTTCAACTTTTACAAAAAATATAACAGGTGCATACAGCTATTGTCACACCCAATTAAATAAAACCACACCTAAGTACTGGCTAGGCTTAGCAGTATCAGCTGCAGTTATGCCAATATGTTACCTTGCTTTTAATGCTTTAGGCGTTATTCCAGCTATAGCCGCTTTTCAAGTTGCGCTACTAAGCTTAGTGTTACCTGCTTTATATTTATTAGGCTGTAAAATAGATGCTACTAATCATAGAAGCTTAAGTGAAATAGGCAATATATTGCAATCTAATTTAGTGATCATTTTAGTATTGCTTATGACCTTTGCAACTGCGGCTCAATTGACTATTTTAACTTTAAGCTCGCCAATGTGGTTATTAATTTTAACTCAGCCACAACTAAGAATCTGGGCAGCTACTACCGGCGCATTTTGTTTAATTGGTTTTGTATCGCTATTTAATGGTGGTCTTTCGAGCGTAGTAGCTCCAACCCCTAGTAGTATTCCACGTAGTAATATCGATATAAGTGCATTAAAAGGCCAAGCACAGAGCACATTCTTTGTTAATGCACATTCTTCCGGTACAGATTATAAACCAAGCGTAAATAGCCAACTATTCTTGGCTGGACCCTGTGCTCAAGGCCACAGGGCGTAGGCTGAGGGTGACTATAGCTTCGATTTTTCTATGCGCCATATCGCCTCTCTCTTTCTATACGCTATACAGCCGCTCTCCCTACGCCATGTGACTTGATCACATGGTCGAGGGTTAAATATAACCATGTTACAGCTTATACTCTAACCCACAATTATAAGGGCAAAAATAATTAGGCGGAGGGTGGAGTGTCACATGAACTAGAAGACTGCTAAATAATCTAGCAATTATACTTTCTCAGTAAATATTAAGTATATGTACTATAATTAAGTAATTAATTATAACACTATATTTATGAAAGAAACAGATTATAAAACAACATCTAATGATTCAAAAATAGTAGATGAAATGGCTGCAAAGCGTAACTCTGAGAGTGCAGATTTTATTGCGGCAGAAGCTGCAATAAATGCTGCGCTTGCAAATAATATATCTGCCGCTGACTTAATTGCAGTTATAGAAGGCACAAAATTAGCTGATGAAGATGATGCAGCTGCAAAACTTATTGAGAAACTAATAGCCGACTCAAAGCTACAAGATCTTATTAATCAAATAATAGCCAATGATTTTAAAACAACAACTGAAGGTGAACATGGCTTAAGCACCGCAGCAGCACAAAAACTAGGATTATTTTCATTAGGATTTGTTAATGCTGTAGCTAACTCTTTTATGGGGCTGCCTTCTGCAGCCATACTCGTGGCGCTAGATAATTTATTTACCCACCCTCTCGCGCTCGCAGCCTTAACAGGACCTGACAAATTACTGCTCTTAGTTATAGCTCTTATAATACTCACTATATTTATAAAAATTGCTTATAAACAAAATTATGTTGAAACTAAACAAAAATCGGAATATCTTAGGCAGGTTTATGATACTTTTGCTGAATATGTTTGCTCCGAACCTGAGCCAGACGAACAAAGAAAAATAATAAATAAAGCCCTTCATAATAAATATTTAGCAGAAAGTATTATAGCAATTAGATCTGGAGACAATAACCAGATAAAAAAAGAAGGCTTATTATTAGCTGAACAGCAGTTTCAAGAAGCAGCTTCAATTGAAAACATTCAAAAGAGCTCATCTAACCAAGAAGCAGCTTTAAGTGACGAAAAAATTAACGCGATAATGATGCCTGTTTTCTATATTACTACAGGACTTACAGCATTTTTTATAAGCTATTTTTCAGCTATAATGATTACAACGCCTGCTCTTTCTATGCTTTATGTTATACCTATAGTGTGCACCGTATTATTAACATACCAAATAATAAAATACTGCATAACAGAATATTACAAACCAAGAAAATATTTAACAACTAAAGATGAATATTATTTAGCCTTATATAGAGTAATGCTAAAACATAGAAATAATAATGATCTTGATCTTAGCTCTTATATTGAAAAGGTTACTGACAAACCTGCAATAAGAACGGCAGTGGCTCGTTATCTAGCTTCTTATAATGCACTTAGAATAGAGACTAGTAAAGCTCAATTACAAAAAATTGACGATACTTATATGATGTTAAGCCACAATAACTATCAAAAAGGTTTTTCTCAACTAGGCCAAGTTCTAGGCACCACTAATGCAATTTTAAATGGCATATTATGTTGCGCCTTCGGCATAACTGGCATAGTTACTGTTATTGCAATATTTGTGCCCGGATTCCAGCTTAGCTTAGGCATAGCTATAATTGCAGCAATTTGCCTATTTCTAGGTGGTGCTGTGCACTCGTTTAGATTTACTCGCCCATATGTTGCTAGCGTATTTAGTAGTTTTGGCCAAACTTTAGATAAAATTAAAGTCTCAGGTAAACATCTATCATATACAGCATGGTTAAAAATTCTAGCTCATAAAACAGCTGCCAATAGTAAGGCTATTGGTATATCATTTTGCACAAGTGTTGCTATTTCTGCACTTGGATTTATTGCTATTTCTAATTTATTGTTAACTTTTCCAGTAAGTATAGGGGTGGTAGTTGCTGCACTTGTAGTTACTACCCTGCTCAATTTTACTGCCTGTATATCTCTTTTTACTAAAACCTTGCAAGATAAAGCACAAAAAGAAAAAGATATAGCTGAAATTCAAGATGGGCTACCAGATGGTGAAAAAGCTAAAATACAAAAACTAAAACAAAGAATTAATATCCATTACAGCATAGGGGCTATTGCAACATTAATAGCCTTTGCAGTATGCGTGTCTCCGCTATTATCACTCACGGTGGTTCCTGCAATCTTTATTGCCTTTACAACATTTTTTATAGTTTTTATGGGCTCTGCCATTATAGATTTTAAACATATTCAGGAGAGTAATCAACCTGGAAGTCCGGACCAAACTCTTAACACTATTTTAGACCTAAGATTAAGAATATGCATAATTACTTTATTTGGACTCGCTTTTGGTCTGGCCTCAGGCCCTGCAGTTGGCGCCGTAGTTTTTAGTATGCTACCTGCAGCTATTATGCCCGCATCTTTGATCTTAGCTATAAGTATACTTTCAGGGCTAGCGATAGGAGCAAGCTTATGTTACGCTTACACCCTAGTATATTGGCATGAGGCTGTAAAACCAGCTGATCTTGCCATAAAGTTAAATATAAATTCAACAGATCCACTAGGTTCAAAAGGTCAAGATCCATCTCTACCATCATCGCATCCTATAGGTGATATAGATCGAGCAAAAGACGATCCTGATCCAGCAAAAGCGGCTACAGCACAAAGTAAATCAGGATCCAGCAGCAGCTAACCTATGAATAACTATACTATATTAATAATTCCTTAAGATAACTATGTTAACTTTATTATATCTATAATGTTAAGAGTAGCAATATCATGAGTAATAAATTGTTTAAAGATTTAAAAGGAAACATTACATCTGAAGATATAACAGCAGACTTAAATACAATCTATAATAAAAAATATGTATTTATTTTTAATATAATAAGTTTGTTATCCTTTATTGTTATTATCTAT
The DNA here is from genome assembly GCA_963932595.1 of uncultured Legionellales bacterium. Lineage (GTDB taxonomy): Bacteria > Pseudomonadota > Gammaproteobacteria > Comchoanobacterales > Comchoanobacteraceae > CAWVRI01. Next base: position 82,647 of record CAWVRI010000003.1, read on the forward strand.
AATGCTATTTCATCTGCGTTATTGGGACTGCCTCCACTCGGTAGCATAGCTATGATAGATCATCATGTGGCAGTATTGCTGCTTCTAGAGCGCTTATCGTTAGGCATTATTGCCTTTGTCACTACAATGCCCTTTTTCATTATGCTTGCGATTGATAAAATAGGTGACTATATCTTAGTTAGCGAGGAAGAAAAAAGACAAGAACAGATCAAAAACAATGAAGCTATAACTAATCAAATGAATATTGCAAATGGAATACTAATGTTTTTAGCCATAGTTTTAGGCAGCTATTTTACCTCGCAAGCAATTATAGTACACGCTTCTTATTTATTTATAGCTTGCATTAGCATCGCCGCTATATATGTATTACAGCAAATAATCTACCAACTGCTGATAAATCATAATTTAGCAGTCTCTACAACAAGCGTTATTACAAGCTGGCCACAAGTTTCTTATAATATGCTGTTACAGATATTAAGCTTATCTCAGCCGCAAAAAACAGTAGTAACAACAAAAGAATTAATTGCATCAGCTGTTGCAAAATTAGCACATGTTAATTTTTCTGAAATATCTAATGAAGCTATATACCAAAGCCTATTTACAAATTTATATGAAGCTCAACTAGCAAGAGCACTAGAAAACTGCGCTAAAGGAAAAGCATATGAACTCATTAGTTTCACAACATATAATCGGGAAATACCCTCAACATTTCACAACAATTTAGCCCTATTAGATGATAAAGTAATTAGATCCCCTCTTTTCATAGCTTATGCTAATCTACTTACAGGGGAAGAGGATAATAATGCCACTATACTAGAAGTAATTAAAGCTAAACATCTTTTTAGAAACCATATACGCTCATATACAGATCAAAATAAGCTATTAACAAAATTAAAGGATGGATCTATTTTAAATGATCGTAGCTTAGATCAGACTATCTTAAACTATTCTGATAACTTAAGCGGAATTATAATAGCAGCCTGGGAAGCTGAAATAGCCGAAGAGCAAAGCCTTATGTATGGTGATATAACAACAGAACTACAAATAAAATTATTATCAGACCGCCTAAAAGCTAGAGATGAGCTAGATGTTACAATTGCCAAAACATTAAATATTAATACTAATAACAATAATTATGCTTCTATTGCTGGATTTGTTATTGGCAATGTTAATGCCCTTATAAACGGTATAATTATTGCTGCTATAACTTCAAATATTCTGGCAACTATTTTGCCTGGATTATGGTTGGGGTTTATTATATCAAATCCTACTACTCTTTCTATTATTATGGCTGTGGCCTTTATTAGTGGCTGGTATGCCTCTTATAGTATGACCAAAATTGCAATCATTGATATCTGTAACAATATTGATTATGTACATTACAAAAAACAAATACTAGCATCTAATAAACAAAATTATAATAATTTAAGCTATGGAGCAAACGCCACCATAATACTAGCTGCTATAGGTATCGGCATATTAACTGGCATTCAAGTATTTAATATGCTCTTACCACTCGGGATCACACTTGCAGTTATCTCAAGTGTATTTATTGCCATAATGACTGTTGTAGCTAGTGGCTCACTTTTTATAAAGTTTATCGACAAAGTTTTTGCAAAAAAGAAACAAAAAGAAATATTTTTAGAGTTAAATTTTAATGCTGAATATTCTGAGCAAAATAAACTCAAAAAAATAGAAAATTGGTGCTATGGATCAGCTATTATCCTCGGTCTCATAGCTACCGCACTAGCGTGGTATAATATGCATATTTTTGCTTTTTCAGTACTAACGGGTATGGTTACTTTTTTAGCCTTTGAAATAGTTGCAACTATTATAGTTAATATATTCTGTCCTGAGGTACAAGCTGATATTGCACACATTCAAAGAGAGATATGCGGCAAAGTCGCTATATTCGCTACATCTTTATGCTCGATGTGTTTTTTCATGTCAACTTTTATCAGCATTACAGCTTTAGTTGTAGGCAATATAGGAATTATTCTAGGAGCAATAACAGCGCTATGCATAGCATGTTTATACGCACAATATGTCTGGTCAGCTGGAGCGTCACCAGATGTTTATTGGCAAAAAAAACTGCCAAAAGTTATAGCTAGCAATCAGAAAGAAGCAACAACACCCTTGCAAGACAGCTTTGGAATCCCAGAGCAACAAGATCTTGATCACAGCAGCAAAATCGCGCCGGAGCCCGACAAGACAACACCGCCAAAGCCCATCAAGACAAGCGCCGGAGCATTATTCGGGTAGTAACCCTAAACCGACGAAGTCGTCCTGGACTTATTGCAGGAGCTAATCCCGCACGCTCACACTTCAGGATCTCAGCTAGGGAATTTATAAAAATATATTATTAATATCAATTTAAGTATTACCCGGAGCCTTAGCCTCCCCTTTTGCATCACTGCTGTTTTCATCAAATATTTGTTTTAAAGCTTCCATGTTACTTTCAGACAAATCTAGCTGTGAGATGAAACCAAAACATGTGCTTCTTGTTAATATCTCTTTACCAGTCAAAACAGTAAGTGCCTTATTCTCAGCTACTAAATCTTTGTAATAACTAAAGCCATACCCTACCCCTAAAACACAGGCAAGAAACATTAAAATTGGTATATAAGGCATGCTAGGCAGAGCTAATATTATAATATTTGCCGTACTACCTGTAACTAGCATACTGTCATAAAATGCTAAATATACTATTTTACCTAACAGCATAATCGTATAAGATGTACCTAAGCCCATAGCTGTAGCCTGAATTACACTCCAACTCCTCGAAGTACAACCAAATTTAGCTAATATAACCCCAAGTATAAGTATTGCTGCAGCTAAAATTGTAGGTGGTGAATACAAATAAATAACCAAAGCTCGACCAAAAAAGTATTTATTCAAACTAAAAAAAACAACTAAGCTCAATATAATTGATATTGTTAAATAATTTTTATTAATAGGTATGCTGGCTGATTCCTCACCATTTGAATTTGATAAAGCTCTATTAACAGCAGTTTTATGCTTATATTGAGGATGGTTTAAAGCAGCCACAGCATAAAATACAAAAGCTATTATTATCAAAATAACAGGAGAATAAGTTCTAAGAATTATAACTGCAATTTGAGGGCAATAAAACATCAACATATGAGTAGTTAATGTAAAACCAACTGTTACATCATAACAATATTGCACCCAAAAGTTCATTTTATCTTTTATGTGATCAATAGGCTTAATCTGGTTTTTACCTGCTAAATAACGGTTATAAAGAGTAGCGTAGTTGCTACTTGTGATCCGTGGCAATAGCATTAAAGTTAATAATAATGATATAGCCAGGCTTATTAACATGAAAATATTGTGATAATATAACACAATGCATATTTGATCGAGGGCAATTATGCCCCCTATCAAATATAATAATATGTACCTAGTCCAAAATATTACGCGCTGCAAGTTATACAGGAAAATTTTAATATACTCTGCAGCATTACTAAAATTTTCTGCTGTTAACCCCATAACTAATCACTTAAATAAAATCTACTCTGCCTTTGTCTCTTCTAGATCTTTTTTGCTAACTCTGACTCTGCCCTGCTTATCTATTTCTACCACTTTAACCTTTACAGATTCACCTTCTGTTAATACATCATGAATATCATATACTCTTTCTTTACTAATTTGTGAAATATGCAAGAAGCCATCTTTGCCAGGTATCAGAGAAACAAAAGCACCAAAGTCCATAATCTTAATGATTTTGCCTTCGTAAATGCCACCGACTTCAACATCAGCAATTAAATTATCAATATATTCTTTTGCTTCATTCGCAGAAGTTGAGTTTGCTGAGCTAATTTTTATTATGCCAGTGTCGTCTATATCAACTACTACACCAAATTTTTCAGTTATTTCACGTATAGTTGCACCGCCACGACCTATAACTTCACGAATTTTAGCAGTATTTATTTTAAATGTAATAAACTTAGGTGCAAACTTCGATACGTCATCACGACCAGAAGTAATTGCCTTGCTCATACAATCTAGAATATGAATACGTGCACCATGTGCTTGAGCTAAAGCTTCAGTCATAATGGTTTGATTGATACCCTCAATTTTTATATCCATTTGTAGTGCAGTTATACCTTCAGATGTACCAGCTACTTTAAAGTCCATATCACCTAAGTGATCTTCATCACCTAAAATATCAGTTAAAATACTATAT
>CAWVRI010000004.1:0-79069 GCA_963932595.1 uncultured Legionellales bacterium
ACCTACGACCTTCGGGTTATGAGCCCGACGAGCTGCCAGACTGCTCCACCCCGCGATAAGTTTTGATAATAACCCACTTTATAACCAAACACAAGCTTAAACATAATTAAATTTATAATTGCTAATTATGAATTAGAATATTTAACAGCAATCTTTATTAGATGCCCCCCTTAACTAAAATGCTGTCTATATCGTCAGATCGCAAATTATTTTGCATGTCGTAAGTCTCGCGCATCGTTTTAAAGGGCCCAACATATACACGCCACCAAGAAACGCCCTCAATAACTACACTTTTAATGCTGACATGGTGATTTTTGGCCTCTAATGTATGTCGCAATGCATTTGCATCTTCTTCTGATTGTAGTGATGCAATTTTTAAAAAATAATCATTACTCAGCGTAGTATTTGTTGCCCCACTATCATCAGGCTTTTTGCTTTGTAACATATTATAGAATTCGAATTTCACATTTTCATCAGCCTTATCAACTTTTGATTCTTTAACTACAGCTTCTTTAACTTTAGCTACAGCCCCTGCACTTTTATTAGATGACATTGAAAAATCAACTTTAGAAAACTCCTGCCCAAGATCTAGCCTGAAAAAATGTACAATAGCCATTAATGTAATAATGCCACCGAACAAAACCCCAACAAAAAACAATTTCAGCATACGCAAAATACCAATAGATGCTAAAATGCTCGCATTTTTAACGACAACTTTGCGGCGTTTAATATTTGTGGCGTATGACCTTCTCATAATTCAGTACCGTAAACTTATAAAACAACTCTAATTACATTTTCACCGGACTACTAATTGCAAGCAAACTTAGACCGCTCTTTAAAACTATAGCCGTTACTTTTAGCAAATATAATCGCATAAACTTAATATCATCATTACCAGTGATAATAGGAACTGCATTATAATAACTATGGAATAAACTTGCCAAATTATACAAATAACTAACTAACATTGCAGGCGCATAACTTGTTGCAGAGGACACCACAACATCTTGAAAATCTGCCAACAATTTCATAAGGGCTCTTTCATGTGCATCTTGCAGTAATGATAAATCCGATGATTTATAATTCCAATTATTTAAATCTAGCCCTTCTTTCATAAATATACTACAAATACGGGCATGCGCATACTGCACATAATAAGCAGGATTGGCATTTGATTGTTCTTTTGCCGCTTCTAAGTCAAAGTCCATATGACTTTGAGGCTTTTGCGCTAAATAAAAATAACGGGTAGCATCAACTCCCACCTCTTCGCATAAATCACGCAAGGTTACAAATTCACCTGACCTTGTCGACATCGAAACCCGCTCTTTACCTCGCATTAATGAGGCAAATTGCACTAAGACTATATTAAAGTTTTTAATATCACACCCGAGCGCAAGCAAACCATATTGCAATCTTTCGATATAGCTATGATGATCTGAACCAAAAATATCAATAATACGGTCATAGCCTTTATTAAATTTTAGCCAGTGATAAGCTAAATCGGCTGCAAAATAAGTGTACTGCCCATTTTGCCTTTTAAATACCCTATTCTTATCATCACCCCAATTGCTAGATTTAAACCACAGCGCCCCCTCTTCAGTGTATAAGCTATCGTTATCTTTTAATTTTTGCTCGACCTCAGCTAGAGTGCCATCCGCATGCAAAGAGCTCTCAGGAGACCAATTATCATACACAACCCCAAATATACCCAGATCGTCTTCTATAGAAGCAAGCACCGCCTTTAAAGTATGCTGATGTATTGCCTCGCAATCTTCACTAGACAAAGTATTTGTCATAAAATCACGCATAGAGCTTAAAAACTGATCATCATCAAGCTGCTCACTATTTGTAAAAAGCTTGCCAAGCAAGGCTATTTTGCCTTTATACGGCGCAATAAAAGCGTCTTTAAATTTATTTGCTATTTCAGAGGCAATATTTTTAATATAATCACCCTGATAACACTTAACGGGGAAAGCTAATCTAATCTCGTTTTGCTCTAAATAACGCATCCAGACACTTAGTGCTAGCACTTGCATTTGGGTGCCACAATCATTGATATAATATTCTGTTGACACATCATAACCAATGGCACCTAGCAGTTTCGCCACTGCTGAACCTAAAGCAGCACTCCTGCCATGCCCTACATGCAGAGGACCTGTTGGATTCGAGGAAACAAATTCTATATTTATTTTTTTACCTAAACCTATATTCGGTAACTCAACCTGATTATTTGCAACAAGATTATACAGCTTGTGCTGGTAATATGACTCAGCTATAAAGAAATTAATGAACCCAGGCCCAGCAATTGTAACTTTTTCAATATTACTACTGGTAGTAATTAGCTTTATTAAAGAATCAGCAACTTCACGCGGCTTAAAACCCGCTATTTTGGCAATTATTAAAGCAATATTACTTGCAATATCGCCATGCTGAGTATTTTTAGAATCTTCTACCGTATAAGACAAACCAACAATATCAATATTATTAGCTTTAGAATATGACAATATTGCCTCATCTAATAACGTTCTTATTTCTGCCTTCATATTAACCTACTATAAATAAATAATAGCACATTTTAACATAGCTTTATATATTTTGTATAGCTACTCATTATCGAATTAAGATCCTACCCAGCAAATCCTTGTTATAATTTTTTAAGCACACCTTTGCTATTCTATGCCTGAGCCCTACTAGTAAGTAACAAAGCTTAAGTAAAAACATATAACAAATAGACAGGCAGCGCTTAATCACGCAAAGCATCTACTGGATTTAACCTTGAAGCCTTAGCTGCAGGATAAAAACCAAAGAAAACCCCAGTTAACACTGCGACAAAAAAACCTAAGACTGGCGGCATAAGAAAAATTATTTTTGGCCAATTTGAAAAATGAGCCATAATTAAGCTAAATAAGAGGCCAGACAAAACCCCCAACAAACCACCAATTAGAGATAATAATACTGCCTCTGTTAAAAACATTTTCTTTATATCGTTAACATGGGCTCCGACTGCTAAACGAATACCAATCTCGCGCTTACGCTCAACAACAGAAACCAACATTATATTCATAATCCCAATACCACCCACCAGCAAAGATATACTGCCGATCACGCTTAATAAAATAGCTAAATGACGCTTTTGATATTTAATTTGTGCTATTAACTCATTTGGATTTCTAAAATATGCTCTAGACTTTGGCAAGTCTTTGTGAATAGCCGCAGCAAGAAAGCTTTGTGCACTATCGATATGCTCGCTTGTAGTGAGCGAAAAGATAATATCTCTTACTTGACTGTCTTTACTGTATTTTTGTAGTACATTAATAGCCATTAATACAGTGTTATTAATATCTAGTGGGATGAAAAAATTACTTTTTGCCGGAGCCAAAACTCCAACTACAGTGCAAAATCTATCACCATACTTTAATTGCTGCCCAACAATGCTCTCAGAACCTGTTTGTGAAGAAACACCAGCCCCAATCATACAATATTCATCTTGATCTAAATTAGAAATAAACCTTCCTGATTGTAGCTTTAATTTTGCGATATTTGTAAAATCTGACGAGGTGCCAACTAAACCTGCCTGTAACTTTGCACCATCGTATAAGATTGTATCGTATGAAAATGCTATTGGCGCATATTTTTCTATCTCTTTATAACCATGTGACCAAGCTGCAATTAAATCTGTTGTGATTCTTTTATCTGCTGACCCTAGCAAACTTACCGAAACTATATTAGAACCTAGCTCAGATATTTTAGTGATTACTGACTGCGTTGCTAGCTGACTACAACACAATAGCGCCACAATAGAGCCACTACCAATCATAATACCTAAAATAGCTAAAAAAGATCGTAATTTATTTGCTAAAATATTAATTTTTGCTTGCATCAACAAAAATGCAACTTCAGAGCCACGGGAACTATTATAAAATTTCACGCAGCACCCCATCATGAATAACTAATCTTCTTGTTGCAATTTCTGCAATTGAATTATCATGCGTAACTAATAAAATAGTCACATTCTCAGAATTATTTAGCTCTAATAATAGCCGCAAGATATCTTGCCCCATTTTTGAGTCCAACGAACCTGTAGGCTCATCTGCTAAAATAATTTCTGGCTTTACAATTAGTGCTCTTGCGCATGCAACGCGCTGTTTTTGCCCACCAGACAGCATAGGTGGATAATATTCCATATAGTCACCCATGCCAACTTTAGCTAAATATTCTTGAGCTTTATGGCGCAAACTAGCAAGGCTAATGCCTTGATAATGTAGTGGTAAAGCAACATTATACCACACTGGATATTGCTTCAATAAAGAAAAATTTTGGAATATAAACCCTATTTTGCCTCCACGTATAGAAGCAACCTTATCGCCTGTAAACTCAGTGACATTTTCACCATTAAAATAATAATCACCCTGACTAGCCACATCCAATAAACCTATAATATTCATTAGAGTAGATTTACCACTACCAGATGGGCCCACCAAAGAAACAAACTCGCCTGGATTAATATCCAATGAGATATCGTTTAAAACCTTAGTTTTACTAGCCATGCCCACATACTCTTTTGAAATCGCGCATAGTTTTATCATTAAATTATCAACTTATCTCCAAAACTTAGGCCCTCTAGTATTTCTACTTTATCTATTGTGGTCTTTCCTGGCTTAACTATATGAGTAATCACATTATCACCCACTATTTTTTGCACGATATAATTTTCACCATCGAATTTTATAGCAGAGACCGGCACAAAAACTTTGCCTTTAATCTCCTCAATTAACTCTACCTTTGCACTCATGCCAGCTTTTATATCTCTAGTTATTTTCGTATCTATATCTTCAATCACAACATCTACAGGATAAGAAATATTATTCATAGACCCATCACGATCAAAATTAAAAACCCCTACTTGCGAAACAGTTCCTGCCAAGCTGTGACCTGGAAATCCCTCGCCAGAAATAACTGCATGCTGACCAACTTTAATCTTATTAATATCTATTTCAGAAACTTTTATTTTAACAAAATATTGTGAGCTTTTACCAATATAACCAAATAACTGGCTCTTTTTAACATCAATTCCAGGAATAAGATTTATAATATCTTTATCAAAACTTTTCAAAAACACCCCTTCTTTTTCTGCTCTAATGGGTATGCTTTGCTGAGTGGATATTAGCTTATTAATAGCTTCTTTATCTCTAATATTAATTTTATCTATTTCTTTTGCATCAAATTCTAATATTTTAGCAAGTTTTTTGAGCTTAGATAACGAAGTTAGATAAGAAATATAATCTAGATCATATTTTTTCAAATCTTCTTCATATTCATTTTTAGCAATAACTCCTGCATTCCATAATTCTTTTTCATTTTTAAGCTTATACTCTGAAAATTGTAAATTATCTCGTGCTTTAAGATAATCAATTATTATTTCGAAATAGCTAGACTCACCACCTTCACCAGCTAGCGTGAACAGCAGCTGCCCCACTTTGACATGATCGCCATATTTAACATAAATGTCTTGTAATGTGCCTTTATAACCACTAACTACAGTACTTGCTAACACCGGCTCTATTTTACCAGAATAAAAAATGGAATGGGGTTCAACGGCTGCATTTATGACATAAATATCCGATTTAGGCTGGGCTCCAGAATCATTGCAGCTCGCTAAGAAACTTATAGCAAAAGCTGAACATAGCAATACAGATATTTTTATTGATTTCATTGTTTTTCTCATTTTCTCAAACTAACATGCCAATTTTGGAGCACTATACCTAAAAACTTATTAAAACTTGCAAGTTCTACATAATATGACATTTCATAGTTAATAACATCTAATCTACTTTGCAAATAAGATTGCTCTTGCAACACGACCTCGTAAGCAGAACTTTTACCATGTATTTGACTAAAAATTGCATTTTTATAATTGGTTTCAGCATATTCAGCATTCATTTTAGATAATTCTATTTGCTTTTGACGCGTAAGTAAGTTGTTCCATAAATTTGTTGTTTCGGCAACCAAGGTATTTTCATCATTATTTAAAGCTATCTGCTGTTGCTTTAAATTAATTTTTGCAGTTTCTAAGCTAGCCTTTAAGTTGAAATCTGCGATAGGAATAGATGCATTAAGCGCAATAGACTTATCACCATAACTAGTAATATTACCCTCCAAATCAAGACTCCATTTATTATTGTCTTGTGCTTTTAAAAGAGCCCGCCTGGCTGAATGTATTTGTATTTTATTTTGCATATAAGCATAATTATTTTCTTTAGCAGTAGCTATCGCTTCTGCTAACGAAAGTAACTTTGGTGCAACAAAAGCAGTATTCAAATCTAAGTTGAATTTTTCATCTCCTTTTAAACCCATAAGTAACATTAAATCTCTATAGTCAGATTTTATTGCATTACTATTAGTCTCTATTTGTAGCTTATTGCTAATTACTTGTGCGTTTTGCTGACTTATGCTAGATTCCGCGAGTAACCCAGCTTTTACTTTGATTTTATATTGCCGCAAAATATCTTCAGAGCTATGCAAAGTTAAGTTTAAAATATCTCTTTGTTGATAATCTTGAATTATTTTAAAATATGCAGATTGTACAGCATTTATAACTGCAGCAACATTGTCAGCTCGACCTAAATAGTTAACTTTATCTTGGTCAATCGCATTATCTAACTCTATCCGGTTAACCTCATAATTACTACCTTTGAGCAAAGATTGGCTTACTGCTAAATTAGCGTTATTATACATGTCTCCATTCGATTTATTAGCGCTAAGGCTAAGACTGCTATTTGTACCATGTAAACTTTTCAAAGTAACTGTTGGCTGCACTGTATAACTATCATGATCACTTCTATTCATAGTGTAATTAGCATTCAGATTATATTGCGGCATATAGGCATAATGCGCAAGCTCTAAAGAAAACCTGTCTATTAGGCCTTGTAAGCTGCTAATCTCTACCGATGGATTTTTTAGCATCGCAATATCAATAGCATCTTTTAACGTGAGTATATTGGGGCTTGCAGCACCTAATGCCAAGATAGGAAATAAGCTAATAACTATATAACAATTTGTAAAATATTTTTTCATATGTTTTCACACAGCAACTATAAGTTAATGAATATTATTATAATTTTTTTCAATCACAATACTAACAACTATCTAAATACAGATAGCCGATTATAACACATAAATGCATTAATTTCAATATGGTAGCAAGACCTCCGCACTGGGCATACTGAACCGATTCTCCAAAAGTTTTTTTATGGCAAATTCTACAGCACAAAATGTACATATATAAACCCTTGACTCAGATATACACAATAAAAAGTCTTTTACTTTGTGTAAAATCAAGGTTATAATTGATATATACACAAACAAGTGGTGGATTATGTTTATTGACCGTAAATTAGCTATAGAGCTGAAAAAAGCTTTTTCCGTATATTCTGTAGTGACTTTAATTGGGCCTAGGCAATCAGGCAAATCAACATTGGTAAAAGAAACCTTCCCTCACATGCCGTATGTGAATTTAGAATCACCTAATCAACTTGCGATTATTAAGGCTGACCCTGCAGCGTTTATACATAAATATAAAGATGGAGCTATCATTGATGAGGTTCAGAATTATCCTGAGTTGTTATCATATATTCAGGTATATGTGGATGAACAAAAAAGAAATAGCCTATTTGTTTTAACTGGATCGCATCAGTTTGCATTACATGAAGCTATTTCTCAGTCACTCGCAGGCCGCACTGCAGTGTTGCACTTGCTGCCCCTTTCAATTGAAGAATTAGCAAAAGAACCAGCAACCATAGATCTAGATTCATTACTCTTAAAAGGTTTTTACCCTAGATGCTATGAATACCCAATAGAACCTTATAGATTTTATGAAGATTATTTGAAAACTTATTTAGAACGAGATGTTCGCAAACTAATTAATATTAAAGATATGTTATTATTTCAGAATTTTATAAAATTATGCGCAAACCGCGTTGGACAAGTTCTAAATCAGCAGAGTATGGCTAATGACCTTGGCATATCAGGCACCACTATTAATCAGTGGATTTCTATCCTAGAAGCATCTTTTGTGATTGTGCGCTTAAAACCATATTTTGAAAACTTGGGCAAACGCATTATTAAATCACCAAAATTATATTTTGTAGATGTGGGCCTCGCGGCACATTTAAATGATATAGAATCACAAGCACAATTGCAGCGAGATTCATTAAAAGGCGCCCTAGTTGAAAACCTGGTTGTAATGGAATTATTTAAAAATCGCTACAACCAAGGCAGATCTGCAAATTTTTATTTCTTTAGAGATAACCATCAGAATGAAGTAGATATTATTTATAAGTCTGGCAATGATCTAATCCCTATCGAGGTCAAAAGCAGCCACACTTTTAATGAGCTATTTCTAAAAGGGCTCAAATATTTTCATGCGCTAGCACCCCAAAGAATTCACACGGGATACCTACTATATTCTGGGGATATTGAACAAAAAATTCATAATTTTCAACTGCTAAATATACGTAATTTAGATCAAATTTTCACGAATATTGACACCGACAAGAATTTAAATAATGACTCCTAAGGGTTATATTTCAAAGTAACTCCATACTCATAACTGCTACCTCCATGGATTACCCATCTATTATTTTGTTATGCACTACACTGTGTTAAATTTATCAGTACACTCTCAAAATGTAGCACTAACTGCTTTAGCTACTGTACCCTCTAGCTTTGCTGCAGCTGCGTAAATTGGCAAGGCAGTAGAAACTACTGGCGCTGACGACGCCCTAGCAGTATGAATCTCCTGTATAATAATAGTAGCATTACCGCCCACAACAAAGCCTAATAAGTTATCTTTTAAATCGAAAGGTGTTTTTGCTAGCATAGTATTAGCTAAGGACCTAAGCATAAACATATGTATTAAAACCCTGTGCTAACTATATAAGCTTAGATGATCTCATCAAAGAGCTAACAGCTATAAATTTTAGCATAATAGCAAGACCTCAGACCTAGCCATAATTTTATTATCAACTCTCATATCCTCGGTATAAGTTCTTAATATTTCCTTAAGGTATGACATGTTATAATAAAACCTTAATTAATATAATAAAAAGAAGTAATTATGAAAAAAGCAACAGATATGATAGAAAAATTTATGAATCCAGCAACAGATACTTTGCTACCACCAATAGCGGGAAAAAAAGTAGACGCAAAAACTTTAAAACCTAAGGCCGCAAAAGCTAAAGGGTCAAAATCAACTCCAGAAGATCGTGATTGGGTTAAAGTAGCAGGTGATTCAAGCCTTTCAAATGAATGGTTTCTCATAGATGGCGATGCAGTAAAAGCAAGAATGCCTAAAGAAGAATCTAGTGTGATGCATAATACTAAAGATTCAGCCCAAAAAGGAGCAGCAGAAGATACAGCTTCAAAGCCCTTTGGCCTAACCAAGCTTTAAGCACATAAAATATCCTGGTATCCCGGGCTGTCAAGTCCTAAAATTGGTTGACACTTTTTGGTGTACTAAATTTGGCACTTATATAAATTGAGGGCCCAGATAGCCTGGATACTGTGGTTAAACCACAGCACGTAGACAGAAGGAGTATACTGCAGCTCCTACCGCAAGGCCTGGATAGCAGGACCCAGTAATGCGTTAACAACTATGAATTTTATTCTTATAGTGGGATCTTGTTAGGCTGCTAGATTATCAGTGCCCTATTGTTTTGCACTTATAATATTTCGGGTAATTGCGGGCGTAACTATAAGCTCCAATACTTGGTATATTTAACCCTGGCCCCCAATGTCAAGCATTGGGGCGTAGGCGAGAAAGAGCATTGGGGCGTAGGCGAGTGCATGATCAATGATAGCCTGCTGCAGCCATCTCCCTACGTGCTGTGGCTCTGACCACAGCATCCAGGCTAATTATAAAAAAGGGTGAGCTGTATTTTATCTAGCCCCTTTCTGCTGCTTCACTTCTATTTCATAACTAAATTTCAGCAATCTTAAATATAAATTATGAGAACTTAAACTTTATTATCAAGGAGATACAGCAGCAACTATTCCAGCATCACTTGCTACCTGCCTAGGCTCTGGCTCTACAGCTGCCGCTGGTGCTATAGAAGATAATTTAATTGCATCTATTTCTTGCGCCATCACAATTGCCTGACTTCCGCCTACAATAAAACTTAAAATATTAGTTATTATATCACTAGGTATATTCATACGCACAAAGAAATATAAATTAACGCCATGCGATAATTTAATAAGCTTAGATGATCTCATCAAAGAGCTAACAGCTATAAATTTTGGCATAGACATGCCTGAATGTAGCTTAATAAACCCTTTCGGGAAAACTACCCCACATATTCTAGCTGCTAATAAATTCACTCTATGAGGAAAAGTTTCAGCCCGTAGTAATACTCGTATTTTAATACGTGATCTAGCTAAGAACCCCGATACACCACCACCTTCAGCAATAGCAATATCAGATAACTCTGAGAGTATTGTTCGTGTTCTATATAAGAAAGAGCTACAGATGCTAAAAGGCTTGGTTACTAGCATCTCTTCTATCTTTAAAATAGCTGGTTCTAGTGAGATCTTACTAGGAAGTAGTTTTCCCGCATACATTGAACATTTCACAAAATATTCTGCCACCGCCACGTGGCCCTTCTGTGCAGCGTACATTAAGGCAGTCTTGCCATCCTCATCTTTAGCCTCCATCTCAGCGCCAGCAGTTACTAAGCATTGTGCCATAGCTACGTGGCCATTCACTGCAGCCCACATTAAGGCAGTCCAGCCATCCTCCTCTTTAGCATTCAGCTCAGCGCCAGCAGTTACTAAGCATTGTGCCGTTTCTACGTGGCCCTTCTTTGCAGCAAACATTAAGGCAGTCATGCCATCATCAGCTTTAGCATTCAGATCAGCGCCAGCGCGTATTAAAGATTTTACATTCTATAAATCTCCCTTTTTTGTAGAGTCTATTAATGTGTCTTTGAAGAAATTACGTATACTTTGCATGGGATGCTCCTTGGAAATTCATAAAGCAGATATTGTCTACTTTAGATAAAAAAATTATAAACTACATTTTTATATTCGCGTAGCTAAATGGATGTGGTAGTGTCGGCTGAGTAAATCATGTTTTGCTCCTGCGCTATATAGCGGTAACTTATAATAATAATGTAATTACTCTTACAATCATATTATATGTGACTAGTCTAATTATTGCAATAAGTGTGCCACACCTCTGCCTTAGGATATAATAACCAATATCTTGTTAGGCTGCTAGATTATCAGTGCCATATTGTTTTGCACTTATAATATTTCGGGTAATTGCGGGTAATTGCGGGCGTAACTATAAGCTCCAATACTTGGTATATTTAACCCTGGCCCCCAATGTCAAGCATTGGGGCGTAGGTGAGGAAAAGCATTGGGGCGTAGGCGAGGAAAAGCATTGGGGCGTAGGCGAGTGCATGACCAATGATAGCCTGCTAAGGCAACATGACAAGCTCAAATAAGCTGCATTAAAGCCACTGCCACAACAACCCCAAGCACAAAGCCATATGCATAACTGCGTTTTCTATTAGATTTAAGGGTTGGCTCTGACTTAGAGGCGCGCGCGTAATTCGGCTGAGCTTGCTCTAAAATACTAAATAACATTGCTGGTATTTCAGGCATTTTTTCAATTAAATATGGCAGCTGTTGCTTTGACTTCATGAAAGCAGTTTTAATCCCTACCCGCTCTTTCACCCAAGATTCTAAACATGGCTTAGCACTAGCCCAAAGGTCTAACTCCGGATAAAGCTTACGCCCTAATGACTCAATGCAGACTAAAGTTTTTTGCAATAAAACTAGCTGTGGCTGCACCTGCATTTCATATTTGCGCGCCGTTTGAAATAAATTAAATAATAACTTTCCAAAACAAATATCTTTAAGTGGTCTTGCAAATATTGGCTCGCATACAGCCCGAATATCCATTTCAAACTGATCAACCCGAATATGAGCAGGAACCCAACCAGAATCAACATGCAAAGCTGCAACTTTGGCATAATCACGATTAAAAAATGCTAAAAAGTTGTCGGCAATATAACGCTGGTCATTATCACTTAAAGAACCAACAATACCAAAATCAACCGCAATATACTTGGGGTTATTATTATCTGTAATATCGATGAATAAATTTCCTGGGTGCATGTCAGCATGAAAGAACCTATCCCTAAATACCTGACTGAAAAATATTTCTATCCCCCTTTCAGCCAGTTTTTTCATATCAACCTTAGCTTTAGTTAAGGCCTCAATATCATAAATGCTAATACCACTTATTTCTTCTAGCACTAAAATATTAGCATCTGAATAATCCCAGTATACCTTTGGCACATACAGCATATCACTGTTCTCAAATGACCTTCTTATTTGTGAAGCACTACTAGCCTCACGTCTTAAATCTAATTCGTTTTTGATAGAATATTCAAACTCCGCAACAATACCCACTAAATTAAGGCGAGACGCATCAGGTAAAATCTTACTTACTAACCTGGCAAACAAATACATTAAGGCTATATCAGCTACTATTATTTTTTTAATGTTTGGCCGCAGAATTTTTACTACTACACACTCACCAGTCATAAGAACAGCTCTATGCACCTGAGCAACAGATGCTGCAGCAAGCGGCTCCATCGTAAAGTCTTTAAATACCTCTTTGATTTTTTTACCCAAGCTTTTTTGGGCTATTTTTACAGCTATATTACTATCAAATGGCGCCACTTTATCTTGCAGTTTTACTAACTCTGTTACAAACCTCTCAGGCAAGAAATCTTCTCGGCCTGATAACATTTGACCAAACTTAATGAAAATTGGCCCTAAGCTCTGAAGCGCATACCGCAACCTTTCAGCATCATTTAACCGTTTTTCTTTAGACCAAAACTTCGGCATAAACCAAACACTAGGCGCTAAATAATAAGGCAAAATCATTTGATCTAACCCATATTTAAAGATAGTGATAAAAATCCTAGCAAAACTTACTATAGCTCTCACTTGTTTTCCTTATGATTATTTAAAAGGATATTTAATCTTGCCTCTAAGCGCGATACATTATCACTAACTACAGTTACCTCCTTGCAAAAGCTGTCTACCTCAGCTTTTACAGGAACCATACCCATTTCATCAGTAATAAAGTCCGCTATATTATACTGAGTGTTCTTACAAATACCTGATAACAGCCCTATACCTGAAGAAATTATTTTAGTGGCCATATGAGATGGTACATCACCAATATATGAGGCTAAATAACGCTCCCAATCAAGATTGAACCTGCCTAAAAAATTTAGTATACGCATAGCCTCAACCCCATCGCCTGCAATTTTTACCTTTTTTGGCAAAACAAAGCCGGGCTTGCTTTTATTTTTCATCAAATACATAAAATCAAGCACCGAAGCGGATATTGCTACTTTATAATCTATGCCAGGCTTACTCGTAGTTAAAGTTACCTTACTATCTGCTATGCTAACTATAAAGCCAATACCAAGCCCTAGCAGCTCTATTAGAACTTCAGTACCTTCAAGTTTATTAAGCTCTGAAAGCATAGCTGCATCTTGAGCAACAACACTATTTATCTGTGCAGACAATAATTGTAATATTCTTGAATTCACTGTACTTTTATCCCCTCATGAATGGCAACAACCCCAGTATGAATATTATAAACTTTACATGAATCAAAACCAACTTCATAAAACCACTCTTTTAATTTTTCTTGTGTTGGGTGACGCCGAATAGATTCAACTAAATATTTATAGCTATCATAATCATTTGCAATATAACCACCTAGACGTGGAATGATATTAAAAGAAAATTTATCATATAATGACTTAATACTACTAGCTTTTGGCTCTGAAAACTCCATTATTAAAACCTTACCTCCAGGCCGAACTATGCGCAGCATCTCTCTTAGAGCTAATTTTTTATCAGTCACGTTTCTAAGCCCAAAACTCATAGTTACTAAGTCAAAACTGTCGTCTTCAAATGGCAACTTTTCTGCATTTGCTAATACTTTTTTTACTTTTCCAGCATGACCATTATCCAGCATTTTATCATAGCCCACTTGCAACATCTCAGCATTTATATCAGAAATTGTAATACTACCATCAACAACCTTATGCGCCATTAATAAAGCAATATCAGCACTGCCAGAGGCAAGATCACAAATATCATCACCAGATTGCACATTTGCAATCTTAATAAAATACCTTTTCCAAAGCCTATGCATGCCAAAAGACATCGCATCATTCATAAGGTCATATTTTGGAGCTACTTTGGTAAATATCTCGCCAACTTTTTGTTCTTTGTCAGCCTCGGGGATATCTTTATAACCAAAATCAATATATTTTTTTTTAGTCATATAATTATACCAAGTCTTTCAGTAACTCTGAGCATACCAATAATAACTTAGTCGGAAACAAACCTAATAATAATATCAAAGCACCATTTATAATAAGAATAACGTTCTTTGAGCTAGTCATAACTAAACTATGCTGCGCGGGTTCCTCTTTATCATTAAAATACATAACCTTAATAACTTTTATATAATAAAAAGCGCCAATCAAAGTAAATAGCACCGCAATTATTGCTAACATAGTTTTATGAGCAACAATTAAACTGCTAAAGATCCACATTTTAGCTATGAACCCAACTATAGGCGGCACACCAGCCATAGAGAACAATGTAATCAATACTATTAAAGCCTGCAAAGGATGGAACGCATGCAAGTTAGCTAAATCACTTATATTATTTAGATAATTATTTTTGGACTTTACACTGAGCATAATGCCAAAAATAGCAATTGTTGCCAAAGCATACATCAACACATAAAATAATGCTGCAGCTGACCCATTAATATTAAAAGCAACAAAGCCCAACATTAAATACCCCATATGCGCAATAGAAGAATATGCCAGCAACCTTTTTAAGTTTTTTTGCGCCACAGCAATAATATTTCCTATAACTATAGATAATATGGCAACAATAGTTAACAAACCACCCCATATTGTAGATAACTCTGGCAAAGCATAATCAAATAACCGTAACATTAAAATTACTGTTGCTATTTTTGGTAAAGATGCTACAAACATGGTCACTGGTGTCGGTGAACCTTCATAAATATCTGGCATCCACATATGGAAAGGAACTGCACCTAACTTAAACGCAAACCCAGCCACTATAAATGCTAATGAAAAAGTTAGCATAAACCCTGTAACATGCTCTTTTACAGCAAGATATTCTTTTATACCAACAAATGACAAGCTGGCTGTAACACCGTATAACAAAGAAAAACCATATAACAATAAACAAGTGGCAATAGCACCAGTAATAAAATATTTCAGCGCGGCTTCTACACAATTATGCTCAGCACGCCATAAAGCAACCATAGCATACATAGGTAACGACATTACTTCTAACCCTAAAAATGCTGTTAACATATTTGCAGCAGAAACCATCACAAACATACCAAACAAAGACAATATAGCAAGGATGTAATAATCGCCCTTAGCACTGCCACTGTCTTCTAGATACCCATAACCATATGCAAATATCACCATAGCAAACACAGTTAAAACCTCTTTAATGTTATAAGCAAGCTTGTCTGCTACCCATAACTCATGAAAAGAAAAACCTGGGGTCGCTAATGACTGACACCATAATAATGCTATAAAAGTAATCAGCAAAGATACCTGACTTGCTATAAAAACATATTCGTGCTGCTTAACGTCCGCAGCAGCTAGCCGAATGAATAAGACTGAGAAACACATAACTATTAAAGTAGCCTCAGGAATAAAGCTCAATAGATCTTGTAAAATATACATGCATATTACCTTAAGTCAGTTTATATAATAGCGGTCTTAACCAAATTAGTAATTGTAGCGTGCATTGGGCGCAACAATAGCTGTGGATATAACCCTATAGTAAAAATTACAGCAACTAATAACCATAATGCAATGCGGTCGTAACTGCTAACATCATTATCGCATTTTTCCTCTACAATAAAGCTAGTAGCGCCATAAAAAACTCGCTTATACATCCAGAGCGTATATGATGCAGAAACAATTAAAGTTATAGCTGCAAAAAATGATAACCAAAAGCTTGCCTTAAATACCCCAACGATCACTAAAAACTCTCCAACAAATCCAGCCGTCCCAGGCAAGCCTATGTTTGATAAGGCAAAAATCATAAAGAATGCCGCAAAGTATGGCATTTTAGTAGCAACACCACCAAAGTCAGCAATAGCCCTAGTATGAAGCTTATCGTAAATAATACCAAAAGCTAAAAACATTGCTCCTGAACCAAAAGCATGCGAAATCATTTGTACCATAGCACCTTCTACAGCCATAGTTGCATATAGAACATCTGCAGCAGCTATTTTATAAATGGCAAATAACCCTAAAGTTACAAAACCCATGTGAGCTACCGAAGAATAAGCAATTAATCTTTTCATATCAGTTTGTGCCAGAGCAATAAAACCAATATAAACTATCGCAAATAATGACAGTCCAATCATAGCGGGTGCAAAATAACTACTCGCCAGCGGCACTACAGGCAGGCAAAATCTAAAAAAACCATAAGCCCCTACTTTCAGCATCAAAGCTGCTAAAATTACCGAGCCACCAGCAGGTGCTTCAGTATGAGCATCTGGCAACCAAGTATGCATTGGCCACATAGGAACCTTCACCGCAAATGCTAAGAAGAATGCAATAAAAATTAAAATCTGCTCTTTAAAAGACAAACTCAAATTGTAAAAACTTAGAATATTAAAGCTGCCAACTTTAAAACCTAAATAAAGTAACGCTATTAACAATAATGTTGAACCAAAAAAAGTATATAGAAAAAACTTAATTGCCGCATAAGACCTCTTACCACTACCCCATATGCCTATGCATAAATACATAGGTATCAGCATAGCTTCCCAGAAAATATAAAACAAGATAGCATCTAAAGCACAAAACACCCCAATAACTGCAGCTTGTAATAACAAAAATATAGCGTAATACTCAACCACATTAGTTTTAATCAAGCGCCAAGCAGCAAGAACTATTAAAATATGGGTGAATGTAGTCAGAACTACTAGCGGCATAGATATACCATCGATTCCTAAATAATAACTGATGCCTAAAAATTCAATCCAATTATAATGCTCAACAAACTGCATGTTAGCAGTCGTAATATCAAAATTATTATAGAGCACTAAAGATAAACCAAAGATTAAAATGCTTAACGATAAAGCAAACCATTTAGTAATATGCACAGAATATTTATTACCAAAAAATAATAAAGTTACAGCACCCAGAATAGGCAGCCAAATTAATGAGCTAAGTAGTGGGAATCCCATACAATAAAATCTCCAACAATTAAATAATTAATAACCATACAATAAATAACACAAGCCCAGAAATCATGCCAAATATATAATGATATAAATATCCGGTTTGTGATAAACGGAAATTCTTTGCAGCTTTCTGTATTAAAGCAGCACTACCATGAATAATTAAGTCATCTATAACGAGCTTGTCACCAATATTATAAAAATATTTGCTGATAGTTTTAGCTCCCCGTACAAAAAACCAATCGTTAAAGGTATCAAAGCCATATTTTGCAACTAATACCCTATAAACAAAATCAAATTTCTTCATCATAAGATCTGGGATTTTTGTATTCACAATATAAGAATAGTAAGCAACTATAACCCCAAGAACACTTAAATATAATGGTAGATGAGAAAAGGCCTCTGCAATAAGGTTTTCACCCATCTTATAAGGATGATAAATAGCCGCTATATTTTTATAATTATCTATACTGGTATACATAATTCCTGCCAAAAAGCCATTGTCTGGATCTAGCATCATTGGTGCCAGAAAAACCCCAGCAACTATAGAGCATACAGATAGCACCACTAGTGGAATAGATATCGATGGAGAAACACTTGTAACTTTATAAGATGCAGCAAACCTATTTTTACCCATAAAAGTCATGAAAAATGCCCTGAAAGTATATATTGAAGTTACAAAGACCCCACCTAATAAACAAAAATACGCCCAAGGAGCAGCTGGTAATTTAGACAAAGCTACCACTTCAATTATGGCATCTTTAGAATAGAACCCAGCAAACGGCGGGAATGCTATCAAAGCTAAGCTGCCGATTAAACACGCCCAAAATATCAGTGGCAACTGCTGCCTCAAGCCACCCATTTTACGCATATCTTGTTCATGATGCATCGCAACTATTACCGCTCCAGCAGCGAGGAATAATAACGCCTTGAAAAAGGCATGAGTAACTAGATGGAAAACAGCAATATTATAGGCAGAAGCTCCTGTAGCTGCGATCATATACCCTAATTGTGACAAGGTAGAGTATGCCACCACTCTTTTGATATCATTTTGTACCACCCCTACTAAACCAAGTAACAACCCACCACTTGCTCCAATAAATAATACAATATTTAATATTTCTGGGGCATATTCGAAAATAGGTGACATTCTAACTAACAAATAAATCCCAGCAGTAACCATTGTTGCCGCATGAATAAGAGCTGAAATAGGAGTAGGACCTTCCATCGATTCTGGTAACCATACATGCAAGGGTAATTGTGCCGATTTACCCATAGCCCCCACAAACAAGCAAAAACAAATACAAGGTATTGCACTAAGACTAAAATTAGAAGTTAACACTATTTTATATTGTTTTAGCAAATCTATAGCCGCAAAAATTTTATTATAATCTAAAGAGCCAACCACACTAAAAATAGCACCCAAGGCCAAAATAAAGCCAAAGTCACCTACTCTATTAACTAAAAAAGCCTTGAGACCACCGCTGACAGCACTGTCTTTGGTAAAATAAAACCCAATTAATAAATAAGAAACCACACCAACACCTTCCCAACCAAAAAACAGCTGCAGCAGATTGTTAGCCATAACAAGCATTAACATCGCAAAAGTAAATAATGATACATAACTAAAGAAGCGCTGGTAACCTTTGTCATTATGCATATAGCCAACACTATACACATGCACTAATAATGAAATAAAAGTTACAATCATTGCCATTAATACGCTTAGCTTATCTATCAAAAAACTTATTTTAAAATCAACACTACCAATGCTAAGCCACTTATAGAGCACGATATCAAAGCTAGTATTTTTTCCGCCAAATACTACCCCAGCTAAATAACAAGCAGCAACAAATGAGCAAAAAACCAATAAAATTGTTGCTAGATGTGCACCTCTATGCCCTATTTTCTTTGCTAATAAGGCAGCAACAATAGCCCCTAGTAATGGACACAAAACTAAAACACTAGTAATTAACTTAAGATCTAACAATTTTATCCCCTGAGTATAGCCATGTTATCTAAATCTACAGTTTTTGTATTCCTATACATTAATACAAAAATTGCCAGACCAATTGCAGACTCTGCAGCCGCAACTGCCAAAATAAATAATACGAATATTTGCCCAGAAAGCAGTTGATGATACTGTGAGAATGTAATGAAGTTGGTATTAACAGCAAGCAACATAAGCTCAATACACATTAATAATGAAATTACATTTTTTCTATTAATTAATAATCCGAACAAGCTAATAATAAATACTATCGAACTTAGAATTAAATATTCTTGCATTAGTGCCATTACTATTCTGACTCCATATTAATTAAATCAATTCTATTTTTGGGACTAGTCAAAGTTTGATCACCTATTTTTTGTTTCAGTCTGGTGCTATTGTTAGCTCTAAGAGTCAATGCAATCGATGCAATAATGGCTATTAATAATAATATGGCTACAATTTCAAACGCGAGTAAATAATTAGTATAGAGCTCAGAGGCAATATTATGTACGCTTCCTAACATCAACTCTGGATTTAAACTTGGGATTGGTGACACTACTTGGACCATATTACCACTCACTACAAATGACTTATAAAAAGCAAATCCAAAGATAGCAATCACTACAAATAAAGCTGGCATAACTTTCAATAACTTTACCCTACTCGGCAAAACACTAACATTCAGCATCATTACCACAAATAAAAATAAAGTCATAACAGCGCCTACATATACAAATATCAGTGCTAGAGACAAAAACTCAGCTCCTTGTATCATCCATAATACTGCACTTGCAAAAAAGGCTAACACCAAACTTAATACTGCTTTCACTGGACTCTTAGAAAACACCACACAGGTTGCTGCAAACAGCAATAAAAATCCAAACTCATAAAATATGATTGGTATAATATCTATCATAAACTACCTATAATCCTCTTCAGCTGCTAAATTTTCAGCTATTTCTTTCTCATACTTATCGCCAATCGCAAGTAAGATTTCTTTATCCATAATTTGAGTATTGCGATCTAAGGTGTAATTTGATTTGTCAGTTAACACAATAGAATCTACCGGACAAGCTTGCTCACATAAACCACAATGAATACATTTAAATGCATCAATATCAAAGCGGGTTGTACGCCTGGTACCATCTGCTCGCTGCTCTGATTCAATTTGAATCGCCAGTGCCGGACAAGTTGCCTCACACAATTTACAGGCAATACAACGTTCTTCACCATTATCATAACGGCGCAAAGCTAATAAGCCACGAAACCTGCTAGACCTTGGGGTATGCTCTTCAGGATATTGCACTGTTGTTTTTTTCTTAAAAAATTCCCTACCTGTTATCTTGAGACCAGCGAGCAAATCTAATAATAAGAATCTACGAACTAAATCAAAAAAACTAGCCTTTGGTGCTAAAATGCGCCAAAGTAACAAGGCAAACAAAACCATCACAGCTATAACAATTATAGCTGTTATAAAATCATAACTTATCTGCATTATATAATACCGCCTAAAATCATTGCGCCTTCAATTACCAGCCAAAACAAAGTAATAGGAATCAACACCTTCCATCCAAGCTGCATAATTTGATCGTATCTGTAACGTGGAAAGGTAGCCCTAAACCACAACAATAAGAACATAAATATCCCAGTTTTAAGCAATAGCCATAACAGATCTGGCACAAAACTAAAAAACTCATGCAAATAAGGCAAACCCTCAAAAGGAGACAACCAACCACCTAAGAAAAATAGTACCGTTAACATTGAAATCAAAATCATATTGGCGTATTCAGCTAAGAAAAACAGCCCAAAACCCATAGATGAATATTCAACATGAAACCCTGCTACAATCTCAGATTCACCTTCAGCAACATCAAATGGCGCCCTATTAGTTTCTGCAACTGCAGAAATCCAATAAACTAGCATTAACGGAAATAATGGCAACCAATACCAATGCGAAAAGCCACCCGATTGCGCCATTACAATTTTTGATAAATTCATGCTACCAGCTAACATCAATACCCCCACCAGAGCAAAACCCATTGCAATTTCATATGAAATAATTTGAGCAGCACTACGCATAGCTCCAAGTAGCGCATACCTAGAATTAGATGCCCAACCAGATATTAAGACTCCATAACCACCTAGAGAGGTCATAGCAAAAATATATAATACCCCTGCATCAATATCAGCAACTACCCAGTTTTCAGCAAAAGGTACTACAGCCCAAGCTGAAATAGCTGGGGCTAAAGATAAGATTGGAGCAACAACAAATAAAAACTTACTACTGTTATTGGGAATAATTAACTCTTTAAAAACTAACTTTAAGGCATCAGCAAGAGGCTGAGCTATACCACGAAAACCTACCCTATTTGGGCCAATTCTTGCCTGCATATAGCCTATAACTTTGCGTTCCATTAAGGTATAGTAGGCCACAGCACCCAAGAGCGGCAATATCACTAACAGTGACTTCAATAATAGCATTATAAAAAAGTAAAGCTCTTCCATTAATAATTACCCTCATCAACTATATTAATCTCGCCAGATGCATATGATAAGTTATTTCTACCCGGCATTCCAGTTGCTAGCCAAATATCTTTACCCGCAATATTATCATCAAAAATACAAATGTATTTTTCCTGATAACCGCCCTGCTCTAAAGTTATTTTTTGGCCAGAAACTATATTTTTTTCTTTAGCAAAGTATGAGTTAATCTTAGCATAAGCTGACCCTGACTCTAAAGTTGATTGTAATGCTATAGATCTACGCACCAAAGGATCAGTGCACATAGCTGGCCAATGCCCTATGCGATAAGAACCACTGCGAGATTTAATCTCAACTTTAGCTGTAATATCCCAATTTTGTGGATCTGGTTTTGGCATATTGTTTATGATGTGTGCGGTTATATCTTCACAGCTGCTAAAGTCCATATTCGGCACCTCTAACAATTCAGCCAGAACACGATAAATCTTCCAAGCAGGCTTTGCCTCTGCTTGCGGCTCTAACGCGGCTTTAAACTGCTGATGTTTGCCTTCACAATTAACATAACTACCAGATGTTTCCGCAAAAGTTGCAATAGGCAGAATTAAATTTGCATAACTTTTCATGGCTGCAGTTACAAATGGGTTGCACACCACCACAAAATCAGCCTCAGATAAACTTGCAAGTGCAGCTGCTGGATCTATACAGTCGGCTTCCGGCTCAATCCCATGCAAAATATAACATGCCAGCTTATTTTTAAACATTGCTGCCGCATCAAGACCTTTACTTTTAACTTTGGCCTGAAAAGCTGCGCGGTGAGGAATAGCACCACTTAACCAAGCGCCTTGTGAGTTTGCACCACGAGTAATTTGACTAAAGCTACCTTGAGCCGCAATTGTAGCTAATAATGTTCTAATTGCACTACCATCAACATGAGATTCTATCTGCTCACCTGCGATTACTGCCAAACCCTCTAAGCAACCTGTTAAATGTGCGCCAAGGGCTTTAATTTCAGCTGTCGCTGGCTGATCACTTTTGCCAGCTAAAATATTAACTAGAGCTGATAATGAAGCAGCCATTTCGCCACTTGGAACAACAATATTTTCAGATAAATCAGCAGCAAAATCATATAGATATGAATTAATGACAAATATTTTTGTGCCACTTTTTGCAGCCGCTCGTAATTTATGACAAAGTATAGGCTGCTCTTCCCTTGCAAATGAGCCAACCAGTAACACGGCCTTAGCCTCAACTATATTCTCAAGAGCTATATTTAATTGCGGATACAACCCAAAACTGTTCTGATCTTCAAAACAAGCCGTTGTTACCCTATGATCAATATTACCTGAGCCTAAATGCCTTACAATTGATTGCAACATAAAGAACTCTTCAGTGGTAGAACTTGGATGAGCTAACAAGCCTAAACTATCGGATTGGTTAGATTTTTTAATAGCTGACAAGGTATCGGCCAAATATGTTAGCGCACTTTGCCAAGAAATTTTCACCCATTTGCCATTACGCTTTAAGAGTGGCTTATCTAGCCTCTCTGCTGAGTCTGCACCACTATAACTAAATCTATCACGATCAGATATCCAGGTTTCATTTATACTCTGGTTCTCTTTTGGCAGCACGCGCATTAAACGTGAACCTGTAGTGTAATTTTTATCTTGGGTATGAATATGAATATTTGAACCCACACAATCATGCGGTGCAATATTGGCGTGTTGCTTAAATTCCCAACTACGCCCAGAAAATCTGAATGGTTTTGAGGTTAAAGCCCCCACCGGGCATAAATCTATCACATTACCTGATAGCTCACTCTTTAAGCCTTGAGTTAAAAAAGTACCTATACTCATATTATTGCCACGGCCAAAAGCACCTAATTGTTGCTTGCCTGCAATTTCATCACAAAATCGAACACAACGTGTACAGTGAATACACCTAGTCATTTCTGTTGCCACTAACGGCCCTAGATCTTCATCCGCAACCACTCTTTTATTATCAGCAAAGTCTGATGTGCTAGCACCAAAACCTATAGATAAATCTTGCAACTCACATTCGCCACCTTGGTCACATACTGGGCAATCTAAAGGATGATTAACTAACAAAAACTCCATTACAGCTTTTTGTGATTTCAAAGTTTCCTTTGAGCGAGTAAAAATCTTCATACCCTCTGCAACAGGAGTTGCACAAGCAGGCAAGGTTTTTGGAGCATTTTCAACTTCAACTAAACACATTCTGCAATTAGCAGCAATAGAAAGTTTTTTATGATAACAAAACCGCGGGATATAACTGCCTGCACGATCAGCAACCTCTATTACCATCTCACCTGGCTTTGCTACTACTTTTTCGTTATCAATTTCAATATTAATAGTCTTTGTCATGTCTATCCTACACTAATGAAGATGTGTTGCCTGTGATCATAGAACGACCATGCGCAACAAAGTAATCAAATTCTGCTTGAAAATGCTGTACAAAGCTTAAAATTGGCCATGCAAACGCCTCGCCAAATGCACAAATAGTGCGACCTTCTACATTTTTTGCTAAATATACTAACTTTTCGACATCGCTAGGCTTACCTGCACCATGCAACATATCATGAACTATTTTTGCCACCCAACTGGATCCTTCACGGCATGGCGAACATTGGCCACATGATTCGTTCGCATAAAAATGCAAAATATTTCCCAACGCTTCAACCATGCAGGTTGTGTCATCCATCACAATAACTCCACCAGACCCTAGCCCAGATCCGGCCGCAGATACAGCCTCATAGTCCATTGTTAACGTTAGCATTTGCTCGCCTGGAATGATTTTCATTGAGCTACCACCAGGAATTACTGCTTTGCATTTTTGCCCACCACGAATACCACCACACATCTCAAGTAATGTTTTAAAAGGTGTACCTAAAGGTATCTCAAAACTGCCTGGCCTTTCAACATGCCCACTCACACAAAATATTTTAGTTCCACCACTTTTTTCAGTGCCTAATTTTTGAAAATTCTCAGCCCCATACTGCAGTATATAAGGAACAGAAGCTAAAGTTTCAGTATTATTAATTGCAGTAGGCGCACCATACAGACCATAGTTAGCAGGGAACGGAGGCTTAAACCTAGGCATGGCGCGTTTGCCCTCTAGTGACTCTAACATTGCAGTTTCTTCACCAACTATATATGACCCAGCTCCTAAAATATTATGAATAACAACATTTAACCCAGAAGATAAAATATTCTCTCCTAATAAACCGGCATCCATAGCTTCTTGCAAGGCTTTTTCACAGCTAGCAAAAGAGTTTAAATATTCGCCTCGAAGGTAGTGATACGCTGTCTCTATGCCCATCGCATAACAAGCAATAGCCATGCCTTCTAATAATTGATGCGGGTTATGCATCATTATTAATTTATCTTTACAAGTTCCAGGCTCACCTTCATCAGAATTACAAACCAAATATTTAGTTACTTTAGGGTCTTTATTCATAAAAGACCATTTCAAACCAGTAGAAAAACCAGCCCCACCACGACCTCTAAGCCCAGAGGCTTTTATGTCTGCAATAATTTTGTCTCTATCTGGCTTAGTCTTTAAAATATTACGCCAAACAGTATATCCACCAACAGATTCATATGTTGCAAGAGATGATGAATGATCTAGCTCTAATGTACGCAAACATACTTGGTTTATCTTCATATTATTTTGCCTCATCTTTCAAATTAGCAATAATGTCATCTACTTTTTGCGTAGTAAGATTGTCATGATATTTTTTATCATTTATTATCAGAACAGGAGCATCACAACAAGAGGCCAGGCATTCTGCCAGCCCTAAAGTAAATAAATTATCCGCTGTAGTTTCACCAAGATTGATTCCCAAAGTCTGCTTTAAATGCTCTAAAATGCTCGAGCTACCACATAGCTTGCAAGAAATACTATCACAAACCTTAATATAATATTTTCCAACTGGCTTTAGATTATACATGCTATAAAAGCTTGCAACTTCATAAACTGCAGTTTTTGGTAAAGCTAAATATTCTGCGACCGCATCCATTAAATCTTCACTTAAAAAGCCACATTCATCTTGTACGCTAGTTAAAGCCATTAGCACCGCAGATTTTTGTTTGCCTGCAGGGAACTTCTGTACCCAATGATCAATTTTACTACAAATATTTTCTGATAATTTAGTTTGTTTCATTACCTATCTATCTCTCCAAACACAACATCAAGGGTTGATATTATAGCCGGCACATCAGCTAGCATATGACCTTTAGTCATTTTTTCCATTGCCGCTAAATGCGGAAATCCAGCAGCTCTAATTTTAACACGATATGGTTTATTTGCACCATCTGAAACTAAGTATATACCAAACTCACCTTTGGTGTGTTCAACTGCAGCATAAGCCTCACCTGCAGGCGCACAAAAACCCTCAGTGAAAGTTTTAAAATGGTGAATCATTTCTTCCATGTTATTTTTCATGCCCGCACGAGATGGTGCTGCAACTTTCTTGTCGGCACTAATAACCGGACCTGGATTATTTTTAAGCCACGTTGCACACTGCCTGATTATTTTGTTTGATTCTCTCATCTCAGCAATTCTAACTAAATATCTATCATAACAATCGCCATTTTTTCCTACAGGAATATCAAACTTCATCTCTGGGTATACTTCATATGGCTGTTTACGCCTTAGATCCCAAGCAACGCCTGAGCCGCGTAACATCGGACCGGTAAAACCAAGATCAATCGCATCCTCAGGGCTAACTATACCAATGTCTACAGTACGCTGCTTCCATATTCTGTTGTCTGTTAATAGACCTTCATACTCATCCACGCAGGCAGGGAATCTTGACGTGAAATCCCAAATAAAGTCAAGCAAACTGCCCTCTCTTGCACTATTGCGCAATTTTGTTTGTTTTTTATTGCTAAATACTGTTTCTTCATATTTAGGCATTACGCTTGGTAGGTCTCTGTAAACTCCGCCTGGCCTATAATAAGTCGCATGCATTCTAGCGCCACTTACAGCTTCGTAACAATCTAGCAAGTCTTCACGCTCGCGAAAACAATACAGCAAGACAGTCATTGCTCCCAAATCTATGGCATGGGCTCCCAGCCAGAGCAGATGATTGAGGATACGAGTAATCTCATCAAACATTACCCTGATATATTGCGCCCTTAGCGGCACATCTACACCAAGCAACTTTTCAATCGCCATCACATAAGCATGCTCGTTCAGCATCATAGATACGTAATCTAATCTATCCATATAACCTATGCTTTGGTTGTAGGGCTTATTCTCTATTAGTTTTTCAGTTGCGCGATGCAGCAACCCTATATGTGGATCAACCCCAGTGATTAGCTCACCATCCAATTCTAAAATCAACCTTAACACCCCATGAGCTGAAGGATGCTGAGGACCAAAGTTAATACTGTAATCTTTTAAAGTTGTCATATTTATTTATCCTCTAACATAGCTTTAGAGCTGCCTGGGCTTCTAATCACCTTTGGAATAACTGTTCTACTTTGAATTTCAACCTTACCATAAACACATTTTCCTTGCTCTGCATCGTAGTGCATTTCAACATTTCCTTCTAGCGGGAAGTCTTTCCTAAATGGATGCCCAATAAAACCATAATCGGTTAAAATTCTTCTTAAATCTGGATGATCATCAAAAATTATGCCATACAAATCAAAGCACTCTCTTTCATACCAGTTCGCACTACTCCAAACAGAATTTACTGATGATAATTTCAGACTATCTTCGTCTAAAAAAACTTTTAAACGCAAACGAAGGTTATGCTCTAAAGAAAGTAGATGATATACAACAGCATATCTTTCTGATCTATTTAATTGCTTGTTTTCAACTGCATGCGAGGCTCTGCTATAACTGGCCGAATCAGCATTAGTTACATCCCACTCAGATTGACCAAAGTGCAATAAATCTACTCCACACAAGTCAATAAGCTGATTAAACTTGAAATCACTCATATTTTTCAAGTCATTACATGTCTCAGCTATTTTCTCAGCTGCAACAACCATAGTAACTTCACCATATGCAAAGCTGATGGAATTTCCGCCAAATTTTTCTTGTAACTTTTGCTGTAATATGCTGATCTTATCCATTTACTTGCCTCGATATATTTCATTAATATCTTTACCAGCTATTTGTCTTTTTAATTGTAAAATTCCGTAGAGCAAAGCCTCTGCAGTAGGAGGACAGCCAGGAATATAAACATCAACCGGCACAATACGGTCACAACCTCTAACAACAGCATATGAAGAGTGATAATATCCGCCACCGTTCGCACAAGAACCCATAGAAATAACATATCTAGGCTCGGCCATTTGATCATATACTTTTCTTAGAGCTGGGGCCATTTTGTTACAGAGAGTGCCGGCAACAATCATAACATCTGATTGCCTAGGGCTTGGCCTAAACAAGCAACCGAATCGGTCTAAATCATACCTAGCAGCACCTGCATGCATCATTTCTACAGTACAGCACGCAAGACCAAATGTCATAGGAAACAATGAGCCATTTTGAGCCCATGAAACTATTGCATCTAAATTTGTTAACAGATAACCGTCTGTATCGAATCTTTCTATTCCCATTCTAGAGCGCCCCGCCTCCATTCATAGATAAACCCTACCACTAATATTGCCAAAAACAATACTACTGCAAAAAAACCAGCCCAGCCTAAGGCTCTTATTTCTACCGCCCAAGGAAACAGTAATGCTGTCTCTAAATCAAAAATTATAAATAATATAGCTATAAGATAAAATTTTATATCGAATGGAGATCTGGCATCATTAAAAGGTTCGAAACCACACTCATACGGCGACAACTTCTCGTCATCTGGCTTCTGTGGTGCTAAAAACCAACTAGCCAGCAAAGGCACGACACCTAAAGCTAGACCTATTCCTATAAATAACAATATGGGTAAATAATCAATTAACAAAACGCCCCCTGTTTTAATATTGCCGAAGATCGGACTCGAACCGACACGACCGTTAAGTCACTGCCCCCTCAAGGCAGCGTGTCTACCAATTCCACCACTTCGGCTACTTTTTTACTCCAGCAGCGCTTTTCTCAGAATCAGCTTTCACATCATCTGGTAATACAAAACGCTCGGTGTTAATAATGGTTTTTTGTGTTGGGGTTTTGCTTAAGCTGGCATAACCTAATAATAGGCAGCTTGCAAAAAAGGCTGCTGCACACCATGCAGTTAGTTTTAACATGTTATTTGCAGACTCTGGAGCTGCAAATGCATTACCACTGTCGCTACCAAATAAGGCACCCATGCTTGCGCCTTTGCCGTGTTGCAACAGCACCAAGCCTACAAGAGCCAAGCATATAGCAACATGTATTATCAGCAATATTTCTTGCATATTTTCACCAACCCTTTAAAATCACTCGCTGCTAGAGAAGCCCCACCCACAAGGCCGCCATCAACATCAGGAGCTGCAAATATTGCAGCAGCATTATTAATATTTAGGCTTCCACCATACAATATAGGTGTTTCTTTGGCAATATTTTTATCATACTTTTCGATCAAATTTCGAATATAACTATGAATATCTTGTATCTCTCCTACTGCAGGAACTTTGCCTGTTCCGATAGCCCACACTGGCTCATAAGCAACTACAAAT
Source organism: uncultured Legionellales bacterium (assembly GCA_963932595.1). Taxonomy (GTDB): domain Bacteria; phylum Pseudomonadota; class Gammaproteobacteria; order Comchoanobacterales; family Comchoanobacteraceae; genus CAWVRI01. The sequence continues at coordinate 29,462 of CAWVRI010000004.1, forward strand.
TTTTTATCTTTATTTATCATAAACCTTGAGTCATCGAAAACAGCTAAGCACTGCTCTGACATTATATCTAAGGTTACGCCGCTATCGCGCTCAGAGAGAGTTTCACCCACGCAAAGCACAGGAGTTATGCCACTGTTCCAGCACGCAAAAAATTTATCAGCCACCATCTCAGATGATTCTAAATATAAATTTCTTCTTTCAGAGTGCCCAACTAATGCTTGCGAGCACCCAAATTCTGCCAGCATTGCTGCAGAAACTTCACCAGTATGCGCGCCAGATTCATGCGCAGAAATATTTTGTGCCCCCCAACTATAAGTGCTCTCAGCTAGAGTTTGCTGCAATTTTGGCAAATACACAAAAGGTGCAAAGAATGATACACTTAGCTCTGTGCTAAGGCCAAACTCAGCAAAGTAATCGCCCATAAAGCTAAGGCTACCATTCATCTTCCAATTAGCGCAAAGCATAGCTCTATTATTTGAACTCATAATCATAACCACATATATTGATATAACAACTCAAATTCTATAGTCAATTAGGATTATAATCAAGGTTAAAAAGCGAGGCAGCTACAGCCTGAGCTCTGGCAATATAGAAAACCCTAAGCTTTTTCCAAGCCATTTCATCCTTTGTGTTATTGCTTTAACTATAGATTATTTTGTGGCATTTGAAGTCATAATAACATAGAGTGCAATAACCTTGCCAAAACACCTCTACACATATTAGAATAGCACGGTATAGCGAATTAAACTTAGGAAACACCATGGAAGCAAGCTCTTTTTTTATCCAAACACTAAAAGAAACGCCAGCAGATGCTGAAATAGCAAGTCATCAGCTACTTATTAAGGCAGGCTACATAAAAAAACTTTCATCCGGCATATATACCTGGTTGCCGCTAGGCCTAAGAGTGCTACGCAATATTGAAAAAATCGTCAGGCAAGAAATGGAGGCCTGTGGTGCAGTAGAGATTTTAATGCCTACCATTCAGCCTGCATCAATTTGGCAAGAAACTGACAGGTGGGAGGGTAGCGGCAAAGAGCTGCTGAAAATTAAAGACCGTCACGATAAAGACTTTTGTTTTGGCCCAACTCACGAAGAAGTAGTAACTGATCTTGCTAGGAAGTCAATCTCTAGCTATAAACAATTGCCAGTAATCTTATATCAAATTCAAACTAAATTTAGAGATGAAATAAGACCAAGATTTGGGGTAATTAGATCACGTGAATTCATTATGAAAGATGCCTACTCTTTTCATAAAGATGAAGAATCAATAGAAGACACTTATTTTAATATGTATGACACCTATAACCGCATCTTCCAACGTATCGGTCTCAGATTCAGAGCGGTACTTGCCGATAGCGGCAATATTGGTGGCAAATTATCACATGAGTTTCATGTGCTAACTGAGCAAGGCGAAGACACCATTGCATTTTGCAATAATAGCGATTACGCTGCCAATGTTGAGTATGCAACCAGCACTACTCCGGCTATATCTGAAATTAATGACGGCCCTATGCTAACTCAGGTTTCTACCCCTTCAAGCACTACTATAGAAGCAATTTGCAATAATTTAGAAGTAAATCCTGACCAAACCATAAAAACCATACTTATTGAAGGTATAGATCACCCTATAGTTGCTTGCATAATTCGTGGCGACCATACTTTAAACGAAACCAAAATCGCAAAAAACTCGTTAGTAAAAAGCCCCATAACATTCGCAAGCCCAGAGCTAATAGCTGAGCATATTGGCTGTAATGTGGGCTTTATTGGACCGGTTAATTTAACTGTGCCTATGATTATAGATCATCATGCTGCAGCTCTAGATGATTTCATTTGCGGCGCTAATGTTGATGGCTACCATCTCATACATTGCCACTGGGGTAGAGATTGTCATCTTGATCAACTAATGGATATAAGAGAAGTTGAAGCAGGAGATCCTAGCCCAGATGGCAAAGGTGAACTGCAACTAGGAAAAGGCATAGAAGTTGGCCATATATTTCAACTAGGAAATAAATATAGCCAAAGCATGCAAGCTAAAGCATTAGATGAAAATGGCAAAGATTTTACCCTACTCATGGGTTGCTATGGCATAGGCATATCTAGAGTAGTCGCGGCAACAATCGAGCAAAATAATGACGAAAACGGCATAATATGGCCAGAACACATCGCCCCATTCCAAGTGCACATTATACCTATGAATTATCATAAATCTGAAGTCGTCAAAGATTTTAGCGATATGATATACAAGAAATTATCAAGCAATAACATAGATGTACTACTAGATAATAGAAACTTAAGAGCTGGCGCATTATTTGCTGATGCTGATCTAATAGGCATACCTCATCAAATAATAATTGGCGAACGCAACCTCGCAGAGAAAAAACTAGAATATAAAAATAGAAGAGATGGCAATAAGCAACTTATGACCATAGATGAACTTATGCAAATATTTGATAAATCTGAGGAAGGGGTTGCCACGTAGATTTATTCAAAGTATGCCCTTAAAGACCGAAATCCAGGCGAAAAAGCTCTGGATGAGGTTCAAGATAGAGCCTGTAATGACCCCAGGAAATAGCAACAAAAACAGTAACCCCTATAGCCAATCGCGAGGAGCTAAATAGTTCGCATACAAATCGGCCTCTGCTGACCCTGGATCTGGCTGCCAATTATATTTCCAGCTTACATTCTTTGGCAATGACATTAAAATGGATTCTGTGCGACCGCCAGAATCAAGCCCAAATTTAGTGCCTCTATCGTAAAGCAAATTAAACTCTACATATCTACCACGACGATAAGCCTGAAACTCACGCTGATGCTCACCAAAAGAACGGTCTTTTTGATTGTTCACAATGCTCTGATACGACTCTATAAATGCAGCACCAACATCTTTAATAAACCTAAAAGATTTATCAAACCCAAACTCATTTAAATCATCAAAAAATAAGCCACCAATACCACGCGTCTCATCGCGATGAGGCAAGTAAAAATATTCATCACACCATTTTTTATATTTCTTGTAACTATCAGGGCTATAATTATCACACGCAAGCTTGGCATTTTTATGCCATAATATACAATCATCTAAAGAGGGATAATATGGGGTTAAATCAAACCCACCACCAAACCACCAGTGCGGATTTGCAGAGTCAGGATCGACTATAAAAAACCTTAAATTAGCATGCGTGGTCGGAATATATGGATTAAACGGGTGAATAACAGTTGAAACCCCAATAGCAACAAATGGCTTACCCGCTAGATCACTACGGCCAGGCAAAGAAGAAATAGGCAGCTTACTACCCGCAACATGACTAAAATTAACCCCAGCCGACTCAAATACGGCACTATTTGTTATGACACTAGAATTGCCAACTCCTAACCTACTTGACCACTCATCACTCTCGAATAAACCACTCTTATCACATGATATTAAAGAGTTTTTTATACCTTGCTGCCAAGATAACAAATAGTTACTAATGCTACTTATAGTCTCGCTATCAACTTTCATCTTTATCAAGACCCAGCTCAGCATAACGCTCTGCCCTATATTCACCTGCAGTATATTTTGCTGATAATCTAACTTCATCACGCGGATGTATAAATAACGGCGTAGACAATCTTGCATTTTGCTTAGCATTGCCCTCTGGGTTAGTCACTCTATGTAAGGTGGATTTAAAATATTTGCCTGACGCCTCTTGCAACATGTCGCCTATATTGATGATAATATAATCTTCATGGTATGGAACATCTATCCAGTTATCATTTTTATCCAGCAACTGTAGTCCAGGCTCAACTGGTGATGGCAAAATTGTAATTAAATTGATGTCCGCATGCGCTGCAGCTCGCATAGCTCCTATATTTTCAGTGCCATCTAACGGTGGATAATGAATTAAACGTAATAAATTTAAATCAGAACCATTAATCATTTCATTGAGCGGCTCGCTAAACAAGCTGGTAACCTCAGCTGGAGCATACCGCTCTAGCCATGACAATAACTCTGCCCCAAAAATAGACATCTGCTGCAACATATTAGTTGTAATAGGCTGTAAATTATCTGGACACTTACTCCACTCATAAAAATGATAAAATTCTTTTAAATCTTTAATACTATGTGACTTCGCTGTTTCCGATAAACTAGTTGAGACAAAACCGTCATGCTTTTTGTTACAAAATTCAAATTTTAATTTTTCTTCCTGGCTTAAACAAAAAAACTTATGCCAACTAGCATACATATCTCTAATACCAGCTTTGTCTATGGGAGCATTTTTAATAACCCCAAAGCCATATTCAACCATCGAGTTAAAAAAATCAGTTGAGGCATTTTTATCAGTATAATCTATAATTTGCATAAAAGACTCCGGCATGATGAAAGTTAATACTCAAAATTTGAAGGATTATAACACTAAATGAAATACTATTCTAGCTGAAATCAGGCAGCAACTGTGAAACCAAATCTTCAAAGCTTAGCCCTATATTACTTGCAGCAAGCGGAAATAAACTTTTTTCAGTAAACCCTGGAATAGCATTAATTTCTAATAAATAATAATTGTCATTATCACTAATGAAATCAACCCGGCCAAAATGTGAGCAACCAATAGCTTCAAAAGCTTTAAGTGCTATATCTTGCAAACTTTTTTCATGTGCTACAGATAAATTACTCGGGCACAAATATTTAGTATCCTTGCGAATGTATTTTGCGTCATAATCATAAAAGTCAACAGCTGGGGTTATTTCAACAACCGGCAAGGCCTTACCATTTATAATACCTACCGCATATTCCGCACCATTCGCCCACTTTTCAAGCATAAACAAACTGCCTAAATCTTTAATTTCGGCAAAACTTGACACTAATTGATCTTGTGAAACTATTTTTTTAACCCCAATGCTAGAACCACCATTTACAACTTTTAGACTATATGGCGGGCTTACCTGCTCAAACCAGCTATAATCAATATTATGGAGCGTATCAAAAGTAATAAATGGCAAGGTGCTAAGGCCATGCTGCTGCCATAATAACTTTGATTTATCTTTGTGCATAGCCAACGCCGACCCTAGCACCCCACTGCCAGAATAAGGTATGCCTTTTAGCTCTAGATAACCTTGCATCACCCCATCTTCACCATCTTTACCGTGTAGCGTAATAAAAACATAGCTGGCCTGCGCATTATCTAGCTGCCCTTGCCACGCGATATCTTGCGGGTCTATCTTCACAACATTGTAACCTAAATTTTGGAGCGCCAACGCTACACTCGCGCCTGACTTTAAAGAAATATCACGCTCTACCGAATTACCACCCAATAACACCACGATTGTTATCTTGGTTTTTTCACTTTGACTCATAATGAAACCCTTTAATTATAAATTATTTGAACCTCTGTCTCTAACAACACATTAAATTTAGCTGCAACTTTATTCATTACTACCTGCATTAAACTAATAATATCGCTTGCAGTAGCACTACCTAAATTAATAATAAAATTAGCATGCTTAGTAGAAATTTCAGCATCACCTATACGCAAGCCTTTTAACCCACAAGCATCTATTAAAGCGGCCGCATGCATCCCTTCCGGATTTTTAAATACTGAGCCACAATTAAAACTACCTATAGGCTGAGTCTCAGAACGCTTACTTAATAAAGTACTGATAATGCTTTTAGGGCCTTCGGAGCTATGCTCAACAAATTTGAAATCGGCCGCAACAAAACAACCAGGCATAGGTAAAACAACATGTCTATAGCTAATAGTGAATTTATTTGGCCCTAAAATATGCAACTTACCCTCTAAGTCTAGGTATTCTACTTTTGTTACATGTGGCCATGTCACACCACCAAACGCCCCAGCATTCATACGCAAAGCGCCACCAATAGAGCCAGGTATTCCTGCAAAAAAAGTACCATCACTATAGCCATCTCGGCACAGACGCTTTGCAAATTTAGCGCAACTAACTCCAGCCTCAGCCCTATATATCCCCTCTTCTAAGCAAGTTATGTTACCTAGCGTTTTATTTAAAATAATAACCGTAGCATCTAGCATTTCATCTGGAAATAAGACATTACTGCCTAAACCTAAATATATTATGCGATCATTTTTAGCAGTGCCAGCAAGAAAACTTTTTAAGCCCTGCAAACTATTCGGCCAATATACTCTTTTAACAGTGCCACCAACATGCCAAGAATTATGATTTTTAATTGAGTAATTATGCTCTATTTTGCCTAGCATATTTAATTCGGACATTTTAGCTACCTATTTTAACTCTCTATTTAGACTGCTCTAATTTAAATAGAGTATTATGACATATTTTACTGATAGATCCAGCGCCCCCAAAAAACACAATATCATCATGCAAAACTTCTCTAGCTAAAACATTAAGCAAACTATCCTCATTTGCAACTGTGGCTACCTGAGGCATACTATCAGCTAAAGCGGCATTGCTAATGCCCGCTATAGGCTCTTCGCCACCAGAGTAAATATCCAGCAAAATCACTTTATCAGCTTTACTTAAAACCCGAATAAAATCATGCCATAACTCTTTGGTTCTGCTATATCTATGCAGCTGAAATACTAAAACTATACGCTTATTATCAAACACTGCCCTTGCACTATTGATAGTAACTTCTAACTCTGTAGGGTGATGCCCATAATCTTCAACTATGGTAATGTTTTTATCATTTATGCTATAGCCTCCAAGCACCTGAAACCTACGAGCTATACCAGGAAAAGATTCTAAAGCTTTAACTTTGCAGGCATCTGAAATATCACATAGGTCTGCAATAGCTATCGCAGCTAACGCATTTAAAACATTATGCGTGCCAGGCAAATTAAGCTTAATATGTAATGGGGCAATATTTTTTCTCATCACCGTGAAATGAGTCTGCAGGCCTTGCTGCTGAATATCCTTAGCATAAAAATCATTATTATTAGTTAACCCATAGCTAGTAACTGTGCGTGCTAACTGTGGCAAAATATTCTTAACTCTAGCGTTATCCCCATATAAAACAGCATTACCATAAAAAGGTAATTTATGTAGAAAGTGTAAGAAAGCTTGATCCTGCACTTCATGACTATTGTTATAGGTTTCCATATGATCAGCATCAATATTAGTAACAACAGCAAGCATAGGGCTTAAATTTAAAAATGATGCATCACTTTCATCAGCCTCAGCAATAAAATGCTCGCCCAGCCCTAACACTGCATTTTTCTTAGTACTATTTAAAACCCCACCAATAACATAAGTCGGCTCTAATCCTGCTGTCTCAAATATATGAGCAATTATACTTGTGGTGGTGGTTTTCCCATGTGTGCCCGCAACCGCAATTCCAAACTTAAAACGCATTAACTCCGCTAGCATTTCAGCTCTACTCAAAATAGGTAGGTTTTTTTTTCTAGCAGCTAATAATTCAGCATTATCAGCAGGTATCGCACTAGAAAACACCACAACATCAACATTTGCAATGTTTTCAGCCTCATGCCTAGAAAAAAGATGTATACCCAAAGATAGCAGATCAGCAATTATAGCGCTCTGCGAATAATCTGATCCAGATACAGTATAACCATTAGCATACATTAGCTTCGCTATACCACTCATGCCAATACCACCAATACCGATAAAATGAATTCTTTTAAAATTGCTAAATTTGCTATAAGACATATAAAAATCTCAGTTAAAATAAAATCGCTTCAATAATCCAGCTTGCAAAGCAAATATACAAATAATATACACATTATATTGAATTTACTCATAATAATGCAGTATATTCTACATGTGCTTAAATTGAAACTAATGTAGCTAATTATTATGACAAATACCACAAAAATTGCATTACCAGAAGGCAAAAATAAATTACTAATGCACTCTTGCTGCGCACCATGCTCAGGAGCAGTGTTAGAACGCATTCAAGATAACGGCATTGACTTCTCCATTCTCTTTTATAACCCCAACATTCACCCCAAAAAAGAATATGAATTACGCAAGGAAGAAAATGTTAGGTTTGCAGAAAAAAATCAAATAGAGTTTATCGATCTCGACTACGATGTAGAAAATTGGTTTGAGCGCATTAGAGGTTTCGAAAACCACCCTGAGCGCGGTTACAGATGCAGCATATGCTTTAACATGCGCTTTGAACGCACCGCTCTCTATGCCTATGAAAATGGCTTTGACATCATTTCTAGCTGCCTTGGCATCTCCAGATGGAAAAACATGGAACAAATAAATAACTTTGGCACTCTAGCCGCATCTAAATACCCAAACCTAAGCTACTGGACCTATAACTGGCGTAAAAATGCTGGATCTGCGCGCATGATAGAGATTGCAAAAGAAGAAGAGTTCTATCAACAACAATATTGTGGCTGTGTATATTCACTCAGAGACACCAATAAATGGCGCCTGCAAAATAACCGCCCAAAAGTGAAGCTGGGCGAAGATTACTATACTAAAGAAAAGTAACCATTATTACTTAATATATATATTTTTCATGTAATTAGCATATTCGCCAGTAGTCTCAGTGACAGACTGACTAGAGAATAATCCAGAATCATCAATCATCTCAAGCATAGAATTCCAATTGTAATAGCTGCCTTCTATAACTAAAATACCAGACCTCTTGGCAAGAGGACAATCAATTTTATAATACAAGCCAAAGCCCGATAAAAGCTCACTGTTAGTATTATAAGGGATCTTACTAACTCCCACATCAACTCTAAAAGATGAAGAGCTATTTGCATTTAAATGCACTGGAGGAGCAGGTTTATAAGTAACGCCCTCTTTATATTGAGAACTGGAAATAGCTTGGTCTAGTTGGCAACCATTACTGGTAACCAAATTAAAAGTAATACTCTTTGCAAATATAGTAGGTGCAACGAATATTGCTAACACCATCGCCATAGTTCTTATAATATATTTCATGTCTGTACCCTTATTGTTTTTGTTTTATAGTTAGCTTGTATGTAGAGTATTTTTTCGTGATTTCTTCTTCTACACTTTTATCAGTAACATAGCTACCTGTTGACCCCATAAAAGAGAGCTTATTGCCTAGGCTAAGTATATCTGCAAAATAATAGCGATCACCAATAAAAACTTCAATTTGAGAATCAAAACCCTCACATCTTGCTATATATTCTATATTAGCAAAACGTAATGGGAATGCATTTGGATCATCTGCAAATTCAAGGTGTATTTTTTCTTCACCCCCAGGCATAATACTATTTACCGTTATTGCTGGCATTTCTATAAAACTAGAAAGACTAGGCATAAACTCTAATTTACAACCAGGCCTGCCACTAATATTATCAGTATTGTTAGTAATTGTTACATCTACATATTTTGGCGCCGCATTTGAAAAAACAGCAGAACATATTGCTAACACAGCTATTAATGATTTTTTCATGATTTCACCTTTTATATCAATTTCCAATAATTTTAGCCATGACCTTATATAAAGTCAAGAATTAAAAAAATAGAAAAAAACAAACTAAACAATTAGTTATGTCATAAAACTATATCAACAACAATATTGCGGATGCGTACACTCTTTAAGAGACACAAACAAGTAGCGCCTAGAAAATAATCGGCCTAGAGTTAAGCCGGGCGAATCCAAGGATTAAAAACCCATAAAAAACGATATTAAATAATAAATTACGCCATAATATTTTATCGCAAGATTATTGCCTAGAGCCAACTATTTTTTCAGCTTATGGTTTCATCAAGAAATAATAAAGATAAAAACAATATAGCACTAACAAATTAGCAACCTCACAAAACGCTACAACAAGAGCAAAATAGATGTTTATCAATTCTTTACTGGATCCTGCTGTCAAGCAGCAGGACGTAGATCGAGGGCAGCAAAACGTAGGCCGAGGGCAGCAAAACGCAAAAGGGAGGATAGCCCTATTGCTTGACAATAGGCCCCAAGGTTAAATATCTCTTAACAAGTATGTCACCGATTTGGTTAATCCTTAAAAAGATAGTAAGACCATGCCATACTCTTTCTCAAGATACATCTAAGCACACCTGCGTAATCTTAGCTGTAGCATCAGTAATAGCGAGCTTCTCTGTTGCTGTAGACATATCAAAATAATACTTAGGATTAGATAACATATACAGCACCCTAGCAGCAATGTCAGCTGCAGCATTTGATTTTTCAGTAACCACAGCTGCAGCATGATGCCGAGCTATATAATGAGCATTTGCATATTGATGGTTGTCTGCACTATGAGGGTTAGGAACCAGAATACTAGGCAATTTATATGCCAAAATTTCAGTTATAGTTAATGCCCCTGCCCGCGATATCACCAAGTCTGCCCACAAATAAGCCTCAGACATATTACCTATAAATTCAACTATGTGGGCGTCTTTGCCACTTTCTTCATAATTTGCAGCAATATCCTTTACATTCTTGGAACCAGCTTGATGCCAAATTTCAAAATCTTGACCTAAATTACTAAAAGCCTCAGTCACAACTTTATTCAGCCCCTCAGAACCATGACTGCCACCTAAAACTAATATCTTAAAAGGAGACATTAATTTTTCATGTGTTACTGCCGACTGCATAATAGCCTTTGCTGCCAAATCTTGCCGAATTGGATTCCCAACCACAACAACCTTACTACTATTTTTAAAGGCTCCTGGAAAACCTAGCATAATCTTCGTTGCAAATAGCGATAATAACTTATTAGCTTTGCCTGCTTTTGAATTTTGCTCATGCAACAATAATTTTTTACCCTGCAATACCGCACAAATTCCTAACGCAACTGAAATAGCCCCACCAAAACCAATTACAACTTTAGGGTTATACTGCTTTATAATACCCAAGCCGTGATAGATGGCTTTTAATAATGCTAATATCACGTATACCTTGGCTAGAGCGCTTCGGCGCTGCCACACCGGGCTACTGACGGCAATAAAATCTATATTGTGCAGCTTTGCTTGCTTTTCTTCTAAACTGCCAGCTTTACCAGCCCAACATACACTGCGCCCTTCAGCTATAAGCTCACTTGCAACCGCAACTGCAGGAAAAATATGCCCACCTGTGCCCCCTGCTAAAATCATAAAGTCATATTTTTTCATACCATACCCAACTTAATATTTAGTGCTTTGTAATGAGTTACTATTTTCATGATATATCCTTAGTAAAATGCCGAAAATAATAGCACTCACCAAAAGACTGCTGCCACCATAACTTATAAAAGGTAAAGTTAAACCTTTAGTAGGCAAAATACCAATGTTCACCCCAACATTAATAAAACTTTGAAAAGACAGCCAAAAAGCAATACCATAACTAATATAAGAATCGAAATAATTACTATTTATAGCCGCAATTCTTGCTATCATTAATACTCTTGCAACCAAAACAACATAGCCCGATAGCAATAATAAACAGCCAACCAAACCTAGCTCCTCGCCTATAACTGCAAACAAGAAATCAGTATGCGCCTCTGGCAAATAAAATAATTTTTGGATACTATTCCCAAGCCCAACACCCCAAATTCCGCCCCTGCCAAATGACATTAACGCCTGGGTTAACTGATAACCACCATTAAGCGGATTCTCCCATGGGTTTAAAAAATTCAACATTCGCTCTAATCTATAAGGAGCAAATATAATTAAAGCAGCTAATATGGCAAGACCTATTATTAACAATAGTATGAATTTTCGGATTGGCAAACCGCCAAGAAACATCATCCCAAAGGCTATAACACTAATCACAGTAGTAGCGCCAAAATCAGGCTCACATAAAAGCAATAGACTCAAAATAGCAAGCACAATTAAAGGACGAATAAAACCCCAATTTGTTTTTTTCACATCAATAGATTTATGTTTTAAATATCTAGCAAAATATATAATTACTGCAAGCTTCACAATCTCTGATACCTGCACATGGAAAAAACCTAAGCTTAACCAACGCTTAGCCCCGTTAATGCTTTTACCCACCCCAGGCATAATAACTAAAATTAAACCTAGCATGCATAATATTAATAAATATGGAGCGATAGCCTCCCATTTCTTCAAAGATATTTTGCTAGAGAAATAAGCAATAACTGCACTTATAGCGACATAAAAAAACTGATGATAAAAAAAATGAAAAGGCGTCCCGTAATCGCGCAGTGAGACCGCAAGCGAAGCAGAAGTAATCATCAACAAACCAAATAATGATAATAATACAACTGGTACTAAAATCCATTTATCATAGTAAAATAATTTTGCTTTAATCTTTTTATTTATTGTATTTTTTTTGAGTGTAGTTGACAAAAAACTCACCTCTTTTTTCATAATTTTCAAATTGGTCATAACTTGCACAACTTGGAGAAAATAATATCGCATCTCCAGCATCGCTATGCCTATATGCAACATCAATTGCTGCAGCTAAATCTTGAACTAATACACAATCATATGAATGCTGCCAAGCATCATATAAAATTCTACCATCTCGGCCAAACAATACAATAGCTTTTAGCTGTATATGTTGCGGCAAATCAACCGCTATATCCTCTTTAAATACCCCACCAGCTATTAACACAACATTAGAGTGCAATTTATTTATGCTGCTGAGCGCGGCAATCATAGCATCACTATTGGTGGCCTTTGAATCATTATACCAAAATCTGTCTGCCATAAACCCAATATTTTGACATCTATGTGGCAGACCTAAAAAAGATTTTGCATGCTTGCTGTAAAGACTTGTCTCAAGGCCTAAAACATCTAGCACGCTATATGCAGCTAAATAATTTAAGATATTATGCTCTCCCTGCAATGCAAAGTCACTCACACCTACTTGGGGAACATTGCCTTTAGTCAAATAATATTCTTCATTAATATTTTTAATATTAAAGTCAGAACTTAATGAGGATTTGCTAGAAAAAGTATATGTTTTAACTGCGGTTCTTTCATTTCTATCAAAAATATCATACGGCAATACCGCAGCTTTAGCACCAACAAGAATATTAAGTTTTGCCGCTGTATATTTAGCATAATCGCCATGCCAATCTAAATGGTCTGGAGTAATATTTAAAATAACTGCAACCTCTGCCCTTAAACTATAAGTATATGCTAACTGAAAACTAGAAAGCTCTAATACATAGTAATCAATCTTATCATCAATAAGACTTAAAGCTGGGTCACCTAAATTACCCCCAACAGCCACATTATAACCACTACACTTAAGAACATGTGTAATTAAACTCACAACTGTACTCTTGCCGTTAGTTCCTGTGACTGCAATTAGAGGGGCTGCAGCAAATTGAGAGAATAATTCAATATCACTTATTATCTTGGCCTGAGTTAATTTTGACCAAATCTTTTTCTCAACTGGCACACCTGGACTCACAACCACAATATCTGCCGCTAGAATCCAAATACTACCCATGTCCGGACAAGAGCTAAACTCAATGCCAGGCAACTCTTTTTTTAACCGCTCATAATACCTAGGGTTATGATCCTCATCAATAACTTTAACCTTATATTGATGCTCAAACAAAAACTTTGCAGTATGGAACCCCGTAGAACCAAGACCAAATATAACGATGTTATCTGTAATATTAATACTCATATTAAATTAATATTGTGAGATTGACACTTATCAAAACAAGTAAAATTGTCACTACCAAAAACCTAGCAACAACCTTAGACTCATGCCAACCTAAAAGCTCAAAGTGATGATGTAACGGAGCCATTTTAAAGATTCTTTTGCCTCTTATTTTGAAAGATAACACCTGCAACATTACTGACACTGTTTCTAATACAAAAATCAAGCCCATAATCATAAATAAAAATTCTAGGTGAGCAATAACAGCAATTAAACCAAGCATAGCACCAAAAGACAACGAGCCAATGTCACCCATGAATACCTCTGCAGGATATGAGTTATACCATAAAAAAGCTAAAGAAGTACCAACAAGAGATCCACATAATATAACCACCTGACCTAATTCATATAAATAGTCATTAGGAAGACCAATTAATAAACTGCCACTATAAAAGCCATAGATCATAACCCCTAAGCCAATACTAATTACCATCACCTGCGAGGAGACTAAACCATCTAAGCCATCAGTTAAATTAACAGCATTGCTAGATCCAACAATAACAAATGCTATGAATAATATATACAGTGGGCCTAAATTATAACTCACTCCAGCTAAAAAAGGAGCAAACACACTGGTTTCAGCAGCAGTACCTGCGCCAGAATATAACAAGAAAGAGATCAATAACGCCATGCCAACCTGCCAGCATATTTTGCTCATAGCACTAATTCCGGCACTACTTTTATGCTTTATATTCAAATAATCATCATAGAACCCAATAGCCCCATAGCCTAAGCTAGTGATTAAAAACATAATAACAAATCTATTACTTAAATCAGACCAAAGCACAACATTTAATAAAATTGTAGCAATAATAATAAGACCACCCATAGTTGGTGTACCCTTTTTTGCCAGATGCTGTTGTGGACCAGTTTCCCTTATTGCTTGCGACATTTGCCGTAAAGACAACATCTTGATAACTTTAGGCCCAAGCCACCACCCCAAAACAAAGGAAGTAAGCATGCAACCAAAACAACGCACCAATATTGAGTGCGAAACATATGTGCCACCAACAAGAAAATTAACCATAGCCCCGAATAAATACATTATTTCACCAACTTAATTAATTCCGCAGAAATATTCGACATTTTTAATGCAGCAGACCCTTTAACAAGCACATTCCAATTACCATTCAAAGTCATTTTCAAGTCTCGTAATAAATCTTGCTGCGAGCTATATACCGCAGCATCTACACCAAACTCAGCTGCGCTATAATGACTAAGGTCACCATAACAAAACATCTTGTCTATACCACTTTGTTTGGCAAACGCGCCAATTTCACGGTGATACTCTACTTCATTAATGCCTAGCTCTAGCATATCACCTAAAACTAAAATCTTTTTACCTGTAAAACTGCATAAAGTAGCGATGGCAGCCTTACAAGACTCTGGATTAGCGTTATAACTATCATCGATCACCCTGGCAAAACTACTGGCAAAACCACTGGCAAAACCACTGGCAAAACTATTTTCATACACCGACAACCTGCCAGTAGCTGCAGATGTTATATATATACCCGCTAAAATATTTTCATCTGGAATTTCAAGATATTTAGCAACAGCAATCGCTGCTAACGCATTAGCAATATTATGCTGACCCAGCATATTAAGGGTTATCTCCAAGCTACCACTAGCAGTAATCGCAGTAAATATATAACCTCCATTCACGCTTTTAATATCCTTAGCAAGCAATATATTTTCTTTATTATCATGACCTTGCCATAATTCCTCATTCAAAGTGAAACCATACCAAGAACTATCTTTTATAAAGTCATGCATATAGCCAAAATAGCGGTCATCACAATTAATAATTGCAACTTCATTGGCTGATAAATTAGCAAACAAAGACGATTTCTCTTTAGCTACCTCATCTAAATTATCACCAATCCCTGCCAGATGGGCTCTACCAATATTTGTAATCACACCTATATTTGGACGCAAAATTTCTGCAAGTTGTGCAATTTCACCCGCCGAATCCGTGCCTAATTCAAATACGCCGTAACTATGAGTATCACGCAAGTTCAACATTGTAAGTGGCATACCTAGCAAGCTATTAAAATTACCAGACGTAGCTAAAACCTCTTTATAACTGCGCAAAATATTAGCTAAGAAATTTTTGGTTGTGGTTTTGCCAGTGCTGCCAGTGATAGCAACTACTGGCAAAGTCATTTTAGACCTTAAATGGCGGGCCATTTCTTGCACAAATATGCGGGCACTATCCACTTTTATAACTGGAACCTGGCAGACAAAATCTTTTTCAGAAATAACTGCAACTGCGCCACTGGCTACAGCCGAGGCAATAAAATCATTACCATCAAAATTTTCACCCTTTATCGCAATAAATACATCCCCTGGATTTACAGACCTAGAATCTATACTAAAACCTGTAACCATAACATCAGCAGCAACTCCAAAATACGCTAGCGTATTTGGCAAAAAATTTGATAAATACATATAATTCACCCTCAACTTTCAAACAATGATTGCACAACTTCAAGATCACTGTGACAATAAACTTTGCCATCTTGTTCTTGGTAGCTTTCATGTCCTTTACCAATAATTACTATAATATCACCCTCGATAGATTTAGATAAGGTTTCTTTAATAGCATCCGCCCTATTTTCAATAAATTCCACTTTACTTTTATCAATCATTTTAGCCATTATGTCATTATTGATATCTGCTAAAGACTCATCTCTTGGATTATCTGCTGTCAATACAATATGGTTTGCATATAAATCAGCAATACGCCCCATACCATATCTTCTCGCCTTGTCCCTATTGCCGCCACACCCAAACAAACAAAATAATTTACCTTGGCACTGCGGCTTTAAGAAAGATAATACTTGCTCTAAAGAATCAGCGGTATGAGCATAATCTATGATGACCCTTGCGTTGTTCGGCATACTATAAGCTTGCATTCTACCTGGAATCACCGGCAATTTTTTCAAAATTGCTGCAACCTTTCGAAGCGCCACACCATTTGCTAATAAATAGGCTATTACTGCCAGCACATTTTCAACATTGGTCATGCCTAAATAACCACCATTAATTTCTATACTTCCCCAAGAAGAAACCAGAGTAAAGCTAAATGAATCTAACGCTATATTAATGTTTTCTGCAAAAACATATTTAGAGTTTTGTAGCAGCATACCTTCATAATCACAAGTGGCATATAAAATACAATCATACTTATTATTTTTTGCAATCTCGCAGATTTTTCTGCCTTCAATATCGTTCCAGTTAACTATTGCACCATCTATATTATCGCGGTCAAACAAACTCAACTTTGTTGCACAGTAATCTGCAAAATTCGCATGATAATCTAGATGATCAGGAGTAATATTAGTAAATATTAAATAATTAAAATCAATATGAGCTATTCTATTTTGTTTAATGCCATGCGAAGAAACTTCCATAACAATACCTTTAAAGCCTTGACTAGCAATTTCATATATCTTTTTATGCAAGCTAATCACAGGCTCAGTAGTGAGCGATGTTGACTCAAGACTTTTAGTGCTGCCATAACCTAAAGTGCCAATAATAGCTGTTTTGTTATCTAAGTTAGTCAATATGTCGGCTAATAAAAATGCAATACTGGTTTTACCATTTGTACCAGTAATACCTACCATATTCAAATTATCTGCTGAAAAATCATAAAATGTAGCTACAAACAAAGAGATACGGCTTTCCAACATAGGAAGCTTAATTATAGGAATACTACAACCATTATGCAAAATTTCATCTTCGCAAACAACATCACCAGCAGCAACGATAGCAACCGCACCATTCTTTATTGCATCTTCAATAAAGGATAAAGCATTATGATTCTGGCCTTCGAGAGCAACAAAGCAATCACCAGCTATAACTGACCTGCTATCGCAACATAAACCACTTATATTGGCTTTAGACGCAATTTTTATCTTATAAACTTTATTAATTAATGTCGCTAATGAAGATATATACTTATTTTTTGAATTCAATTTGCCACCTAAACCCTATCCGCACTCTACCCCTTTCCCTAACTTCACTCACAAAGCATAAATCATACAAATGGCGCTGAATATAACTTTCAACTTTGCAAGCGAGGCTAGGGAAAAGGGCCAAGCGCCCTAACTAAACTTAATAATAACTAATTGTAACTCACCTCATCGTTGTTTGACAAAAAATTATTTTTGTTTTTAAACACTAACAAATGACGCATAATATTTGCAAAAATAGGAGCAGCACTTTTACCGCCATATCTATATGAATAATCTGGATTCCATAACACCACGCCCACTAAATATTTAGGCTTCTCTAAAGGAGCAAAACCTATAAATGATGCAATATATTTATCTTTATCATAACCAAATTTAGACGACACATTGGAAGTTCCAGTTTTCCCTGCCACTTTAAATCCTTTAACTTTAGCTCTTTTACCTGTACCATCACTAGTAACGTCACCTAAAATATTTTTAATAATAGTTACGTTCTTATCGCCACTGCGATTATTTAATACCGCATTTTTGGCATCAAGCCTTAATAACGAAATCTCTTTATTACCGCCAGTTAAAAGTGCCCGGTAGGCCTTCATCAACTGCAATAATGAAGCTGAAACGCCATAACCATAAGAAATAGAAGCATGATCAATTGAACCAGGGTTAATGCTAGCAGGCAACCCACCTCTTGCTTCACCAGGAAAACCAGACCCAGGCATTTCACCAAAACCATAGCTCCTTAGCCTATCAATAAATCCATCTGGCGATAACTTCATCATAACTTTTACAATGCCAACATTACTAGAATATTTTATAATCTCTGTTAACGATAAGCTTCTATCATACACATGCGCATCATGAATAGTATTCCCATCAACCTTAATTTCACCATTACCTATATAAACTTTATCATCCATATGATATTTATTAGAATCTAAAGCATAGAGCAAGCTAAAAGGCTTCATAGTTGACCCAGGCTCAAACAAGTCAGTAACAGCCCTATTTCTTCTCACATTAGGTGCAATTGGACCTTTATCATTTGGGTTATACGAAGGGTAATTTGCAAGAGACAATACTTCGCCAGTTGCAATATCCATCACAACAACTGAAGCAGAGCTAGCACCGGCTACTTCAGCTCCTCGCATAAGCTCGCTATAAGCAACATACTGAATACCTCGATCAATGCTTAAATGCAAATCTTTGCCTTCAACTGCTTTTTCAATAATATCACCCTCAGATATTGTTCTTCCTAAGCGATCTAAGGTTATAACCTTTTTACCCTTTTTACCTTGTAGAAATCTATTATAAGACAACTCTAAGCCCTCTTGACCAATATCATCAATATCAGTCACCCCAACTAAATGAGCTAATATTTCAGTATCTGGGTAATAACGTTTATATTCTTTTTGAAAGTTAACCCCAGCCAAATGCATTATTTTTACTTTAGCAACATCGCGCGGAGCCATATGTCTTTTTAAATATATAAATTCTTTTGCTTTATTGGCTTTAACCTTATTAGCCAAGACATTAACCTTCACGCCTATGATATCACTTATTTTTTTATAGTCTTTTTTAGTTGCCACAAAATCTTTTGGATTAATCCATAATGATTCGCTCATGACACTTGCTGCCAATAATTTATCATTTCTGTCATATATATTGCCACGGCGCACTGGAATTTCTCGCATTCTTAGAGAATGCATAGCACTCTTGTTCTGCAAAAATGAACGATCTTGTATTGTTAAATGCATCAATCTATAAACCAAAACTATAACTAACAACATTAATATGCTTACTACAAAATAATGCCTAATACTACTACGCAAAATAAAAAACCTAAATTACAACTATTTCTTTAGACATAGGTATAACCATACCTAGATTTTTTGCACTCTCATAAACTCTAGCATTACTAGATATTGCTGCGAGCTCTAACATTAATTGCTGGCGACTCTGATTAGAATCTACCCACTCTTTCGCAAGATCGCCTTGCATAATATAAGATTGTTGAGTTTGATATTTTATATACACCAGCCCAAATGATGATAAAAACAATACAACCATAACTATCAAGTTTACTGCTGAGTTGCTTGCCTTATTTAGATGTTTTTCAGTAGCTATGCCTCTATAATTTCTAGCTGTGTAACTATTTATCATGACTGTACTTCCCTTGTTTCATTTCAACTTTCTCTGCAACTCTCATCTTCACACTTCTGGACCTAGGGTTTGCCCTGGTCTCAGACCTATCTGCTGTAGCAACTTTAGTTACCGATTTGAATTTAGCATTTATACTTTGATCACCCTCAGAACTGTTACGAACAAAATGCTTAACTATGCGATCTTCACCAGAGTGAAAACTTAACACGACAAGCTTGCCCCCCAACTCTAAAACTGATAATGAGTTTTCTAAAGCACTAAATATATCGCCTAGTTCATTATTAATTAAGATTCTAATTGCCTGGAAAGTTTTTGTTGCAGGATGACATCCCTTCGCCCTCTTTGGCTTAGCAGAAGCAATAATATTTGCTAACTGCAACGTCCTTGTTATCTTCAAGTTCTTCCTTTCGCTAACAATAAACCTTGCAATCCTACGGCTACTGTATTCGTCTCCATATTGATAAAGAGTATCAGCTATTTCCTTTTCTGAAGCTCTATTTATCCAGTCAGCAGCAGTTATTCCGTCACTGCTATTCATCCTCATATCAAGTGGACCATCCTTATTAAAGCTAAAGCCACGCTCTGCATTATCTAATTGACAAGATGAAACACCAAGATCAAATAAAATACCGTTAACTTTACCGCCATATCCCAGCTTCTCCAGATCCTCTTTAAAATTCACAAAACTACCATGCTTGAAAACAAACCTGTTGTCTTGAAATTTAGCACCATTTGCCAGCTCAGCTGCAGATAAATCTTTATCATAAGCAAATAATTTACCAGATTCTCCTAACCTTGATAATATTAACTCTGAGTGCCCTCCGACACCAAAGGTGGCATCAATATAGACCCCATCACTTTTAATCTCTAAAGCATCGACTGACTCTGCTAGCATTACTGTTTGGTGCAAAATAGTTCCTTAAACTGAAATACCACTTAATTCATCAGGCAAACCCGCAACATCTAGCGAGTCTTCCTTAATCCATTCCTCACAACTCTTCTGCCAATGCTCATAGCTCCAGATTTCGAACTTATTCCCTTGACCTATTAAAGTTATTTTTTTTGTTATGCCAGCATATTCTCTAAGCTGGCTAGGCAACAAAACTCTTCCCTGACTATCTAGCTCTAGATCCGTAGCATGCCCTATCAGCAAGCGTTGAATCCTTCTTGTAGTTTTATTAAAAGTAGGCAAAGACACTATTTTTTGCTCTATACGTTCCCACTCCGGCAAAGTATACAGCAATAAACATTTGTCTTCAGTGTCAATGGTAACAACTAAACGTGATGCAGCCTGCGACTCTATATTCGCACGATATCTAGCAGGCACAGCAACCCTGCCTTTCGCATCAATATTTATATTATTTATACCTTTGAACACTTGCCACTTAGCCCCACTTAATCCCACATAACCACACTATAACTCACAAAAAGCGTAAAAGCAACATAATAAGTGCAAAAAGTTGATTATATGGGTGCTAAAGCTTACCGGGAATTAGAACAGATTCAGAAAAAAAGTAGCCCTAATTACTCCTTATGTCTAATCACAATAAAAAAGAATTTTATTTTCAACCTTTTAACTAGAATTAAAAGTTGAAAATCACAGACAATGGACTTCTACATTAATATGGGATCTACTCATATTCTGAATACAGCATTTGTAATAACAGCAAGAAAATAAAATATCAATATTAAAAGCAAGCTATCTATCATTCAGCTAGAAATGCTAACATAATCGTATTAGAAATATTAATAGCAAACATCTCCACCCTGAATCACATAGATCAACATAGCATGCATTAAATAATAATAGGTAAAATATGTATCGGCATCGCTGCTGATCACTGCGAGATAACTATGCCTTAGAAGAATAAGAGCTTTATCCAGAAAAAATCATGCCCAATTATACAGGCACTAAGCCAAACAAGATAAAATCTCTCTGTTAACCTCAATTATTGAGGCCGAACCATCAACACGGTAATACTGTAAACTAGAATTACTTGCAATATTCTTATAATAGGCAAGCAGCGGACTAGTTTGCCTGTGATAAAAAGCAAGTCGGTCACGAATAACGCCCTCTTTATCATCTTCTCGCTGCATTAAATCATCGCCAGTAAGATCATCCTTGCCAGCAACTTTAGGGGCATTAAATATTTTATGATAAACACGACCAGACTCAAGATGCATCATTCTTCCAGATATTCGGCTTATAATATTTTCATCAGGCACGCTAATTTCTATGACTTTAGCTATTGCCACATTGTTAGTCGCAAGAGCCTGCGCCTGAACCTCAGTTCTAGGAAAGCCGTCTAATAAATAACCCTGATTACTAGAGCCACTTTTAATAAATATATTAACCATATCAATAATAACTTGATCTGGCACAAGCTCACCTTTGTCCATATAAGATTTAGCCTCAAGCCCTATCTTTGATTTCTTTTCTATAGCTGAACGCAACATATTTCCAGTGGATATAGCTATAAGACCCAAATGCTCACATATAACTGTTGACTGCGTTCCTTTGCCAGCGCCCGGAGGCCCGAGTAAAATAATATTCATAATACTAATGAGAAGATAAATAAGGGTAAAGAACTAGAACTATAGCACATAAAATCATAACAACTGGCGATGAAAGCCTAACCCCTACCGGATTCTTGCGATACAAAGAGTAGTGATAAATTCCACTGAATAGAAAGAATATAGCGCAAATAAAGCTAATAGCATTTACGGCATTGCCAGCAAAAGATACTACATTAGAAGCACCCTCTAACAGCCCGTCTTTTGCATTTGCATAACCAGATAAAAATGATACAACTGCCAATATATATCTCACCACGACCCCTTGCACTAAAAATTTACTTTACCATTTTAATACTTACTGGCACATAAACACAAGGATTTCTCATAACAATACAGTAGCTATATGCTCCAGGAGATCCCGGGCCAAGCCCGGAAAGACGAGACAAGAAGTCCGGAAAGATGAGATAGAGAGCTCGGAACGAGGATTGACGCGTCACCTAAGACATTCACATTGGCATTAGCTTTAGATATAGCGCTACGCTATGATTAGATACAGCGCTATGCTTTGATTAGATAAAACGCCATGCTATGGGCCAGCCTCTGAAGCGGTAGATCCAGCAGCAGGAGTTATAGCTATAGTGACTTATTAGCCCTAGCTATAGCCCAAACCTCAACCATTAAGGCCCCTTTACCATAAATAACTTCAGCTAGAGCATTAACAGTAGCACCCGTAGTAACCACATCATCTAAAATCACAACTCTTTCACCACTAAAATTTCTCCTAGCCACAAAAGAATTTCGTAAGTTACTACGCCTTTCATCAATATTATATTTAGTTTGAGAAGGAGTGTTTTTAATTCTCTCACAACCAAAATAGTCAATATTAATACCCATGGTTTTATTTATTGCTTTTGCAAGCTCTATAGCCTGATTAAAACCGCGCCGACTTTGCTTCGCTGGAAATAACGGCACTGGAATTAACACATCTATTTTTGACAAATACGCATTAACTAAAAGATAATTCACTAGCGTCTCAGCTAAAAATGCGTACGGCTGAGCAGCACCATGATATTTAATTGACTTAATTATATGAACAATTACCTCATCATATTTAAAAGGAGCTAAAATCTGATATTTAGGGGTAGTTAAGCGACATTTTGCACAAATAGGTTTTTGGCTGCAGCTTAGAGAACTCGCATAAGGCAACGCAACTGAACAAGAATAACAAGCATGGATATTCCACGGCAATAGCTCGTAACATGGATTGCAGACATAGTTGAGTTTATCAATACTATAACCACATAGAAAACAATTAAATAATTTGGCAGGCATAACATATAATACCTGTACTAAATTTAATTTAAATACAGGTATATATTATTTATACAAATAATTTTATGCTTTTTTGCGAAGCCTTTCTTTGATTCTGGCCTTCTTACCAGATAAGTCACGCAAGTAATATAACTTAGCTCTTCTTACAAGACCTAAACGTACAACTTGTATAGACTCTATATTAGGGCTATATATTTGAAATAATCTCTCTACACCTTCACCGTTAGAAATTTTTCTTACGATAAAAGAAGAATTAAAACCTTTATCGCCTTTTTTAGCAATAACACAACCTTCAAAAGACTGAATTCTTTCACGAGTTCCTTCTTTTACTTTTAGATTAACTCTCACAGTATCACCAGATCTAAAATCTGGAACAGTTGTGCCTGCGATTTGTTCGCTTTCTAAAGCACGAATGATATCACTCATAGCTCGCCTCGGTAATTAGTTAAATAATTTAGAACGTATTCTAACAACATTTTTCTCATTTTACAATCTAATCTTCCTAAAAGCAAGTCTGGTCTTTTTTGCCAGGTAACTCCTAAGGATTCTCTCATTTTCCACTTTGCTATTGCAGCACTATTACCAGACCTTAGTACATCAGGAACCGCTACGCCATTTACAACTGCAGGCCGAGTATACTGAGGGCCTTCCAATAAACCATGACTAAAAGAGTCATCTGCTGCAGAAAAATCATTGCCTAAGCAACCAGGCATCAGCCTCACCATGGCGTCAATTACCGTCATAGCGGCAAACTCACCGCCAGAGAGTACATAATCACCAATAGATACCACATCATCTACTTCACTCATGATTCTGGCATCAATGCCTTCATAACGACCACTTATCATAATAACACTCTCGCTATTCGACAACTTAGCGATATATTCGTTGTCTAGCTTTCTGCCACTTGGTGAAAAACATATTACCTTAGGCTTTGCCTTAGAAACTTTCCTCGCTGCAACAATCGCCCTATGAACAGGATCAAATTGCATTAACATACCAGGCCCGCCACCATAAACCTTATCATCAATCCTTCGATCTGATCTATCTGAATAATCTCTCGGGTTGAAATAATGCATAAGAATATTTTTCTCAGCAATAAAGCTGCCGACAACACCATAGTCAATCGCAGCAAACATTTCGGGGAATAACGTTATAATGCTTATATTTTTATTCATTAGCCGCCTGAGCAATCCCAATCAATAATCATATAATTTTCAGACACGTTAACCTCAATCACAACATCGTTTTTTAAATATGGTATCAATATCTCTTTGCCAGCTTTATTTTTTATCAAAATAACGTCATTAGAACCAGTTTCAAATAGGTGGTCTATTTCACCTATCTCATTTCCCTCTAACCCTTTAACTTTTAGACCTACTAGATCACTCCAGTAATAACTTCCATCGTTCAAATCTGGTAAAGAGGACCTAGAAATATAGATGTCACGATTCACTAAATGAGCTACGCTCTCTATTGAGTCGTAGCCTATTAGTTTCAACAATGCTTTGTTGTGGGTTAATGTTTTAAAGCTTTCAATATCTAGAAGCTCAAAATCGTTACCTTTTAAGACATATAGTTCTTTATATGCAACTATATTCTCGGAACATGGTATGACTTTTATATGCCCTTTCAGCCCATGAGTGCTAGCAAATTTACCTATTATTATTTTTCTCAAATACTTAATTCCGTATTAGCACAAAAAAATAATAGCTACTTAGCTTCTTTTTTAGCTTCAGCAGGCTTGGCTTCTTTCTTTGCAGCAGGAGCAGCTTTCTTTGCGGCAGGAGCAGCTTTCTTTGCAGCAGGAGCAGCTTTCTTTGCGGCAGGAGCAGCTTTCTTTGCAGCAGGAGCAGCTTTCTTTGCTGGAGCTTCTGCTACAACAGCAACTTCTGCAGATTTCTTTAATTTTTTTACTAAGTATTCTACTCTATCAGACATTTGGGCGCCCTTACCTAACCATTCATTAAGCAGGCTTGAATCTATACTAATAGCATTATCACTCTTTTTATCAAGAGGATTATAGTAACCTATTTGCTGAATATATCTTCCATCACGTTTGTTACGTCTATCCGTTGCAACAATGCGGTAGAAAGGCCTTTTTTTTGAACCACATCTAGATAACCTAATAACAACCATAAAAAACTCCCGTGCTTAACAATTAATATAACAAAATTTAGAATAACTATGCGACATAAAATGTCGGCATACAATAATAAAAAAACAATTTTACGCAATTATTTTGTATATTAACAGTTTTTTCTACAAAAAATTTATATTTTTTTCAAATATATCTCGTAATCATTTTACATTGGCGGCAAACCGCCACCCATTTTACTCATCATTTTTTTCATCATACCGCTCATAGCGCCACCACCAGACATTTTATCCATCATGACTTTAAGCTTCTCGAATTGTTTCAATAGCTTGTTTAACTCCACAATACTAGAGCCAGAGCCAGCAACTATTCTTCTTTTTCTACTGCCACTTTTTACAACTTTTTGCGGATTCTTTTTCTCATCTTTAGTCATCGAAGATATAATATCTTTCATTTTTATTATTTTAGCATCATTTACTTGACTTGCAACCCCTGCCGGAAGATTAGCCGCGCCTGGCATTTTGTCTAGTAAAGATTCTACACCAATACTTTGCATTTGCTCTAGCTGCAAAGCAAAATCATTCAAATCAAATTTTCCAGCAGAAATATTTTCAGCAACTTTTTCCGCATCTTTAATATTAATTTTATCTTGTACTTCGGTTACTAGAGAAACTATATCACCCATTCCAAGAATTTTGCCGGCAATACGCTCAGCGTCGAAGGTATCATAAGCATCAGGCTTTTCCCCAACACCCATAAGTTTTATTGGCGCACCTGTCACATCTTTAATAGAAAGTGCTGCGCCACCTCTAACATCACCGTCCATTTTAGTAAGAATAACACCAGTTAAAGATAGTCTAGCATTAAATTCTTTTACGGTTTTAGTTGCAGCTTTCCCCAACATGCCATCAGCAACAAATAAAGTCTCTATAGGCTTAACGTTGCTTGCAATTAGTGAAACCTCGCGCATCATTGCTTCATCAATTTCACGCCTGCCTGCTGTATCAATTATTAGTACATCAATCAAATGCTTTGTCGCATGAGACAGCGCATCCAAAGCTATTTGCAGCGGGTCTTGCTCAGCACTGGACGCAAAAAACTCAGCACCTACCACGCCAGATAAAACTTCTAGCTGCTCAATCGCGGCATGCCTAACCACATCAGTTGATACCAGCATAACCCTTTTTTTATGTTTTTTTTGCAAATATGCAGCAATTTTTGCTGAAGAAGTTGTTTTACCCGACCCTTGTAACCCTACCAGCATGAATACTGCTGGGGGCTTAGTATTAAATTTAAAGTCGGAATCTTTACTGTGTAAGATATTTACTAGCTCATCGTGCACAATTTTCACAATCATATCTGTGGGCTTTAGCGACTCTAAAACTTTAGAACCCAAAGCTTTTTTTTCAATATTCAGACGAAGCTTTGTAGCAGCATCATAACCAACATCAGCATCAAGCAAAGCAGATTCAATATCATCCATAGCTCTTGAAATTTGTTTTTCCGAAAGACGCCCTCTTCCAGACAATTTATTTAATGTGCCAGTAATTCTTTTCGTCAAATTATCAAACATTTTACCTCTCTATATTGTCACAGTACTCGATTATCAAAAAAAAGCATGCTATAGTTCAACTATTAATCAGCAGCCAGGATTGACTATGTTTCCCCAGTACTCTGTCATAATGTTATATATTTTGATAGCAACTATATGCTGCTACTCTAAAGCTAACTTGCATTGCTTTTACGCCTTATGCGCTATAACAATAGCCAACCATATTCTAATTATAGCAACATACCCAAACACTAATCAAGCCACAATAGCAACTCTAGTCATAGCGGTATTTGCTATATACAATTATATTTTAACCAATAAAATAAATACAACACTTTTACTCTTTGGCATTGTTATAATGCTCTTAATAGCCGATACCGCACTAGAGCCATTAATAGCTCCAAATATTAACATCCATCTTCTTATGTCATGCATGCTAGGGGCTGTGACTATACTTGCAACCTTACAATCTTATTGTATATTTATCCAAAATTACCGCTTAAAA
This sequence comes from uncultured Legionellales bacterium, assembly GCA_963932595.1. Lineage (GTDB taxonomy): Bacteria > Pseudomonadota > Gammaproteobacteria > Comchoanobacterales > Comchoanobacteraceae > CAWVRI01. The sequence continues at coordinate 57,170 of CAWVRI010000004.1, forward strand.
CAAGCAACCAGGCCAGAAGAAAATTTATTACCACTTACAACACTCGGCGATAATTTAAAATATTCTGCAATAGCTGGTCTTGTTTTAACAACAATTCTTGCTATTAGCGGCTTTTATAGTATTGGAAAATATGATAGCATGAATACTACTAAAATAATATTAACTTTGGCAATATGGTTAATATTTGCAGCACTTCTAATGAAAAAAAGCATACTAAAAATTTCATTAACAGAAAAAAGTTTTTTAATGACTATTTCTGTACTTCTTTCAATTTCAGCATGTATTTTTTGCATGTATCTAGGATAAGTCATGGACAATATATCAACACCTACACTACTAATACTATTAGTTTGTTTAATTCTGACATCGTCATTTTTTTCTGCAGCTGAAACTGGCATAACCTCTATGAATAGATATAAGCTACAACATAATGCCAGCAAAAAAAATGCTGCGGCTATGCGCATTATCAAACTCCTGAAAAAACCAGATTTAATGTTAAGTACAATTTTAATCGGCAATACTTTTTCAAATATTTTAGCATCAACTATTGCAACCATAATAGCTTTAAGATTCTCATCAGAATATAGCTTAATAGTTGCACCTATTGCGCTAACCACAGTGGTATTAATTTTTGCTGAAATAGCGCCGAAAACTTTTGCAACTTTATACCCTGAAAAATTAGCATACCCAGCAAGCAGTATTTTATCCTTTATTTTGAAATTATTTTATCCTTTAGTTTTATTCATAACAAATCTTAGTAACCTTGTACTAAAAATGCTTGGCATTCATACCAATAAATCTGTATTCTCGCCTTTAACCAACGAAGAACTGCGGGGAATGCTAAAAACTCAAACAACTAAACAAAGTAGCGCCAGATCTGCGAAAGATATGCTAGTGGGGGTGCTAAATTTAGAAGAAATAACAGTTGATGGCTGTATGATCCCCAGAAATGAAATTGAAGGTATTGATATTACAGATAACTGGAAAACGGTTATGAATAACATTAAAAAATCTAAATATAATCAAATAATCGTTTATAAATCCACCATAGATAATGCACTTGGAATTATCGAGCTGGGAGCTATTATAGCTCTACTAGAGACAGGCAGCCTAACTAAAAACACTATCACTAGAAACTTAAAATCTTTGCAATATATTCCAGAAGGAACATCTTTAAGCAAACAATTACAAAACTTTCAACAATATAACTACCACCTAGGATTAATTGTTGATGAATATGGTGACACTCTAGGAGTTATCCAATTAGAAGATATTTTAGAAGAAATAACTGGCAAGCTGTATTATCAAAATGATTCTCAAGAATTACTGGATAAACAAGAAGATGGCAGCTATAAAGTTTGTGGCAGCTACTCTATTAGAGACCTAAACCGCATTTTAAATTGGGAGCTACCAACCGAAGGACCAACTACAATTAGTGGCCTAATTATAGAAACATTAGAAACAATACCTGATGGCTTAGTTTGTTGTAGTATACATGGCTACAGAGTAGAGGTGTTAAGCTATAATGACAATAAAATTGCTATAGCCAGATTATATAAACCTATACAAGCTGATAAAAACGAATAAGGAAACACACCAAATAAAATATAATTCTGGTTACTTGATTCTAGAGCTATCAATGACTCTATTAATCTTATCAATTTTAACAGCCATAACAGTAAAAACTGCAGCATATAACAATATAGTTCTAAAGCTAGCAGCAAATAACATCATGCAAGCAATATCTAGCGCTCGTTTTAAAGCAATAACAGAGCATGCAGCTGTGACAATATGCCCGTCTTTCAACAGATCCTCCTGTACAAATACTTGGCATAACAGTCGCGAAATAATTTTTCAAAAAAACAATATAGAATACAAGCATATAGCATTAAACAATATCATTTCTAACTGGAAATCCAGCTTGAATAATACTCCGGCAATATTGTTTTTACCGAACGGCAAAACTACTGGAGAGCAAGGATCAATCTTACTGCAAGCAGCAGGATGCAGCACAAGCTACAAAATAACGGTAAATCGTAGTGGTAATATTATGCTTAAATCTTCGCCTTAACTGAACGAGTAGATATTGATGCTTGATCAGGATCTGGCGTATCAGTTATAGAAGCTTTATTTGGAGCAAATGCGCTAAAGGCTGATGAACTAGCAGCACCTCTTTCAGATGCCGAAGCCAAAGAGCTAGCAGATACTACAGAAGACAATGCCCTATCAGTAAATATTGTAGCTGCAGAAACTGGATATATGGCAGGAACTGGACATGGTAATACTCTATAAATTCCCAATTCTGCTAAATATGTTAATACCGCCTCATGACCTTTATTTTCAGCACAACTTAAAGCTGTTTTGCCATTTCTATCTTTAGCGACTGGATCTACACCTGCCTCAACTAAGTACCTAACTATCGAGTCATGACCTGAATTTGCAGCAATTACTAAAGCGCTGTTACCACTTAAATCTTTAGAGGCTGGATCTACACCTAATTCTACCAAGTATCTAACTATCGACTCATGGCCTGAATCTGCAGCAATTACTAAAGCTGTATTACCATTACCGTCTTTAATATCTGGATCCACACCTATTGCTACCAAGTATCTAACTATCGACTCGTGACCTGAATCTGCAGCAATTACTAAAGCTGTGCTGCCATTTCTATCTTTAGCAGCTGAATCCACGCCTGATTCCACCAAATATTCTACTATGTTTACATAACCTTTATCGGCAGCAATTATTAAAGCAAATACGCTGTGTTTATCTTTAGACTTTATAGTTACACCTAAACTAACTAAACATTTAACCATATCTATATGGCCTTTATATACAGCACAGGTGAAAGCTGTGTTTCCTTCGTTATTTTGAACGAAAATATCTGCACCCATACTTACCAAATATTCAACTATGGCCAAGTGCCCGCTTAACGCAGCACTAAATAAGGCTGTTGCACCAAGATTATTTGTAGCCGATATATTTGCACCAACTCCTACCAAATATCTAACCATATCCTCATGGCCTTTATATGAAGCCCATATTAAGATACTCTGACCATACTCATATCTATCATTTACATTTGCGCCAGCTGCTAGCAACTCTGTTACTGTTGCTATATCATTATTTATGACTGCTGATTTCATAACTTACTCCATGTTATTTTATATAGTTCCTAGAATATACGGTGTTAAATTATAATGTGCAGTTTATGGTTATGAATCAAAGATACTCTCTAGTTGTATTTTTGAACCAATCCACTCGCCCTGAAATTTTTTCCAGGGCCTAAGCCACAACACTAATTAACAACTGATAAGAACCAAAATTATTTTATTCTATAAGCATTAATAATAACATTACGGACTAATCCCAAAATTAATATGAGATAGCAAGCCAATAGCCATATTTGATTAATGTTAGTATGTATTATTTTCTCGGCGGCATTAAATCAGTAACTGTGCCTTCCCATACTTCAGCTGCTAGCATAGCGGTTTCAGCCAAGCTTGGGTGAGGATGAATAGTTAAAGCTAAATCTTCAACAGTAGCTCGCATTTCAATTGCAAAACCAAATTCAGCAATCAAGTCTCCAGCAATTTTACCGACAATAGCAGCCCCTAAAATAACCCCAGTTTTTTTATCTGCAATAATTTTAGTTTTTCCTTCAGATCGACCTTGACATAAAGATCGTCCACATGCCATCCACGGAAATACTGCAACTTTGTAGTCAAGACCTTGATCTTTAGCTTCTTGTTCAGTAACACCAACCCATGAAACCTCAGGGTCAGTATAAGCAACACTTGGGATGCATAGCGCACCAAAGTGAACTCTATGCCCAGTTATTATTTCAGCCGCTACTCTACCTTCAGCTGTTGCTTTATGAGCAAGCATAGGCTGCCCAATAACATCACCTATGGCATATATGTGCGAAACATTAGTACGCAAATATTTATCAACTTTAATAAAACCCTTGTCATCCAGCTCTAAATCAGCTTTTTCTGTGCTAATACTCTTACAATTTGGCACCCTACCAACCGCTACTAACATTTGTTCACAATCAATGATACTTTCATCACCATCAGCATTAACCACTGTAACCTTTAAGCCAGACTTTAAAGCTTCAACTGAAGTTACTTTAGTTTTCAATAAAGTTTTTATACCTCTAGAATTCATAATTTTAGCACAAGGCGAAACCATGTCTTTATCAGCCCCAGGCATAATCTGATCTAACATCTCTACAATTATCACTTCAGCTCCCAGAGCATTGTATACCGTTGCCATTTCACAACCAATAATACCGCCACCTAACACAACTAATTTCCCAGTTGGGTTTGCCAACTTCAAAGCTCCTGTTGAGTCAAAAATTCTTTTGTCTTTAGGAATGAATGGCAGATTGATTGGATCAGAACCGGTTGCTATGACTGCATTCTTAAATTTAATAACTTTTTCATCTTCGCCATCTTTAACAATAATTTCGTTTGCAGAAGAAAATTCACCAATTCCAGTTACCAGTTCCACACCACGCAGTTTTGCTAACCCCGACAATCCTTGGCTTAATTTTGCAACAATGCTGTCTTTCCATTTTAAAATTGCTTTTTTATCAAGCTTATTATTAGCGCCTAGGTCTAGGCCTTGCTCTGCCATTTCTTTATTCGAGTTTATAACCTCAGCCATGTGCAACAAGGCTTTAGATGGAATGCAACCAACATTTAAACAAACACCACCAATATCACTATACTTATTAATTAGTACCACTTTTTTATCTGTTTGCTTTGCATTTTTATACTCATCTGCGGCACGAAAAGCAGCCGCAACACCACCAGGACCTGCACCTAAAACTACTAACTCAGCATTTATTTCTATTTTTGCCATACTACACCCCAATAATAACTTCAATTATTTCAATATTTCTACTATGAATCTGATAAATATTTATCTGAACAAAAACTATTAAACTCAGATAAAATCTTACCAAAACTAACCACAAACTTTGCTGCTTCTGCACCATCAATAACCCTATGATCATACGACAATGAAACTGGCAACATTAACCGTGGCTTAAACTCGCCATCTATATAAACCGGCTTAATACTAGCTTTAGAAAGACCAATAATAGCAACTTCTGGAGCATTCACAATAGGAGTAAAGAACTCACCACCAATACCTCCTAAGCTAGAGACTGTTATGCACCCTCCTTGCATCTGACCTGGAGTCAACTTACCTTCTCTGGCTAAAGAGCTTAAAGTCACAATGGATGTTGCAATTTCAACCATGCTTTTTTGGTCAACATCTTTAATCACAGGAACAACTAATCCTCCAGGAGTATCAACTGCAAAACCAATATTATAATATTTCTTCACACACAAAGTTTGACCATCTGGCAAAATAGATGCGTTAAAATGTGGAAATTTTTGTAACTGCTCTAATAATGCTTTCATTACAAAAGCAAGTAAGGTCAGCCTGCTACCTTTATCAATAAAGGCCTGCTTATTTCTAGATCTCATCGACTCTAAGTCAGTGATGTCAATATAGTCATGCTGAGTAACATGCGGCACATTTAACCAGCTGCGGGACAAAAACTTACCGGATAAAACTTTAATCTTGCTTAATTTTTCATGCTCTACTGTGCCAAATTTGCTAAAATCAAGCGCTGGAATTGGATCTATTCCGCCACCACTACCGGTATTAGCCAACTTAGCTTTAACATGGGCATGTAAGTCATCTATTAACACCCGACCTTTAGGGCCAGAAGACACAACTTTTGTCAAATCAACTCCAAGCTCAAATGCGAGCTTACGCACAGATGGCCCAGCATACACCAATGGGCTATGCAACAATGTTTCAACTATTCTATCATCATCTGCAGCTACATTTTTGATTTCTGGTATAGGTTTATCAGCAACAACTTGAGCCTCAGGCGCGGTAACTGGCTTATCTACTTCTACCTCAGCGCTTATATTTTTATCATTAGCAATATCATCACTAGAAATATCATCGCTAGGGGCTATTTCACAAGAGGCTATAACATCACCAGTATTCATGGTGTCGCCAACTTTAACCTTTACTTCTTTAATAACTCCAGCATGTGAAGAAGGTATCTCCATAGTGGCTTTATCACCCTCTAAAGTTATTAAAGGCGTGTCTATATCTACGCTATCGCCAGTATTTACTAACACCTCTATTACGCTAACATCAGCAGCGCCGCCTAAATCAGGCAAGGTAATATCAATAAGATTAGTCAAAACTTTTCCCCAAATTAATTATCTAACTATCCAAACTATAAGCTTTATCAGCATCAATTTTATACATTTTATATGCTTTTTGCAGCTGATCTCTATTTAATTTATTCGCAGTGAATAAAGCATATATAGCTGTGTACGCTATGTTAAATGAGTCCACTTCAAAGTGCTTTCTAAGTTTTGCACGTGTATCACTACGCCCAAAACCATCAGTTCCCAGCACATGATAATCATGACTCAAATAAGGCCTTATTTGATCTGCATATGAGCGCATATAATCAGTTGCAGCAACAACAGGGCCAGTATGATAAGCCATAGACTCTGTAACATAGCTTGATTTTGGTGTGCTCATAATATTATGCATATTATAATGGCATGTTCTTTCAGCGTCTCTTTTAAGCTCCGTAAAGCTAGTAACGCTCCAAATATCAGCACTAATGCTAAAATCTTGCTGCAATAAAACTGCGGCTGCTTCAACTTCACGTAAAATAGCGCCTGATCCTAGCAGCACAACATCAGCATTTTTAGCAGTGCTTCCCTTTAGCTGATACATGCCTTTTATAATTCCTTCTTCAGCGCCTTTAGGCATTGCAGGATGAGCATAATTTTCATTAGTCAAAGTGATATAGTAATATTCGTCGATATTATCCGCATACATTCTTTGCATTCCATGGGAAATAATTACAGCAACTTCATATGCATAAGTGGGATCATAACTTTTACAGTTTGGCACTGTACTTGATAACACATGACTATGGCCATCGGTATGTTGCAAGCCTTCGCCAGCTAAAGTTGTTCTACCCGAGGTTGCCCCTAACAAAAACCCTCTTGCTCGCGCATCACCTGCACACCAAGCAAAATCGCCAGTACGCTGAAAGCCAAACATAGAATAATAAATATAAAAAGGAATAACCGGAGTATTATGGCTGCTATACGACGTTGCAGCAGCTATCCAAGAAGCAAACGCCCCTCCTTCGTTAATGCCTTCTTCTAATAGTTGGCCAGTAATAGATTCTTTGTAGCACATGATTTGCTCTTTATCTACTGCGTCATATTGCTGACCTACAGCAGAATAAATGCCGATTTGTCTAAATAATCCTTCCATACCAAAAGTTCTAGATTCATCTGGCACTATAGGCACAATTCTATCTTTAATGTTTTTATCACGTAGAAGTAGCGATAATATTCTTACAAAAGCCATTGTGGTTGATATTTCACGCCCTGCAGTATCTACTAATACTGAAGAAAAATATGAAAGCTCTGGAATTTCTAGCTTGCTACTTTTGCTTATTCTAGCTGGCAGTGAACCACCAAGATTTTCGCGCTTATTTTTCAAATAACGTAACTCTTTGCTATTAGGCTCTGGCATGTAAAATTTTAAATCTGATATATCTTGATCTGTTAGAGGGATCTCAAACTTATTCTTCATAGCAACCAGGTCTACAACAGGAATAGTTTTTTGCTGATGAGCGGTATTCATAGCTTCTGTGGTTTTACCTAATCCATACCCTTTTACACTCTGTGCTAAAATAACAACTGGCTGCCCAGTATGTTTAACTGCAGCGTCATATGCGGTGTAAATTTGCTCTCGGTCATGCCCGCCAAATGCGAGCGACGCTATAACCTCATCAGAAAACTGGCTACCAAAGCTCTCGAGCTTAGGGCAATTGGCAAACAACATTTTACGCCTTTGCGAAACATCTGCAATACAGAATCGCTGCATATCGCCATCAACTATCTGGTCTAATCTTGTTTGAAACAGGCCATCATGGTCTAATGCAAATAGCTGATCCCACTCCCGACCCCAAAGCACCTTAATAATTCTCCAGCCAGCACCACGAAAAATACCTTCTAGCTCTTGTATTATTTTACCATTACCTCTAACAGGTCCATCTAAACGCTGTAAATTACAATTTATAACAAAAATCAAATTATCTAGTTTTTCTCTTGCTGCAATACTAATAGCACCCAGTGATTCCGGTTCATCCATCTCGCCATCACCACAAAACACCCAAACTTTTCTGCCTAATTCTTCACTAGAAGCTTCAACTAGTCGTCTATTTTCTAAATAACGCAAAAACCTTGCCTGATAAATCGCAGTAATTGCCCCTAATCCCATTGAAACTGTAGGGAATTGCCAGAACTCTGGCATAGACCAAGGATGTGGGTATGATGGCAAACCATTGCCATCAACTTCTTGCCTAAAATTTTGTAACTGTGATTCGCTTAAACGCCCTTCAAGAAATGCTCTTGCATATACGCCAGGAATAGAGTGACCTTGATAGTAAATAAGATCACTGCCCTGCTCATGCCGAGGGCCTTTAAAAAAGTAATCAAACCCAACTTCATACAAAGTTGCTACAGAAGCATATGTTGCAATATGTCCCCCTAACTCTTTTGATACCTTGCCCGCTCGCAATACAATAGCTGCAGCATTCCATCTTAATATGGCAGAGCATTTATCTGCAGTTTCAAGATCAGCAGCAATAGCATGATTTTTTAATGTTGCTAAGGTGTTGCGATAGCTTGTAGTGCTACCAACACTTTTATGATAATTGGTTTTGTATAATGCTTCTGCCAGTTTATTTAAAATAAACCCAGCTCTATCTATACTTGCAAAATTCACAACCCCGGCTAACGCTTCCAGCCAGTCTTTTATTTCTGCGACATCATAATCTGCCGAATAATTAGTTATATCTGAATTCATATTGTTCCAATAAGACTATAAAACTATCATATTATACACAATGCCAACTATACAGCAAATCATTAATTGTAGTTTGGTAATATTCTAGATAATAAACTAAGTAAAAATGTTAATTTATTGCTGCTATTGCACTACGACCTAGCAGCATTCAGTTAAAAGATTTATAGTCAAAACACAGTAGTGTCATATGAATTCCGATGCAACTATTAGCTGCCACTATATAGATTATAAAAGAATATAATCTAGTGTCGTGAGTGGACAGAACATACAAATACACAATATAGAACCTTCAAAGCATGCAACCGATATTGAAGCTACTCAGGCTTACTTTCCATAGGTGTGGGGTACTTTAAGACAACTATATATGAAGAAATCAAAAAAGTAATCATGGTAGATGCCTGTATAAGATATGAAGCGCCATCAGAAATTAAAGATGAACCTGCAGCAATATAGGCTACCAGCAAAGAAAACTCACTAATTTGCCCCAACCTAAAGCCAACTTCCCAAGAAATAGGAGCCGACTCGCCAACTTTATTTAATAAATATTTAAAGGTTATTGGCTTTATAAGCAATATTAAGCTCGCTAAAACTAAAGCAGGCAAAACCACCACAGGCAAGAAATGTAAATTAAAGTTAGCACCAACAGAGAAGAAAAACAGTACCAAACAAAAATCTCGTATTGGCTTCAAACACTCTGCAATATAAGTAGAAATAGAGCTGGTTGCAATAGAAACCCCAGCAATAAAAGCCCCCACTTCAAATGTTAATCCCAAAGCCACTCCAAGCTGGGCCATACTTAAACACCAAGCGATTGAAAGCAAGAACATATATTCTCTAATTCTTTCAAATCTAGTAAATAATTTAACTAGCACATATTTTTCAAACACAAATGAAAACACTAGCAATAACGGCAAACCAAAAAACACAAGCCCCACATCTTTCAGCCCTAAACCACCAAACTCAGAGCCATTTAGCAACACCAATACCACAATCGCGATTAAATCTTGCATTAGCAACACACTAACCATCACCTCACCAACATGCTGGTGATTTAACATAGAGGCCGGCAACAGCTTTAAACCGATAATAGTACTAGAGAACATCATGGCAGCACCAACTATTATACAATCTATATCAGCATAGCCTGCACAGTAACTAACAACATAACCTATAGCAAAAAATACAAAAGAACTAACTAGCGCAACTAGCGTAGTCTTTTTCAACATATGAATTAAATTTTGAGGATTAAGATGCAACCCAAGCAAAAATAACAAGAAAATCATACCTACATCACCTATTTGCTGAACAATAGTTGCATCATCAACTAATTTCAAGCCCCAAGGTCCCATAATTACGCCCAACACCATATAAGCAACCAATAAAGATTGCCTGCAGTATAAAGCTACTGTAGATAACACAGCTGCTCCAGCATATATAGAGAAGATTGAGAAAATTAAGGTATGTTCTGCCATGTATTTGTAGTTATCCTTTTAATTAAAAAGCCAGTCTATAAGCCGGGTTCTGTAATCAGTAGTCATCTATCTTGAATATATGTCACCATATATTTCTAGCAACCTACCCGAATCATTGTCAGAGCTGACATATAAGATTTACACCTTATGAGATTCATACTTGGTCTTGCTCCAGGTGGGGTTTACCCTGCCATTGTTGTTACCAACAATGCGGTGCGCTCTTACCGCACCTTTTCACCCTTACCCAAAATTAATAGCAGCCGCTAAAAACTAAGGGCGGTATATTTTCTGTGGCACTGGCCGTAAGATCTAGGATCTTCCCAGGCGTTACCTGGCACCTTTGCTCATGGAGCCCGGACTTTCCTCTCCCCTTGCGGGCAGCGACTACTCGACTGGCTTCTACCATATTAGCACAAAATTCGCATATCTAGCAAATATTTTCCACTACTTTATAAGAAGAAGTATTGTCAAGAATACTATTTATTTCAGCAGTCATTGCAACATTATTTTTCAAAGAGCTGCTCTTCATTACTACTAAGAGAACTTTATCTACATTTATTGTCAAGATATCATCGCTATTGAGTTATATTTAAAGTTAAACCTAAGACCCCAGACCAAGCCAGGAACGACCAAGGAGGGAGCCGGAATAAACATTCTAAGCCACATTTTAGCAAGATCTTCTACTGATTTTTGCGTAGCAGCAAAGCTTTATTATATAGCAAATTGCTAGACATGTTTGTTATTTCAGCAGCCATTGCAACACTATCTTTCAAAGAGTTGTTTTTCATTAATACTAAGAGAGTTTTATCTACACTTATTTTTAGGATATCATCACCAGCTACAATCTTTTCAAGTGCAGCACCGGCAACTATTAACACTATCTCGCCTTTTATGGTGTAATCACCATTTTGCATCAGAGTTAATATCTGCCCTAGGGTGCTTTTAGTATACTGCTCATGCACTTTAGTCATTTCTCTTGCGATAAAAGCTTCTCGATCAGAGCCCAATTCTTCGATCATATCTTCGATTGTCGCCATAATTCGGTGAGGAGACTCATAAAAAACAAGCGGCTTAACTAACTCTGCTACTTTTTTTATCTCAGCCTTTCTTAAAGTAGATTTAGCAGGCAAAAAACCGCAGAACATAAAACTATCAGCCAACATACCAGAAACACTTAAAGCTGCAACTAAAGCACACGACCCTGGAATAGGAATAACCTCATAGCCAGCAGCCAAAATAGCCGCAACCAACAAATTGCCTGGATCATGAATTATAGGAGTGCCAGCATCACTAATCAAAGCCACATCGCCACCCTGCTCCATTGCACCCAATATTTTCGTAGCTGCATATTTTTCATTATCTTTATTTAAGATCAGCATTGGGGTTTTAATGCCGTAGTGAGACCACAGCTTTTTACTATGCCTAGTATCTTCCACCGCAACCAAACTTACATTTTGCAGAGTTGTTATCGCTCTTTGACTTATATCTTGCAAATTACCAATTGGAGTTGCAACGATGAAAAGATTAGCACTCATAAATTACGCCCTAGGTCACTATAAAGCAGCATTATACTGTTTTATCTTGATTATAGAAATAAAATCTTACGAACAAAATTATTTTAAAAGTTCACCAGGCAAAGTATATCAATAGAATTACACATATCCAAAATATTCTTGACATACTATCATCTCTCAGCACACTACTTTTCATTACTTTATAGTATAGCCTTGCTCAAATTTACTTGGCGTACAACAATATTATAATAAAGCAGCCTTATTATAACTGCAATAACCTTATAATAATCATATTACAACAAACCCCAAGCTGACAGCAAAAGAATTAGCATCTCAAAACACCACAGCTATACATAAGCAAATATATTGCTTATACTACAAGCTAGATTTTGTTTTAGAGAAACACATGTTGATTAAACTCAAATATTTTCACAATATCACATTAAGTAGAAAATTAGCTTTATGCTCTATTTTGCACATGCTATCTTCTTGTAGTATGCAGGCACCTTACAGTATGGAAAACATCGAGATATCACAAGAAGTCTCATCGCCTTTTATACCGGGCGAAACAAAAAACATTATGCTGCTTGCAGAACAAGAGCAAAATATTGAAAGTAAAAATAATTACTATATATATGCCATAAACTCTCTTATGAGCAAAAAACAGCTGCCCAAAGTGTCAGCCCTATGGGCACAGGTCGAGAAAGAAAGCCTAACCACACATCAAACAATCGCTATAGAAATACTAAAAGCAAAATATTTATTGTTACAACATAACAATAAACAAGCTTTAACCAAGCTAATACATCTAGCGAAAAACAATACTTTAACCACAAAAGAAGCAAAAACCATTTACAATCTTCTTAGCACCACCTACAAAAATAATAATGATCTTACAAACTTTATAATTTATCACCTAAAAGCGGACAAACTTGACAACGATAATGATAACAAATCATTCTTAACATCTCTAGCTGAGAACAGCTTGCAAAGCCTACAAACAAGCATTTCAAACACAAATGACACTGACGCTAAAGGATGGCTAGAACTTGCTATACTTGCTCAAACAAAACTGGAGCAAACTGAGGTAGAGCAATGGCAACAAAACTATCCAGATCATCGAGGGAACGACCTAATAATAGCAAAAAGCAATTATAAAACAGCTAATATTGCGCTTATGTTGCCGCTAAAAGGCGAGCTGGCTAAAACTTCAAATAGTATTTTACAAGGTTTTTTTGCCGAATATTACCAGAATAAAGCTCAAAATATTAACCCCAATGTGATAGTGGTAGACACCTCTGAGTCTTCGTTTAATAGCGAACTAAAAAAACTCGTTAAAAACAATATGCCTGACATCATAATTGGCCCAATCACAAAAGAAGAAGTCGATACTATAGACTCTAGCATAGCACCCAAATCTTTAATCATTGCTTTAAACAATAGCGACTCTACATCAGCAGACAATATAATTCATTTCTCTCTTTCACCACAAGATGAAACAAATAAAGTTGCCTCAGACGTCTTTAATAAAGGCATACATCACGCTTTAATCTTTGCCTCAGAAGAACCTTGGCAACAAAAAACAGCAGAACAATTCAGCCAAACTTGGCAAGACCTAACAGGACAAGTAACTTTACAAGCTGTTAATAACCTAACTCCTTTATCAGTTCAGCTCAAGAGCTCTCTCAACATCGATGTAAGCGAAAATAAAGCTAAAAAACTAGAGCAAATTATAGATGAAAAATTAAAATTCATACCTAGCCGCAGAACTGATATTGACATGATATTTCTTGCAACATCTTCAAGACAAGCAAGACAAATCAAGCCTCTCTTAAAATACTACTTTGCTGGCGATATCCCGGTATATTCCACATCAACTATATTCAACACCGCTTCTAACTCATATAAAGATGTTGATCTAAACGATATTCTATTTTGCGATAGCGACTGGATAGTAACTAACAGCCCTAAAGATCAAACCGGGCGAGCATTACAAAAATTATGGCCAAAAGACTTCAATACCCATAAAAGATTATTTGCACTGGGAGTAGACACAGCAAAAATAGTCGCAAACATTAATACTTTGAACTCTATAGATGGAAGTATAATCAAAGGACATACTGGCGAATTAAGCTTGGAGGACAACAATATTTTACGCAAACTACAATGGTTTAAATTTCAGCAAGGCACACCCAAATTAACTTCAAATTATTAAAACATCTAACCTGGCATAAACATAAACTAGGCCAGAATGATATCGGCCAGAATGATATAGGCCAGCAAGCTGAGATATTTGCAAAAAAATATTTAGAGCGCCAAGGATTAATTACTCTTGCCACAAGATACTCATACAAATTAGGCGAAATAGACTTAATAATGAGAGATAACAACACCATAGTTGCAGTCGAAGTTAAATATCGCGCAAGCTCACAATATGGTGGCGCTATAGCTGCAATATCTCGGCATAAAACCAATAAAATAGAAAAAACATTTATGCATTTTTGTAAACAACATCATTTGCTGAAATATGACATGAGAATAGATGCTGTCACAATTGAAAAAAAACTAACGATATCAAATTTAACATGGCTACAGAATATAACTGGATAATTGTAACCGCATAAAGTATAAAATATCTTCCGCTTACATGCATTTTTTGTTATTATAATATACTATTCACTAGGAAATAATTGCTAATCATGTCTACCCAAAACCAGTCTGAAATTGAGAAGAAAATCAGCGCCAGCTTCCGAGAAAGCGTTGACGCTAAACAAGCAACCTTAAAAACTGAAAAACAAAAAATTATACAAGCAGCAGACTTAATGTTTAAAGCCATAAGTTCTGGCAACAAAATTATGAGCTGCGGCAATGGCGGCTCTGCTGCAGATAGTCAACATTTTATTGCTGAACTAGTTAATAGGTTTGAAGTCGAACGTGATCCTATTGCAGCAATATCCTTAACTACCGACACATCTATTCTAACTGCCGTTAGTAATGACTACTCTTATAATGAAATATTTAGCAAACAAGTACAAGCACTTGGCCAGCCAGGTGACATTCTAGTTGCCATTAGCACCAGCGGCAACTCTGAAAATATTTTAGCAGCAGTTAGAGTCGCAAAGAAAAAAAGGATAAAAACCATTCTCTTAACAGGAATAACAAATGGAATTATTAATGAATCGCTAGCCTCAGATGATCTTATTATAAATGTACAGACTAATATTACAGCTAGAATACAAGAAACTCATATTCTTATTATACATTGCTTATGCCAAGCCCTAGATTTTCAAATATTACACGCAAAGGAGGAACAGTATGCGTAAAACACTTATTCTAAGCACAATTCTAATTTCTTTGTTCAGCGCAGGATGCGCCCCTGTCTTAGTTGCAGGAGTTGCAGGCGGGGCTATGCTATATGACACAAGAAGCCTTGCAACTATTTATCAAGATGAAGAGATAACTCATCAAGTTATGGGAAATTTGAAAAATTCTGAAGAGTTGGCAAGTAGCCAGCTTGATGTTGCAACACTAAATCACACTGTATTACTAGTAGGAAGAACTAAAAGTAAAAATTTAAAATCTTTAGCATACCAAATAGCATCACAAACTAAAAACGTATCTCAGGTTTATAATCAAATCTCTGTTGGGGACAACTTATCGCCTTTAACTATATCTAAAGATGCATGGATCACAACTAAAGCAAAGTCTTCTTTGCTAGCCGAACTAGGAGCTGTTTCTTCACAAATAAAGGTATTAACCGAAGGTTCTAATGTGTATTTAATGGGGATGGTAACCAAAACAAGAAGTGATATCGCAACAGAAACCGTAAGCGAAATTTCAGGCGTTAATAAAGTTGTGAAGTTATTTCAAATAATTAAGGATGATTAATGAACGGCATAGAATTCATACAGCAAGTAGCTCTTTGGGCTATACCATCAATATATGCAATAACTATGCATGAAGCAACACATGGATGGGTTGCTAGCAAACTTGGTGATAAAAGCGCCTTTATGATGGGAAGAGTATCTTTAAGCCCTTTTAGACATATAGATCCAGTTGGAACTATTATAGTACCTTTAGCTTTATTATTTTTGGGAGGAGTTTTATTTGGCTGGGCAAAACCAGTACCAATAAATGAACATGCCCTTAAAAACCCTAAAAGAGATATTGTATTAGTTGCTTTAGCTGGACCTATGGCTAATTTTTTAATGGCTATACTTTGGGCCTTATGCTTAAAATTTAGTCTTTATTTACAAGGCATAGGGTTTGAATATTATATGATCGTGTATTCTATGAGCCAGATAGGCATTATTATAAATGTAGTAATAGGCTTGTTTAACTTAATACCTATACCACCGCTAGATGGCAGTAAAATTATATATTCTTTATTAAATAAAAGAGCTAAGTTTTTTTATAGCAGAATAGAGCCATTTGGCTTAATTATAATTGTAGCTTTGCTTGTTTCTGGAATACTGTCTAGCGCGCTAGGGCCATTAATTAAAGCTGCATATCAATTTATTTATGATATAGCATTTAATTTGTAATTAGCGCACAACCCCGCGACTAGAAGAACTAATCATATCTATTATTATTTGAATATGATTATCACATGCAGGAAAAACACTAGTTATTTCAGCTATAGCTTCTATAGAGGTCATGTTGCTACGAAATATTATTTTGTAGCACTGCATTATTTCATTAATACTATCTTTAGAAAATCCACGCCTAGCTAAACCAATTTTATTAATACCATTCACAGAAGGAGGATTCCCTACAACCATGGTATAAGGCATAACATCTTGCGAAACCATAGCTCCTCTCCCCAAAAAGCTATGCGAGCCGATTTTGCATAATTGATGAACTGCACAGTATGCACCAAGCACAGCATTCTCATTAACCTCAACATGACCGGCTATTGCAGCATTATTTACAAAAATGCAGTCATTACTCACAATACAATCATGAGCAATATGAACCCCAGCCATAAATAAATTATTGCTGCCTATTTTAGTAATACCTTTACCACAAATATCCCCTCGATTTATAGTGACATATTCGTGAATCACATTGCTGTCACCTATTTCAAGGAAGGTTTGGTCATGTTTATAATCTTTAGTTTGAGGATCACCGCCGACAGAGCTAAAGGGGTGAATAATATTATTCTTACCGATGGTTGTATTTTCTTTAATAACGACATGAGAGCCTATGGTTGTACCAGATAATATTTTTACATTAGGTCCAATTTTACTCCATGGCCCAATATTAACATCAGCTGCAATCTTAGCGCTTGGATCTATTATGGCATACTCGCTAACTGTAGACATCACTTAATCCTTCGCTATCATAACAGCAGCGCTACAAGCAAGATCACTACCAACATATGCTGAGCAAGAAAACTTCCAAATTTTATTTTTCTTTTTATCAACCTGAGATTTCAGTATTAACTGATCTCCTGGGACCACTATTTTCTTAAACTTTGCATTATCAACTGAGGCTAAAAAGAAAATATTATCTTCCTTTTCATTTTGTAATGACTTCATAGCTAGTATGCCTGAAATTTGAGCCATTGCTTCGATAATCATTACGCCTGGCATAATTGGTCGCTCAGGAAAATGTCCAGTAAATTGTGGCTCATTCATGCTAATATTTTTCAAACCTTCTATAGATTCGCCCAGCTCTATACTTGTTACTCTATCCACTAATAAAAATGGATAAGCATGTGGCAACATGCGGTTAATTTCATTAATATCTAATACTATGTTTGTATTACTTGTTGTCATTTAATCCCCCGAGGTCTTAATAGTTTTTATAATCTTATGTAAATTTCTATATACTGATTGGTTTCTATTCCACTCAAAACTAGGTTGAGCAGATAATGTACTAGAGTAAGTTCCTGGCTTAGCAATAGAGTTTGTAACTGTTGTAGATCCAGCAATAATGACCATATCAGCTATGTTAATATGCCCATTAATATTCACACCTCCTCCGATACGGCAATATTTGCCTATAACTGTGCTGCCAGCAATGCCTGTGCATCCGGCTATAATAGTATGATCTTTTATCACAACATTATGCCCTACTTGGATTTGGTTATCTAACTTAACTCCTTGGTGCAAAACAGTTTTTCCAATAGTTCCGCGATCAATAGTTGTGTTTGCGCCTATTTCAACGTCATCAAATATTTCAACTATGCCTAAATGAGCTATTTTATGCCAAGCATTTTTATCAAAAGCATAACCAAATCCATCGCTGCCAATAACTGCTCCGCTTGCAATAATGCATCTTGCGCCTATTTTGCAGCGATGCATTACAGCAACATTCGGCAATAAAGTTGTGTCACTATCGATAGTGACATAATCTGCTATGGTGCAATTAGCACCAATAGTCACGTTTTCTCCAATGGTTACGCTCTCACCAATTACGCAGTTTGCAGCTATAGTGGCAGATGGATGAATTGTTGCAGACGTAGCTATTACTGCAGAAGCATGTATGCCACTTATAGTGCTCTCATATATAAACATATGCGAGAGTATAGCAAATGCATATCTAGGGTTAGCTACAATAAGCTTACAGCCAGAATAAAGCTCAGCATCTTTAGGTGAGATTATCACAGCAGCAGCTTTAGTGCTCTGAAGCTTAGGCAATAACTTGCTATTTTCAAAAAAAGTTATGTCTTTTGACTCAGCTTCATCTAAAGATGCAACTGATTTTATTACTATATTATAATACTGAGGTTCGATCTCAGCCCCTAATTTATCGGCTAGGTGTTGTAATGTAGTATTTGTCATAGCTTTATCTTGCTTAAATCAAAGCTTATTTGTTTTCGCTAGTAATAGCCGCTTGTACTTGTGTAGTTATATCATAATTTTCAGAGACATAAACCGTGCTATTTTTAGGTATAACTACGTCATAGTGGTTTTCAGTTGCAATTTTAGCTACAACTTTATTAATGTCGCTCATAACTGTTTTCATAGCATTATCTTGAGCGGTAAATACTTTTTTCTGAAAAGTTGATTGCTTTGTTTGTAATGTGTATTGTTCTTTTTGAAGCGCTGCTTGTTCAGTATCATAAGCTGTTTTAGTCATTACTGCTTTATTACTTGAAAGTTTTTCAGCTTTATCTTTTAACGTATTTTGTGCTGTTGTTAGCGAGTCGTGCTCTGGCGTAAATTGTTTTTCTAACTCAGTACGCATTGTTTGCATTTGTGGCAATTGTTCTAAAATAGTATGAATGTCAACAACGGCAACTCTACCAGATGTGGAATCTGTGGCAGCTGTGGAATCTGTAGCATAAGCCAAAGAGCTTCCCGCCATTATCACACTTAAAATCGTAGCTTTAATATTCATATAACTCTCCAAGATAATAATATAAAAAACATAACGCAACTCCTGCGCCACAGTAATTATAAAATATTAGCAGATTATACCATAATAAACAAGTGAGCTTAGGGTTAGTTTGCCCTATTCTTTAGAGCCTTTATTACCGAGTTTTAGTGTTTGTGTTTGCCGTACCCCCCCCTGCTGGGCCTGGGACCCTGGGGCTATTGGAGCTGTATTATCTGAGAGTTTTGGGGACAAACCGTCTGAGTGTAAAGGGCTACGACTAAAACTATTTAATACATCAGGCTCATTATTTGCGACTGGATTTTTTATAATCGTATCGTCAAAAGTTTTTTTACTCATTATAGCCTTTGTAAAACCTATAGTACCAAGAGCGATTCCTGACACAGCCAGCATTACGATAGCGCCAGTAAAAGGAAGCATTACCGGAGATGTAATAACTAAAAGCCCTACGATTAAACTTGTTATAGCTAAGGCCATAAAGCCAGTAGCTATAACTCTATATTGTAAATTATACTGATCTAATGCCTTTTGCACTTTACTTAGCAAGAATGCTATGTTTTGATTTGCTAAAGTATCTGGATTTATTGGTATACTCACACCATCATCTTTATCTGGAAGTGCAATTATTCCTTTAACAGGCAATTTTTTTATCTCATATTCCAGTTTTTTTTCCAAATATGCATCTGCGTTAATGCATGCTATTAGTCGTGCTAATCCTTCTTCGCCTGTGAAGTCAAACTCCAAGCCTTCATAATCAGAATTTTTCATTAAAGCACCTATTTTTTTATAATCTATTATTATTATAGTACATTTACAGGAATATTTATAATTAATAACGTTATTTATCAACCATATACAGCTAATTTCCAGGCCAGGCACTTTAAAATTTCAAATGTGCTAACTACAGCCTCTAAAAAGCGTCAACCAATTTTAGGACTTGACAAGCGAAAGAGAGCGGGCACTTACACTCGCCCTAAAACTATAAAGTAGCACTGAAATAATTTTAAAATCTTAGCCACGAAGCGCATAACTTAGACTAGCTTGTAGATTCATGATGACAAAGTAGCTTTCAAGATCAGTTTAACTATCGCTAAATATTATATTTTTTATTTTAATCTTAGGAATCATGGACTGGGGGGTGAATCTTCAGCCTTTGGGGTGGCTTCAGACTTTGATGTAGCTCCAAGATCTGAGCTAGACCTAGTAGATCTTTGGTCCGTTCCGATACTCTTTTTAAGTTCAGCTTCTACTTCTGGGTAAACCTTGCCTCCCCCCTGTATAAACATAGCTCCCTTCTGTACACTATTATACTTTGAATCCTCCATAATATTTTCGAAAGGCCTTATTTCAGTTACAGCAACACCCCTACTTATTTGATCTAGCACCTGAATGTTTGACTTAGCATCCTCAGAAATATCTATACCAGCAGGAATGTCAGCAATTGAAGCTTTTAATGCGTTTTTTGCTACCGTTTGTATTTCAGGTGCTAGGAGAGGGAACTCCACCAATTTTTCTTGTAAAAAAGCTGGCGGTAATGTTGCGCTTCTATTATATGTTTTTGCCAACGAAAAATACTTTGTTATTGCTGCATAATCTCTTATTTTCTGTTTAGTTGTTTCTTGCATTTTTTCATATATAGCTGGAGGTATATAATCTTGTAACTTTTTAACACTTGCAGCCCCAGCACACTTAAAGCTAGTTCTCTCAGCATCATGGCCAGACATAATTATCTTATCAAAACTCTGGGCCAATTTTAGCTGGTCATTTGTATTATTAATATCTGGACACTTTCCATTTTCACCAATATATTCCTGTATTGCTGAGACCGTCATTAAAACTGTACCTGTTCTATCCTTACCCTCATGACACGCTAAATCAGCAATGCCGCCAACCAAAGATACATTTAAGTTTTGTAGCGCAGAATTCCAAGTATGATTAGAGCTTGAATTTTTATAGCCACCTAAAAAGCTCAAGTCTCTGTACTTTGATGCAACCATAGCGCCTACAGCGCCAATAAATCCAGTACCCACAGCAATTCCTGCCATAGCTATAACCGATAACCCACCTAAAATAGGCAGTGAGATTGGAGCTGTAACAACAAGTGCTGCTGCCACAACTATCAGCAAGCTGCCTCCTTTTAGCCCTTTAAAGTTACTGGCCATTTTATTTGCTGCAAACATTTTGCGATTAATATAGGTTATAGGTATAGCTATAGCTGTAGCAGCTATAGCTGCAGCAGCAAAAAAAGGTAATGCCGGCAAAATTGCTACAGCAACAAGCGCACTCGCACCAGCTACAATTAACCCAAGCGAAACACGCAAAGTACCACCATACATAATAGCAGCATTATTACTAGCACTTAGCCCTTTATTAAATCTTGCATTGACTCCATCCAATACTGTTATTTTGCTTTTTATTTTTAATTTCTCTGCAGCTGTTACAACCTTTGAATCCAATTGTTGAGTCAGTATAGCTATAGCAACCTTAGTTTGCTTATTAAGCTCATCAGCAGCAATTTGGTTTTGCGACTTTACAAATGGTGCGCTTATAGCTGCAAAAATACTAAAACCACTTTGAATGGTATGATGCGTGCCCATTATTTTTATAGTTTGGCTCTTATCAGCTTG
>CAWVRI010000005.1:0-75299 GCA_963932595.1 uncultured Legionellales bacterium
CCTGCTGCTTTTAATTCAGATGCACTAAACCCTGCTGCTTTTAACTGTGCAGCAGAAAACCCAGCTGCACGCATTTGGGCCGCAGAACAACCTTTACTCTTTAATTCTGAAGCTGAAACTCCACTTTTAAAGCTTTTCTTGAGGGCTGCTGGACTACAACTATCTTCATTGCTATTTTTCATCTCAGGTAAATCTATACCAGCTCTAGTTAAATCACCTTTTGAAAAACCTGCAGCAAGAAGATCTGCTGGAGTTAACCCTGCATTAGCTAGTTCAGATGCACTAAAGCCTGCTGATTTTAGCTGAGCTGCAGAAAATCCAGCATCAAGCAAGTCTTTTGCAGAAAAGCCTGCAGCTTTTAATTCTGCCGCAGTGAAACCGCAATCCATCAGTTCTTTAGCAGTAAAACCTGCTTTCTTTAATTCTGTAGCAGTTGAACCAGATTTATGTAACTTGCATGCTGAAAGCCCAACATCTTTTAATTGAGCATCAGAAAAACCCGCGTCTTTCAATTCAGCCGGAGTAAAGCCTGCAGCCGCTAGTTCTTTTGCACTAAAGCCTGCTTTTCTAAGCTCTGCAGCGTTGAAGCCAGCAGCTTTTAGCTCAGCCGCAGTAAAACCTGCGTTTTTTAGTTCAGCTGCAGTTTCACCAGCCGCTTTTAAATCACAAGCTGATGCATTTGCATCTTTTAAGTCTGCCGCACTAAAGCCAGCCGCCTTGAGATCAGAAGCACTGAACCCTGCTTTTTTAAGTTCAGAAGCACTAAAACCTGCCGCTTTTAATTCTGCTGCACTAAAACCTGCATCCTTGAGTTCTGCTGCACTAAACCCTGCGGCCTTAAGTTCTGCGGCGGTAAAGCCTGCGTCCTTTAAATCAGCTGCGCTACAACCACGCTCCTTCATTTCTTTAGCAGTTACACCTGCAGCTTTTTGTTTTTTGATATTTTCTACCGAACACTGGCTTTTAGCAGCTTCTGCAGCCGCAATCTCTGCTGCACTAAAGCCTGCAGCTTTCAGATCATCTGCACTAAATCCAGCTTTAGCAAGATCAGTCGCGCTAAAACCCGCAGCTTTTAAATCAGCCGCACTAAATCCAGCTGCTTTGAGCTCAGAGGCAGTGAATCCTGCTGCTTTTAACTCTGCGGCACTAAAGCCAGCTTCTCTTAATTCAGCAGCGGTAAAGCCACATTTCATTAACTCTTTTGCGGTATAACCATCAGCCTTCAATTCAGCAGCATTTTTGCCAAAACTGGCTAAAGCACAAGCATCTACTTGGGAAGAGAGTAAAGCACTACCACGAAAGCCTGCAGCTCTTAGCTCAGCTAACGAAACTCCCGCAGCAAGCAAAGATTTAGCACTAAAACCTGCAGCCTTGAGCTCACTTGGAGTATATCCTGCCGCCAATAACTGTGCTGCAGTACATCCTCGACATCTAAGCTCAAATGCTTTAACACCAGCTTCCTTAGCTTTTTTTAATTCTTTTAAATCACAAAGATTTTTGTTTTTCTCAGCCAATTCTGCCGCATTAAAGTCTTTTAAATTAGCAGAACCGCCTCTAACAATTGTTGGAACTGAACTACCACCTGTTCTCATGGCGATATTTGCATTTTCAGTATTTTGTGTAGATTGTAGATCAGCATACTCAGATGAGCTTTCTGCAATGCCAGGAATTGACTGAATTGCAACCCCGCTAGATAAGCTAGCACCTGAAACATCTTTGTTTGAATCAACATCTGAAATATAACCGTAACCAAAATACATCCCCAAGGCTACAACTACAACAAGTAGCATAGATAAGTATATGCGACTATTGTATGAAAAACTTTTTAGCGATTTATTACTATTATCTACTGGCATAATTAAAATCCTTCTATTTTAATTTGAGTCATTTTACCATTATTAAGAGCCAATACCACAGAAGCGGGTTGAATCTCATATGCATTAACACCACCTTCTGACCCAGACATTGTTGATACCCAGCTAGGTGAAACTATATTCATCTTAGTTCTTAAAAACATTCTCTTATCTAAAACCCACGCCTCCGCATCCCCACCAATAACTTTTAACTTTTTACCTCGCCCACCGGGAGAAATGCCATTTATTACATCTACAAGCAAGGAGCTTGCAGCAGAAGGAATATTCGATGCTGAGCTTTTGGCATGAGGACCAATGCCTGGACATCTCAAGTCCACTCTATAATCAACAACTTCTTGCCCTGGAACTAAAGTTAGCATTATTGGAGTATTTAGACCTTTCAACATAACAGCCAAGTTTGCAACTTTATACATAGTTATAGCCTGTACAAGCAAAGTATTATTTATTGATTCTTTAGGGTTTGCACTATCATTTTGGCTCCATTGAATATTGAAAGATTTTGGATCACCTAAATCATACGCTTTTATTGGCCATGGGGACCCAGTTGAATCTAAAAACACCAAAGATGACACGAAACCTGAAGAAAGCCTAACAACTGGAGGGGTTGCGCCTGGAGCAAGATCAACAACTAAGGTTGAGCTTACCGGTTTTGCCGGAACATCTTGCACCCAAGAACCAGCCTTTTGTACTTTATTAAATTTTCTTCTGATTTCCTTTATTTGATCAGATGACAAAGGCATTAAGCCCTCTGGAACTCCAGAAAAAGCTTGAGAATTAATAGAATCATACGAGCCTTTATCTTCGTCCTTATTATTTAAAGCTACCTTAACCTTACTCTGTAGTTGATTAACTGTTTCTTGGCTAGTTTCCTCAGCAAAAATAGATCCTGAAAAGAGCAACCCCAAAGAAAGACACAAAGAAATATTAAAATATCTATTTAATACCCTACTGAAATTATTCATATATTTTTCCAAATTAAACCAAACTATGCCTAACCATTTCTAAGGGCGAAGCGTTTTTGACTGCTGCTGTGAAGCTACAAACTGCGCAATAGCTATACCATTAGGGTTGTTTGCAACATCTACTCTTGTAACAAGCATAGTTACAAGCATAGGCTGGGCCACCTTCATACTAGCACTTTGATATGTTACTAATATTGGTAATTGCACTTGCCAAGCATATTTGCCATTTAATACACCTCTTTTTAATACAACTGGAGCGCCTTGCGCAACAGCTGTAGTTACTAACTTTTTAGTGAGCACTAAATTCAAATTATTTGACGATACTAACGCTCTTTCAAAAGCTTCCCAACCTTTGCCTGTAAAAAATGCTGATGATTCTTGTAATTCTTTTCTATAATTTACAAAATCAAAGCTATACGCTGTTGTTGCGGCTCTAGTGACCCATTCTGTCAACCCAGAAAGTGACATAACCGGGTCTGTTAAGGGCTGTATAATTGTTAGCCTACCATCATTACCTGTTGCAAAATATTTAGGAGCCGGAGGATTTTTTACAATATGGACTATAGCCAAAACCAAAAAAACATTTATAATCGCCAAAAAAGACAATATATACAACAGCTTACTATAACTATCCCGATAAAAGTTATTTCTTAGGTGCACTAACTCTACTGCTTGTTCTGACACGACCCTCTCCTGAGAAAAATCCTTAAATATAATATAATATATTCAGCTCTACAAATACAACTATAAAATAGACTTTTTATATTTATTCATAGGATTCAATAATGTAATTTCGCCAACATCTGAAGAAGCATAAAACTTATCTAGCGGCATAGACCCATGCTGATAAACTAGCATTAAAACTAAAATAATATTAACAACAGCCATAACTAACAAATAGTTTACAGCAGTCCGCAACTTGCATGCATAATAACGGTATGAATGTTCTTTCTTTGCCATAATAACCTCTATATAACAAACATATTAGCTATGCTACTGAAAGCTCAATATCTATAAAATACTTTCCTGCTGCATAATAATTATTGAAGACCTTATCTTCCATAATTAATTTAGTATTGAAACCTATAAAGCTATAACTGCCGTATTTAGTTAGAAGCTCAATAATTTTTTCACCTTGATTATGAGCTATAGCATATGCAATATAGCTTTGTTTTTTCGCAACAAAAGTTGACGTTACTTCTATAGACTCATGTTGGTATTTAGAAATAAATGTAGCTAGAGATCTAATCGCCTCCATAGAGTCAGCATAAAATATTGCTGTATCTGGTTTGAATATTATATCAGATGGAATTGATATTAATATTTTGGGAGAGAATTCAGTAATCATTATGCCTTTACTATCTAAAAAATCTAAAGATTGTTGATAACTAGCATCTTTATTTGCTACAACTTTATTGATATTACTTCTACTTTCGTTGCTTTTATTACTCACTGAGCAAGAAGAAATAATCGCTGCAACAACAAGCACTAATAAATATTTTTTCATGATTTCACACCTACCTAATAAATAACTAAATTATATTCAAGCATCTTCGCCAATCTCATTAATTGCTGCTATTAAATCTTCAGTATTAGGAAGATCAATAGCCGCTGGATGTTTATACGATGTAAGATTAGTCATATCTGAGATGAAATCTTCAGTTAATGTTGCAGATTCACTATCATCATAAGATAAGACTCTAAACAAATAATTTAATCCAGCAGAAGTTGCTTTTTTGTTTAGCAAAGGATGATCCATTATGCTCTTATTATTAACCACTGCAGCTATCTCATCTGCAAGCCCAGTTCGCATGAATATATGAAAGAACACCCCATCTTCATCAATCACATTAGCCTCTTGACTAGTCATATGGTCAAGATCAGTCTCGAACTTAACAAAAGTGTTTATGCTCTTTTCAATCGATGATAAAGAATCACTTTGAGATGAATAAATATCGCATAGCTTGTCTAGATTTTGTGGCAAACCACTAGTTATTTTTTTAGCATCTAGCCTTCTAGCCAATAGCTCAAAATCTTCAATGCCCTTAACTAAAGTATATAATTCTGAATCCTTAGGTAAATCGACTTTTAAAAATTGATTTAGCCTCATTTTTTTAGATGATTTTGGCGCCGCATAAAATGATTTATATCTAGTAATTGTTGACCTAAAGAACATATGAGCCTCACCTACCCCTTGCTCTTTTAAATCCTGTAAATCTATTCTAGATCTTTTTTCTACTCTTGCACTCTTAGAGTCTAAATAAGAGTTAGACACACTTCCTGCATTTGCTTGATAACTCTCAACTTGAGTCACTAAAGACTCACCGGCTGATTTATTAAAGAAATCCCAAGTTTCAGTAGGGTCTTCTAGCTTCATACAAATTTTAATATTAGTATTCGCACCAATCGATGCAGCTTCTTC
The DNA here is from genome assembly GCA_963932595.1 of uncultured Legionellales bacterium. GTDB lineage: Bacteria > Pseudomonadota > Gammaproteobacteria > Comchoanobacterales > Comchoanobacteraceae > CAWVRI01. The sequence goes on from CAWVRI010000005.1 coordinate 5,259, forward strand.
TTTCGAAGCTTTTTGAAATGCTGGTAAATCTTGCCCAGCAAATACTACAGAGAACCCTAAAGACCTTGCCTGTGCTGGCACAACCGCAAAACCTTTCACTGCATAATAACCATACTCATCTAAAATACATAAAAAAGGTGTGTCACAATTAGTAGGTCTACTTTCAATTAGCTCTTGCAGGGTGCCTTCAACAGCTTCACCTAGCCCAGCGGCCATCATTGCTTTTAAAGTAGATATAACTATCTTACCCAAGTTAGATAACTCGTCTGGAGACTTTTCTAATGCCGGCAATAACACTAATAAAATTCTACGATTAAGAACCACATCTTTTAAATCTACTTCAGCTAATTTTGTTCTGATAATGTGGCCATAAGTATCGGCAAGCGAAGAGAACACCCTAATTAGCTGCATAGTTATGAAACCATGCTGTTCAAATACCTGAGAAACTTGCTGACCTTTTTTATCTTTATTATAGCCCGGTAAATTATGAACATAGTTACGCATAGGCTCCATAACATTATCTGGCAAAAAACTTATGTCTATAGGATATTCACCATCACGTATAAAAGTAGAATCTCCCACCATTGCCTCTAAGCGGTCTAAACCAAAATAGTTTCTAATAGTATTCGCATCTAGCAGTATATGCCCAGCGTCTCTCATCGCGACTAAAACTTTCATAAGAGCCTCTACAAAAGCAATCGCTCTACCTTTCCACATATCACTATCGCCAGAGCTACTACCAGAATCCATCATACTAACAACTAAGTTAGATAACATACCAGATGAACCAGTTGCAAAAGGATTAAGTGTGTTTGACAACCTAGTTTCTTGGGGACCAATAATATCTTTAGCACCAGTCATAAAGTTAATTAGCAGCAAATCATCTTCACGCCCCATGAACTTCACCATACCAAATATTTTAGCATACAAAGAGCTATCGCCTTTACCATCGATATACAAAAAACCACTAGATTGTATTAAGGCATTATAAGCTATAGATATTAATGCCTCAGTTTTACCACTACCGGTAGAGCCAAATATTAATACATGTGTTCGCATATCTTCATTAGAAAACCATATTTCTGAATTTGTTTTCTTTTCATTACCAAAAAAGTATATACCTTGCGCATCTTTAGGCCTGTTAGTTCCTGGCAATAAATCATTATAGTCTTTAGCCTTGCTACGCATAGGCATTCTATATGGCAAAGTGGATTTTTTACTAATTGAAACTAAAAATATAATAAGAGAAAAAATAAACATAATATCTGATATTGCAGTAAAAACTATCCCTGTAGCACCAGACACAAATATTATACAGAAAATCCAATAAGGATTTTTTAGAAATTCGTCTAGCTTTTGCGCAATGGTACGGGTGTCCCTAAGGACTGCTGCCATGCTTTGCTCTTGACTACGGTCTAATCCTCGTTGTGCGTAAGCCATTAATCTTCGTCCTTTTTATAAACAACTAAAGATATAGCTTCATCTAAGGCATCAACAGCAGTAACAACTACAGGTACCTTTAAAGGCCTGCGCAATCTTTTTTCAACAATCCAATGTGCAAAAGGCCCGCCTACTTCAGGGAATGCAGTACGCCTGCCCACAGTATTTAACATATACCATAATTTGCGATCTATTGACTTCAACCATAAAAAATCCGCAGTAGCCAACACGCCATTTTCACGTGCTAAATCTAACATGGAAGCCATCATAGTTAGCACATATGCATGTGGCCCAGCAGCTCTACCAACTTTTTTTGATTTTATATGCTTATGCAGCAACTGCCTAGTACCACTAAAGTCTAGCTTGCCACTCAACGCAGATTTGCTGATTTGATACAACAAAACTTTACAAGCTTCACTATCATCTTCGGCTTTGGCAGCAAAAGCTGCAAATAAAGCCTGCACATATGGAGGCTGGGTATCCACTCTAGCATCCCATATGGCGCCCATTTGTGCTGAAAAAACCTCGACCGAAGCTTCTCGCCTTACTTTTGCTAAAGTTTTACCATCTTTGATATATTCTTCTAAAAGATCGTGTTTTTTAGCAAACTGCATAGGCTGCTCAGACATACGCCAGTGCCCTTTATCAATGTCAATATCAACTAGATTTTCATGTAATACTGGCGAGAATTGTGGCCAAATGACATTTTCTTGTAACCTTAGCTTTTGCATATTATAAACACTACAAAACCTTGAGGCCGAATGGTAGACAAACAATACGCTACCTAGAATCATTGAAACCAAGAACAAAGGTATAGCCGTAAAGCTACCCACCTCAGAACTAACAATACCTATTTCTGTTAATGAGACCTGCTCAGGAGCGGCCAAACCATCTAAAATAACACTTTGGGTATACTCTAACGAAGCCATATCAGGTTGTGGCAAGCCTATCCATGAAGTAATATCAAGCAATAGATCGATAACCTCTTCCACAAGAATTATTTCATAATATTTAATATTAAGTAAAAAAGATACGACCTGGGCTTTAAATTTCCACCAAATAATTATGGAAAAAAGAACTAAGAATGCAGCTATATACAAGCCATCCATGCCTTGACCGGTTTGCTGCTGTCCGCCGCCGCCAGATCCTTTCATAAAATTCCCTAAAGTTACTGCAAAGTCAGAAGTTATTATAGCAATTAATCTATAATTTAAACAACAAAATTTTATATTAAAGTTATTTTTCTACAATTGCAGAAACTACAGAATTAATAAACTCATACTTACTATCTGACGCATGAACAAAATATTTTATATTTTCTGTTGTAATAGCTTTTTGTTTCAATGACAAGATTTTCTGCCCATCCTTGTCAAAAATGCTCTTTTCATCTGGCAAGTCAATTATAACATCACGAGAAACCCACAACTCAACATAACCTTCTTTCTCTTTATATTCTTTATGGGACATAGCTTTAACTGCCTCGCTCTCTTTTGCATACACAGCCCTGCCAAGCACTGAGCTTGTTAGCGATAATATACTGGCATTCCAAGACATTAACCTTTCACCGTCGTTTTGATGAAGCATTATGAAAATTTTCACATATCCTGCCGGCAATATTTTTACTGATACTTTTTTTTCAGCACCACTATCAGGTGAGGATTCAATATTTTCAATATCATTTTCTAACTGTGATATATAAGCAGCAACTCTTTTTTTCAAAACCTTTAACGGCAAAGAGGCGTCCCAATTTTTATTGTTATATAAGTCTCGTAAAACTGTGATTATACTTTTGGATTTTTTTATAAACTTTTTGTTATCAGACATACTATCAAGCCTAATTTAAACATGTTAAATTCTATGCTTTAAGGCTTTATTTTTGATGGCCCTGCAACTGGAGAATTAGTCTCCACTCGATCCACACAAGATCCAATGCCGCGCACACTCGCCCTAGCTTCGCTTACACCCGCAATTAAGCTAGTAGCAGCATCTTTTTGAGCGCCTTGTTGAGTGCCTTGAGTAGCTAGTGCTAAGCTTTTTAGCGACATTTCTAAACCCCTAAGAAATTCATCAGTACCTGTCGAAACAATTGACAAATCAGCAACATCCTTAGGCAAAGGCTCAACAAAGCCATCACTGCTAATATGGCTATCAGTAGAAACCCCAGACTTATAACTGGAGAAGAAAAATGGCATTTTAGGAGCACTCATATCTAAACCCGACTTATTATTACTAAATACTACTTTATTATTATAGCAGCCATACAAAAATTAAACAATACTATTTTAATTAATCGTACAAAAGCTCATCTAAAATTGTTTTTTTACCTTTGGTGTTAGCTAACATTATATCCTTTATCACATCATATATCATTAAAATAGTTAGGGCTTGGGGCACTGACGAGTCAAAAGACACCGCCGACCCTGTAGTTGAAGCCTTTTCCTTGGTAAACTCAGCCCCTATGCCATAACCCAGAGCTAAAGAACATAAATTATCGGCCCTCTTCGCCATAGCAGGCAGCAAGCCTTTATCTGAAAAAACCTCCTGATATGAAAGATTTCGATCTTTCATAGCAAACTCAACTTTTTCAGCTTCCATGATTTTCATTAGTATTTCTGCTATTGTTTTTCGACTCATTGCATCCACCTTGGAGAAGATATTTTTCTTGGGCCTGCCAAATTGCTTCTTATATAACGGTAAAACACTGGCAAACTAAAGCCATATTTGTTAAGCATTGAAAAGAATACGGTTGCTAGCATTGCAAAAGCAAAAGTACCCCACGTTATGTGGAATGACATTATTAATAGAGGAAAGCTAGCTTTAGCATCGAAAACCCATAATTTAGGAGACCGCGCTGAATCTCGCCAACTTGAATCCGCTTTGGGGGCCTGCATACGAAAAACTCTCCATGTAAATTAATATATTATAGTACAAAAATATCTTTATTGATAACTTTTTTTGCGATAAGAATTAACTTATTATAAAACAACATTAAATAAAAAAACCGCCTAACTAACCTTGACATTAGCTAAGCTTTGAGTTCTTATAAGTGTGTGAACATTAAACTATTCAGGACGAAAATAAGAATGAATACAAACACCTTTTCTTTATGTCTATTGACACTACTAGCTAGCTGCTCAAGCAATACTAACCAAGCTAATGACGAAGATGCTATTCAATATCGTGAAAATCTTCTACAAAGTGTTGGCGCTGAAGACATGATAGCTAGCATAAATGTTGAATCAAGATTAGTTGAGTCAGCAGACTCAGTACGAAATTCACTCAACCAATTAGCTCAAGTTGAAATAGCAGCTCAACCTAAATCTAAATTTGAATTATCTAATAAGAATCAATATAAAATAACTGCAGATAAAAAAGCATCCGTAGATTGGACTGGACCAGCCGAACCTATCTTGCGAAAAATAGCTGCATCAGCAAACTATAAATTGCGAGTAATAGGTAAAAAGCCTCCTATTCCAGTATTAGTTACTATCAAGGCTAAAAACACTTATATTTCAGACATAATTAGAGATATTTCATACCAAGCAGATAATAAAGCCAAAATAGCTGTTTATAACAAAAATCATACTATAGAATTACGTTATAGAGCTATTTAAGAAAACAGGGATTTCTTACTTATGAATAAACCTTACTATTTTATTTTACCGCTGCTATTGCTTTTAGGAGCTTGTAGCAATAATGGTGATGAAGAGATACCACTTAATCCTATTAGAACTACAGCTATCACAGAAGCAGCAGTATCTTATGGCGCTCAGTATGCACTTGCTTGGAGAATAGAAATAATAAGGCAAGAAATTAAACAACATGAGCATTTATTAAATAGTATTTTTGATTTTAGATCTTTTGTTATGCAAAACAATGTGTTGCCTCCTGTATTACAGCAAAGTTCATCTAACTTACACTTAAGTAACCCTAATGCTATGAGAGTAAATGATCTAGAAATAGAAATAATTATGCCGGCCAGATTAATTACGACAGCACCACTTTGGTCAGATTACATTTCTTTCAATGACTACACCTATCCAGACACACCAGATTATTCATTATTACCAAAAAACTCAGATGAGCGCTATATTTGGGATAAAGAAGTGCAAAAAGGTTGGAAGCAAGGCGTAATACAAGCTGATTCTATTTTCTCAGATAACCTAGCCTCCCTCACAAGAGATATAAATGGCATGACTCTATATAAAAAGCTATATACACAAAATATGATATCAGCACCTTATATTGCTAAAGCAGAATTAGGTGTTACAGGTAATACAGCAAAAATGAGACTAAACGACAAGGTTATCAGAATAATGCAGCCTTCTGTATTAAATACTGAGCAGCCTGATTCATGGAACACGGTAATAGTTCAATAAGCCATGAAAAAAGATACCACAGCAGAGAACATCGAGCTAAAAAAACAATTAGAAGATTTTTTGTTGCCTGATGAACCTAGAAGAATAAATGCCAATGAAATAGATCAAATATTAGAGCATTGCATTAATAATGATGCCTCTGACATTACGATTCAGAGTGGTGAATATGTATTTGCAGAAATATACGGCAAACTATGCAGGGTAACAAGAAGAAAACTCAATAACTCTGAAGTAGGCTCAATACTTAATGGTATCTACGGCCCAAATGGCACAACCCAGCTTTTAAGTGGGCAAGACATTGATACTCACTATGAATTCAAACCATCTAGACTAGATAGATTTAGATTCAGGTTAAATGCTACAGCATGCTTAGTTGAGGGCCATGACGGCATCCAAATTACACTAAGAACTATACCTACAACTCCGCCTGAAATAAGCTTAATGGATTTGCCAGATAACATATTAGCTAACTTGTCTCCAGAACAAGGAGTGGTATACATAACTGGCGCCACAGGTTCTGGTAAATCTACATTATTAGCGTCTATTATACGGCACATTTCTGAAAATCCCAATTGTAACAGAAAAATATTAACTTATGAATCCCCTATAGAATTTGTTTATGATGAAGTAGTTAAACAAACTTCTATAGTTAGTCAATCAGAAATACCGCTGCATTTACCAAGCTTTGCAGCTGGAGTAAGGAATGCTTTAAGAAGAAAACCAAGGTTAATTTTAGTTGGTGAAGCACGAGACGAAGAAACTATTAATGCTGTTTTAGAGGCAGCATTAACAGGACACCCAGTATACACAACAATGCATACAAATGGGGTTGCTGAGACTATTAGACGACTTGTTGGAACATTTTCAAAAGAAGAACGCTCTGGTAAAACCATTGATCTCATTGAAACTGTTCGAATGATTTTATGGCAAAAACTTGTTCCTTCTGTAGATAATAAGCGAGTAGCACTCAGAGAATATTTAGTTTTTAATGAAGAGGTAAGAGATAAATTACTAGACGTAGATCCTGATAGAATCACTGAAAAAACAAGAGAAATACTCAAAATACATGGCCAAACCATGGTAGATGATGCTAAAGATAAATATGATCAAGGCATAATTTCACAAAGAACATTTCAAATTCTGGTAAAAGGTAGCAAATACGAAGCTAAAAAATAGTGCTAATAAAAATGGCCCTGCTAAGTGGCTAGTCACCTGGTTGAGGTTTCGGATTGAGCCCAGCGCTATCCCAACTAATATTCCAGAAAAAAATTTTTAAAATCAATAATGCACCTCTTTACCTGCGCTTAGAAGTATGGCTGGAACCTGTGGTCAAAGCTACAGGGCGTAGGTGGAGGTTCGCCCTATTGATTGACCATAGGGTCTAGGGTTAAAAATAACAAGTGTTGAAGATTATGGTTTAACTTGAAAATTATAGAGACCATACGACACTGATTATTTAACAGACTTACCAGACACTATCGTAGCGAGGCGTAGGCGGTAGGCAGTAGTGCGTAGGTGGCGAGGTTGGTATAGCCTATACCCATAGGTAAAACTATAACTGGCATAATTATTTTATTTTAATTTTTTGCAGTAAAATTTTGCGTTTAGTTATGCTTAAGTAGTCTAAAAAAATTTTCCCATGCAAGTAATCAATCTCATGCTGCAATACTCTTGCGAGCAACCCAGTAGCTTTAAGATGTTTTTCTTGATCATATTCATCAAAATAGCTAACTTTTACCTCTGCCGGCCTAGTTATTTTTGCATGAATACCAGGAAAAGATAATGAAGCTTCTAACATCGTTATACTATTTTCTGAAAATTCAACTATTTTAGGATTTATCATCTTATATGGCTGTTTCACCCCATTTTCTTGCAAATCTACAACTATAAGACAATCTAATAAGCCCACCATATTAGCCCCCAAGCCTATACCATTATATTTATACATAATAGTTAACATTTGCAATAAGTTAGCTTTAACTTCAGCATTGATTGTATTTACCACCCTGGCTTTGCAGCTAAAAATAGGGTCAGGACCGTATTTTAGTTGTAACATAATTAATAACCTCTAAACGATAATTTCCATAATATAAATATTACACGAGCTTTTATTATAGCAATCAATATGATATTTTGTTATTATAATTAGTAAGTATTGTAATAATTATAGGAACAGGAAAACCATGAGAAAATTTTTAGCTTACAGTGTGCTTTTAATGCACTTTTGTCAGGCATTGGCTGTTGAGTTACCTAAAAGGTTATATTTACAAAACAACACTAATCACCCTATCACATATATCGTAATTGATGAAATATTTGATGATAATCCCATCGGTAGTGTAGAGCGAGCAGATGGCGGACCTTACACTATGAAACCTGGAAGCTACTCGATGTGGGAGCCAAGCATAATATCAGACATACCGTTACAAGTCTCACTCAAATTATATGATTCATATAGCAAAGTAACAAGCTCCCTTACAATAACCAATATTAGTAAGTTAAATTTGAATGGTGGCTGCGGTATTACCATTACTAAAATAGATAATTCTAATCTTTTTAAAAATGCTATTATTTACGATTTAGACCCATACTGTAAAAGTGAGTTGAATTAATACGACACATGAGGCAACATTTATGTCAAAAAACATTTTAGTTACGACCGCATTAGTCTATGCAAATGGATCTTTGCATCTTGGCCATCTTGTTGAGCAAGTCCAAGCAGATATCTGGGTAAGAAACCAAAAATTAAAAGGTAATAACTGCGTTTTTATTGGAGGTGATGACGCACATGGCACTCCCATTATGCTAAGTGCAAAACAACAAAATATTACTCCGGAAGAGATGGTCGCAAAAATAGCCTTAGAGCATATAGCAAACTCTAAAAGCTTTCTTATTGCATACGACCACTATGGCAGCACCCGTGACGATACTCACCACAAAGTTGTGAGCACATGTTATAAAGCTATGCAGCAGAAAAATTTGATAACGACACAAAAAGTAGCTCAAGCATACGATACTAGTGAGGGTATGTTCTTGCCTGACCGTTTTGTAACAGGAACATGCCCTAAGTGCAAACAACCAGAGCAATATGGCGATAGCTGTGATGCCTGCGGCAGCATTTATGATCCGTTAGAACTAATAAACCCCATCTCAAAAATATCCGGAACAACCCCGGTAACAAAAGATTCTAAGCACTATTTCTTTGAGCTAAAACAGCTACAAAACAATTTAAAAAGTTATATCCAAAATATAATCCCACAAGAAGCAGTTAAAAATAAACTCCTAGAATGGTTTGGTAGTGATTTAAAGGCCTGGGATATATCTAGAGATGAACCATATTTTGGCATTAAAATACCTGACACTACAAACAAATATTTTTATGTCTGGCTTGATGCGCCTATTGGCTATATTTCTATTACCCAAAAATTTATAGATAATAGCTCTAATAACTGTATAGATTTTTGGAATAAAAATACTGATGCCGAAATTCATCAATTTATTGGCAAAGACATTAGTTACTTTCATGGTATATTTTGGCCTGCTATCCTTGATACTGCTGAGTACAAAATACCAAATTCTATTCATACACATGGATTTTTAACTATTAATGGTAAAAAAATGTCGAAATCCAAGGGCACTTTTATCACAGCATCAGACTATTTAGCTAAACTTGAGCCAGAATATTTAAGGTATTATCTTGCTACCAGATTATCTGATGGAATCGAAGATATCGATCTTAACTGGGAAGAGTTCATGAATAAAATAAACTCTGATCTTATCGGAAAAGTTATAAATATTGCGAGCAGATGCAACGGTTTTATTCAAAAGAAGTTTAACGGCAAACTAGCTGAAACATCAGATAATATGGAATTGATTAACATTATTCTTAGTGAAAAAGACAACATAATAAAATGTTATGACCAAAAAAAATTTAGTGCAGCTACAACTAAAATAATCCATTTAGCAGGACTAGCTAACCAATATATTGCTAAAGAAGAGCCTTGGCTAAAAATTAAAGATCCTGAGCAGATTGAGCATGTACATAAAGTTTGTACCACTGCTATAAACATCTTCAGAATTATTATGGCTTATTTATCACCAATTTTGCCGCATACCGCAGCGGAAAGCATGATATTTTTAAACTGTACTGTAGATAATTGGCACGACCTAGATAAAATATTACTAGATCACGATATAAAACCATATAAACATTTATTACAGAGAGTAAATTCAGCAGATATTCCTGCATAAAAACTATGTAACTTAGGCAATTCTCAAGTTCAACTCAAGAATGAAGTATAAAACTTGACAAGTATACTCCTGGCCCCTATTGTCAAGCAATAGGGCGTAGGCGAGAAGCAGCAGTAAAGCGTAGGCGAGAGGCAGCAGTAAAGCATAGGCGAGAGGCAGCAATAGGACGCATACGATAAATAGTATAACTTTGGGTAGTTATAAATGAGCATCAAAGACATAAGCAAGAAAATTGATAATATATTGCCACAAACTCAGTGCCAAATGTGTGAGTTTCCTAGCTGCAAAGACTACGCTGATGCCGTAGCTGCAAATAAAGCTAAAATAAATAAGTGTCACCCAGGTGGCATCAAAGTTTTAGAAGCTATAGCTAAAATAACCAAACAAAATCCTACTGAACATAATTCAATTGTAACAAAACAATATAAGCCGCCATCAACAGTTGTTATTGATGAGGATATTTGCATTGGATGCACCAAATGTATAACAGCCTGTCCGGTTGATGCTATTATCGGAGGCCCTAAAAAAATGCATACTGTACTTCCAACAGAATGTACAGGTTGTGACTTATGCATCCCTGCTTGCCCAGTTGATTGTATTTACCCGAAGTCATTACAACATATTTCATATAACCCCGAACATGCCAAAAATAGGTATACAGCTAAAAAAAACAACAATCTTATCCTAGAGCAAACATCGCGTGAAAAGCATTTAAAAAATAAATTAAATACGGACACAAATAGTTTAACTGTAGCTGCAAGAAAAGATGCAATAAAACAGGCGTTACAGCGTGCACAAAACAAATAAAGGCTAACTATATGGCTTATAAATATTATCATGATGTTTTCAGCATCTTATCAAAAGAAAACCCAGCTCCAGAGACAGAGCTGATCTATAATAGTACTTTTGAGCTTTTAATAGCAGTAATTCTCTCAGCTCAAGCTACCGACATCAGCGTTAACAAGGCTACAATTCCTTTGTTTGCAGCAGCAAACACCCCAGAAAAGATTCTATCATTAGGCGAAAAAAAACTAAAAGAATATATCAAGAGCATAGGATTATATAACACTAAAGCTAAAAATATTATCTTAACCTGTAGCATAATTATCACTGAATATAACAGCCAGGTGCCATGCGATAGAATAAAACTTCAGCGCTTACCAGGAGTCGGTAGAAAAACCGCTAATGTTATTTTAAATACTGCATTTAACAAAGAAGTTATTGCAGTAGACACACATATATTTAGAGTTGGTAATAGAACAGGTATGGCAAGGGCACAAGATGTTGTTAAAGTTGAGAGCATTCTCACTAAAAATATACCCAAGCAGTTCTTGCTAGGGGCTCATCATTGGCTTATTTTGCACGGAAGATATACATGCAAAGCAAAATCACCGCTATGCGGTGATTGTAAAATTAACCAATATTGCTCTTGGAAAGATAAACCAGTATAAAAATAAATATAGTAACTTTAGCTACTAACCTTCATTATGAACTAGCATACCTTTTAACCAGAAAGAAAAAGATGCCAAGTGATCTATGCCTGAATCTTCAGCATTTTTACACCACTCTTGTAGTAATGCATGAATTTCTGTAAAACTCTTTTTATTAGTTTTGCATATTTCTTCTAGTTTTTTCCTAGCTTCATATACCACTTTTATATTGTCATATCTTTGTAATAAAACATCTATTCTATTATTATCGTCAATTGATATAGCAGTTAGGTTACGAGTTAACAGTTTTTTAGCTTGTGGAAACTTTGAACTAGCCTCGCCTTCTTTAAATACTGGCTTTATAACCTGTTTGCAATATTTTTCGATCAATTGGATTTTGTTATATAACACATGTTGCACTAATGCTTTTTCAGAGGAATTATCTTTACTATCTAACACAGGAATAGTTCTATTCACTTTAGCTAGCCCAAGCTTTTCTAAGCCTCGAATTACCATCCAGCCAGAATCAAATTCATACCATTTAACAGAAAACTTAGCAGAGGCACCATAAGCATGGTGGTTATTATGTAATTCTTCACCACCAATGATTATACCTATAGGGAAGACATTACGTGAATTGTCACTAACCTCAAAGTTTCTATAACCGACATAATGAGCCACACCATTAACTACGCCAGCAGCCCAGAAAGGAATCCATAGAATTTGAATTAACCAGGTAGCAAGACCATATACACCAAAAAATGTAATATTCATTGCAAGCAAGAAAAGTATACCTATTCTATGAAGCGGTGTATAAATATTATTTTCTAACCAGTCGTCTGGTGTACCAAAACCATACTTTTCAACATCTTCAACAACTTTGCCAGCATTACGGTAGTAAGCTACGCCATTAAATAATATACGTCTAATGCCATGTATTAAAGGGCTGTGAGGATCATCTTGCGTCTCAGCTTTAGCATGATGTTTGCGATGCACTGCGACCCATCTTTTAGTAATCATACCAGTTGTGAACCACGCCCAAAACCTAAAGAAATGCATAACACCTTTATGTAAATCTACTGCTCTATGAGATTGAGACCGATGTAAAAATATTGTAACTGTTAATATTGTTATATGAGCCATTGCTAAGCCTGACCATATAGCGCATGAAAGAGATGCGTTAAAAATACCACCCCACATAATTTTCTCCTAATCAAAAAATATTCTAAATAGAGTCTAACACAATCTCTACTATATATCTATAACTTCAACTAAATAAATAAAAACATCTTGTATATACAATTAATTATACAAATTACCCCATATAAAATATTTGAGGGGCGAGGGAGGTTATTGCAATATAATTGCTGCATGTTAAAATAAATTAAAGCTCATAATTCATGGTTAAGATTGAATTCCTAAATAATCTAACCTACATTATAAGTGTTATACTAATTTGAGGATTAGCGCTATGCCAGAGCTACCAGAGGTCGAAACTACATGCAGGGGCATTGAGCCCTTAATATCTAATACTACCATAGTACATGTAGTTGTTAGAAATCATAGCTTGCGCTGGCCTGTGCCAGGCGACATTAGTGATATACTAGCTGATCAAAAGATTTTACGCGTTACCAGAAGAGCAAAATATATTTTATTTAATCTTACTAAAGGCACTTTAATTATTCATTTAGGCATGAGTGGCAGCTTACGAATACTGGATAAAAACATCCCACCTGCCAAACACGACCATGTAGATATAGTGCTGTCAAATAGTCAAACAATCAGATTTAACGATGCCAGACGTTTTGGCTCAATTCACTGGACTACAGAGAGCATTAACCAACATAGACTACTTGCACATTTGGGTATAGAGCCATTAACTGCAGAGTTTGATGCGAATTTCTTGTTAGAGGCTATTAAAGGCAAAAAAACCAATATCAAGCAAACCTTAATGAACCATAATATTGTAGTTGGCATTGGTAATATTTATGCGTGTGAAACTTTATTTTTAGCAAAAATCAGCCCCACCAGAGAAGCCAGCAGTATTAATGCATTAGAAGCCACAAAAATAGTTAGCTTTAGCAAAGCAACCTTACAACAAGCCATACTAAATGGTGGCACTACCCTCAAAGATTTTAAGAAAGCAGATGGCACCCCAGGTTACTTTCAAAACGAGCTCATGGTGTATGGCAGGCATGGTGAGAAATGTTATAACTGCGATTCTAGCATAGCAAAAATCACCCAAAACCAGCGCAGCACCTTTTATTGTGAGAGCTGCCAGGTTTAGGCACAATGATAAATTATGGAATTTGGCAAACATACTCCTGAATACCACTATTAAATATAGGACCTAGCCAGAGAGAGCTCTAGCACTTGATGCAGCAACTGCTTCTCTCTGACTTAAATCCAATAGTATTAAAGTGTAGCTGCAGGCACATTAACATCTGCTGCTCTCTCAGTTACAAATGCATTAAGCTCTTGTTCCAGGGTTGCATGTCCATTAATCCTAGCCCAGTCTACACCAGCTTGGTTTAATGATTTTCCAGCATTTAGCATATCTTTTATACTAACCAACAATTTATATGCATCACTAGAACTAACCCAAGCGAAGACAGCACTATAGTAGGCAGAGGAAATAGCTTGTTCAAATATGGTTTTAGCATTATCAGGATTTTTTTCGATAATATTAAAAGCTAAGCACGCAACCACCCCAACTTTATTGTTCACTACAGCAGCACTAAGAGCAGTATGATTACGATAATTAACCTCATTAGAATCTGCAGAATATTTAAGCAAAGACTGAGTGGTTGCTTTATCACCCGCTGTAGCTGCTTCAATTAATAAATCAGTCTTATACGGCTTAAATAGCCCTCCCACATCGGCCTCCAATAGCATTTCCACTGACGCACTCAATTTGTCAGCAACAAAAGATTTTAAAGTTTTGAGACATAATTTAAAGTTCTCTACCAAAAATATCTTCACTCCCTGAATACAACGATTAGTCACGCTTATTACTAATGCTTGACTCATATTATAGCCAAATCTTAAGGCATGCCTAATGGCTAATGGGCTTGATTTGGCTAGGTTAGCTAATGCCCCTGTCATTACTGCTGCTGGTATTAACACTTTATTGTTATACCAATCTTTAGGTCCTTCTAATGCTAATACCTTTACACTAGATATGGCATAAGCACCCTTTTCAAAAAATAACTCTACTACCTCTTGGCTATCCTTTTCGCTATGTGCATCATACCTAAATAAATTAAAAGCTGCCTTTTGCTCTCTTCCTAGGTGATTTACTTCTGTTTTTTGAAGTCTTAATAACATTAAAATTACATCAATGGCGTTTTTTTGTGTAGCATATAATAAAGCTGTATCTCCACAATTATCCCTAATATTAACGTCTATGGATGGTTTATCTATCAAAAGCTTAACCACGCCAGTATGCCCACCAGCTGCTGCATACATTAATGCTGTTTTACCATCCTTATCTATAGCATTAAGATCTGCCATTGAATGAGCAAGCAATAATTTGACCACACCAATATACCCATTTGCACAGGCATGCATTAATGCAGTTCTATTATTCTCATCTCTAGGAGAAGAGGCTTCACCTTCAGCTAAAAGCAATAATCTGACTACTTCAGCATTCCCTCTAATAGAAGCAGACACTAAGGCTGTGTTCATTCCTATAATAGCAACCTCTTCTTCTGCTGGCCTGAATAATCCCTTAATATAAGAGTATGTATTTTTCATAAATTTTACAAATGCATTATCAGACTCAACCACAGTAGGATTATTTCTAGCATGTATATTTATTCCTTGCACTGCTAGCAATTTCTCAACCATAAGGCGATGTCCAAATGATGCTGCCAAAATCAAGGCCGAGTTACCAAAAGAATTCTGATAATTCACATCTATGTCAGCTACATTCAATAGACTTTTAACTATAGGTACACAACGATTCCGTGCAGCCCAAGTCAATGCTTCATGTTTATTATCTAGTGTAAGCACTGCAGCGCCTATTAACCCACTAACTACAGTGCCATCACCACTTTTTGCAGCAGCTATAAAAACCCTAGCGCATAATTCTGCATCTTGCTCGCATAGCATGGCAGAAGCTCCTGTAGCTCCACTGATATCAAGCTCCAACGCAGCATCTAAACTATAGCCTAAGCTAATTGCATGTTCAATTGCCTCTACGCCACCATTGTCTGGCTTTAAGGCCAAATTAATTAATGCCTTAGCCATTATAGCTGCTGGAATGCGAGTTTGTACATTACTATAATTTCGCACTGTAGTATTCGCTTTTTTTTGTAGAAAAAGCTCTAATATAGCTACATCCAATGTCCTATGATCACTGCCTTCAGTGCTATTAAATTTAAATAGATCAAATGCAGATTTTAGTGTGTCTTGTAGTGCGGCTTGTCGTGCAGCTTGTCCATCACCTCCTGCATTATTCACGCCTACTCCTTCCACTGTTAACCAGGTATGGAGCAAAGCACGCTCATTATGTGTAGCAGCATGTATTAAAACCCTAGCACCTGCAGCTGGCTCTTGTGTTAATAATACTTCAACTGGGTCTGCACCCTCTCCTACATTAGCAACAACAGCAGATCTTAATGCATCATCTAATTTATACTCTAATTTAACTGCATGCGCTATTGCATCGGTATCTCTTTGGCAAGCTAAGCTAAAAAGCGCCGTCGTCATTATGCCTTCAGGAATACGAGCTGTTGCATTACTATACTTTCGTGCTGTCGGAGCTTTTTTTTGCAAAAACAGCTTTAATATATCTGCATCTGCGGCTTCATTAAACGGAAATAAATCAAATGCGGTATTTTTTGCTTTGTCTTGAGCTTTAACATCTATATTTGGATACAGTAGCAACTGCTGAGCTGCTGTGCCATGACCCTTTAATACAGCATGCATTAAAGCAGTTTGATTATTATCATCTACAGCATTCACACTCACAATCTCGGCTCCATATTTCTCTAGCTCGGCTCTATATTCTGCTAGCAATGATATAACCACATAATGATTCCCACCTGCTGCAGCATGCATTAAGGCAGTTTTGCCAGTAGCATCTGGCATACCTATAACTATAGCTTTCGCCTTCTTTAAACTCTCAACAATACTACTATGACCTTGTGCTGTAGCATGATTTTTTGCTTTTAGTCCATCATTGCCATGAGTTTGTACAACTGTGTCTATAAACCTAAGCGACCTAACCACATCAGAATCCGGGCCCCTAGCTGCAGCATCTATTAATTTTCTACTTAAATACTTAAATATTTCATTAACCACATCAGCATGCCCACTGATCGCAGCCAGCATTAAGGCTGTTTGCCCATTATCATCTGTATCATTCATGTTTATATCTGGAACTTGCAGCAATAACCCCACGGCTTCACTATGCCCCTGAGATGCAGCATACCTTAACGAAGAATTCAATAAGTCTATATTACCTGATTCTCCACCCCACCTTAATAATATGCATGCCATATCTAAGAGATCTACTCTACCTTTAATAATTTCTTGTAATGCATTAGTTAATGGAGTGTCTCCAGCTTCATCTCTGATATTTGGACAAAGACCATCTTTTAACCAACCTTCTACTTTTGCTTTCTCATTAGCCAGAACTTGTATCTTCATAACACTCTCCTTCTGGTTTAAATAAATTATGGTGAAGCTTGTAGGCCTTTACGGGCGTGCAAGCAATCTGCTATTTCTTGATTGTTTGAGCTTAATATTGCATCTCGCAAACTAACTAATGTACTTGTACGAAGATGTCCAAATAGAAACATAAAATCTTCATCATCTAATCCTTTAACTTTCTTACTTAGCTGTTCAAGCTTTTTATCTACAAATTCTCTATACGATAAGCATACGGAATCATTTTGCTGCCCAAGCTTTTCATATTCAATATACTCAAAAAGAAATGGCGCGATATTATCTCTATATCTTCGACAATAATTATTGTATAAATACCACTTCTTTTCAGATGTAGACATCTCACCTTGGTGATACTGTAAAATCAAACCGACCTCATTGTATCTTAAGGATTGAGGGGTTAACAAACATGCTATAAACTTTGCTCTAAAGTCTGCAAGCCCTCCCATGCTAGGCATTTTATTTTTATATATAATAACCCTTAACTGATCCATCATAAACTCAGACATATCTTTTAATGGAAGAGATATGTCACTTAATAATCTGCGGTCTGGCAGACATACTTGAGGCAATGAATCTTTGTCTATACAAAAATCAAACTTAGCTGCAGCAACTAGAGTATCTGATAATTCTGGCGCAACAACATTTTTTATTTTACTTCTCGCAAACTCTTGAATCACTTTTGCTGCTTGGTATGATTTGATTTTCCCCCTTCTGACAAAGCTACTCCTCACTAATTTCTGGATCACTTTAGCTGCGTGATTTTTTGGATATAATTCAATTGCATCAACCATACTTCTGACCAAACCTCTAAGCACATTTTCCTCAGTCATATCTGCATAGATTATATTTAACTTATCTTCATAATATTCTAATAGTGCAGCTGCACTACTTTCAACTGGCTTACCTATCTGTGGGATCGATAATAAGTCCAGCAAAATATCTTGAGAAATCTCTTGCCCAGTTATACTCAAAGTAACAGCACCATCCTTAACCTTAATATTTTTATATTTGCGGGATATTGACTTCTCTTGTATTTGATCTAAGCTGAACTCATGCATATAAACAGCATGCTTTCGCTTTGTGCAGTCTTTTCTAACTAACCTTTGTTGTAGCTTACGGCTTGCATGCTTTAGTTTTTTTATATCTGCTTCTACAATATCTATCTGCACCTCATCACTTACATATGACAAATACTGCACATCTTTTAGCGCAATTTCTTTTTGCACATCAAAACTTGCAAATTTTAATGCAACAGCATATTGAGAATCTAGCAAGGTATTCGGATCATTTTTAATAACTACGCTGGCATATTGCAATTTCTCGGGCTCTGCTGACACAAGCTCTCTCTGCAAGGCTTCACTTGAAAATGCTAGTTTTTTTGGATCTAATGCTACAAGATCTCTCTGCAAGGCTTCACTTGCAAACACTAGCTTTACAGGATCTGCTGACACAAGCTCTCTCTGCACTGATCCACTTGCATGTTGCAGTTCTATAGGGGCTTTTGCTACAAACTCTTTCTGTAATTTAGCACTTGCATATTTTAGATTGATTGAATCTTTTTGAATAATCTCTTTTTGCACGCTATCGCTTGAATAAGCCAATTTTGCGGGGTTTTTTAATACCATTTCTTTTTGTAGCTTAACACTTGCATATCGCAGTAGCCTATCGTCCATTCCAACTATAAAGCTCATGACTGATCTGCCTTTGAATATCAACGATAGCAGCATGCTCACAGCACGTGCAAATAGCACGACAGCACCAGACACAAAGGCAGCAAATATAACAATACCAAGAATGCCAAACACAAGGCCTGCAGAGGCAAAAAGAGCTACAATAGTGCTTTTAAGCCATATAATAAATTTTAATTTTGGCAGATGATGAACCAAGATGAATTCCCATAATATATAAGAAAATAGTGAATTTTATGATTTTAATATTCTATAGTCAAGTAATTTTTTTTGCGTTGACATTATTTTTTGCCTACATGTTACAAATCATTTCAGCGCCTCATCCAGGCATCTCACTAAGCAACATTTATTGTTTTGTCTTTTAATTTTGCCAACAACTGTTCTACAGTTTCAACATGCTCTGGATCTGTTATAATGCACTCAACCGGGCATAAAGCCTGACATTCTGGCTCATCGTAATGGCCCTGGCATTCTGTGCAAAGATCTGGATTTATTTCGAATATTTCTGCACCTTGGTAGATAGCATCATTTGGGCAAGCGGGCTCACATACATCACAGTTAATACACTCTTCTAAAATTTTAAGAGCCATTCTTATTAACCCTCTTTAGAGTTTAAGATATCTATTATAGATCTAGGTAAAATCGAGCTTAAATCACCTTTATTAACCAGAATGTCTTTGGCCAAAGAAGAGCTAATATAGCTATATTCAGGCAATGATGGCAGTAACAAAGTTTCTATATCTCGACCTATTGTTTTGTTCACAGCGGCCATATTGCGCTCATAATCAAAATCTTGCATAGACCTCACACCCTTTACAATAATATTAGCATCATGTAGGGTTGCACAATCTACTATAAGGCCAGTAAAGCTAGTAACTACTACATTCCGAAGCTCACTACAGCAAGACTCAAGCATCGCTAGTCTTACATCTACCGGAAACATATAATTGCTGTTGTTATTTATAGCACAGGCGACAATTACTTTATCAAAGACTGCAGCAACTCTTTCAATAAGGCTGATATGGCCTATAGTTGCTGGATCAAAACTGCCTGGAAAAATTGCTATCATAATAATATATAGTAAGTTAGCTAGTACTTGTAGCTATCTTCTTTAAAAGGCCCCTGCTTATTTACATTAATGTATGTAGCTTGTTTATCAGTTAACTTAGTTAACATTGAATCAGTAGCTAAATGTAATGCTGCAACCTTTTCATCAATATGCTTTGGTATATCGTATAACTTGTTTTCGTATTTATTCTTGTTTTTCCATAGATCTATTTGTGCTAATACCTGATTGGCAAATGATGTTGACATTACAAAACTAGAATGACCATTTGCACAACCTAAATTTACAAGCCTACCCTTAGCTAGTAAAATTATCTTATTACCGCTGGGCATCTTAATATGATCGACCCCAGGTTTAATACTAACCCAGTTACACCCTGCATGCTCCTGCAAAGATGCAACATCTATTTCATTATCAAAATGGCCGATGTTACATACTAAACTATAGTTTTTCATTTGCTGCATATGCTCTACGGTAATAATATCACAATTACCAGTTGCAGTAATAAAAATATCAGCCTTAGCCACAGCATCTTCTATTGCAACAACCTTATATCCTTCCATAACTGCTTGCAAAGCGCATATAGGATCTATTTCAGATACCAAAACATTCGCGCCATACGCACGCATAGCTTGAGCACAACCTTTACCTACATCGCCATATCCTGCTATAAAAACAGTCTTACCAGCAATCATGATATTTGTTGCTTGCTTGATACCATCAACTAAAGATTCACGACAACCATAAGTATTATCAAATTTAGATTTAGTGACAGCATCATTCACATTAATAGCAGGCATTTTTAAAGTACCAGCGGCCATCATTTGCCTTAGCCTATGCACACCAGTGGTAGTTTCTTCAGATACACCATAAATATTTGGCAATAATTCAGGATATTTTTCGTGTACTAGGAGCGTTAAATCACCACCATCATCAAGCAAAAGGTTTGGACGCCATTCATCTGGACCAAATAGTGTTTGTTCCAGACACCAGTTATATTCAGCTTCTGTTTCATTCTTCCAGGCAAAAACCGGAATGTTCTGCACAGCAATAGCAGCTGCAGCATGATCTTGGGTCGAATAAATATTGCAAGAAGACCATCTAACTTCAGCACCTAGAGCAACTAAAGACTCTATTAAAACCGCTGTTTGGATTGTCATATGAATGCACCCAGCAATTCTTGCCCCTTTCAGAGGCTTTGCATGCTGATATTCTGCAACTAACTTACTTAATCCAGGCATTTCATGTTTAGCCCACAAAATTTCTTGCTGCCCCCACTCCGCCAATGCTAGATTTTTAATTTTATAATCAAGCTCAGCTGCCACCATTGTCATAATAATATCCTAGGCTATACTTCTTGTAGTGATGCTACGGCACCCGCTACAACTGAATCTGACAAAAGAGCTTCTTTCATATCTAGAGCTTCCCAAGGAAGAGCAAGATCAGTTCTACCAAAATGGCCATAACTCGCAGTTGGCGCATAAATTGGGCTAAGCAAGCCTAAAGTTTTAGTTATTCCATATGGAGTCAAATCGAAATATTCTCTTGCAACACGCTCCAACTCTGCATTTGGCACTACTCCTGTACCAAAAGTATTAACCATGACAGAAACAGGCTCAGCAATGCCAATTGAGTATGCTAATTGAATTTCACATACAGACGCCAAATCTAAAGCCACAAAGTGCTTTGCAATATAACGCGCCATGTATGCAGCAGATCTATCAACCTTTGATGGATCTTTACCAGAGAAACAACCACCACCATGATGAGAAAAACCACCGTAGGTATCTGCGATTATTTTTCTACCAGTTAAGCCACAATCGCCCATAGGCCCGCCAACAACAAATCTTCCTGTTGGGTTTATATGTATTTTAGTGTCTTTAGTTATATATTTAGCTGGAAGAACCTTAGTTATTATTTCTTCGTACACTGCTTCTTTTAGATCTTTTTGATCAACACCTTCTTTGTGCTGAGTAGAAAGTACCACAGTATCGATGCTAACTGGTAACCCATTTTCATACTTAAAAGTTAGCTGACTTTTTGCATCTGGCAACAACCAATCAAGTTTACCACTTTTTCGCACTTCAGCTTGCTTTTTAACTAATAATTGCGAATAGAATATTGGCGCCGGCATGTACCCTGCGGTTTCTTTTGTGGCATAACCAAACATCATGCCTTGATCCCCTGCCCCTTGCAGTTTGTCTTCTTTTTTATCAACTCCTTGGGCAATGTCAGAAGATTGCTTTCCAATCGCTGAAATAACTGCACAAGTATCAGCATCAAAGCCTTCGGTATCTTTACCGTAACCAATGTTTCTGACTACATCTCTTACTATACTTTCAACATCAACATATGAGCTGGTTGTCATTTCGCCAGCAACCATAACGAGACCGGTTTTGACTAGTGTTTCACATGCAACACGACTATGCGGATCTTGCGCTAATGCTGCATCAACAATAGCATCTGAAATTTGATCTGCAACTTTATCTGGGTGCCCTTCAGAAGGCGCCTCTGAAGTAAATAGATAGTTACCTTTCATAACTTTAACCCCTGACTAATTAAAATAAACATAGAGTATATCATTTAAAATACTAAAATCAAACACTTAATAATACTTTATGCTCACATTTAAGTATATTTTTACCCTATGTATGCATACTTGTAAGAAAATTAAATATAACTCCCTGTATTGCCGCGAAGATTATAGTTGTATAATATGATTATTATTTTACTACTACGGTGCAATATGACAACTACACACAATTCTATTAAAGATCTTTTAGCAAAAATACCAGCAGACCTTGATTATTTAAAACAAGATATTAAGGAGCATCTAGAAATTATAATTGCAGAAACAGCACATAAAGCTAATCTTGTAACTAATGAAGAGTTTGCAGTACAAAAACAAGTTTTAGCAAAAACTAAAATGAAGATTGCGGCACTAGAACAAAAAATAACAGCGTTAGAGAAACAAATACCTCAGCAGTAATTTTAACATGTCATATGCAAAGTTATTTTGCCGCGCTAGCTTTGCTGCAAAACCAGAATTAATAACTGCCGAAGTACACCTATCATCTGGCCTGCCAAAATTTAATATTGTGGGGCTTGGCGAAACCTCGGTAAAAGAAAGTAAAGACAG
Source organism: uncultured Legionellales bacterium (assembly GCA_963932595.1). Classification (GTDB taxonomy): domain Bacteria; phylum Pseudomonadota; class Gammaproteobacteria; order Comchoanobacterales; family Comchoanobacteraceae; genus CAWVRI01. Next base: position 28,328 of record CAWVRI010000005.1, read on the forward strand.
GGTCAGGAGCGCCATACTTAGCAGCCATCTAGAGTTTCCTCGCAAAATAATAACTGTGAATTTAGCTCCTGCAAATATGCCAAAAAAAGGCAGCCAATTTGACCTCGCTATAGCTCTTGGAATTTTAATTGCATCATGCCAGCTTAAAGCTAATAACATTGATAGCTATGAATTCGCTGGTGAGCTTGGCCTGCAGGGCGAAATAAAGTCTTGCGCGAATATCTTAAATATTGCATATGGCTGTAGTCAAACAGCTAGAACACTAATAACCTCAAGCAGTGACACTCGCAAAATATTATCGGCACTCAACTTAAAATGCGTAGAAGCCAACAACCTTATCGATGTTTTTGAGCATCTAGCAAATATTAGACCTATACCTATAACACTCGGTAATAATAACTTTAACCAACCAATATCTTATGCAAGTAACATTAATAATGTTGTTGGGCAAGAGCATGCCAAACGGGCTTTGCAGATTGCTGCTTCCGGGGGGCATAGCTTATTACTAAGCGGTCCACCAGGGGTTGGCAAATCGATGCTGGCCAAATGTTTACCGCATATCATGCCTCCCATGAGCAAGCAAGAAGCTATTGAAACCGCAATAATACAAGATTATGACCATCAAACCTCATATGCTATTGGAGTGAGGCCATTTCGCAGCCCTCATCATACTGTTTCTAGTGCAGGGCTTGTGGGAGGTGGTAACCCACCACAACCTGGCGAAATAAGCTTTGCCAATAATGGCGTATTATTTTTAGATGAGCTAGCCGAGTTCTCACGGAATACCTTAAACTGTTTAAGGCAACCACTTGAAGATGGAAAAATAGAAATTACTAGAAGCCAATATAAAGCATCTTTCCCAGCAAAATTTCAATTAATTGCAACCACAAATCCTTGTCCTTGCGGATACTTTGGCTCAACCAATAAAAACTGCACTTGTAGTGAAAAAGAAATAAGGGCATACCAAAACAAAATTGCTGGTCCATTATTAGACCGCATAGATTTATTTTGTGTTATGGATAATATTAAAATAACCAGCCTAATTAACAAGCCTAAAACTAATGAGATTGACCTTAAAGATCTATCTAAAGCTATTTTAGAAGCATATAACATACAAATTAAAATACAAAAATCATGCAATGCCCAAGCCTCGCATGAAACTATACTCCAAAGATCTCAGTTTTCTTTACAAACCACCAAGTTTTTAGAGCAAATAACTAGCAAATTAAATATCTCAGCTAGAAGCTATTGCAAAATAATCAGGCTCGCTAGAACAATTGCAGACTTAGAACAACGCTGTGATATACAAACACCACATATTATAGAGGCAGTAAGTTATCGCACTTAATAATATCTGGCTAATTTTTATTTTTTTAATAAGTAGCAATAAAATTTTAAGATTTTATGCGCTGTTTGATGTGAGACTTTACCTCCTCGCAAAATTCTATAAATAGTTTGTTTTGAAACCAAAGACTTGCTAGACAGCTCATTTATAGAAATTTTATTTTTTACCAAAATATTTTCTACTATATATTTTATATTATTATCAATCATTTAAAAATCTTCTTATGTTTTACAATAAAAATAGCGCAATAATGCTTCAAAATAACACACAAAGTATGTTACATTACCCTTATATAAAAGGAGCTAAAGCAAAAAGCGCAATTTATAAGCTAAATTATGTGTATAGCATAATAGCGGCATCGCGGTTTGGTTGCAACCAGATAAAGCGGTGTTTTTTTGTAAGGATAATCTCACAAGGTGGTGCAATATGAACAGTACGTTAGAACAAAAAAATTTAAGAGCAAGCAGATTAAAAAAACTTAGAAAAATGACCAGCCACTCAAGAAAAGACTTTGCAACTAAATATACTATTTCACCAGGAACCTTACAAAATTGGGAAACTGCAAGATTTGGAGGTTTAACTGAAAAAGGCGCCAAAATCATGCTAGAAGCACTGGCATCAGAAAAAATATTTGCATCTTTTGAATGGCTAATGTACGGCATTGGCGAGAGCCCTCTGATCCAAAATGTATCGTATAATAACACTGCTGCAAGAAACACTACCCCCAACCAAAGTAAAGAAGAAATAATCACAAAAGAACTTAAAATGTTTCTAAATTTAAATGAGAATTCTTTACATAGCTATATTGAAGATAATACTATGGAGCCTTTTTATAAAGAGGGCTCACTAGTAGCAGGAAGAGTTAGAAGAAACCAAGACATCAAAACTATTGTTAATAGAGCATGTATTGTTGTCACAGAAAATAATGAAAAACTGGTTAGATACTTAAAACCAGGCAGTAAAGACAATTTATACAATTTAATATTTCTTAACCATGACACCGAGCAACAGGCACCTTATTTAAATGATGTTGTTATATTAGAGGCTGCGCCAATATCTTGGATAAGATATTATTATATTGCAAATTTATTGTAATAAGCTTGTGTTACTTTTAAGAACGATTGTATAGTGATCAGGATCCTGCAAAATTGCAGAAGTAACATTATTAGCTGAAGTTACTGGCTCTTTTATAGAAGTGGCCCCAAAAGCCATAGAAGCGTTCCAAATAGCAGAAACATCATCACAAACAAAAGTAGCAATCACACCTTTATCTCTATGACAGCTATCAATAGCAGACATATCAAAACCAAAAATATCACTTGCATGCTCTCTTGTTGTAAGGCAAATAGTCATAAAACCATTTGTAATAATCACGCACCGACTAGAATACTGAACTATATCCATATCTAACACATTACTATAAAACTCCACAGCACTATTCATAGATTTAACTACTAAATTAGTAATAGTTGAACCAGATGAAATTTGTGGAATATCTATAACATTATTGATTGCACTGCTTGTTATAGCAGCATTATTATTACACCTTGTAAATGTCATCTTAAACCTCCATGTCTTGATGATAAATAGTAATTATATAATAGCTATATTTTTATGACTTGTCAACTAAATAATCATATTTTTCATTGTTTTATAGGTTAAATTTTAAATATTAACTTATCTATTATAGCTATGAAAAAATATTATGCATAAAAAAAGGCCTGATAAAATCAGGCCTTTTTTTGATGAACTTTTATAGTTTAAATAAGCATATTACTATTATTAGTTATCACCCAAACATAATTATCAGGACCAATTAAAGTAGCTGAAGTTATATTATTAATATTTGTTGCAGGAGATTGTACTGGAGTTGCTCCAGATGCTATAGCTGAATCCCAAACTGCAGCCACATCTTTACAAACTAAAGTTGTTGTAACTGTAGGGAAATTACCACTACTAAATGGTGAGCTAGTAGCAAAACCATAAACTTCAGTAGCATAATCTTCAGTAATAGCGCAGACGCTAGATGTTCCATTTGTTAACAAGGCATAGCTTTCTGTCATTTTATCAACTTCCCAGCCAAATACATTTGTATAAAATGTTACTGTTTCTTCTAAAGAGCTTACAGTTAAATTAGTAATTGAAGTAGTACAACTAATTGATGATTTTGCCATCGAGCTGTTTAACGCAGCACTAGCAACACCTGCAAAGGTGCTATTAGAGCCTGTAGTACCATTTGAACTAGTTGAAATGACTCCAATAGTTCTAGTTGTTTCAGTTTCTGCTGTAGCGGCTGAAGTACTTGCGTTAGTTGGAGCGGTGCAAAACGACCCCATTGCTGCATGGTTTGCCCCACCTATAGCTATAGAATTTGTTGCATCTGCAGATCCCATACTAGTTGTAGCTGAACCATTGCTGCTCGCTGCTGGAGCCGTGGCCGTAGGACTGGTTGAACTGGTCGTTCTAGCAGCTGCACCTGACGTAGTATAGCATGCACCAGATATGTTTGCAGTGTTACCTGAAGTTGAAGATGATGAAGCTGATGAAGCTGATGAAGTTGGGCTTGCTGTAGCTGTTCCTTGCTGATAAGCAGAAGCCTGTACACTGTTTAATGTGCTATGAGTATTAGTCGCTGTAGTAGTATTAGCCGTAAAGCTTCTTGTTGGGTTTGTCATCTGATACCTCCGTGTTTAGTCTGATGAATAACAACTACTCTAGAATGACGCATTTACAATATTTTGTCAACAAAAAAATACATATATTTCATTTGCTTATGATTGATAAATATCTATGCTGTTGATTTTAAACATTTTTTTTTATAAAAAAATTATGCTTTTTTTTAGCAAAATTATCAATAAGATACGCAATATAACACCTGATTACAACTAATTTAGCATCATTTTATTGCTTAAACCCCTACTTAATTTAATAAAGAATATTTTACATACTCTAGGTTTTAATATAATGTTATACCATACAATCACTTGCCTTATGAGCCTATTAAATGAAGTACTTAAAAAAATTATTTAGCATGACCTTATTAATAGCTCTAATAAATGCTCATAGCTCTAACACCCCTACTTTGACAACAAAATTATCACCAGCATATACCCAGGGCATAGCTATTTTTAATTTAAGTCAGAATAAACTGTTAGGCACAAAAAACTTTAATCAACTTTTCAACCCAGCAAGCTTACAAAAATTATTTACAGCATATGCTGCTTTAAAACTTTTGGGGCCTGAATACAAATTTACTACAACAATAGCTACAACTGGGTCAATCTCACACAAAAGACTTATGGGAGATTTAGTAATAAAGTTCTCTGGGGACCCAACACTAACAACTGAGAATGTTGAGATCTTACTTGAGCAAGTAAAGATAGCAGGCATAACCAACATAAAGGGTAATATAATTCTAGTAGGAGTAGACTATGATTACCAAAATTATGGCCCTGGCTGGATGTGGGATGAGCTAGACGATTGCTATGCTGCCCCTGTTTCCAACTTCATTCTAAATAAAAACTGTATAACTGCTAACATTAGAAATATAAATAACCAGTATGCCCAAGTAGAGCTTTTAGAACCTCTAGATATAATACTAAAGCACAAAGTATACTTTAGTAAGAATAAAACAGAATCATGCGGTCTAATATTTGAGCCAGGCTATAGCGATAGCTATTTGCTATCTGGCTGTGTTTCTTATGGCAAAGACCAAGATCATATAGATATTGCCATTAGAAACCCTGTATTACATATAAAGAATGTAATCGCTAAAACTCTCAAAAAATATAACATAACTTTCAAACATAAAATTTTAATTAGCAAATCTGTCCAACACTATTCTTATAGCAACTCCTGGCATCATAACTCTGATAGTCTTGCAAATATTATTGGCTCTATGCTAAAAAAATCTGACAACATTATAGCTGAAAGTCTGTATAAAAAAATTGGCCAAGTGCACAGCAACAATATTGGTAGTTGGAAAAACGGTAAAACTGCAGTATTAAATATTCTAGCTAGCCATAGTATCATATTAGACACCAAGCAATTAAAAGATGGCTCAGGGTTATCTAGATATAATGCTATTACCCCAAATCAAATACTAGAGTTGTTAAAAGTAATCAAGCATGACCCAGAGATATTTGAGGTTTTATTTGGTAGCCTGCCTATATCTGGCATAGATGGCACTTTAGCTTGGCTACAAGATCCAGTCCTGCTTGGAAAAATCCACGCCAAGACTGGTAGCATGAATAATATTTATAATTTAGCTGGCTATTTTTCTGATGATAAGAATGATTATGCTTTTGTAATAATGACAGCAGGATTGCTGGCTGATAATCGGTTACAAAAAAAATTAACCCAAGAAACAATTAACAGCTTGTTACAGCAACATCATATTCACGCGCTGGTTTAAATATATAGCCTAGATTGTTCATTCTTTCGCTACGCCCTGCGCACTCTCTTTGTCTACGTGTTGTATCCCGTGTGATTATTATACAATAAGATGCAAGGTGCCCTATTGCTCTTCCTCGCCTACGCCTGCTCTTGATATCAGGGTCTAGAAAAGTATTTAATAATAGCACCCCACATTATTTTGAGAGCTACAATTTTGGGGTATAACTATAAGCGGCAAAACTTGGCATATTTAGCCCTGACCCCTATTGTCAAGCAATAGGGCGTAGGGAAAAAGCAGCAATAGGACGTAGGGGAAAAGCAGCAATAGGGGAGACTGCCTACTCCCTGTAGCTTTGACCACAGGGCCTAGCTATGATAGTTGGTTGTTCTCCGCCTACTCCCTGTGGCTTTGACCACAGGGCCCAGCTACTATAGCTAGATACCCTCTGCATACTAGCCTTATAATATAGAAAAGATCAGAATGAACTCGTAATTTCAAAACTGCTAGAACAAAAAACTTTTCCAGCTGGCAAATCGATAAAATTTATCTTCTTTTGAGCTTAAACACTTTTGTCTTTAACATCGGAATTTTGTATAACTGACATTAATGATGCAGCAACCCCACTAATATCAGCTAAATTCGCAGGTATAATTAAAGTGCTGGATTCTTTAGCTAGCTTGCCGAACTCTGCGATATATTTTTCAGCAACTCTTAAGTTTACAGCGCTAATGCCACCTTCTGAATTAATAGCTGCAGAAACAGCAACAATACCTTCAGCTGTTGAAGCAGCGATTTTTTCTATCTCATAGGCTCTACCTTCAGCTAATTTTATTGTTTCTTGCTTTTCACCTTCGGCTCTATTTATTTTAGCTTGTTTATCACCCTTAGATTCAGCAATTAATGCTCTTTTTTCTCTTTCTGCTCGCATCTGCTTTTCCATAGCATCTTTTATACTTTTTGGTGGCACGATATTTTTAACTTCGTATCTAGTGACTTTAACACCCCAAGGCTCAGAGGCGCCATCAACAGCAGCCACAATGCTTTGATTAATTATTTCTCGTTCTTCAAATGTTTTATCCAGGTCCATTTTACCTATAACACTTCTCATTGTGGTTTGGGCTATTTGCGCTGTAGCATATTGATAGTTATTAATGCCATATGACGCGGCCTTAGGATCAACTACTTGTAAATATAAAATACCATCCACTTCTACTGAGATATTATCGCGCGTGATACAAACCTGTGAAGAAACTTCCATAGCTTGCTCTTTTAAAGAATGCTTATAAGCCAAATTATCTATAAATGGTAGTAGAATATGAAACCCTGGCGCCAATATAGTATGGAACTTTCCAAGTCTTTCAACAATAAAAGCTTCTCGCTGTGGCACAATTCTAACTGTTTTACTAAAAATAATTAGGGCAAGTACTATAACTGCAATTAACAAAAGCTCATTCATGACAATTTCCTTATACTATGTTAAATATCTGGATGTATTACTCAGATATTTGTTTAACTTCCAAAACTAATTTATGCCTTCCTATCACCTCAACTGCTGCCCCTGCTAGAACCTTTTGGTTAGAAGAAGCATTCCACTTAGTACCGCTAAGATTAATTTCACCATTTGCAGGCGGCAGAATATCTTTAGTAACAATACCACTTCGGCCTAAAACATCTTCTAGATTATCAGCTGGACGACCTTTGCTAGAAGAGAAAAGCGCAGCTTTCATGCTAGTACGCAAACATAATAAACATGAAATAGAAGAAAGCAAGAATATAGATATTTGAATATTCAAGCTAAATGGATAAAAACACACGATCACACCTGATAACAACGCACCTACGCCAAAAAACAATAAAAACATTCCTAAAGTGAAGATCTCTAAAATGAAAAATAATGTCGCAATAAGAAACCAAATTAAATAACTTTCCATCTAAGACTCCCTGTTATCATTTTTATGCCCGTTATGACTTTCATGATAACATCTACGCCAAAAACATTCAATACTATATCCTAACTGCGTCATACTACTCTACTCCTAAGTGCTACTAGTTGAGAGCTAGCTTATTAAGACTACTGAATTATCAGCGCTATATTGTTTTTGTCCTTTAGGCCAAGAAAAAGGAGCAGGCGGAGGTGGCGCAGCAAAACCCGAAAGTTCAACTAGCCCTCTAGATGGCAACATAGATCTAACACAAAGCCAGATAGCAGAAGAGAACGCTGCTGTTTTTAATTCTGGTCATGGTGTAAACTGGCAAGAACAAGCAGGTATTGGTCTTCACAAGCTTGTGGGTATAGCCACTGGAACGCAAGCAACACCATCAGAAGAAGAAGCAGCTAGAGAACTAGCCGAAAGAAGGACAGCTTTGTCAGCACAAAAAGAAAACCTCGACAGACTATTGAAAGAAGCGCAACAAAAAGCCGACACAGAAAGAGCAGAAATAAACGCAAATGTTGAACTTAAAAAAAGTGAAATAGCAGCACTAATAAAACAAGTAAAGCAATTGCAACAAGAGTTAGCAGTAGCAGAAAACAAAAAAGTAGCAGCGGTATCAGCGGCAACTGCAGCAAAGCAAGCGGCAGCAGTGGCAGAGAGAACAAAAGCAACAGCGGAAGCAGCGGCAACTGCAGCAGAGCAAGCGGCAGCAGCGGCAGTGCAAAGGAAAGCAACAGCGGAAGAAGCGGCAACTGCAGCAGAACAAGCGACAAAAACACCAGCATCAAACTACACTGCACTTGGTGTTAGCGCTATTATTGGTATTATTGCAAGCATATATTCACAAACTTTACAAAACATGCTATTCGGCAAAATATTTTTTGGCAAGGCCATATTGTTTGGTTATGCTTTGCCTATGGTAAATTTAGCAGCAGCCAGCGTTATGTTTGGCCTTGCATTCTTTGGACTAAGCTTAGCTGTGATTAGTACTGCCAAATTTGCAGAAGATAAGCCTTTATTTAGCAGCATTAGACAGTCTAAATATTTTAAACCTGCATTATCAGCATTGTCGGCTGCAATTGCTTATTTGGCTTTAACTAAATATGCGGTAGCTATACAGCTAGCATTATTTGGCAAAATATTCCTTGGTGGCACCATACTTGCTAACCTTGGCTTTGCAATCATACCAGCAACAATTATCGGGCTGCTTGCTTATACTGCAGTTTATAGCAACAATAACTTTAAACAACTAAGTGCTCTTTATGCCTTTGCCGCAGGCGCGTTGTTTGCAAGCCCAATTCTGCAAGCTTTAGCGGGCATAGCTATAACAGGCAGCACCTTAGTAGTTATTGCTAGCAGCATCGCGGTAGGAGCTACTGCTACAGCCTTGACCTTTGGCTTAATATATGGCGCTGCAAAAGCTAAGGCAAGAAACCCTCAAGCCGGCTTTACCCTCACTATGTACGCTGTATCTTTTGTGCTGCTTAGCATCTACGCCAGCCCAATACAAATAGCGCTATTCGGCCGCGCCATGATGGCTGTAACCCCTCTTCTTAGCAATATTAGCTTTGGAGCTATAGCAAGCGTGTTCACCTCTGCTATAACAACCCTACTGTACAAAACCACAGAAGAAATTGTTACTCCAGCTTTAATGAATACTTATGCAACATCTGGTAGTTTTAGAGAAATCGCAGTAACTGCTGCAACAGGCGCTAGAGCTGCGCTGGCAAGCATAGGTGAAGCTTTGGGATATACAATAAACAGAGGCTAAATTAAGAAGAAACCCTTATATTTACCTTGGAACCTCACTTTCCTGAACCCTGCTGCTCTGGCGGTAGGGTCTGGCAGCAGGGTTCAGGAGTTCAATATGCATAGCGTCACAGCTTCCGGCTTCAATCCGCAAGCACAAGGCCAAAAAACAATATAGTACTTATAGTTAAACAACTTCATAAGACGCAACTAAAAAAATAAAAACGATATTTATCAATGAGTTGCTGGGCCCTGCTATCAAGTAGCAGGACATAGATGGAAAGTAGCAGGACGTTTTCGCATTAGCCAATAACAAACTGCAAAATCTTATACTACCCAAAATATTGGTGGGGATTGATCCGTCAGGGCCTGGAATATAATCCAGCGCCATTTTTTGCATAGTCCCAAGCTTGGTCCTGATCTTAGCCAGGACTTGCACCAATGGAATCAAACAATTAAACCATCCCATAATTTTTTTAGAAACAATTCCCAAGGAATAATTTCGACATTACCATTCATTCTATGGTTATTATCAAAACATACACAATAATATTTTTTACAAATATTTTCTTCCATTAAAACTTTTAAACCTTTTAAATGTTTATTTTGAATATTGTCACTGCATTTAACTTCTATAGCAATCTCATCACCCACAATAAAATCAACTTCATGTCGATATACTGTGTGCCAGTAAGTTAATTCCATTTTTTTTCTGGTATAAGACAAGTAAGCTCTTAGCTCCATTGCTATAAAATGCTCAAATGCTTGCCCATAGGAATCTGAATGCTTGTCTAAGCTATTAATACCCACAAGAGTATTGCGAACCCCAATATCAAAAAAATAAAATTTCGCAGTACTAATACTTTTTCTTTGCACGGACTTATTCCATGCAGGCAACATATAGCCAACCAAAGTATCTTCTAAAATCTTATAGTATTCACGTATTGTGGATGCAGGCACACCGGTATCATTACTAATTTTTGCGAAATTCAACATTGTTCCATTAGTTATTGCTGCCATACGCAGAAAAACACTAAAAGAATTTATTTTTCTTACTAAAGCTTCGGCCTGAATTTCTTCTTTCAAATAAATAGAAACATATGCATCTAATTCTTCTAGTTTGTTATTGCTAGTTACCACTTGCGGCAGTCCGCCATATAGCAAATAGTCGTCCAAGCAGAAATCAGGAATTTCGATATATGTGAAGGGGAATAGTTCTGCTCGCCAAGCTCGACCAGCCAATAGGTTTTGCCCTTGTTTATATAATTTGCGAGCACTGCTACCCGTCAATAAAAAAGTAAGGTTTTTTTCTTCTATTAATCTATGAATTTCATTCAACAATTCTGGAATGCGCTGAATTTCATCTATAACTACTATATCTATCGAGTTTTTTTGTACAGCAATTAAATTTTCTAATTCCCAGGGCTTGCTTGCTAACAACAAATATTGGTCTGATTTCAACAAATTAATAACCACTGCATTCTGCTGTAACTGTTTTGCAATCATACTGCTTTTGCCAGTTGAGCGCGGCCCAAATAAAAAATGTGATTTTTTTTCTAATAACCCTTCTAATTGCAAAGTTCTGTGCAAATACATTTATCGTCCCATATAAATAGCATATAACTATATATTAACAACTATTTATCAAGAATTCAACAACTCTAATGCTGATTTTACGGATAATGCAGCATTAGAGTTGTTGAATTCTTGGATTTAGAAGAATTATTCATTCTCCTGCTGAGGAAAATAACAAGCACCATATGCAAACCCAGCTGAATCTCTGAAACAGCTAAATCTCCAGCATAGCTAAATCTCCAGCATAGCTAAATCTAAAGATGGCTCAGCGCTAAGCATAAGCTCTTTTACCGCATGCTGAATATCAGCAAGTAGTGCTTCGCTATCAGCCTCAAAACGCAAGGTCAAGCAAGGGGTGGTATTCGAAGCCCTGATAAGAGCCCAGCCAAAAGGATACTCTATTCTTAAACCATCGATATAATTTATCTTAGCCCCAGGAATATTCACTAACTGCTTTAATTTTTCGATATATGAAAATTTGACATCATCTGCCATCTCAACATGTAACTCCGGAGTGTTAATGCCTAGCGGGAAGCCTAAAAATATCTCACTCAAACTGCTATCACTGGCGGCTAATAACTCAAGCATCCTGCAACCAACATATAAACCATCGTCAAAACCATACCAATTATCTTGAAAAAAGATATGACCACTCATTTCACCAGCTAAAACTGCTTTTTCTGCAATCATTTTGGCCTTGAGCACAGAATGCCCTGTCTTCCACAAAATTGGCACACCACCTGCATCTTTAATAACTGCTGCAAGATAGTTTGTGCTCTTAACATCAAAAACTATCTTGCCACCTGGATTACGTGACAATACATCACTAGCAAACAACATCATTTGCCGGTCTGGCGTGATAATTTCGCCAGCTCCAGTCACCACCCCTATTCTGTCTGCATCACCATCAAACGCAAGCCCAATATCTGCTTTATGCGATTTAACAGCAGTAATGATATCCTGCATGTTCTCACTTTCACTTGGATTAGGATGATGATTTGGAAAATTGCCGTCTATTTCACAATAAAGATTAACAACATCACAACCAAGAGCACGAAATAATTGCGGCGCAATCGCACCTGCAGCACCATTGCCACAATCTATAACCACCTTTAATGGCTTTGCAAGCTTGATTCTGGCCACAATATCTGCAATATATCTTTCTGTAAGATCAATACTTTTCATACTGCCACACCCATACTTAAAATCACCCTTAACTATGAGGTCATAAAGACTAGTTATTTTTTCTGCCGTTAAAGTTTTTTTGCCTAATATTATTTTCAGACCATTATAGTCCTTAGGATTATGACTGCCAGTTAACATAATAGCTGCAGCTATTTTTAAAGTTATAGCCGCATAATAAACAACTGGAGATGGTACCAAACCAATATCAGTAATATCACAACCGCTATCATGTAAACCGCTTGTTAGCGCATCGTGTAACTGAGGGCTAGAAAGCCTTCCATCACGCCCAATTATAACTTTAGTGTCTCCTGAAGCTATTATTTGTGAGCCAATTGCAAGCCCAATAGTATAAACTGCATCACAAGACAAACAATCATCAGCTACAACACCCCTAATATCATAAGCCCTGAAAATACTGCTATTAATATTTTTAACTATATTGTAACTAGACATAATTACTTCTCGCTCAAATTAGCAGCCGGGGCTGTAATTCCTGTGCTGCCAAAGCCACCATCAGCTCGATCACTAAAGGCAAACTCTGTTACTGTCTCTAGCGTTGGCATAAATACCCTTGTAAACATAAGCTGAGCAAAACGATCGCCAGGATTCAAAGTGAACGCCTCACTAGACCTGTTCCAACATGAAACTTTTAACTCACCTTGATAATCAGAATCAATTAATCCAATACTATTACCAAGAATAATACCATGCTTATGCCCAAGCCCAGATCTTGGTAAAATTATTGCAGCATATTCTGGGTCTGCAATATGAATTGCAATACCAGTGCCGATCATAATCGTTTGCCCGGGATCTATTGTAATCGCCTCATCAGTGCAAGCAGATAGATCTATGCCTGCTGAACCAGCTGTAGCATATTTAGGAAACGCAATACTGTCACCAATCTTTTTATCTAATATTTTTATTTGAACATTTAACATTAATAACTCCTAATTGTTACTCATAACTAGATCCTGCTATCTAGTAGCAGGGCGTAGGCTTTGTGTTACAGGGCGTAAGCTTTGCGCAGTATAACTTACAACAGCACCAAACAATATTATAAGCCACGATAAATATAACCAGAGCATAAAAACTGGTAATGCATATAAAGCGCCATATATAATTTTATAGTTACTAAAATAACTAAAATATAATACAAAAACTTTACGAAATAATATGAATAATGTGGCAGCAATTAAGCCCCCAAATCCGGCAGAAGTAACCTTAACTTTTACACTAGGGATAACTATATAAAATATACTAAATATTAATGCTGATACTAAAAATGTATAACTATTGATGATAATTGCGGTAATTAAATTAATATTATGAAAAAAATTCGCAATATAATACTCGAAAACAATCGTACAGGTAAAAAATACTGGTACAAATAGAAAAAATACCACATAGAGCATAGTACTCAAATAACCTTTGCGCACCTTGTTTACTTGCCAAATTTTATCGAACGCCCCACCTATTTCAAAAAACAATAATAAAGCCGAAATAGCGAGCACAGCCAAGCCTCCGATAGATAAACTCTGAGCCTGATAAATAAACGTCACTAAATATTGTTTTATGCTATCGACAGATTCAATAATTAAATGTGACAACAGATATTGTTCCACATCTACTCTAAAACCACTAAAAACTGGCAAACTACCTAATAACAATAATACAATTACTATCAATGGCACCAAAGAAAACATGGTAGTATATGCAAGTGCTGCAGCCTGATTAAATAAATCTACACACTTTGCATGTTTAACACACCTCAGAATAAACTTTTTACAACTGGCAAGAAACATATTGACCCCAAAACTACTACCGTATTAATATAACTATGATGCTACTACTTGTAAATAATCTTCCAAGTAGACAACCCATATTAGCAAAGGAATATCATGAACAAAAGTTATATCTTAGTCCTCTATTATAGTAAGTCTAGCAATACTAGCAAAATGGCACACTATATCTGTGAAGGAATCAATTCTGTAGCGGGTATGGAGGCTATGGCACGAACAGTGCCAGAGCTAAAAGCAGCTTCTGACCCCTCACATATTGCAGCAGTACCCGATACAGGAGCTCCATACGCGACCTTAGATGAACTTGCAAATTGTTCTGGTCTTATTCTAGGAAGCCCAACTAGATTTGGTAATATGGCCGCTCCTTTAAAACATTTTATAGACCAAACCGCCAGCATTTGGCTCACCGGCGGGCTAGTTGACAAACCTGCCGCATGCTTTACCTCTACTGGCAGCCTACACGGTGGCATGGAAACAACCATACTTAGCATGATGATACCACTATTACACCATGGAATGATTCTAGCTGGGGTTCCGTATACTGAGCCTAGTATGCACACCACAAAGTCTGGTGGCACACCTTACGGCCCTTCCCATCTTGCAGGCCCAAAAAGCGACCGTAATGTTGACGAAGATGAAAAATCTATTTGTATAGCCCTTGGGAAAAGGCTAGCATCCATTGCTAAAAAACAGAAGTAATAACTAGTTAACTACTTTAGAGCTTGAAGTCAAAGCTACTACCTCAGAACTATGTAGCGAAATATTGTCTGGATATTCTGAGCCCACATCTATAACGATGCCAGAGTGATTAGATCTTTCTCCTTTGTCATCGATTATTAAAGATGAATCAAAAGATATATGCCCCTCAAGATCAATTACAAACTCTTTTTCTTTAATAGCCAAAGAGAAAGTCCTAGCATGCAAATCAACACAAGATTCATAAATATTAGCTGAAATTTTATTTATGTTACAAAGGCCCTTATAACAATCTGCAGCAATAAATGCAAATAATGCTATAGCTGAGAGCGATAATATTAATAAACTATTTGCAATAAACACATTAACCCCAGCAACTAAACTTAAAGAAATTAAACTTATGTCAATTGCAACTAGAAAATATCGGCATGCTATAAATGCTTGCTGCGCTATCGACCTCATAAAAGATAAACCCTGAGAAAGAATATCTTTTACAATTTCTTGACTAGATTTAGGCCTAACCTTATTAAAACATTTGATAAATAAATCTACCTGATGTGATATATCTACTGAAACATCATCTTGATCTATCAAAGTTATTTCTTCAAAATCATCACCTCTAGCAGCAAGGTCTAAGGAACTTTTAATGGCCAAAATAATCTGTAAAGATTGACTCACAGGCATAGCATTTAATTGAGGATTATTAATTTTCATATCTAAATCAAATAATAATGTTTTTAATCTTTTTTGAGATAAAAAATTATTAATAATAGCAAAATCACCATTATATTCGACCAATGTTGCTTTAAATTTATCATCTAAAGTGAAGTCATATCTATTGAACTCATGAATTATCGCGAGCAATATTTTGTAGTCATTTTTGCCATTCAGCATATCATTTTTTGTCACAATATCTGCTAACCTTTTCCCAAAAGATTGAACCCTATCATTATAAGAAAATCTATCTTTTACATTCTGATATTCAGCCATATATCTAGTGATCATACTAGAGATAAGATTGAGCAGGCATTGCATATCATCTTTACTATAATCTACACTGGTATCAGGCAGCCCATGATTTACAACTGGTAAGCCTTTAGCTTGAATAGCATAACTTTTCTCTAGCGCTGATAACACATGCATAAATGATCTTAAATGTTTTGATTTTGGATGCTGAGACTTTTTAGTTGTAAAAATAAATTTTTTCAGCATTGATTTATATGACCGCTCAGCCTCCTCATTAGATTCAAATAAGTTTTTTGCTTGACTAGCATCAAAAGATCCTGCAACTACAAATTTATGCACTCTAGAGGCAATAGCCGGAAAACCTTCTTTGTGTAAAGCCTTATGCAAAGCCCCCATATCACTAGAGCTAAGCACCTCATTCAAAGCACTTTCACAACCACGCCTATCTTCATAAATAGCACATAAAGCTATATAATGTGCAAATATATCTGCCAGCATGATATTGATATTATCTACTTTTTGATAAGACTCTAAAGATGAAGCTAAACTTCTTTGTATTATTTCACGCATAATATCATACTCCCTTAACCGTGCAATCAACTTTTACAACACCATCACATCCAACATCTTGAGCTTTATGAACTGCTGGCATCACATTCATCTCATAAGATACTGCCATCTCCGGACTAACTGAACTCTGCCCATGAGTTGCAAACTTGCCATAACCAAGCTTAATTGCTAAAGAGTCAACAGCAGAGAAAAAAGACAAGCTATTCATGCAACAATGCATTAAACACACAGAAAATAAAGGCACAAATCTCGATAAAGCAAATATAGTTGCTAACATAGCACTATTGCTAACAACAGCAACAACCCATGCTAACAATGAAATGCAAGATAATTTACACAAGAAATCACTAACAAATACCGATATATTGTTAGAATATTTCGCTTTAAATTTAGCAGCTAAATTTTCCACCGGATCTGAACCTGTTACAGCTTCTGGGACCGCTGAGACAGCTTGCTTGCTACTAATAAAAGACCAGCTCTTTATCATACAATGCATAAAACAGGTGACAAGCAAAGGAATACCAGTAGAAAAAGCAAATATAGTTGCAAACATAGCGCTATTGCTAGCGACAGCTGCAATCCACAATAATAACGAAACACCAGATAACTTACATAAAAAATTACCAGTCAACATCAACATATTATGAAAATATTCAGCACTAAATCTTCTAACTACACTCTGTGCTGATGAACCTTCAGGTAAGGACTTATTCACAGCCGCAACCCTCTCTTGCAATTGTGATGTTCCTATCCCAAGCTTAGCTGCAAAAAACTTAGCTACATCCTGTTTCCTATTAGCAATCGCAAACTTCAAAGGCAAAGCAATTTCTGCAGTTATACCTGACTGTTTATTTCTAGTAATAAGTTTACTTATTATAAACTTAACCATTTTCACATTGTTTGTCATAACTGCTGCTTTCAGAGGACTTAAACTGCTTTCATTTGTGGCATCCAGCAACATTTCATCATATGTTAAAGCAGTTCGAACTGTACTAAAATTATTAGCCGAAATTGCTAAAAATAATTCTTCTTTTAATGGTCTATGTTCACAAGCCATATCTAACATATGCATTTCATGAGGACTGTAAAACACATCCCTCTTCATATAAGCACTAGCAATTATCCCTACAAATAACTCTACAGGTAGGTTTAATTTAAAAAGCATTTGACGTAAGGTAAAAACAGGAACAAATCCATAACGCTCACTATTATAAAGCCTTGAAGCTTGTATAGCAGGTAAGGTACTAAAACTTTGAATAAAGTTAGGATCACCAAACATATAATTAGCGCTTGCTAAAGTCAGACCATAACTATCTCTGAAATAATAAAACTGAGATAGCTCTACTGCAAAGCTACTATTTACATCAGCATCGTCTCCCAAAGATTCTGCTTTGCGGTTGAATAAATAAATCAGATGCTCTACCCACAGCCCAAGATCTCCATATACCGCACCATGCTCATGAATTTTAGACTGTCGACGAAAAGTATTTATTAATAATGCTATATCATGCCCACTAAAACCTGCCGCTATTTCTTTAACTGTTTTTTTATCTAAGTTAGGCAATAATTTATATATATTTTCAGCAGCAGCAGTAACATAATTTGTGTTGGCATGTTTTATTAAAAACTTTATATCTGCAGTAGTAAATTCTTGTGTGAATATTTTATTGCGTCGTAATAATACTAATTTTTTCATAATATATGCAGTATCTTCACTATTGCGCGCACTACTGCGCAAATAATTATATTGCACTGAAATCAAAAACAACCCTAATATTGCAGCAGCCTTATCCCCTATACCTTGATCAGTTTTGTTCGCACTTTCAGAATAATCATATAAAAAAGATTTTTTTATCGATAATTCAGGTTTTGAATCAAAAATAGTCGCTAACTGCAACTGCATATATGATCTTGTCCACTCCAAGATCGAATCTATATCATGTAATTTATTTGCATATAACTTTGAAATTGGCCCTGTAGCTTGCTGATCAGCTGCTATTACCTCAAATTTCGCTAAATAATGACTAGCAACAGGGTCGGAAAGAGTTCTTTCGCCCGGGCTATATGTTTTTTTACTACTGACAGCTTGTCGCAAAGAATGTAGCATTAATACAAGCGCTGTAGCTAAAGAAGTAACACCAGGCTTACCAGCAGCACCGGCCTGCTCAAGCGAAGCAACACTATTTGCATAGGGTTTAGATTCAACTATCGCAACTAAAGAGCTTGATCTTGAAGAAGAAGTTTTTGCTAAGCGCTGTTTTAACCATAATGTTGTTTCATCCAGAATAGATTTATGCATGCCGTCATAATTATGCTGCGCTAATCTTGATGCATTATTTTTTTTAGCCTGCTTATCATCTTGTTCAGCTTGTAATATAAATCTTAGCGTCGGGTCAATACTTTGCTTATATTGAAGCAAAGTATCTGCCGTTAACTCGCCGTTATCATAAGCTTGATCTATAATACTAGTAGAGCCAATAATTCTACTCATTTGAATATAAATCTCTACAATCGCAACCAGAGATTCTGGCGTTGGATTTTCAGCCAGAGTTATTATTTTGTCAAACAATAAATCTAACTGGCCACTACTTTCACGAAGAAAGGATCTTAAAGTAGCGTCTAAGCCACTAAGATCCTCTGAATATGATGGTACACTTTGCATTGGGTCCCTCCAAATACTTTGCATATGCTGTGCTAAATGTTTAACTTAAGTTGCTGCAGGAATCCTTTCCAAACAAAAGTTAAACTCACCCTTAAAATCAGTATAGTACATTATTCAAAATATGCTTAAATTAATTTAATTTAGTGTTATATTAGGGTTTATGAGCGAACATCAAGGCCTGGTAAACGCGCTACTGATAGGCATGTGGCGAATATTGCCACCCTTAACTTTTTTTATTTAAACTTAATATAGTGAAGTCTTCCTTGTAAAGGTTCACTAAATCGGCTGGGTTTAAAGCAGCCCTGCTTGAACGGAAACTAGTTTTTCCATGATCTTTGAAAGAGAGATAACGCGCACATCATCACCAACTGGGAACTCATCATCACCACCATAGACGACAAACTTATGTGTAGCACCAATATCATCACATGTCTGGCTATAATGCTTGCCTAATTTAGGCGCAGTACCATATTTTATTTCTACCGCCCAAACCTCTAAATTTGGCATTTTTATTACTAGATCAATCTCGGCCCCAGCAGCAGTACGGTAAAAATAAGTTTCAGCCAAAAGGGGCAAGACAGAATGAATATTCTCAATAACGAAACCTTCCCAACTCTTACCAAGAATGGAATGCGACAATAATGAGTTATAATCACCAATTCCAAGCAGGCGATGCAAAATTCCACTATCACGGACATAATATCGCGGCGATTTCACCAAACGTTTTTTTACATTTGCGTGCCACGGCTCAAGACGCCTAACCAGCAATAGGTCAATCAGGATATCGATATAGTGGTTAATGGTTTTTTGACTCACCTCTAAGTTGCAAGCCAGCTTAGTGTAGCTTACAGTCTCACCCTGCAAGTGGGCAAGCATAGTCCATAAGCGCCGCAATCTGATAGCGGGAACATTAAAGCCCATTTGAGGAATATCGCGCTCTAAATAAGTACGAACCAAATTCTCAATTCGGCGCATAGCTACTTCGTCATTCTTTGCTAGATAACTATTAGGGAATCCACCACGCAGCCAAAGAGTACGGGTATTTTCTTGACCTGTTTCAAGTATATTCAGGCCACTCATATACACATAGCTAATACGCCCCGCAAGACTCTCAGAAGACTGACGCAGCAAATCCATCGAAGCAGACCCAAGAAGCAAAAACTGCCTTCCTTCTTTACCAGCAAAACGATTATTGTCAATCACGCCTCGTAAAACCGCAAATAAATCAGGGGCGCGCTGTATTTCATCAAGTATAATCAGCTTATCACTATTTTCCTGCAGGAATGTTATGGGGTCTATTAATTTTGCTAAATCTGCCGGCGATTCAAGATCAAGATAAATGGATGGAATTTGACTAGCTATTTTCTTTGCAAGCGTTGTTTTCCCGACCTGGCGCGCACCAAGTAGCGCCACCGCAGGGCTGAAATCTATTTCTTCTTGCAGATATTCTGTAATTAATCTCTTCAACATACCTTGCATTATAGGACTTTAACTCCTAAAATGCAAGGCATAAAGCATTATCAATTATAACAACTAGTGGAGTATATGGCATATGGTGTGATACCCATATAACGACCATGATCTACTAGGGTCATACCATAGCAAACACTGTATACCTACTGCAGAAAATTCTTGCACAAACACACTATTATCATGTCATACTAGCACTAATTTTCGCATAATATATGTAGTATCTTCATTATTTTATTTACTACCACGCAAATAATTATATGGATATAAGCTGGCCACCCCCGCAACTTCGTTAAATTATCTGGCCCCTAGCTCAACTACTGCAACCTCACATCACACTCATAGCTTTTTTTACAGTGTTTAAATTAGGCTTTTTGTTTTCAGAAAGAGCTATATGGCCGATCTTCTTAACTAGCTCGATTAAGGACTGCAAGCACCTGTCAGAATGATTAATCATGAAATGTAGCAAACTATCAGGCATATCAAACCCCATTTCTTTAGCCACTTTGCTCATTACCTTAATTTTATTTACGTCATTTAATTCTGCTAATTTAAAATTTAAGCCTGAACGTATTCTAGAATTCAAATCTGGTAAATCAAAATTAATTTCTAAGGGCGAATAGCAACTAGAGACAATCAACGGCACTTTTGCTACTGCAAGCTCATTATATAAATTAAATATAGCCTCTTCCCAGCTTGCATTGCCTACAGCATGCTCTATGTTATCTAAACAAACTAGGCTAACCCTACTCAGGCCGCTTAGAATTCTTGGCGATAAGCTTGTGATTTTAACAAGATCTAAAAAAATATGTGGCGTTCTCGACTTAATTAGAGCATAACAACAAGATTTTAATAAATGGGTTTTGCCACTTTTACAAGAACTATGCAGGTATATAAACCCAAAATCATTTTTATCTTCAGGTGTTAACTCTTCACGTATTAACCTAGCCAAACAAGATACAGCAACCTCATTCTCTTTTGCAACAATATAATTTGCAAAATTGAGCCTAGGTTCGCAATAAACATCTAGAATTAACTGTTCACCTTTGCTCATAATTATTTGCTATGCTTCAACGCATATAACATTTCTACATCGTCATATGCAGCCACATCAACTTCTAGCTGTAAATCATCATAATTATCTAGCGACTTCGCTAGCGCTAACGAACCACCTTTGGCAACAATACTAAGCCCTAACCTGTTATTTTTGATAAACGCCACATTAAATGAATCTATTACCGAGTCATGCTGTAACTTTGCAACTATAGCAGCATAATCTGCTAGACTCTCAACATTATCAATAGCAACTTTAATACTACCTTTCATATCTTGTGCTTGCAATACTGCTCCACCAGAAACCATATCATCAACTAAATGATTAACAGCACTCTCTATTGAATCTTTTAAAGTATCACCATAACTTTTCCAGCTAAACTCAGCATCATTAACAATTAAACGCCAAAAGATAGCATTCTGTTCCTGACTAATTTGCTTGCCTATTAACACTTGATTTGGCGCATAATTAGCCGCCGAATAATCTACCAAGGCTTTAGTGAGATCTTTATCCGCAGTTTTTTCTTGAAGTGTATCAACATATTTTAAATCACTTATGGGGAACATGATTTTAACGCCTCTATATTTTGCAGAGTCAGTAAAAATATTGCTTTCAGGACCTTCTTGCGTCAAGAAATTACCTTTGCTAGTATTATCATTAAAGAACCACACAAGAGTTTGTGCCCTATCATTACCCCAAATAGCCTGACTAGAATCAGCTAATAGTTTATCTACCAGCTCATTGTCAAACCCCATGTGTAAATTCAATCCTGCATCATCATTATGACTATAGTCAGTATAGTTATAATACTGTACATATTTTCCTGAGTCTTCTACTTCTTCTTGTATGAGCGGCAAGGTGACCGCGCCCGTGTTCCCACTAACTTTCACTATAACTTCTAACAACCCTTTTTTTACTGCAACACCCCATGACTCAGCAGATTTGTCAGTAACCTTAATCTCTGCACTATATAAGTCAGATATATTTTCAGCAATAGCAATATTACAGAACATGCTTAATGTTAAAATAGCTTGTAATAAATACTTGTTTTTACCATGCGTCATATAAATCCCCTTAGTACTTGCGAACAGTTTTATTAATAGACCTAATAATAAGACACATCACCCCAATAATCTAGCATAAAACTAAAATTAACAATATTTTACCAAATAATTAAGTATATTTTATATTTGACATTACCATTGCTATCATATAATTTATAAACTTAAAATAAATTAAATACAGGTGCTTTATTATGGTTAAATCAGAACTACTAAATGCTATAGCTGAAAAAATACCTACCTCACCACACAAAGAGGTAGAAAAAACAGTTAACCAACTTATTTCTATCTGGATAGAAGCATTGGCAAATGGCGAACGTATAGAAGTTCGTGGATTTGGCAGCATATCTCTAAGATACAGAAAAGCTAGAAATAATGCCCGCAACCCCAAAAATGGCGAAATAGTTGTAACGCTTGAAAAATGGCATCCACATTTCAAAGCCGGACTTGAAATGCGTAATAAAGTTAATGCCAGCTTGCCTAAAATAACAACAACTGAAAAAGAAGAACAGCTAGAAGAAGCAATAGCATAACCCGCTCTAAATTATTTAAATTAAATTACATAATTTATTTGTTGCATCGCTGCTAAATATTAGTTTATCTTAATAATTCACAGGAATTTATCTACTGGAATTATTAGTATGCTTGTTGTCTTATCTCCAGCTAAAAAGCAAAACATAAACAATGGTTCTGCTTGCTGCCCAAAATCTATACCAAAATATAAAGATCAGGCAGCAATTTTAATTAACGAATTAAGAACCAAATCTGTCTGCGATATACAACAATTAATGAAAATAAGCCCAGATCTTGCAAAACTAAACAAGGCTAGATTTGAAGATTTTGACTGCTGTTTTTTAGCTAAAAAAAAACTTGCCACAGCCATTATGACTTTTCAAGGTGACGCATACCAAGCACTTGAACCTGCAAGCCTATCAAACGATGAACTTGAGTTTTGCAATCAGCATTTTATAATAATATCTGGCCTATATGGCCTATTAAAGCCACTCGATGCCATGCAAGCCTATAGACTTGAAATGAAAACTCCGCTAACCTCAAAATATGGTAACAACCTATATGACTTCTGGGGCGATAAACTTTCATCGCACCTTTGCTCTAAACTCGCAACCCATGAACATAAAACAATAGTAAACCTTGCATCACAGGAATATAGCAAAGCAATTAAAGATGAAAAGTCACAATCACATATAATCGACATTGATTTTAAAGAATTTAAAGATGGTAAGTATAAAACCATTGGCATTCATGCAAAAAAAGCTCGAGGGCTAATGGCAAAATTCATTATAATGAATAAAATAAACAACCCACTGGCAATTAAAGAATTTGATGAAAACAAATATCAATATAACGCAGAAATGTCAAAACCCAACTCATATACTTTTGTGAGATCATTATGAATATATCCAGTAACAAAAATAATATAAGAAATTTATTAGCTGTCATAGCAAGTTTAGTTATAGCTATACCAGGTGAAAGCTTGTCTAACACCTTAACAACTCTTGAACTGGGGCAAGAACATATCCCTCACTTTATGGTAGGACTAGCATCATCATCTTTTTATGCAGGATTAACTATTGGTGCTTTTATTATCGAGCCATTTATTGTTCGAGTTGGACATATTCGTGCTTTTTCAACCTTTGCATCTCTAATGTCAGCCCTTTATCTATGCCAAGGTTTTTACCTCAATGAATGGCTATGGCTTGTTATTCGATTTTTTATTGGCTACTGCACCTCTGGCATATTCATTGTAATAGAAAGCTGGCTGCTAGCTTCTTCAGATAGAAGTAACAGAGGCGTTATTTTATCAGTATATATGATAGCAACATATTTAGCACAGGCTGTAGGCCAGCTATTCTTAACGCTTAAAATATCTCAAAGCATATTTTTATTTTGCATTAGTAGCTTACTTGCCTCAGTGTCAGTATTGCCACTTGCTATGAGCAAAGTCACTCACCCTCAAATAGAAAAGCCATCAACCTTAAGTCTCAAAAAATTATGGGAAGCATCAGGCTCAGGCATGCTCGCATGCATTATAGGCGGGGTAATGCAAGGAGGGCTAGGACTATTAACCCCAGCATTTATGAGTGACCTTGGCTTTAGTATGGAAGAAATTGCCTATAATATGTTCTTTTTAATTATTGGAGGTATGGCGTTACAATACCCAGTAGGGTTATTATCCGATAAATTTAATCGCCATTATGTGCTAGCAATCGTAACATTTTTATCTGCTGTAATTAGTTTAATTACAATTTATGCTGCATTTAATAACCAACTCATATTCACTATCTCAATCTTTTTACTAGGCGGGTTAACTTTTAGCATTTACCCTATTGGAATAAGTATGGCTTGCGATATGATAGAATATAAAGATATTGTAAAAGCCACCCAAGGGCTATTGCTATCCTATGGTGTTGGAGCAACTGTAGGACCAATATCAACTCCCATCTTTAACACAATATTCGGTAAATCTGGTCTATTTATATATTTCTCTTTAATATTATTTATGCTGTGCGCTTTTATCTTAGTCAGAATATTTGCGGTAACTGATAAGAATCCTTTACATAAAGACAAGGCGATTCCACTACAACCAACAACAACACCTGTATCCTCAGAATTTGACCCTAGAGCTGAAGAACCTGAAGAATCAGCAAAGGAAGTAGAAGAGCAACAAACATAGCTACAGCATTTCTTGTGGATCAATATCAATATTCCACTTAACATTATTGTTTTTTTGCATATTTATTTTTAATAACATCTGATTAACAAATGCATGTACCTTAGGCTTACTCATGCCGTGTATCAATAATTGAGCATGATATTTGCCTGACTTTTTGGGCATAGGAGCTGACATTGGACCTAAAACTTGCACACCAGCATAGCTGTTTATATTGATTAACCCCCTAACCTTTGCTAAGTAATTAAAGGCAATTTCCGCACGCGTGGCTTCAACTCTCAATAAAGCTAATGACCCATAAGGTGGCATGCCTGAATTTGCCCGCTCTAATAAAGCCATCGCACTATATTTGTCATATTTAGCACTTAATGCTGCTTGAAAAAAGCTATGCTCTGGCAAGTGGGTTTGAATTAAAACTTCACCCCTATAGTCAGATCTGCCCGCTCTACCTGATACTTGAACAATATTTTGCATCAGTTTTTCACTAGCACGAAAATCACTGCTATAAAGTGCGCCATCAGCATCTATAATGCCGACTAGAGTTAGATTTGGCAGATCATGTCCCTTTGCTAGCATCTGCGTACCTAGCAAAATCTGCGGCTGACCAGCATATGCTGAGCTTAATATATCCGATAAAGTATTATTTTTATTTACTACATCTCGATCTGCTCTTGTGACTTTTGTATCTGGAAATATTTCAGATAAGTGCTCTTCTAATTTTTCAGTCCCAAAACCCACTTGCAATAACTCAGTAGAATTACAAGCCTCACAATTATTAATTACCGTTTTTTTGCCATTACAAATATGACAAAAAAGATAGTTATTTTTTTTATGATAAGTGTAACTTGTATCACAACTTTGACATTTTGCACTCCAGCCACAACTATGACATAAAATTACTGGACAATATCCTCTTCTATTTAAAAATAATAGTACCTGCTTGTCATCTGCAATATGTTTAGTTATTGCTGTAATTAAATCTGGCGAAAAGCCATGCCGCAGCTTTCTAGCACGTAAATCAATTAATCTAACCTCTGGCAACTTGGCCGCTCCAGCCCTCTTTGCTAGCTGTATTTTTTTATATTTGCCTACTTTAGCATTATAATAAGACTCTAAAGATGGAGTGGCTGAGCCTAAAACTATTTTTATATTTAACATCTTTGCCTTTACAATCGCTAAATCCCTTGCCATATAGCGAAAACCACTTTGCTGTTTAAAAGAGCTATCGTGCTCTTCATCTACTACAATTAAGCCTAAATTTGCAATAGGCGTAAATATTGCTAGCCTTGTGCCTATTATTATATTTGCTTCATTTAAAATTATTTGCATCCAATTTGCTTGGCGCTGAGCATCACTTAACTCTGAATTAAGAACGGCCATATTAGTATTAAACCTTCGTTTGAACCTAGCTAATATTTGTGGTGTTAATCCAATTTCAGGAAGTAGTATTAACACTTTTTTACCAGTAGACAAAACTTCATCAATTACTTCTAAATAAACTTCAGTTTTGCCACTACCAGTAATACCATCAAGCAAAAAAACCTCATGCTTTGGAGTGGCGGTAATTAATTTTACTGCATTTTCTTGCATATCATTTAAAGTTACTAGACTTGGCTGAGAAGCATAAGGCTTACTTGCTTCAATACTTGTTTTAGCAATCCCAGCTTTTTTTTCTAAAGCTAAAATTGTTGCTTCTTTGAACCCTGCACTTATAAGATGCCATTTTGAACAACTACGTGATGAGATAGAGAGCCATTGGTGCAGCTCTTGTTGTTTGCCTGACAACTTTGTTTTACCTAAATCACAATTAATATATGCAACATTTTTCTCAAAATTATTCTTAGCATCGCGCATTAACTTAGGAAAGGCATGCATAACAACAAGTCCAACAGGCTCATGATAATAATTACTCGCCCAATGAATAAATTTCATATCATGCTCTGACAATAATGGCGTATGGTCTAATATTTTTTTAACTTGTTTTATTTTTTTGTATTCACACTCATGTTGGGCATTGATTTCAAAAACAACACCGACCATATCTCTATTGCGAAAAGGCACGACTACTCTAGCCCCCACCTTAACTTCAAGCTCTGAAAGGTAGTCAAATAGCAGATCTACATTAACTCCAAGTGCAACTTTTATATTTAGCATTAATCTATTCTCAATCACTAATATTTAAATACATATAGTAATGAATATAGCATAATTTAAGTATGCATGAAATATTATATTTGTAGGTACGAGTCTACAAAAAAGCATTATTGCAACGAAATGCTCTTATAATCTGATATTTTCACTAAAATATAAAAGTGAGCATGTAACTAATTCTTAGCCCAAGAACCAGCTTTCGGGAATAATGTAAGCTATAAAGACATCTCTCGCTTATAGCATGCCAAGCGCATACTCTTTGTGAGTGATAATTCTACCTTTTATTCCCAGTTCTTTTTCCACATACTCTAATGCTCTTTGCCTGCGCTCAGCAGCTTAGGTAGCACTCCTATCCCATGTTACTTGAATTACTTCGCGTTCTCCATTTTTATCTATAGTTACAAAATCAACTTCATAGCCATTTTTAGTGTTATAGTAACAGACTTCTTTACCTTGTCTTTTGTAAAGACAAGTTCTTTTTATATATTGTCTTTATGAAAGACAAGAGTGCAGTTTTTATGACCATAATTTGATAATGCTATAATAGCTTTCTTTAGGCTTGATAAAAGAAGATGCCATGCAACAGCAGCAAAATTAGTTATCATAGCCATGCTTAATTGTCTTAAATTAAGTGAATCCAGCAACTACAAAAAAATAGCTAATTTAGCGAGAGAGCATTACCCCCCCCAAGCTGTCGTCCTAAAATTGTTTCCACTATATCTAATCATACAATCTCAGCCAAAGCTTTGCATAAAAACATAGCATTCATATGAACCAAGAGACTCCAGACCAAGCCCAGGATGACTTCGTCGGTTTTGGGCTGCTAAGCAAGCCCAGCAGCAAGGCTATATTTTGGCCTTAAAGCGCAACATGCGCAAACCATTGAGCACCACCAGCACGCTTATACTTTCATGAATAAAAACTGCACTGGCAAGGTTAATAGCTCCGAAAATGGCCGCAGCAACTAAAAACACTATCGATGACAAAGAGGCGAAAATGTTCTGCTTAATTACCCATGCAGTACGCTTACTTAAAGCAATAATCTCTGGCAATAATCCCAAGTTATCTTGCATTAAAACTATATCAGCAACATCTAATGCCACATCAGAACCAGCTCCACCCATAGCTATGCCAACTAATGCCGAACTCATTGCCGGCGCATCGTTAACACCATCGCCTAGCATCGCAACCTTGCCATTATACTCACCCTTGAGCTTCGTGATCTCTGCAACTTTATTCTCAGGCAATAAACTAGCAATTACCTTTTTAATTCCTACCTGAGCGGCAACTTTAGTTGCAACACTAAAGCTATCACCAGTGAGCATAATAGTTTCTACAATACCACATTTTGCAAGCTTGCTAACAAAACTAGACGCATTGTGACGAATATCTTCACTAATAGTTATCACCCCCAATACTTCATCATCTTTTGCAACTAAGACCGTAGTTAAACCTTGACTCTGAATCTCATTATAACGATTTTTTAACTCATCACCCATATTAGGCAACAATAAGACACTCCCTACAGCTACTCTTTTACCAGCTATATCACCACGCATACCTTTGCCAAAAACCTCAATAACATCATGCGCAAGATCTAAAGATAAACCCCGTTGCTGCGCCTTATGCACAATAGCCCGCGCTAAAGGATGAAAACATGACTGCTCAATACTTGCTGCAACTTGTAAAATATCATTCTCACTAATATCTACAAAAGGTATTACTCCCTGAACTACAGGCTCACCTGTAGTAAGCGTACCCGTTTTATCAACAGCAATAACCTTTACCATCGCAAGGCGCTCTAACTGCACCCCGCCTTTCACAATCGCACCTAACTTTGCACTACGAGCCACCGCAGATAGCACCGCAGCAGGAGTTCCTATTGCAAGCGCACATGGCGACGCTGCAACCAAACAAATAATCGCTTTGTATAAGGAATCATGCCAACTCAAACCAAATAACAGCGGAGGTAAAAAAATAATCATCACCACAATGCACAAAATAGTCGGCACAAATATCTTAGCAAACCGCTCAGTAAAATGCTGAGCCTGTGATTTTTCCGCATCTGCTGATACAATTATATTTATCATTTTATTTAAAGTAGAATCTACAGCAAGCTTTCTTACCTCTACATGCAAAATTCCACTGCCATTAATAGTGCCAGCAAAAACATCATCATTTATAGACTTATCTAGCGGCATAGACTCACCAGTTATAGCAGCTTGATCAACCGCAGAATTACCGCTTAATACCACGCCATCACATGGCAACATTTCACCTGCCTTAACCACCACAATATCGCCAATTTTAAGCTCAGATACTAGCCTACTTTGAATAACATCACCCTGCTTTAAACTTGCATATTTTGGCACAATTTTAGTTAAAGCCTTTACCGCAGCCTTTGCTTTATCCATAGCCATATGCTCAAGACCATGCCCTAAACCAAATAGAAATAATAATAGCGCACCCTCAAACCATTTGCCTAAAAAACCAGCCCCTAGCGCAGCTAGCAACATCAACAAACTCACAGTTATACGCCGTGCAAAAATTGCTCTAAGACTAGATTTGAGCATAGGTATGAGCCCTACAGTATAGGCAAACCCCAGGAAAATATCTGCAACAAAATTATTCTTAACTATATATGAACTATAACAGGTAATTAGCAATGCCAACCCAGAAACTACACTCCCAGTGAGCTGCTTATTATCTAACAACAGCAATACAGATTTATGCTGCCTTTTACCACTATAACCTAAAGACTTAAGAGCGCTCCAAACAACAGCCAACTCTAAACTATCACTATCGTACTCTATAAATAATCTACCAGTTGCAGCACTAACTGCAATATTATATACCCCATTAAGAGATGCTAACTTTTTTTCAATTCTCTCAGCACAAGCATCACTATGAATGCCATATACCTTGATACTTTGCTGCTTATAACCACTTGCTATCTTCGCGCCAGCTTGCTTTATAATGTCGAGCATCTCATCATTGTTAATAACTACACTGTTATAATGAATGCACAAACCAGCAACACCCTCTTTATTCATAGCATGCATATGATCAAAATATTTTTTCTCAGCTAATATTTTAAATAATACCTCTAACAACCTAGCTCTTTCTTTAGCAGGAAACACTATATGCAATGGTATAAAATGCGACTCTATTATCATATGAAAACCTATATATTATAACTAATGCGCATCATCCCAATTAATGCCACTGCCACACACCACCTCAAGCGGCACTTTTAGGGTGGCAGCACACTCCATGGCCTCTTTAACTATCGTAGATAGCTCAGCTAAATCATTCTTTGCAACCTCAAACACCAACTCATCATGCACTTGTAATAACAATTTAGCATCAATATTGCTGGAGCTAAGAGCAGCCACCACCTGAATCATAGCAACCTTCATAATATCAGCAGCAGAGCCCTGCAAGGGCGCATTAATTGCGGCACGCTCAGCAGCCTTGCGGACCATTGCATTACGATCTTTAATGCCTTGTAAATATAACTTTCGGCCAAATATAGTAGTCACATAACCCACCTCTAAGGCCTGCAATCTTACAGTTTCCATATAATTTTTAACCCCTGCATAACGCGCAAAATATTTATCGATATATTCTTGCGCCTCAGACCTTGAGATATCTAACTGCTTCGCAAGACCAAAAGCTGACATACCATAAATTAAACCAAAATTAACTGCCTTGGCTCTGCGCCTTTGCTCAGATGTTACCAAACCCACCTCAAGCCCTAAAACCTCGGCAGCAGTTGCACTATGAATATCTAACTTATTTGCGAAAGCATCACATAGCACACTATCACCTGAAAGATGTGCCATAATTCTAAGCTCAATCTGTGAATAATCAGCAGCTAACAATATTCGACCCTCTGGCGCAATAAATGCCTTTCTTATTAAACGACCCTCGGCACTTTTAATTGGAATATTCTGCAAATTAGGGTCAGTTGAAGACAACCTGCCAGTTGTAGTCACCGCCTGATTATAGCTACAATGCACCCTGCCTGATGATGGATTAATATCTTGTGGCAATGTATCTATGTAAGTTGACTTTAACTTAGCTAAACTGCGATAACTTAATAATTTAGCCGCTATCTCAAAATCTTTACTTAAAATACTTAGCACCTCTTCTGAGGTTGCTGGCTGCTTAGTCGGAGTCTTTTTTAATATTGGCAGTTGTAACTTTTCAAATAATATTGCACGCAACTGCTTGGGCGAAGCTAAATTAAACTCTTCACCAGCAATTAAATACACAGCTTGCTCGAGCGCATTTATTTCAATAGCAATACGCTGACCTTGCTCGCCTAAGCTTGCAGTATCAAGCAAAACACCACTACATTCCATAATCGCAAGTATACTAATTAATGGCTGCTCAAGCTCTAAATAAATGTTCATGGCATCAGCTGCATGTAATTTTGCAATTAATACCTCATATAATTTTAAATTAATAGCTGCCCTTGTAGCTGCATACCGCACTAACTTTGCAAACTCTAATCCAACTACTGGAAGGCGGCTTTTGCCACTGCCAACTAAATCACTATAAATAGGCACAGTTAAAGCTAAATATCTTGTAACCACTAAATCAAAATTGTGCCGACCAACGCCACTATTTAATACGTAAGACAACAACATAGTGTCAAACCATTTGCCCTTTAAAGCTATAGTGTGCTGCATAAAGATCTTATAAACTAACTTAATGTCGTGCGAAACTATAATCTTATTTGCAAGTATCACGGCCAAATCACTTAAAATTGTAACTACATCTAACGGCAAGGTACTCTCAGCATGCACCAGCGAAATATAGTAAGCCTCGACAGCAGTAACCGCAACTGCAACCCCGATTACTGAATTAGCTCCGTCATCACTTAATATTAAATTAATCACAACTGACTCAGAAGCTAATAATAATTGCTTCAACTTATCGTAATCAGTGAGGCTAACTACAGCATGACATCTCACATCAAGCTTATCTTGCGCTTCAGCTTGATCCGGAACACCCAACTCTTTTAACCAATTTTTAAACCCTAGCTCTGCAAATAGTTGCTGCTGCTTTACTGGCTCAGGCACAATCTTTAATAACTCATGAAAAGTATCAATACTAATATCCAAATCTACGTTAATAGTTACCAGCTCGCGCATTAAAGGTATTTGATCAACCTGAGCTTGCAAATTTTTAAATCCAATACCGGTTAAATCTTGCTCTAATACCTGCTCTATAGCACCATATTTGCTCAACCACCCTACTGCTGTTTTTGGCCCAACTTTTGTAATGCCTGGAATGTTATCAGCACTATCACCAACCAAGGCCAAATAATCTATAATTTGATATGGCCTTACCCCAAATTTCGCAACTACCCCAGCTATATCAAGGTTGACATTAGTCATGGTATTCATTAACTTTATATCGCTAGTAACTAACTGGCAAAAATCTTTATCAGCACTAGAAATGATAACCTTATAACCAAGAGAGACCCCTAGCTTTGCAAAGGTGCCTATCACATCATCAGCTTCTTCCTGATCTTTAATAAAAAGCGGCAAACCAAGAGCTTTAATTAAGCTATGTAGCGGCTCAATTTGTACCCTTAACTCATCAGGCATAGCACTACGATTAGCTTTATATTCCGGATATATTTTACTTCTAGCAGTAGGGCCTTTAGGATCAAATACTACGATTATATCAGCTGTAGACGAATGCTGCTTTAATAAACTTTTCAGCATATTAACCACGCCGTAAATAGCACCAGTAGGCATGCCAGATGGGCTATTTAAAGGCGGCATAGCATGATAAGCACGATACAAGTAAGCTGAACCATCTACTAAAATTAAATTATTTTTTTGCATAACACCAACCTAAACTATTGCCGCCAAAAACTTGGCATGAATAATACAAGTAAAGTCATTACCTCTAATCTACCTGCAACCATTGATAAAATTAAAATTTCTTTTGTAGCCTCAGGTATATGCGCATAACTATTCGCAACCCCAGCCACACTTGCGCCTACATTCGATAAACAAGCTGTCACCGCTGAAAAAGCAGTATAAACATCTAACCCAGACAACATAACAACCAATATAAATACAAGGTAAACCACAATAAAGATTGCTAAAAAACCACGCATAGCATCTGCTGTTTCAGGCTTAATAACATCTTTGCCTAAATGCAAGCTGTAAATAGCCTTAGGATGAATCAACCTGCGCAAAGATCTGACCCCTTCTTCATAAATAAATATAATTCTAACAAGCTTCAGCCCACCTGTAGTCGAACCAGAACAACCACCTATTAATCCAAATATCATCATTAATGTCGGCAATACACCTGGCCAAGAAGCAAAGCTTGTATTAGCTAACCCTGTGGTTGTTAACATCGATACTACCGTGAATGCGGCATTATCAACTAACTGTAAGGTGTCTGCATAATAATCATTCGCCCCAAGTAGCATAGTTACAAATATGATGCT
Source organism: uncultured Legionellales bacterium (assembly GCA_963932595.1). Classification (GTDB taxonomy): domain Bacteria; phylum Pseudomonadota; class Gammaproteobacteria; order Comchoanobacterales; family Comchoanobacteraceae; genus CAWVRI01. Next base: position 62,114 of record CAWVRI010000005.1, read on the forward strand.
TATAGCCATAACTATAAAAAACACCTTACTTTCAAAATTTCTAAAATGTATTAGAAAAGCTCTGCGCTTTACCATCATGAAATGTACCGCAAAACTAAGAGAGCCTAAAATCATAAAAAACATTGCAGCAATATCAATTGCTACATTTGCATGCTTTGAAAAACTATTGTCATAAATAGAAAAACCACCAGTGGAAGTTGTGCCAAATGCCTCGCATATAGCATCGAACCAAGTCATACCCAAAACTTTATAACATATAATGCAAGCTATAGTGATACTACCATAAACTAACCATAATAAAGCTGCAGTTTCTTTCATTCTAGGAGTCAATTTGCTATCTTTGATAGGACCACCAACCTCTGACTTATATAACTGCATACCACCAACGCCAAGCATAGGTAGTACCGCAGCAGCTAATACAATAACTCCCATTCCACCTATAAATTGTAACTGCTGATGATAATAACGGATAGCATTTGGCATAAAATCAAGACCAGTTAAAATCTCAATGCCAGTTGTAGTTAAACCGGATGTCGCCTCAAATAATGCATCAACAATAGCTAGATCATCTATCGCAAAAATAAAAGGTAATGCTGATGCAGCACATAAAATTATCCAAACTAAAACCACAATAAAAAAACCTTCATAAGATCTAATATTATACTCAGACGCACGATTATAAAACCATAGTAAAAAACCAACCAAATAACAAATATTAAAAGATTTGAAAAAAGCTGAATGTATGTTTTCATCGTAAATCAAGCTTACTAGTATCGGAGGCAGCATAGTAAAGCTGAACATAATTAAAATCAAACCAGTTACAGCGCATAAGTTGCGATAATGCATACTATAAATCCTCAAGCTTAAGATGCGGCATGATCGAATAAGCAGGCTCTTCATATGGATGAGAAAGCAAAAACTGGTGTAAAATATTAGGCATAATATCACGTACACAGATCACTTCAACCTTATACTCTGCTAGTCGGTGCAGCTGCTGTTGTTTGCCTAAAACAGGCGAGCTATTAACGCTGGGCAAAAACTGACCCTCTCCCAGAGTCTGCCAGCAACAATTAGAATACTCACCAATTACCCCAGCGCCAGCAATAAAAATCGCCTCTTTAACTATTTCCAAATGTGTTTTTGGCACATAAAAACAAAAATTAACTAACATGTTAACCTCAAGTTTATAACTATCACAGCTTAATTATGATGTAGCTAACTTTAATTAGCAATATCTCTCATAAAAATTATAGCAGCTGCGAAGCAAATATAATATAATATAAAAAATAGAATTTCTTAGAGGATGATATGCTAAAAAACACATTATATTTTATTCTGATAGCTAGCCTGGTATATGCAGCCAATAGTGATGATATAGCTATACATGATGACAATATAACCACAAAAATAATTTATTGCCCTCAAGTGAATAGTCTAACAAAATATGAACTAGCATGGTTTGGCAAGAGCAATCTAATTAAATGGAAGTCGACAGAACCATCTTTAAGTGAAGATGCTGCAACCTTTAGTGGCGCCCAATGGGACGGTATACAAGTTGGCTCAATATCATGCGTTTACCAAAGTTCAGATGTGTTATCATTTCCTATTGTGCTCAAAAATAATCATATGTTCAAACAACCCCATAACACGAACTGGACAGCAGATAATAACGACACATATATTTGCCGTAGCAACAACCCCAAAGACTGTCCGCTTTACCCTAAGATAGAACAACAAGTAGAATTCAACATTCATAAAATAATGAAGCAAATAAAACCATAAAAAAATATAATATATACTATAATAATAACATGAGAGTTATATTATTAAGAGCAATATTATGAAAGTTATAATCACATGTCTATTTCTATTATGCTCAATATCATACGTACATGGCATTGAAAGCAAAGATAATAACGCCACTATAAAAGAATTATACTGCCCAAAAACAACCGACCTAAAACAAACTAATCTAAAATGGAATGCAGAAACAGAGATAAAATGGCAAGCAGAATCATCTTTTGTAACTAAAATTGCATCTTTTGAAGGGGCACAATGGCAAGGGATTAAAGTTGGCCAAATATCTTGTATTTATAAAGGAGCAGATAATAATACTTTCCCAGTAGCTTTACAAAGTAACCACATGTTTACACAACCAGAATCGCAAAACTGGATCAAATCTGGCAATTCTTATAATTGTCTTGATAACAACGTTGAAAATTGTCCTTTATACCCACATATGGAAAAACCACTTCCAAGCAATTTATATGATATGTTACATGAGTTAAAGAATTAACCTCCTATACCCTGTAGCCAGCAAGTTCTTAACAATGGGCGCAACTCAGGCCCAATAAATAACTCTAAGCTTGCAAGCTGCTCTGAGGTTGGCAGCTCTAAAACCACACTTATAAACTTTAATTCCATAATCACCTACTTAAAAAACGAATAGCAACATCCGCAATATCTTTGGGCAATAGCTCCATTTCAATTGCACTTAAATTTAAATTCATACCATAAAAAACATAATCTTTAAAAGATGAATTATAACGCAAGATAATTTTTCCTAGAGTCACATCAAAAACATTTAATAATTTTTTTATATTATTTTTAATACTTAAATTCAAATCTCGCTCTACCCACACGCCACACTCTAAAGTGAAAAAATATAAATTATCAGCAATTATTAATATTTTACCCCACATATTAAGTTTTTTTTCAATAATTAATGCAGATGAATCTAAAAGCTTTTTAAAAGAACAAATATCTTCGCAATAAAGCTTATTACAAAAATAATAATCACCTTTGCCCAGATCATTGATAGCTTCTGTTTGATGACATCTATAAATATAACTAGGGGACTTTAAACCAAAGCCATTAATTATTTTATAAAATACTGGCAACTGTAGAAAATTCCCTAAACTAAACTCATGCTTTATTACCCCAATCTTAAGCGGAATTTTAACTAGAACATACTGCAAATATGCCTCCCAGCATGAAGCTAAATAATAAGATTCGTAGCCATTTTTGCATAAAGCAGGAGAATCATTGTTACTGTAATAGCCACAATAAACAGCAGTAAATTCTTTTATGTAAACCTTATCGCCATCCACTTCCCAAAAAGCCCCAGAATCATCATAACTAACTGTTAAATTATTAATGAAAATATCATTGCTAATACGAAAAAATTTTTTATGCTGCCGCAATAACTCAGCTGCAATCGCATTCCCTAAAAAATTGTCACTATTGAGTAGCAAAATCATTCTTCTCACCTATTAATAATTTATATAAAGCAGCGCTTATATCAGACTCAGGAAAAGATTGCTCATAATAATTGTAACCTGGAGCAGTATTCACCTCTAAAAAATAATATTTACCCTGCATGAAAATCAGATCTATGCCACAAAATAATAACTGTAATTTGCCTGCAATTTGATAACAAATGCTTTTAATTTCAGCAGGCAAATTATAAACTTCATGCTTATTATACTTGCAGTACCTATAATCTATTTGCTTTGCGGTTATTTTAGTAGCAAATAAGCTTTTGCCAACTACATGCACCCTAACATTGTAACCATTGATAGCTTGCTGCAATAACAATGGCTCTTTAACAAAACTTTTGTTTGCTGTTTGAACTTTGTTAACAATTGAGTGGATAGAACAAATAGATTTATAAATTATATTGCATGAATGCTGCACAATAACAGCATTTGCCACACAAATATATTCAGGATGCTCCAAGCCAAAAGTGCGCAATAAGTAATTCTGCAACGGCTTAGAGTTATTGCTAAGCATAGCCGAGGGCCTATTCACAACCAAAGTATATTCATAATCAAGCATACCAGACAGAAATATATTAGCATTATAAACAGCTGAGGCGATTTTAGCTAAAGGGTCAAAACCCATGCAGCGATTATAAACTCCCAATATTTCTGTATGCGAAACCTTACCAAAGTTAGGCAAATACCAATAATTAGAATCTAAGTTTACAGTTACCCCTAATAAATTTTGATTAATGTAAACTACATTGCAATTTTGCTCGAGAAGATAGCTACCAAAATACTGCAACACTACATCGCTGGGCTCACCTATTAGTAGAATATAACCTTTAGTCATTCTGATCTTGATTTTCTGCCAAGAAAAAACTATTTTTTAGCATAGCCATCATATTATCATCTTTACCATCTTTGCCGTCTTTACCATCTTTGCTGTTTGTTTTGCAAAACTCGTGCGATAAACTTTTGCCTTGTAGTAACCCTGCCAAACCATAATAAACTTTCATATTAACCCCCTGTTTTTTTCACCACACCACCTATAACCTTGCCCATTAAATGCACCTGATTATCCACTAACACTACGCCTGCATCTCCAGAAAAACTGATATCACCATTCACAGTTAAATCACCGGCTAAAATTAAACTTGTTTGCCCAGCACTATTACCTGATATACGAATATTTTTTGCACTGCCACCAGTTATTTTGGCTTGGTTAGACCATATAGTTACTGGGCCCAGAAAAGTAGTATTTTGAGCTTGTAAAAATCCAAATATTTCTAACTTCAATAACTTAGAATTTTCTACAAATAACTGCCCCTTTACCGTAGTATCTCCTGTAACATGAACATGCTTTAAAATAACATTACCATTAGCATTAATTGCAGGCTCTATCCCATTCTCACAGATCATTGTGCCTGGCAACTTATTACAAGCAGCATATGCCGATGAAAAAAATAATAAAAAATATAATTTATATAACTTACACATTAATTCTTACCAACCTATATAAAAACCATACAGCCATAATAAGAAATTAATTAAGACTATGTAATACCGTGTTAATTATTAACTGCTGAGACAATATTGCACTCCTTAATTAGCTATAACCGACACAACCTATTGATAATAATATATTTTATTTTGTTAAGAAGAATCAGTAATAAGCTTCAGCCACAAACCCTTACATGTCAAAAACTAAAAATCATAGCGATGCGGTTTATAATTATTAATCAAATAAACTCCCTATACTTTGCAACATGGCTTTAAGTTAAGCCAGAACTCTTAACAATTACAGCTTGCTGATGCTATTAGATAACACCGTATTGTTATACTTTTCCACCGGGATTATGTTGGCATCTTAATAGTTACACAGGCATCCTTTATGAAAAATAATTTAAATATTTGCAAACATTATGGCTTTACCTTAATTGAGTTAATGCTAGTTATTGCATTAATTGCAATATTAATTGCTGCAAGTTTACCGACCTATCAAAAATATACTAAAAAAGCCCACTATGTTGAAATTATAAACGCAACAGCACCTTTAAAATTAGATGTGGCAGAATGTTATTTATTACAAGGAGATCTAACAAAATGCCAAGCTGGCATAAATGGTATTAGCAAACCAATAATAGGCAAAAGCAAAAGCCTAATTAAAAGCATTACTGTTGCAGCACAAGGAGTAATTATTGTAACTCCTAACAATATATATGGAATCAAAGAAACAGAAGATTATATTTTAACACCTAAGCCAGAAAATAATGGCTTGAGCTGGCAAGCTAGTGGTGGCGCCATTAAAGCGGGGTACACATATTAATGTTACAACTACAGGGCAACATAAAAAATAAATTATCCCATAACCAAAATATTATTGAAATCGTTAATACCGTTATTAATACTGCCCTTAACCTTAAATCGTCAGATATTCATTTTTTACCTAGTACAGCTGAGACTGTAATAATTCAATTTCGAATAGATAGCATAACTCATAATATATACACTATGCCGGGTGAGCTATATACTAAAGTGCAAATCCACCTAAAAGTATTAGCTAAATTAGATATTAATTTGACTCAAATACCACAAGATGGCAGATTCTCACTCAAACATGATGGGCAAACTATTGATTGTAGAATTAATTTATGCCCCACTATATTCGGGCAAAAAATAGTAATACGTTTAATTAATAACAATATAATTTTAAATGTACTTGGCCTAGGTATGCAGCAATCACAGCTATTAGCCATAAACAATGCACTGGCAAAAAATAGTGGCTTAATATTGATTACTGGACCTACAGGCAGCGGTAAAACAGTAACTTTATATAGTATATTAAAAGAGCTTAGGGATAAAAACCTGAGCATAATGGCAACTTGTGACCCGGTAGAAATAACTCTAGAGGGTATTAGCCAAACTAGTCTTTGCGACACAAATAAGCTAGATGCCCCACAAATAATTCGTGCTTTTTTACGCCAAGATCCTGATGTTATAATGATTGGGGAGATCAGAGATAGCTGCACTCTTAAAGCCGCATTACAAGCAGCTACAACTGGCCATTTAGTTATCGCTAGTATGCACAGCAATAATGCCCTACATACTTTAACTAGAATTGAGCATTTAGGTTTTAATAAGCATGAATTTATAGATTTATTAAATATAGTGATTGTACAACGATTAGTCAGAAAAATTTGTAACATATGCTATAACAAAAAAAAATGTAACCACTGCATTAATGGCTTACGTGGAGTAATAGGTGTATATGAGATTTTGCAATTGGGGCATCAAAATGTTTCAGACATTCTCAATAATAACTTAAAGAATATTAAAATATCACCAACTTTAGCAGGGTCCGCCAAACGATTAGAACAATTAAATATAACTACTAAATCTGAGGCACAGCGCGCATTAGGAGGAGATTATTATTAAAAATATTACAACTATTTGCTATGTATTTAATTGGCAAATAAGATGGATTGGCAGCTATAATAGCAAAACAATTAGTGGTATATTGCCTAAGCATAATGCTTCTTTAGCAATTACCAAACTTCAAGTGCTAGGAATCTCAAGAATTATATTATTACCTAACTTCAGGATTCTTGATACATTAGTTGCGCCTAACCGTATTGTTATTAGCACAAAATTCTTGAATATTCTGGCGAACTCTATAGCTAACGAACAAATACTATTGAAAGCAATAACAAATATTTCCACAAGTATTAACCATAAAGAATTTAGCGCTGTTTTATTAGATATTACCGAATATATCTCTTATGGTAATAATTTTAGCGCTGCTATTGGTAGACATAAAACATATTTTGACCAAGTATTAATTTCACAAATAACCATAGGAGAACAAACAGGTAACTTATTAGCTAATTTAACAACCATACTAGAACAACGCACCGCAAAAGTTGAAAGGATCAAAACATTAAAGAAAAATTTAAGTTATCCTGTATTTTTATTATTTGTTTCCAGCTCAATATTACTTGCATTCATCATGCTAATCATACCCACAATTTATGATTCTATATCAGAGCTAAATTTATCAGAAGCACCTAGTTTAATAAATCTGGTTAATACCGCCGATCTTCTCGAAAAATTCCTACCTATGTGCACAAAATTAATGGTAGCCATAATAGTTTGCTACAATATTTATCCGAAACATCATAAAAATAATACAAATAATGTCAGAGCAAAATACTATATAAATAAGGCCATATACCATATGCCAATAATACATAATTTTTATCAATTAGCTTTCATAAGCTTATTTGCTAATAATTTAGCCATGTTATTAAAATCAAAAATAGATATAACGAGTGCTTTTGATATTTTAATAGCAATAGAACATAATTTATATTTAGCCAACAAATTAAAACAGGCTAAAAGTCTTATTTTAACAGGGCTTAATTTATCGAGTGCTTTAAAAAAAATAGCAATACTACCAAGCGATTTTATTATGGAACTACATGCGTCTGAAATTGCTAATATTGTAACAACCTCATTAGAGCGGCTAGCAAAAAACTATGCAGGTAAACTTGAGACTAATATAAATACGTGTTTTACACTTATAGAACCCACTATAATAATTGTGGTTGCATCTATTATTGGATCGATATTACTAAAAGTTTATATCCCGTTATTAAGTGTTGCAGAAATCATATAGCCATACCAAAATTGTAACCATGGTAGATGCATGTTATACTTGTATTTTTAATATAATGGATTGTTACACATGGAAGATAAAAGCTATTACCTCTCGCAGCTAGCCTTAACCGACTGTGAATTTGACAAACTCCCAAAATCTGGGCTTGATCGTAGCACAGCAAAAGAAATAATTTCAAGTATTAGTGAGCTAGATTTTGCCCCAACCTTAAACACATCTTCCTACGTAAACGTTAAAAGCGAAGAAGAAGAACAAGATATTTTATTAATGGGCATGAAGGTAAATTTAGCTGATCAAACAGTATATCCTAATGCTTATAAAATTCATGATAAAGTTGTGAATATTTTAGGCAATCTGTGGAACTGCCCTGACCAAGAAACTTTCAAGGAAAGCGGAACGTTTCCTGGAGCCGGGGCTGTAGGGTCAACTGAAGCTTGCCTACTAGGCGGGCTAGCGCTAAAGTTCAGATGGCGTAAGTGGTATGCCGAACAAAACAACATGAGCTCGGAAGAAGTTCTAGCTGTTAGACCAAATTTAATAATCTCTAGCTGTTTTCAAGCCGCATGGGAAAAACTATTTCGATATATGGATATTGAACCCAGAATAATAACAGCTAGCTCAAAAGACTTTACCATTGACCCTAGCAAACTTGCAGAATTAGTAGATGATAAAACTATTGGTGTTGTCTGTATAATGGGCAACCACTGGGGTGGCCATTATGATCCTGTATGGGACGTTAATGATATCATAGAGAAAATAAATGCGCAGAATAACTTTCAAGTAGGTATTCACGTAGATGCTGCTTCTGGTGGTTTTATTGCACCATTTCAAAAAGATTTGCCGGCTTGGGATTTTAGACTAAAAAATGTTTTGTCTATCTCTTCTAGTGGTCATAAATATGGTGAATCTTGCCCTTGCACTGGCTGGATTTTATGGAGGCATAAAAAAGATTTAAGCGAGCATGTTGCAATTTCAGTAACTTATTTAGGTGGCAAATCAGATTCGTATACTTTAAACTTTTCAAGACCTGCAAGTGGTCCTTTCGTACAATATTATAAGTTAATTAGATTCGGATTCGACGGTTACCAAGCATTAACTGATAATATGATGAAAAATGCCAGCTTCCTTAGAGATGAGCTTCGAAAAATGCAACACAATTGCAAGCCAAGATTTTTAATTATGGATCATGGAGACAAAGGATGTTTGCCAGTTGTGACAGCAAGACTTAATCCAGAATGCAATCTGCCTTACAATGACATTGATCTACAGCATGCTCTATCACAGCACCATTGGTATGTTAGTGGCTATAAAATGGGCTATAATCATCCAATCACAGAAGAGTCTATACCATTATTTAATAATGAAGATAAAGATTCCGCTATGTTTAGAGTTGTTATTAAAAGTAATGTAACTAGAACACTACTAAATGATTTAGTAGCGGCTTTTAAAGAAAGTTTGGAATTCCTAGATGAGATAACTGAAGGCGGTGGCAAGATTGACACAAGAAAACTTAGAAATAAAAATAATCGCACAATCACTAATCATTGCTAATAATAATTAAGTAATGGCAATTTTCACGGTGGCTATTAGTGGTGGCATAGCAGCAGGGAAAACTACTGCAACTGAATACTTTAGTAATATTGGAGCGCCAATATTAGATGCAGATATAATTGCTAAAGATATCACCACCACTAATAAAGAGGTCATTAATGCCATTGCTAATCATTTTGGCACCGCTGTTTTTGAAGCTAATAAAACTTTAAATAGAGCAAAATTAAGAACTATTATATTTCACGATAAAGCAGCTAAATTATGGCTAGAAAATTTATTACACCCTAAAATACAAGCTGCTATTATTGCCAAAAAATCACAACTAAACAGCAGATTTTGTATTATTGCATTACCTCTAATTAATAAAAATAGCAGAAAAATATATGGCATTGATATGATCTGTTCCTTAATAAGCAAGCAAGATCTCAGAATAGCACGCATGGTAAAGCGAGATAATGTTAAAACTGCTACGGCCAAAGCCATCATCGCCAGCCAAATATCAGATGTAAAGCTCAATGCATTATCTGATATAACAATCATAAACAATACTGATATTGCAGCACTACAAAGTAATATTAAGCAACTACACAAACTAATATTACAGAAGATAAAATAATATGTTCATATAGATGTCTGACTACGACTAAATGTAACTGTAGCTAACCTGAATCGACGAAGTTGTCCTGAAATTTTTTCAGGATCTAAGCCCGCAGACTCATACTATATGACCTTTTCTAGAGCATTGTATAAAAATATAGTAGTCATATGGCTAGATAGATCTAAGACCAATCCATAACTGATCCCCACGAATATTTTGGGTAGTATCATATTTTATAGTTGTTACTAGCTAATAAGAAAATATTCTGCTGCCTTCCGCTTACGTCCTGCGACGATTGCATCCTAGTATAGGTTTAAAAATATGGCTTTTATTCTTGTGGTAGCGTCTTGTGAGGCTGCGAAATTATCAGTGCTATATTGTTTTTGCCCTTATAATTACGAGCGTAACTATAAGCTGCTCTGGAATATTCATGGGGATCTGTCAGGACCAAGCCCGGGAAGACAACTTAGGAGACCGGGAAGACAAGCAAGGGAGTATTATTCCTGAGATTTGAAACTAAGCAAACTAAGCAAACTAAGCATGGAATAATACAAAAAAATAAGGCCCAGCAAATAAACATGACATTTTGCTTTAAATGTTATACTATGGTATAAATTTACACTGGAAAATAAAAGCATCATGTCACAAATCATTCATGAACAACCCTTAAATGAGTGTGTTAGAATTTGCCTAATACTAGAGCAGATGTTCCTGCAAGCGCGCCATGATATAAATCATATAAATAATATTTGGCAAACAAAAAATGCAGTCAGTAACCTAATAAAAATAATAATTGCAACCGATAGACCTGATCTAAAAAGCAAAATAACTAAGGCTTTAGGCCAGCAGGCAGCATCTTTATCTATACTAGACAGTAACCCACAAGTAGATCAAGCAAAACTAGCGGCAGTAATCTCAGAAATAGACGATATTCTAGACAAACTACACGCTAATAATAATGTGCAAGAATTAAAAGAAGACAGCATACTGAAAGCAATTTTACAATACAGCTCTACTCCAGGGGGAGCAACAAATTTCAATATACCTCTTTTTTATTTATGGCTAAACAAACCACATGAAGAGCAACAAGTCATTTTAAAAAATTGGCTAGAATATTTTTCTGAAATAGAATCTGCAGTAAAAATGTTATTAAAGCTATTAAGAAATAGCCAAAAAATGACTAAGCACGATATTGACAATGGCTTTTTTCAACAAAATTTAGCAACTAATCCAGTAACACAAATGATTAGAGTCGAAATAATTTCTGAATCAACTAACATCTGGCCAGAAATAAGCGTTGGTAGACATAGACTAGCCATTTATTTTAATGATGCTGAAAGAAAACTATATTCTAACCACCTGCAATTTAAACTAGCATGCTGCTATTAGCAGCCATTACTAATAAGATAAGGATATAAAATAAATGCACCCAGCAAAATGCCCAGAGTGTAATGCTGCTACCACTATTGGCGGCAATAATCATTCAGCTCCATTTTGCTCAAAGCGCTGCCAAGATTTAGATTTTGGAGCTTGGGCAAATGAGAAATATATATTACCAGAACAAAAATTATCTACTACACTACTGGCAGAAAATATTTATAATGATATAATTACAGATATCAACGGCGATAATTCAGAATATGGAGAGTAAAATGAAAAGTGATAATATTTTAATGAGACTCGTATACATGGTAATTTTTATGTTTATTCATACTTTACTTAGACCTGTAGTGATTGTAGTGGCTGCATTACAATATCTACATTTTTTAATAAAGAAAGATAAGCACCCAACTCTACTTAGCTTCGGACACTCTTTAGCACAATATACTTACGAAATAGTATCTTTTGTTACTTTTAATACCGAGGACCTGCCTTTCCCTTTTTCTAGATGGCCTAACTAAACATCAAACTTAAGCCATAACTATTTTACCGTGGCAATGCTTATACTTTAAATCAGAACCGCAGTGACAAATATCATTGCGTTTCATATTTTTATTTGCATCTAATGTTTGTAGTTGCTCAAACTGATTAGCAAAATTATTTGCCGGAGCCTTATCCGCAACTTCAGGGCTACTAGTATTTAACCTTACTATTTGTAGCTTTTGAATTGCTTCAAACTTTATACTGTCTAGCATTTTAGTAAATATCTCAAATGATTCTTTTTTATATTCTTGCACCGGATTCTTTTGAGCATATCCACGCAAATGAATGCCTTGCCTTAAATGATCCATAGTTGCAAGGTGCTCTTTCCATTGCTGGTCTATAACCTGTAACAATATAATTTTTTCAATATTACGCATGATGTTTGCGCCAGTATTATTTTCTTTTATTTCGTATGCATCAACCATTGCTTGCAATATTTCTTGTTCAAATGAAGCCCTATTAAGAGTATCATCGTTATCTATCCACTCCTGTAGCTGTAAATTTATACCATAATCATCATTTAGGCACATTTCCAGGCCTTTTAAGTCCCACTGTTCAACCATAACATCTTCAGGAGCATAATCATCTAACACCCTTTTTATAACATTAATACGCATATCAACAACAATATCACTAATATCGGTTAAACTTAATAACTCTGCACGCTGCGAATAAATAACTTTGCGTTGATCATTTGAAATATCATCAAACTGCAAAAGTTGTTTTCTAATGTCAAAATTATGTCCTTCCACCTTGCGCTGTGCATTTTCTATAGCTCTAGTAAGCATTGGAGCTGAAATAGTATCTTCTGACCCCATACCAATTTTTTGCATAAATTCACGAGTCTTATCCGAAGCAAAAATTCGCATTAAACCATCTTCTAAAGAAAGATAAAACTTTGTTTCTCCAGGATCGCCTTGACGCCCTGATCTACCGCGTAATTGGTTGTCTATTCTTCTTGACTCATGTCTTTCAGTGCCTATTATAGCTAGCCCACCTAAAGCCAATACAGCATCATGATGCTCTTGCCATACCGCTGTTATTTTCGCTTTATCTGCAGCAGAGTTTGTATTTTGTAACATTAAGTCAAGGCTACCACCCAAAATAATATCAGTACCTCTACCAGCCATATTTGTAGCAATTGTTACGGCTCCTTTACAGCCGGCATTTGCAATA
>CAWVRI010000006.1:0-66817 GCA_963932595.1 uncultured Legionellales bacterium
AGCATGCGGGCTGAGAGCCTGAAACTAGTTCAGGACTACTTCGCCTAATCAGGACGACTTTGTCTAATCAGGACGACTTTGTCTAATCAGGACAACTTAGCCGGCCAAGGAAGCCATTGGTGTGGCTTGCCCTAAGTGCTCTCAAGATACTCGCCTGACCAACATCGATAAGTAGCCAACAAATAGAGCCTAGCACTCCCATAATATAACCGATAAAACCCACTTTAGACAATCACAAATTGGCATGCTAAAAAATAAAAGTCACAAATACTCCTTGCAAAAAGCACAGTTATTTGATATAAATCATGTTTAGTCTTAAGATAAAGATGGTAACAGCATGGCAAGAATTTGTAACATAACTAACAAGCGCACTGTAGCGGGCAATAACGTATCGCATTCAAAACGCAGAGTAAAGCGCACCTTTAAACCCAATTTACATACTAAAACTTTTTTAGTTCCTGGCAAAGTAGCGGGCACATTCACTAAAATCAAGTTAAAACTATCTAGCAAAGCAATTCGAATAGTAGATAAGCTAGGCATAGAAAAAGTTATAGCAAAATATAATATCAAGTAGGTAAATTATGGCATCAAGAACACCGAGAATTTTAATAAGGTTAGTCTCTTCTGCAGGAACAGGCTTTTTTTATACAACATCAATAAACCCAAGAAATACTACAGGTAAGCTACGTTTAAGAAAGTATGATCCTGTTGTTAGAAAAACAGTTGAGTTTAAGCAAGAAAAAATAAAGTAACATAAACTTTAAATAACACATAAAAAAAGCCACTTTTAAGTGGCTTTTTTTATGGCTCTAATTGATTTAACTCAAATCATTCTTAGCTCCTAAACCGCCAGCGTCGTCCAGATTAGGCAGCGTCGTCCAGATTAGGCAGCGTCGCCCTCAACTTGTTTCAGGATCTCAGACCGCACACTCATTAAAGAAGACAGCTCAGCCTGGATCATGCGATCAAGTAGCATGAAGTAGGCGGTGGGTATCATAAAGCATATGAAAGGGCATAATCGCCAGTTAGGGGGCTCAGCCAGAACCTTGCCATTTTTTAGAGCCTCAAGCCTCGCAAACTCAAGACAAAAAAAAGCCACATAAATGTGGCTTTTTTCTAACTGAACCTAAGCTTAGTCGATGCTCTAGATTATAAGCCTGCGCCGCCGCCTAATGCTGCTGCTGCTGATTCATGAGGCAGACCTGATGGTAGTGCTCCTGCTCCATTTGCTGGCGCTCCATTTGCTGGTGCTCCTGCGTTAAAACTATATCCGCCGCTAGTAGTGCTGCTGCTCCCAAGGATCCTGATGATGGTGCTGCTGCTCCATTTGCTGATGCTCCATTTGCTGATGCTCCATTTGCTGCTGCTGCTTTTGATGATGCTGCTTTGAACATACCTTTTAATGATTCCCAAGCTCTAGCGAAAAGTACACCGACTTTACCAGAAAAAGATTTTACTGCAGATAAAGCTTCTTCGAAAGATGAGCCTATAGAGCGTAGCGTTGACATTCCAGGAACTTCTTTTACTTTGGTATACTCAAGAGCATTTTTAAGTTGACTCTCTCTTAAGTCTTCAGTAATCAATTTTTTGAACTCTGGAGTAAGGTAAAAACCAAATACCCAACCTTGTGCTGCTTTAGCAGTATCAAACTTATCTTGGGCAGTTTCTAAAGCACTCTCTGCTCTCATTACTTCTGGTTTTTCAGCTACTTTATTAAGAGTAACGAATATAGACTTAACACGAGCAATAGCGTAATTAACTTTACCTTCTGTTGATTCAAGAACTTCTTTAGTTTGAGTCTTTTTAGCTGCTTTAAGAGCATCTCTAGCACCGTCAAGACCAGATTTATATTCATCAAACTTTGCTTGCATATCCTTGTTTACAAAATATGTTGCTCTTTTAGAGCTTTCAGCATCTCTTTTTTTGGCTATTGCTTTGTCTCGCTCTGAAGCGTCTTCTCTAAACTCTACATCTAAAAGGTTAACTTTATTTTGTTCATCTAACGTAGCCAAAACATTTTTAGCGACAACATTTAATTCTTCCTGCAAAGAAAGCTTACCTACTAGATCCTGTTCATCAAAACACTTACTTCCAGTATTTTTTAAAGCAATATATAAATTATTATATGCGTCATCTGCATTACCAAGATCTTTAACATAATTTTTAGGATCTTCTTTACATTTCTCTGATTTAAACGAGGCAAAAGCTTTTTTAAATGCTGACTTGTCTTCGTTTAAGAAAGCTACTAGCATATCTTTAACCAGTGGATTTGTATGATTGTCTTTGTCACTTTGTGTCACTGTAAAGAAGTCAAAATGAGCTGCTAGTAATTTTCGATCTGCTGCTTCTGCTGCTTCTGCTGCTGCTTCTGCTGCTTCTGCTGCTGCTTTTGATTCTGCTTCTGTTGCTGCTGCTAGTGGGTCTTTTTTTGATTCTGCTGCTGCTTCTGCTGCTGAAGTTGCTTTATGTGCTGCAAGCATAGCTTGAAGCAAAGTTCTTAATTGTGGCTCCATCTGTTCGAACCCAAACACATTTTTTAATTCTGCGTCATGATCGTCCGCATAAGTTTTTGTAATTGGATGTGCTTTAGCAAGAGCTGTCATACTGCCCTTTCTTGCCAAAAGATCTGTAACCCAACCTAAACCTATTGCGTTTTCTGCGTTATCAATAACGACCTTACCTATATCTGTTAATTTAAATGACATATTTACTTCCTCATTTTTATTGAAATTTATTAGACTTATACCTAAGAATTTTTGCCTACGATAAGAATAATACTATAAGCCATATATAATATCAACCCTACCTTAAGGTTTTATTAAGAGATTGATTTTATTTATAATCTATACCTCACAACGATCACTGTCATCTTCACCGCCAACATCCTCCAGAAATTCAGACTTATTGTCACAACCCTTATAACCACTGTACTGAAGATCTGGACTAGCAACACCATATCCTGGACCTACTATTTGAGTATTATCATATAAATTATCCAATTCATTTAATCGCCGCTCTTCTAATGATTGTAGATCTTCATGCAACTTATTATACACCTCAGATAAATAATAAAAACTACAATAAACAGGATAAGAGACAGCAAACATAGGCAAACAAATTGCATCTATTACTATTTGCAACGCTACGATTATAATAGTAAAGAGCACAGATAATAATATATAACTAAATTTGGGCCTGTCTAAACTAGGCAACCATAACTTATAACTATTATATAAACTCAGCAAAAAACTACAACATGCAAAAATAGGGAAACAAACTAAATCAACAAAACATTGCAATAAACTTATTAAGCAAGGTAATAAAAAAGCCTTTATATTCGAGTCTGCGCTATCACAAACAAAATCAATACTGGATTTATTTCGATAACTACTACATACAAGCGCAAAATTCTGACTAAGATTGTTTTTTATAGCACAACAAGCATAAAAAATCACATGAATAATATTCGCCTTAATAAAATAACCACCGATATAATATCTAAACCTTGCCATAAATCTTTTTGGGGAACTAATACCTTTATTTTCAGCTTCAGCTAGCAAATGCTCTCCAAACTTTAATCTTGTCTTGCTCAAATGCTCTTTATAACTGGCCTTGGCCCGACCTACTATCTCTTTATTTGCAATGTCAGGCTGTAATAATACTTCTGTGGACTCTAGCTTTGATGATTCTAATTTTGATAATTTTAAGACTAATACCGCAATCAAGTCATCATAAAAAGTGGCGCGCGCACGAGTAGCTTGGTTTGCCACAGCTAATTCACGCACAACACTGCCTGTAAATATGCCCGCTGGCAAATTATAATGCGATACATATAAGGCACGTAACTTGTAGCAATAATAACCACTGTAAATCCAAGAACTAGCTAATAACTTATGCTCACAAAAAGCCATCTCAAGCAAAATACTGTTATTAGCGTGCTGGTTGACCGCTCTAATTGCCTCAAGCTTCTCCTTAATATACTTTCTGTGACTATTGATAGCACCCAATTCTTTTTGCAAAATACCTTTACGATCAGAATTAGCCTCAAAAAGAAAAGAGTTATCTTCACCCAATCTTTGTTTATAACTTCTAAGCTTTGCACAAGCTTCATCTTCATAAGACCCAAGATCATCTGTATAAGACCCAAGATCATCTGTATAAGACTCAAGATCATCTTTAATACTTA
Organism: uncultured Legionellales bacterium; assembly: GCA_963932595.1. GTDB lineage: Bacteria > Pseudomonadota > Gammaproteobacteria > Comchoanobacterales > Comchoanobacteraceae > CAWVRI01. The sequence continues at coordinate 4,187 of CAWVRI010000006.1, forward strand.
ATATTGCATGCAGTCCTTTTATAACCCCCATATACTTTGCTAAACTCTGATCAAAACTTAATGCACTTGCTTCATAACCACATGCCACATAGTCTTTTTTCATCTCATACGCAATCATTCCTTTCTTTTCATCTAGCAACTTTAGGTACCCTTCATATGTTCCACATAAATCTTGGTAAGATGAATTATAACTGTCATTATAATAACTCTGCACAGCCACAGCTCCATTTGCTTCGAGATAAGCTTGCTTTAACTGCTGCTGAAGCAAATCTTTTTCACCTTTATTAGCTACCTCATTATCAACCCGGCGAATCTTTGCCATAAGATTTGCCATGCTCGCCGTTATGACTGTACGTGTATAAATATCTGAGAACCAGTCATCATCTTTATAAGCAGCCTCTATCTCTAGATGATAACTAGCAATTAAAGCCCTAACTTTGCCCCTACCTGTAAATCTAAAATATATATTAGACAACCAAGACAGCTCCCTACGCTCTAACAACTCAAGCTTTTGCCTATTGCTCAGCACTGCGACTATAGGCTCTGATTTAAACATATATTCGCCTGACAACATAAGCCGCACCAAATCTTGCGCCTCAGCCTTAAAATACCAATAATGTAATAATAGTGTAGCACCAATACTCATAACTGACATTATGTTTGCAAGCAATACTGGGGCAGCAATCAGAACGCCGCTATAAGCCATGAGCGCAAGGTAGCCGCAAACCACCACCAATAAACCGACATGCAGCACGACATGATGTGCAAGCACTCTGTCATATTTAGCACTAGCATAAGCCGTGAGATTAGACGCCTGAATCGTGCCAATTAAAAGCAATATCGAAGCAAAAATCGCGGCACTAAAAGCAAAGTAAACCGCAAACATCACAATATTTGATGCAGCAAGACTTAAAACCAAAGATAATATTACCTTGCTCTTTAGCCATATGAAAACCGGTGAAAACCTAACAACCAAGAGAACCATGATTAATAATACATTAATAATGATACGCTGACGCAAGCTAGCAATTCTGGCATGCTGAGCTGAAAATAAATTCTGCTCACAATTAAATATAAGCGGACGCATGCAGGGAAAATACCCTTTATCTAACAGACCATGCTCTAAGTTATACACCAAAGTTACTGCGCGCAACGGGCAAAACAAACCAAAACTAGAAATAACTACAATGCCAAGACATAGCGGCACATAAAAGATAATAGCCCGCAATACATCACCCCAAGCCAAGTCACCACGACGATGCAAAGCATATAAGCCAAGTAACGGATAAAATATAGCAAATAATAACAACCAAGCAAATTGCCGGCGACGAGAGCCCTTAGAGTAGTTACCACTATTCGCAGTAAATATAAATCCGAGACCAGTAGATTTGTCAATAAAATAGCTACTATTTACGCTAAAACCACCACTAGATAATAATTGATTAGACAAAGGATTACCACCTGATGCGATTAAAGCAAAATCAGACTTAAAAAAAACCCCCCTCAGCTTATTTATCATAATTCATCTGTCCTAATTTGCCCATCACAATTCTTTTTCAAAAGATATACTGGTTGCAATAATAACATAAAAATTATAATAAAGATAGCTTTATCACTTGAAATTAAGCCACAAAGCATTGTTGTTGCTTGTTTTATATTATAATTGCAATATTAACAAGAATATTTATGCCCACATAAATCTACTAGCTAGATTATTGGCATTTTTTATATTTGGCCTTATAATTAGTTATTGCAACCGTTAGCTATACTTTTGACTAAAGGCAACCACAACTATAATATGAATACTAAAAATAATAACATCACAAGTACAAATGGCTGGAACCAAATATGCCACCAACACTTAGAGCTATGCAAAATTAAAGTTGTACTCATGATGGTTGTCTCAGCCTTTTGCGGCATGCTACTTGCATACGATAATAGCTTCAAATGGCAAACAGCAGTTTTGGCAATGATTGGAATAGCCCTCAGCGCCAGCTCGGGTGGCGTAATAAACCATATTTTAGATCAAAAAATTGACAAGCAAATGTCACGCACTAAAAATAGACCGCTTGCATCTGGCAACCTAAAAAAAAACCATGTCATTATTTTTGCGATTACACTACTTGTCACAGGTATGAGCATACTGTGGCACTATACCAACTCAATAACTACTTATTTTACCCTAGGAGCTGTAGTTGGTTATGGCTTTGTCTATACCGGGGTGCTAAAACACCTAACCCCACAAAATATTGTGATTGGCGGTATAAATGGCGCACTACCACCACTGCTTGGTTGGCTTAGCATAACTGGCACTATAACTGCAGCACCATTAACTATGGTGCTTATCATTTTTGCCTGGACCCCTCCACATTTTTGGGCGCTAGCAATCGCAAAGCATGACGACTATAAAAAATCTCAAGTCCCAATGCTACCAGTAACCAACGGCATACCATATACCAAACTATATATTTTGTTATACACCATAATAATGGCTCTATGCACAATACTTCCTGTGATTATTAAACTAAACTCCATGATCTATTTAATCGCGATGACTATACTAAATGTGAAATTTTTAAGCATGACAATAAAACTTTATCATGCCAATAATAATGACCTTGCCATGCCTATTTTTAAATTTTCTATCACTTATCTTATGCTATTTTTTGCGATAACTTTACTAGACCGCCTCATAATAATGAGTATGTAAATGCAAATAGCCATATATCATGTAGCCAGCAAAGCACTAGAAGCGCTACATCTAGCCTCTCAGCTAGGTATAACAGCAATAAGAGCTGAGACTTGCCAACTAAACGCAGATATAATAATATTTTTTAATACTGAGAATGCCGAGCTAATCTTGCCAACCATAAGCTCAAAACCATTTAAGGTGGATTTTGCATATTACCTAAAACATTTCGCCGCACAAAACCTTAAAACACACCCACTAGCACAAGCAATTGGCCTGAAAAATAAAAATTTAACTGTATTAGACGCAACAGCAGGCTTTGGTAAAGATACCGCTCTTATCGAATGCCTTGGACACAAAGTAATAGCCCTGGAACAAAACCCTATAATTTTTGCCCTACTCCAGAGCGCTGCTGCAGCATGCAGCGCTTCATATAAAGTTATAACTTCTAAATTCATTAATCAAAATAGCTGCGAATATCTAGCAAATATGGCCAAATCCTATCCAGATATAATTTACCCAGATATAATTTACCCAGATATAATTTACCCAGATATAATTTACTTAGACCCAATGTTCCCTAGCAAAAATAAAAACAACCTAGTAAAAAAACCCATGCAACTACTGCAAACCATCTTGGCTGATGAGCCAAATAATAACGAGGAACTGCTCAATATAGCCATAAAGAAAGCCAATAAAAAAGTTATTGTAAAACGCCCACAAACAGCGGTCCCACTCGCAAATATACAACCAGACCTAAGCATCACAAAATCACAAAGCACCAGATACGATATTTATCTAAAGGGCGCTTAGCTGACAATCTACAAGGCTCTGGAACCCGGACATCCTCCACTTAAGTCCTGCCACGGCAGTGTCTTGTAGTGATACCAAAGCATCACTGCCGTATTGTCCCTATAGCTTTTCAGTTTAACTATAAGCTGTAATACTCGGTATACTGAACCCTGGACCCTATTGTCAAGCAATAGGGCGTAGGGAGAGAAGCAATAGGGAGTCCTACGCCTACTCCCTGTGGCTATGACCACAGGGCCCAGAATCATAGCTGGCTGTCTTTTGGTTTTGGCCTAGGACCTCTCGGGGCAGGCTCACCCCGCCGTCTTCCTGATCTTGGTCCACAACTAGAGGATAAGAGCTAAACCTCAGCTGAGCTGCCGCAAGACTCCAACCACTCTTTTCTGTCTGCCGCTCTCTTTTTTGAAAGCAACTTATCTAACACAGCCTCTTCACTTGGACCATCAAATAACTGTAATTGCAATAATCTTCTAGTCGCGACATTCATGGTAGTATCACGTAATTGCACCGGATTCATTTCTCCTAACCCCTTAAAGCGCTGAATGCTGACCTTACCCCTAACCTTATTTTCTTTGATATTCGCTAGAACCTGCTCTTTTTCATTATCATCTAAGGCATAATATATTTTTTGCCCAACATCCACTCTATAAAGTGGCGGCATAGCAATGTAAATGTGACCAGCCTCAACTAAAGGCTTAAAATGCTTTAAGAATAACGCACACAATAATGTCGCAATATGACTGCCATCTGAGTCAGCATCAGCTAAAATACACACTTTACCATAACGCAAACCAGATAAATCTTCTTGACCTGGATCAACCCCAAGCGCAAGCGCAATGTCATGCACCTCTTGAGATGCTAGCACCTGCTCTTCTGAGACCTCCCAAGTATTTAAAATTTTACCTCGCAACGGCATTACCGCCTGAAAATCTTTACTTCGCGCCTGCTTGGCAGAACCACCCGCTGAATCACCCTCAACCAAAAATATTTCACAACTGTTAAAATCGTCCTGGTTTAAACAATCAGTTAACTTGCCCGGCAATTTGGGGCCAGCAACAACTTTCTTGCGCACAACTTGCTTTGATTTGCGCATTCTGATTTGTGCACACTGAATAAAATATTCTACTAACTCATTAGCCTGATCTAAATGCTCATTAAGCCACAAGCTTAAACTGTCTCGCACAACGCTTTGCAAAAAACTAACCGCGACCCTCGAGTTTAACCTACCCTTAGTTTGCCCAGCAAATTGAGGCTCTTTCATTTTAAAAGATAATACATACGAACAACTATCCCAAATATCTTCTTGCTTTAACTGCAATCCTCTAGGCAATAATTGCCTAATTTGACAAAATTCTCGCACCGCATCTAATAAGCCAGATCTAAGACCACTGACATGTGAACCACCTTGCACAGTTGGAATTAAGTTCACATAACTCTCTGTAACCCCAGCCCCACCTTGATCTTGCCACATTAACGCCACATCAGCACACATGTCGTTTTCGGCGTGAGATATTATAAACGGCTCTGGTAAAATACTAGCGTCAGTCATATTCTCTAATAAATATGAACTAAGACCAGAACTATACTGCCAAGTGTATACTTCATTGTTCTTCTGATCATCAAGAGTTATCTTTAAACCTGGACATAAAATAGCCTTAGCCTTTATTAAATGAGTCAAACTGCTCATTGCAAGCACAACGGTGTCAAAATATATTTCGTTTGGCCAAAACTTTATAGAGGTGCCGGTATTCTTCTTTGCAACAGTGCCTAAAACATGTAAGCACTCCGCCACAAAACCATTTTCAAAAGCAATCATGCTCTCAATACCATCGCGCCTGATTCTAACCTCAAGCCTAGTAGATAAGGCATTAGCAACCGAAATACCAACTCCATGCAAGCCACCAGAGAACTTATAACTTTTATCTGAAAATTTTGCACCAGAATGTAGCTTAGTCATGATTAACTCAACCCCAGAGATACCATGCTCAGGATGAATATCAATAGGCATACCCCTGCCATTATCACTCACCATAATTGCACCATCTTCACAATATTCAAGGGCAATTTCAGAAGCGTGCCCAGCCAAAGCCTCATCTACAGCATTATCTAACGCCTCTTGCACTAAATGATTTGGACGAGAAGTTTCAGTATACATGCCCGGGCGTTTTTTTACCGGATCAAGACCTGTCAAAACTTCTATTTCTGCTGAATTATATTGATTATTTGTTTCTGCCATTGTTCCCAATAAACCTCTTTTAATATTAAACCTTCATAATTACTATAACAAAAATAACAGCGATAACGCTATTAATAATGCTATTTGATTATAAAAAAACATATTTTACTAATTTATACATAATAACTCTTTTATTAGTTCAACATGCCGCATGGTCGAGCCAGCTTGAGACGTAACGTGCTCTAGCAACCTACGACCTAAATCATTGCTGAGCTCAGTATCACTAAATAGCCGAACCACCTCACTTGCCATATCCGTAGCATCGGTTACCAATAATAACCCGCCAGTTTTACTCATGCCACGCGCCACCTGATGAAAATTATATCTACTAGGGCCCATTAATACAGGCCGCGCATAAAATGCTGGCTCAATCGGGTTTTGGCCGCCTCTATCAATTAAAGAACCACCAACATAAGCAACATCGAATACCTGAAATAAAGCCGCTAACACCCCTATTTTATCTACTAGCAATATATCCCCTACAATATCACAACGCGAACCAGCACTATAAAGAATATACTTAAAACCACTGCCATTTATTAATTTAATGATGTCCGCAACTCTTGCCGGATGCCTGGGCACTAAAATGAGCTTAGCATTAGGGAAAGAATTTTTTATTGCAACAAATGCAGCTAAAATAATCTCTTCTTCATTCTCATGAGTGCTAATCGCCATGAAAGTTTGAGCCGCAGCAAAATAAGACAACATACCACTACTCAAATCAGGCCTAGTTTTTGTAGGCGGCTTAATATCATATTTCATACTACCTAATATTTTAATATTTGAAGGATTAGCACCCATAAATATAAAGCGCTTAAAATCAGATTTATCTTGCGCTGCAATATGAGAAACTGAGGCAAACACTCCAGCAAAGAAATTTCTGAATTTTGCATATTTTTTACATGACTTTGCAGAAAGCCTAGCATTAGCCAATAACAATGGGATATTTTCTTGAGATAGTTTTGTGTATAAATTAGGCCATATCTCTGTTTCCATAACAACAACCATAGCAACATCAAATTTTACCAACAACCTTGTAATCGCAAACATAATGTCATAAGGAAAATAAATAATAGTTACATCTTTTTGGTCAGCAAATATAGCCTTAGCTCTAGCGCGCGCAGAAGCAGTAGTTACCGAAAACAATATTTTATATGCTGGTAGATCTTGCCGTAATTGCCTTATCATCACACTTGCAGCTATAGACTCACCTACAGAAACTGCATGCACCCAAATCACGCTCCCAGACACCGCAATATCATGATAAAACCCAAAACGCTCACTTAGTTTAGCCAACGCAGATAAATCACCTTTAGCTCTAATCACAAGACGTAATAATGCAAATGGCAGCAGAAAATATAACAAGAACCTATAAAAAACAAAGCATAACTTACGCATGAGCTATCTCAAAATAAAATAACAACTTAACATATATAAAATAATTTTAGCTAGCTAAAATTTTAATTGCAATATACCATAATAGATTAACTATTGATAATCTTACAGGAGTACTACAATATGGCAATAAATAAAGCAATCGCACCCCACCTTGAAACTGTACTAGCAAATAGCTATGTACTATACACTAAAACTCAAAACTTTCATTGGAATGTTACCGGCAGCAGCTTTCATAGCCTACATAAAATGTTTGAAGAACAATATACCGATCTTGCAACAGCAATTGATGAAATAGCAGAACGAATTAGAACTGCAGGCGCAAAAGCACCAGGATGCCTTGCTAAGTATTTAGCAATAGCTGATATAAAAGAAGGCGATGAAAATAGCACGGCAAAAGAAATGGTGCAAATATTAGCTGAAGATAATATGGCTATGGCTGAAAAACTTACTGATATTATGCACAAATGCAACGAACTTGGCGATGAAGCAACTAGTGACTTAATCCTAAAGCGTATCGAGAAGCATGAAAAAAATTCTTGGATGCTAAACAGCAGCCTCTAATAAAAAACAAATACGGGCTTTATTTTTGCAAGCAACATAACAACAACTAACACAATCACCGGAAATTCATTAAACCAACGGTAAAAAACATGTGTTTTGTTGTTGTTATCGTGCTTAAAGTCTCGCAAATAACGCCCACATAACAAATGATAAAACCAAAGCATAGTCAAAAATACCAGCTTTAACTGCATCCAAGGCTGTAATAATATTTCGGGGTTTGCATAGACAATCCAAGCACCAAAAAAACTAGTAAGCACGCCGCCTGGGTAAGTAATGCCATAATATAGCTTACGCTCCATAACCTTAAACCTGGCAAGACCAACACTGTCACTAGACATAGCATGATAAACATACAACCGTGGCAAATAAAATAAGCCACTAAACCAAGTAACCATGAAAATCAAATGTAAGGATTTTATATAGATAATGTCGATTGTCATAACAGTAACCTCATTTAACTGCCCTCACAATTCAAGCCTAGGAGCATAGGCCTGACCTAAGGCTTGAGCTAACAGCCATCGTAACAAATATAACCAGGCCATACAATTGCCTTTATGGTTTTTTTAATTTACAGTTTCAAAGCAATTAATTTTTAGAGAGCATAATGCACAAGACAGTTCTTATTTTCGACTGGGATGACACCCTAATGGATGTCGGAAAATACCTTTGCAACAGTCAATATGATGCCTGCCAGGCCATATTGCAGCAACAGTCAAAATACCCATTTACTAGATATTGGCCAAAACCATCAATGACAACTTTAGAGACCTATGTTGGACATAGATTTGCAGAAACCATTATCCCTGGGATATTCACTGAATTTGATATAAATAATCCACAGCATAAGCTCTGGCAACAAAATTTAATGAAACTATTTCTACAAAACTATAGAGCCCAGCCTAAACAGTTATTTCCAGAAATAACAGCCATGCTAACAAACTTAAAACAACAAAGTTACCCTCTCACCATAGCAACAAATAAATCTAGACACTTGCTCATGAGTGATTTCGAGGCGGCAGGATTAAACCATACTATGTTTGATCTACTGGTATGCGGCGATGACGCAACCCTAGAGGGCAAGTTTAAACCTCACCCAAACATGATCAACATAATCCAAAATAATTTTAACAATGCGCCTAGTTTTATTATGATTGGCGATCGCGAGTCAGATATGGCAGCAGCTAAACATAGCGAAAAACAACAGCTAACTAAAACCATAGCTATTGCAGCTGCAGATAATGATTTTAATGCTGATTATACTACTAACACTGCAGCAAACATTACAAGTGCAGTAATTGAGGATTTAGCGCAATCAGGGGAAAGCCCTAGAGAAGGCTGCAGATCATCTTGACCTGTATTCTAATTAGCAACCAAAACAGATTTAATGCTCTTTAAAGCTTTAGACTCTAGCTGACGCACCCTTTCAACAGAAACATTTAAGATAGATGACACTTCTTTCAAAGTAGCTTTAGTTTCACCAAGCCAACGCATATTTATGATGGTTTGCTCACGCTCATGTAAACTAGATAGCGCTGACCTTAAACCCTCTTGACGCACAGTATCGAAATCATGTTGCTCAAGCATTACACTCTGGTTTGTAGTGGTATCAGGTATTGTGTGCTCTAAACATAATGCCTCACTATCATCAGAACTTTGACTAATTGGCATGTCAAAGCTGAGATCACTCATCAACCTTTGCTCCATAATAGCAACTTCTGCAGGGTCAACATTAAGATTACTAGCAATAATATTTATTTCTTTCGTATCAAGAGTTCTACCTGCAGATAATGCGGTTTTTAACTTATTTAACTTGAAAAATAAAGTGCGCTGCGCTTTCTTAGTAGCAACTTTCATACCAGAGCTTTTAATATTTTTAAGGATATATTCATGCATTTCAGATTTTATCCAAAAAACTGCATATGAGACCAACCTAACACCTTTGTGTGGGTTAAATTTTTTAATTGCTTTCATTAAGCCAATATTGCCTTCTTGGATTAAATCAGCTAAAGGCAAACCATAGCCGCTGTAACCTCGTGCAACATGAATAACAAAGCGCAAATGGTGTAAAATTAATTTTTTTGCCGCAGCTAAATCTTTTTTGTCATATAGCTTAGTAGTTAACTCCACCTCTTCTTCCATAGACAAAACCGGAATTTGAGAAGCCCAACTAATATAACTCTCAATATTACCAAGAGTTAAGTTTTTTTCTAATGTCGCTAAACAAGTTGTCATGCATAAACCTTTAATAATTACTGCTATACCAGCTAATTCGGATGATTATTATGTCAAAAAGAGCCTGTAATGTCAATATGTTAGTTGCGGAACAGCTCGGATACAAAAGCCTTGCTATCAAACAACTGTAAATCATCCAGCGCCTCACCTATCCCAATAAAAAATATTGGCAATTTTAGCTCTGCAGCAATAGCAAATATACTGCCCCCTTTGGCAGAACCATCAAGCTTAGTGACAATTATACCAGTTAAACCAATATCAGCATGAAACTTTTTTGCCTGCAATAGATTATTCTGACCAATAGAGCCATCTAACACCAGCCAAGTATGCTCAGGAGCACTCGCATCTATTTTGCTCATGACTCGCTTTATTTTTTGCAACTCTTGAATTAAATTATCTTTATTTTGCAACCTGCCAGCAGTATCAGCCAACATAACATCACATTTTTGCGCAGTTGCTGATGAAAAAGCATCGTAAATAACCGAGGCACTATCAGCTCCATAATGTTGCGCAACTACCTGACAATTAGTTTTCTCACCCCACACCTGTAATTGTGAAATTGCTGCAGCACGAAAAGTATCACCCGCAGCTAATAACACCTTTTTATTATTGCAACTAAACATATGAGCCAGTTTGCCACAAGTAGTCGTCTTGCCAGCGCCATTGACACCGATCAACAGTATCGTTAGCGGCCCTGAACAGTCTTCACGCGTGAACAACTCTGGAGGATCGCAAGGCCGCAATACCTCTACCAAAACCTCAGTCAAAACAGCCTCTAAAGCTGCAGAATCTTTAAGCTCTTTGCCTGAAATATTCTGCTTAACTAGCTCTAACACCTCGCTAGTTGTGCTAGCGCCAACATCAGCATCTAATAGCAACTTGCGCAGCTCTAATAACATTTCTTGCGATTTTGCGCCGTTTTTCACCACAATGTTTGCGATACCAGATGTAAAACTTTGTCTAGTTTTAGCCAGGCTTTGCTTTAATTTATCAAAACCCTTTGGAGATTCTTTAGCACTGGTCACATTTTGCGGGACAACTTTATCTTTTTTAAAAAAACCAAATACCATCTTATTCTTTTCCTTCACTTATAAGTCATGCTTAACTATAATAACTAGAATGTGTCGTTAGTGTAAACTATTATGGCAAAGCAATAACTAAAAAATTAGTTGTTGCAGCAAAGGAAACTAATAAAGGAGACTGTTTTGAGTAAACTTATATTCTTAGTGCTGCTGCTAAGCACAAAACTATTGGCTCAAACCACTACCAACAATATTACTGAGCACAAACTCAAAAATGGACTACAAGTGATAGTAATGCCCGACCACAAAGCTCCTCTTGCATGGTTTCAGATTTGGTACAAAGTAGGCTCTAGCGATGAAACATTGGGCAAAACTGGCCTAGCACACGCCCTAGAACACATGATGTTTAAAGGCACAACCAAGTATCCTAAAGGCAAAATATGGGAGCTTATTAGTGGCAATGGCGGCTCACAAAATGCCTTTACTAGCAATGACTATACCTGCTACTGGCAACAACTTCCTAAAGATAAAATAGAACTTAGCTTTGATATAGAATCAGACCGTATGCAAAACTTAACTTTTTCTTCCGCTGAATTTAAAAAAGAACAGCAAGTCATTCTTGAAGAAAGAAGAATGCGCACTGATGACTCTCCTAGAGGGCTTGCATACGAACAGTTTATGGCCGCAGCCAACCTCGCAAGTAACTATCAAAATCCGGTTATCGGCTGGGCAAGAGATATCAAAAACATAGGAACCCAAGACCTTAAAGACTGGTATAGCAAGTGGTATATGCCAAATAATGCTATCATCGTTGTGGCAGGAGATGTCGACACTAACAATATTCTACAGCTTGCAGAAAAATATTTTGCTAGCATTAAAGCCAGCACTATTACTCCGACTGAAAATTTAAAACCCACCCCCCAACTAGGCAGCAAAATTTTAAATGTTAGAGCCATGGCAACAGTGCCAAGCTTAATTTTAGGATATAGAACTCCATCACTAAAAACAGCAATAAATAAAACAGACGTATACGCACTAACCTTACTAGATCAAATCTTAACTGGAGGCAACAGCGCCATATTTACACAAGACTTGGTTTATCAGCAAAGCATGGCCGCAGCGATTAGCAGCTATTACAGCCCCTTTTCAAAATATAGCAGCACCTACAGTTTTTTTGCCACACCCACAAGCACATCGACTACCGCACAAATAACCAGCTACTTACAAAAACAAATAATAAAGTTACAGCATGAAGAGCTAGCCCCAGCAACTCTAAAAAAAGCAAAGGCACAAGCCATAGCCGCAGAAATTTATGCAAAAGAATCTATAGAAGAACAAGCATTAAACATTGGAGCCATCTTGGCAATTGGCCTTAGCATAGCCGATTATGACGACTTTATTGACGGCATTCAAAATGTGTCTGCTAACCAGTTACGACAAGTAGCAAAAAAATATCTAGTACCAGACCAAGCAACCATAGTCTATTTAGATTCTAAAACGAAGACCAACCTAAAAACCACCCCAACAATAACAGGAGCTAAACATGACTAGACTTAAAATCTGCCTGCTAATAATAACTTGCTGCCTAAATGTTGCGCTTGCAGCTAATACAGAGCAAAATAATCTTGATATACAATCTTATACTCTAGACTCTGGTATGAAAGTTGCATTTGTAGCCCAGCCTAATAAAATTGTAAATATTCGACTGGCCTTTGATGCCGGAGCTAGCCGAGACAATAATAGCTACGGCATTGCAAACATAACCAATAACTTGCTAGAGCTAGGCAGCGATGGCATGACAGCAAAAGAAATTGCAGAAAACTTTGAGAGCGTTGGCGCCATATTCAGTAGCAACACCTACAAAGATTTTGCTGTACTATCTTTACAAACCCTAGCCGCAACAAAATATTTTGAAACTGCAACTACGACATTTATTAAAGTTGCCAGCTCGCCAAGCTTTCTGTCTACAGCAATAACTCGAGAAAAAGACCATACGATCACTCAGATCAAGCTCCAAAACGAAAACCCAAAAACCATTGCCTTTAATAAATTCTTTGCTAGCATATATGCCGATCACCCATATGGACACCCAACTTCTGGCAATGAAAAAACTATCAAGGCCATAACAGCAGAGCAAATTAATGCCTTCTATAAGAACCACTATACCTCAGCCAATGCAACCCTAGTTATTGTCGGCGACTTATCTTTTGCTGCAGCAAAAAACCTTGCAACAAAAATTAATGATGCACTGCCTAGAGGGGAAAAGCCAAAACCTATAAAAATGGCAAAGATAAATCAAGATGGCCACGCAAAGATAACCTACCCCTCTAAACAAAGTTCGCTAGCATTTGGACATGTGGCAACTACACCCAACGACCCAGATAACTATGCACTAACACTCGCAGAATATATTTTAGGCGGAGGCATGGACTCAAGACTATCAACTGTAATTCGCGAACAAAAAGGGCTAGTTTATAATGTGTCTAGCTTTTTTATTCCTTTGAAAGCACGCGGGCCTTTTTTAGTTACACTACAAACAAAAGCAGAAAGCATAGAGGAAGCCACAACATCAACAACCCCGGTAATTACTGAATTTGTTAACCATGGCGTAAGCGCCACCGAACTTGCAACTGCGAAAAATGTCCTCATTACCTCTTCTTTCGATACATTCACGACCAACAATAAAATTGCAAGCGCGGTTATGCGACAAATAATTTATAACATGCCGCAAAACTATCTAAACAACTACGCTGCAAGGATCAATGCAGTAACCTTAAATGAACTTAATGCAGCAATAAAAAAACATATCTTGCTTGCGGATAATTTTTATGTAACAGTTGGGCCAGAACTAACAAAAAAAGAGCTATAATATGGAATCAAAAATTAGAATAATTGCCGGCAAATGGCGCGGCAGAAAAATTAAATTTGCAGCAAGCGAAGCAGTAAGACCAACCCCTGACCGCGTCAGGGAAACTCTCTTTAATTGGCTACAAAATATAACTAATGCCAATTGCTTAGATTTATTTGCAGGTAGTGGCGCGCTTGGCATAGAGTCTTTATCTAGAGGCGCAAGATCAGTAACATTCATAGATGAATCTAAAGAATGCTGCAATAATATTGCGCAAACAATAGCCCTTATCGATCATAACTTACACCCACAAATACATAACATGTCATTTGCAATGAGCATAAATGCTCTCAAAAACAAACAATTTGACGTCATATTTTTAGATCCACCATACAATACTGAGCTATTAGAGCAAGCATGCAAAATGATTATCAGCAATAAACTACTGATGCCAAATGGCTTTATTTATTGCGAAACAGCTAGCAAAATGGACATTAACTACCCTAAAGAAATGCAGATCGAAAAAACCAAAACTTATGGCAATGTTACGTTTTCACTCTTTAAAATAGCCAAGGAAGCAACATGACCGATCAATATAACAACATATGGCGTCATGAAATTATTGCATACCTAGAGCACAATGAGATTGAGGTTAATGACAGCGCAATTAATAAACTCTTAGCATTTTTATCGCTGCTGGCCAGCTGGAGCAAAAAACATAATTTGACTACCGTAAAACCAGAAGATTATATTAGCAGACATGTTATCGACAGCTTATGCCTTCTGCCTTATGTAAACGACAACAGATTTCTTGACGTTGGCACTGGAGCTGGCTTCCCCGGCATCCCTCTTGCTATCTTTGCAACAAACTGTGAAGCAGTGTTGTTGGATTCTTCAGCAAAAAAATGCTGCTTTTTAAAACAGGCCGTATACGAAACCAAGCTTACAAACACCACTATTGAACACATCAACATTGTAGATTATAATCCTAGTATAGACTTTGATATTGTGGTCACGAGAGCATTCACTTCAATGTCTAATATGGTAAATATGGTCGAGCATGTTTGCAGCCATGATAAAGGGGTTATTTTAGCCATGAAAGCAAAATTAGAAAATACTGAAATTGCCGCATTAACAGTCAAACATGAGATTATAAATATTGCTTCAACTGCACAAGATATAAGTAGGTGCATAGTAAAAGTCACCCCCTCTGAGAAAAAAAACAATTAACCCACGGAAGCTGGAGCTTAAATGACAGAATCTATAGCAGTAATAAATCAAAAAGGCGGAGTTGGTAAAACTACAACCGCTATAAATTTGGCTGCCTCATTAGCAGCTACAAATAAAAAAGTACTTTTAATAGATTTCGACCCACAAGGAAATGCAACCACGGGCTGCGGCATTGACCTCACCGCAGATACTCCTAGCGCAAAAGAATTACTGCTAGGAGAAGCTTCATTTGCAGAAACTATTCTAAAAACCAAAGGCAACTTTGATTTAATAGCAAGCGATAGAAGACTCACCATAGCTGAAATAAAACTGCTCAAAATGGAAAGACGAGAGTACTTATTGAAACAAGTCTTTGCTGAAGCAAGAACCAACTATGACTATATCCTGATAGATTGCCCACCGGGATTAAATGAGCTAGCCGTTAATGCTTTAGTTGCAGCCTCATCTGTAATAATTCCGGTACAGTGTGAATATTATGCTTTAGAAGGTCTGGCGTCGCTTATGTCAACAGTAGGCCATATTAAAAAAAGTGCTAATCCTGCCCTGACGATAAAAGGAGTGTTGCGAACTATGTTTGATGGCAGGAATAGGTTATCTAACCAAGTGTCCGATCAACTTTGCGCACATTTTGGCTCTTTAGTGTTTCAAACTGTAATACCTAGAAATGTCAGACTAGCAGAAGCACCTAGCCATGGACTTTCCGCACTTGAATATGACAACTCATCTCAAGGAGCTATGGCATACTTAGCTCTAGCTGGAGAAATATCCATAGCAAAACTGAAAAAAACCAAACTTTTACAAGTAGGAGAATAAGATGAAAGAACAACCACGAGGCCTAGGGAAAGGATTGCAAGAAATGGGGCTAGCAGAGTTATTATCGAATATTAATAATGCTGATAACGACACAAACGGACAATTATCACAAATGGCACTAACATCGCTAGTTCCAGGCAAATACCAGCCACGCCGCACCTTTAGTGAAGAATCACTAGCTGGACTAGCACAATCAATAAAATCACAAGGCATAATTCAGCCAATAATAGCCAGGGCTATAGGTGTGAGCAAATATGAGATTATCGCAGGCGAAAGAAGATGGCGCGCCGCAAAAATAGCAGGCTTAACAAAAGCTCCAGTAGTTATCAAAGAAATTAACGACGAAACAGCAACTGCAATTGGCCTCATTGAAAATATGCAACGAGAAGATCTAAATGCAATCGATCTTGCTACAGGTATGCAGCGCTTAATAACAGACTTTAGCCTTAGCCATCAAAGCATTGCAGATATTATGGGCAAATCTAGACCAAGTGTTACCAACACTTTGCGCATTTTAAACTTATCACCTGAAATACAAGACATGATAAAAGGCAAACAATTAGAGCTAGGGCATGCAAAAACACTTCTATCTTTAGCAACAGAAGAAGAAAGATTAAAAGCGGCCAAAGCTATTACTGTAAAATCTATGTCTGTACGAGCAACAGAAAAAATGATTGCAAGCTGGCAAGACAAGCAAGGCCAACCATCCAAGTTACAATCAGGGCTTATGCCGGCCGAACAAGAGTTTCAAGCTAAACTCAGCCATCAATATGGAAAAACTATTAAAGTTAGCCGCGGCAAACTAGTAGTCAAGTATGATGACATTGCTGAAATTGAAGTTATTTTAGCTAAACTACTGGCATAAGCGCAGCCAGTTATTATACCAACTAGATGCATACAGTTTTGCGGTTAACTTCCAGATCAAAATGGCACCTAACATACCAAAAATGCAATCTGACAAATAATGAAAGCCGATATAAATGCAGCTTAACATAATTAAAAACACATAAGCCCAGCCAAATATAGCTAGCTTTTTAAAACGTTTAGTTATTGCAAGTACATTTATAACTGTAGTTGCCACATGCAAACTAGGAAAAGCAGAAATACCATAACCTATAGTAAAACTTTCATTAAAATAATTACTAAGAAATCCTTTCTTGACTATAGAAGTTAAAAGACCTAGATCTATCGGTTCAACATGCGCAGTAAACACCCTAATAATGTCAGGAGAGCCATCATAAAAAAAGCTGTAAAAACATGGTCCAACAGAAGAAAATAACACAGCGCACCAACTACCAAGTACAAGCCATGTTGACATTAAGCTAGTAAGATACTGTATTCTAAGAGCTCTATTAATTGTGATTTGCTGCCAAAATAAAATCAGACTATTTATAGGAATCCAACTTAAATAGATATAATTATATACCTCTATCATTTCAAAGTTAGGAACAAGACTCTTAACAACCACCCAGGGGTGATGCTTAAACAATAACAACCAATCTAGCTTTATTAATACATTATCCCATGAATAAAAGTTAATATATGGAATACTGTTTTTAAAAAAACAAAAACTTAAAAATAGTAGAGTATAGCATATAACTAGTATTATACTTGCAAAAATATGTTGATAGCATATTACATGCTTGGCATAAGCAACCAGCCTATTTTTAGCAATCAAAACACTCACACCATAAATACAAAGATAAAAGATGATTAATAAATATAAATGTTGCCTAACACTACTATCATGAATGACTTTTAGACTATCCCAAGTGACTGGCTTAGGAGCATATACCATACCCCATAGTAGCGTCAATAGCGCAAGAACTGACAAAACCATTACTGCAGCATTTTCTACCAGTGCTTGCTTTAGACCAGATTTAATCGCCCGGGTGCTATCGCTCATTATTTGAGACTCCTTGTCAACAATTACTGCATTGTAATCTATAATTATTTGGTTTACTAGTAAAGCCCTGTATCTTGGCCGCATAACAAGAGATTTTCATTATTATCTGTAAGATATATGCGCTTGAAAAATAATTTAAATTCGTGCAAAATAGTATATAAGCTATTAATTAAGATAAGGAATCTGAATGGCTACAAATGGAATTAACATTGAACAATCTAATGCAGATCTTGCTAAAAGCAGAATCCATTCTTGGAAAAAATTTGGACTACGCTCGTCACCATTTGACAACTCTTTCAAATGCAATTATGGCAGCAGAATAGAACATTTTCAATCTTCATTAAATAAATTAAATTCTTTTTGCAATGCTCATGAAAACATAGCAGTAATTACTGGCACCCCTGGAACCGGTAAATCATTAATATTTAATGATTTCATGAAAGAACATGGCGAGCCGTTATGTAAAATACACATAGACGCAGATTTTTGTAGCGTCAACATTCTTAATGCAATTTCCAGCAGCTTAAATTTAAATCTTATGGTTGTAGGATCAAATCAAAATTCTTACATTTTACAAATTGCACATGCTATTTTAACACAAAAAACAAAATTTATTTTAGTATGTGACGACTCACATAAACTAAGCGAGTCGTCTTTTAATACCATTATAGAACTACTAACTAATATAAAATTAACTGACTATATAAAAGTCATATTGTTTGGAGCTCCTGATATTTTCGAACGCATAGTAAAATATGCAGTATGTAAAGGCAGCAGGATTCAGTTGCAACACATTATTATGCAGCCTTTAGCTGAAATACAACTAAATTCATATTTGCACAACTGCTTAGCAAAATCAGGGTGGCCAGGAGCACTACCCGAAATACCTACAGCAGTTTTGCACGATATATTCAATGAATCTGGAGGAATACCTAGGCGCGTTAATATAGTTGCTGAAAAAATATTGCTTAGCTATTTAGAAGCACCAATCCAGACCAATCAGGTGGAGTATATGGGAGCATGCATAACCACCAAAGAACATAGACAACATACAAAAAAACAACATAGCCACATGCGCAAAATAGCATATGCTTGGCAAAATTCTGCCACAACAATTATAGTTAGTATGGGCTTTGTAATAATGCTTTATGGTAGCTACATTTGGTATGTCGAGACACTAACAGCAAACTATCATGCAAGTGCTAACACAATAAGTGAAATTAAAGAGGCCACTTTAGCTAGCACCACAGCGCCTCAAGTAGTACAACAAAACAATGACCAGTTATTAGATCGCATTAACCACAGCTTAGAAAAGAGCAAGCCAATTAATACCCTGCAATTTTCCAAGCCCTCTTTCAAAGCACAAGCCCTCAAGGGTTCTAAAAATAAAGAACAAAACTTAATCCTAAAGAGCCTAGGACGCGCACAGATTAAACCCAAAATAGAGAATTTGTCTGGGTACACAATTCAGCTTAGCTCCTCTAGCAACCTTAAGGCTTTGGTTGCATTTAAGAGAGAACAAAACCTTGCAAAAGAAATGTATATATACAAAACATCACGACAAAACAAACCCTGGTATGTTTTAATCTATAGTAGCTTTATAACCAAGCAAGAAGCAACTGATGCATTACGGCAGTTACAACAAACAAAGAAGTTCACGGGTTTATGGATCAAGTCATTTCTAGATATACACTTATCCTCTAGTAGCTATATTAAAACATCTTAAGGCAACTTCAATTAGCAAGGGCTTCTTTTATTGCTGCGGCAATTTTATTATCGGTATAAAAGGCATCGTGGCCTTTGGTTGAAGAGATAGTAACTATTTTAGCTACAGCACCCTCATCAATAATTTTAGTGTATAACTCTTGCTGCTGCTGAGGTAGAAATAGAACATCGGTAGTTACAGAAATAATTGTAGCTTTAGCAACTAAATTACTAAACGATATATTTTCAAGCTTTAATAAAGCTTCACAATCAAAACCAGCGACCATCTCAGATATTTTAACATAGACCATAGGATCAAAATTCTTGCAGAATTTCAGCGCATTATAGTTTAAATAGCGCTCACGCTGCTGAGCATTAGGGAATGTTGCCGCAAGATCATCCTCACCTATATACGACATAAGACCAACCTTTCTAGCAGCAAGCATACCAGGAAAAGTATTCGACAAATAATTGCCATTATTCCATAAAGAATCTTGCTTAATCAAATCTCTTTGGATCTTATGTATTTTTTTATAATCTGGATATGCTTTTAAAGCAGAAGATATGCTAATCAATTTTTCAACTCTATCTCCTAATTTAATAGCCATAACTAGGGAAATAAAGCCGCCAATTGAGTTACCTACAATTGCATATATATTTGTTATTTTTAAAGCATCTAACACCATTATTTGAGAATTAACAATATCTAGCACCGATAAATCTGGAAAATCTTTATGGGTATTTGCAGCATTACTAGCGCCAAAATTGCCACCTAAGTTTGCAATACAAATAACAAAAAATTTATTAGTGTCAATACTGGCATTAGCTGCTATATTATTTTCCCACCAGCCTTTCTCTTGGTTAGAGCTAGTAGAGCGCAAATGATAACTACTAGATAAAGCATGATTAATAACAATCACTGGGTTCTTAGCATCACCATATGTTTCAAACTGCAAATAAAAATCTGCAATAGCTATACCATTTGAGCATATATATGGGGCATTATTATAATATGTATGGCTACCATCATTATTTTTTGCAATACTAAAAGTCATGCTAACACACCCATCTTCTCGTTTTTAATCATCAAAACCATCACTCTGAAATAAATACCTAGGCCCTGGCTGAGACCCTGAAACAAGTTCAGGTCGGCTTCTTCTTCTCAGGACAACTACGCCCTGAGAAGAAGAAGCCGTCTTGCCGCCACACTTAAAATATACTATAATTACAGCTTAAGACATAACTTATTTTGATTATTACATGCTGAATTTTTCGAACCAAGACAAGTGTATCATACACTTTGATAGAGCCTTAAAGACATTGTTTGGTGGCTTAACTGCAACTGAAGCTAATCCTAGCTGTAAGATTGAGCAGCCAAAACTAACGCCACAAGACCAACGCATAAGCGCTGCACTGATGCGAGTTAACCATACTGGAGAAATTTGTGCCCAGGCACTATACCAAGCTCAATCAATAGCAGCAAATAATTATGAGCTCTCAACCAAGCTAAAACAAGCAGCAGATGAAGAAGTTAACCATTTGATCTGGACTCAAGAACGAATCACCCAGTTAGGCGGCCATACTAGCTATTTAGGGCCTATTTGGTATATAGGGTCTCTTACTCTCGGTTATATTGCAGCAGTTTGTGGTGATAACTGGAGCCTTGGATTTATTGCTGAAACTGAATATCAAGTAATACAACACTTAGAAGATTACATGCAAAAATTGCCCGGCAACGACTACGCTAGCCATACTATTATGCAAGCAATGCGCGATGATGAAATGCAGCACGCTGAAGAGGCTATTAGCGATGGGGCCACAGAACTGCCAGCATTTATCAAATCTGGCATGAAGTCTTTAGCTGACATTATGAAAGCAATCGCCTTTAAAATTTAATTACCCCCTAAAGAGAACAGAAATAGAGCACAGGAAAACCTCTGCCTACTCGCTGTGGCTTTAACCACAGAGTCCAGAGCGAAGAACAACCATTTTACAACTTCTGATTGAAAATTATCGCCGAAGGATAAAATAGATATATTTATAAGCGCATTATAAGGCAAATGGTCGCAGCCTATCAATAAGCAAAGAACATATGTGGATGCTTGATATAAAGATCTTTGCGCGGTGGTTCTTTTTAGTTATAAATTTATTAAATTAATTACATTACTCTGCAGCAATGATGACATAAATAAAAAATGGCATTATACTATTGACTAAATTTGGTGATTTAATTAGGATTTAGTCATGAGCAAATATAAAATATTACAATTTCCTGAAGATACAGAGCTACTTAAACGCAAAGGCATTAAAGTTACCGATTTTGGACCAGAACTACAAACTATTATTGATAATATGTTTGAAACCTTATATAGCGCTGATAAATGTGCTGCCTTAGCAGCAACTCAGCTTGATATTCCAAATGCCCCATTTATCACGGTAATTGATTTTTCAGAAAAACGAGATAGCCCGCTGTGCTTAATAAATGCTGAAATAATTGAAAAAAATGGCGAAACTAATTTTAAAGAAGCCTGCATGTCTGTAAATACCAGACGTGGTAAGTCAGTTAGCGCAACCGTAAAGCGCGCGGAAACAATCGTAGTAAAATTTCAAGACCGAGAAGGCAAAGAAGTAACAAACAATGAAGATGGCTTTATGGCTAAGTGCATACAACACGAGCTTGACCATTTGCACGGCATTTTA
The DNA here is from genome assembly GCA_963932595.1 of uncultured Legionellales bacterium. Classification (GTDB taxonomy): domain Bacteria; phylum Pseudomonadota; class Gammaproteobacteria; order Comchoanobacterales; family Comchoanobacteraceae; genus CAWVRI01. The sequence goes on from CAWVRI010000006.1 coordinate 26,336, forward strand.
TATATAGATTACCTAAAAGGGCTAAAAAGAAAAATGTTAGAGCGCAAAATATTATCTTAACTGCTATGCAAAAAAAACTAAATATTATCTTCGCTGGCACCCCAGATTTTGCCTCGCCAACCTTAGCAGCTTTAGTCGAAGGCGGGTATAATGTTGTGGCAGTATATACTCAGCCAGACAAACCATTCGGGCGGGGGCGAAAATTACAAAGCCCGCCAGTAAAAGAACTTGCTTTAAGCTATAATATACCGGTAGAACAGCCCCACAACTTCAAAGATGAGCTCACCATCAAAAAAATGCAGAGCTATAACCCAGATATATTAGTTGTAGCAGCATATGGCTTATTATTGCCGCAAAAAGTATTAGATATACCCACCCTAGCTAGCTTAAATGTGCATGCATCGCTATTGCCCAGATGGCGCGGAGCTTCACCAATAAATCATGCAATTTTAGCTGGAGACTCGAAAACCGGTGTTAGCATAATGCAAATAGTGCTGGCTTTAGATGCGGGTCCAGTCTACAACACAGCTGTTTGTGACATAGAGCCTAACGATAATGCCGCATCTTTAACCATCAAGCTCGCAAACTTAGGAGCAAAAGCTTTAGTCGATGTTGTAGCAACTATTACCACCAAAGATATAATCCCAACCCCACAAATAGCTAAAGATGTCACTTACGCCCCTAAGCTCAGCAAAGAACATGCTTTTTTAGATTTTAATAGCGCTGCCTCCAGCTTAGTATCACAAACTAAAGCCATGCAACCTTGGCCTGGGGTCTGTTTTAACTATAATGGCAATATTATTAAAGTGTTTGAGCTCGAAGCCATAACTGACCATAACTGTGCTAACTGTGCGAGTGGTGAAATTATTCTCTGGGATAAAGCAGGCCTAGTTATTAAAGCGCAAGATAATCCAGTAAGAATAACTAAAATGCAACTAGCTGGTGGCAAAGCGTTATCAGCATCACAAATGTGGTGCGGTAATAATGAATTATTTCTAGTCGGAAGCAACATAATTTCGGCGTGATGACTTTCTTTTTTAGCCTTGCCATGCTGGAAAGCCCCTTATCTCCCCAGCCTCCTTCTCGGGCTTAGGCTGGGGTCTCTTGGGCCACATGCTACTCAGAATATCAGTGGCATCATGCAAAAAAATATTATTTAAGCTCTGTTTATCGATTCAGTAAAGCTGACCGCTGCAACTATAGTCTTCTTGATTTCATCTGCCCCATGCTCTGCTGAAATAAATGCAGCTTCATACGGTGATGGCGCAAAATTAATGCCGTGCTCTAGCATATGCAGAAAAAACTTCTTAAATAATTCTGCTTCTTTAGCCCTAATATCAGGAAAATTAACCACTGGATCTTTAATAAAGAAAAATCCGAACATTCCGGCTAAATTATGCGCCTGGAAATCAATTCCTGCTGCATGCATTACTTTGCATAGCTCATGAACAAGCTGGCTAGAAGTTTTATGGAGCTTTGCATAAAAATTATGTTCGGTAACTATTTCAAGAGTAGCAAGACCGCTAGCACAAGCAATAGGACTTCCAGATAAAGTTCCTGCTTGATAAACTGGGCCAATTGGCGCCAATAAGTCCATAATGTCGGCCCTCCCACCAAAGGCCGCAATCGGCAAGCCACCACCAATAACTTTACCCAAGATTGTTATATCTGCAGCAATATTATAAACCGCACTTGCCCCGCCTAAAGCAACTCTAAACCCTGTCATAACCTCATCAAGAATGAGTAGCGCCCCAAAAGCATGACATAGCTGCTTTAATTTTTGTAAAAAATTAGGTTGTGGCAATATAAATCCCATATTGCCAGCTATAGGCTCTACAATTATAGCTGCCACACTACCTGGGTGCTTTTCAAATAACTTTTCTACACTAGCGATATCATTGTAAGAAGCAACTAGAGTATGCTCTGCCTGCTCTTTTAGCACCCCAGGAGAACTAGGCGCGCCTGCGCTTAAGGCGCCTGAACCAGCACTTACTAACATTGAATCACTATGACCATGATAACAGCCATTAAATTTTATTATTTTTGGCCTCTTGGTATAAGCTCGCGCAAGCCGTATTGCACTCATACAAGCTTCTGTGCCTGAGCTCACTAGCCTTATTTTTTCAATTTGAGGCATGCAAGATATTATTTTTTGTGCGAGCTCAACTTCATAGCGATGCGGTGCACCAAAATGCAAGCCCGAGGCTATAGCTGCTGTAGCGGCTTTAGCTACGCTTGGGTTATTATGCCCAGCAATCATTGGGCCATAGGCATTCACATAATCAACATATTCTTTATGATCTTCGTCATAAATATATGCGCCTTGCCCTCTGGCAATAAATTTAGGACTGCCTCCCACATAATTGAAGGATCTAACTGGAGAATTAACTCCACCAGGCATAAGTTTGGCTGCAGTATTACATAGTTTTGTAGAAGTAGACATTTTTTTTCGCTATAATATGAAACAAATAGTTATCTGTATGATAACATACTTTATACAACATGAGGAAAAATTATGAAAAAACATTTATGCATCCATTGTGGCTTTATTTATGACGAAGAACACGGCCATGCGGAAGACGGAATAGATCCTAATACACCCTGGGATCAAGTACCTGATACTTGGTTATGTCCAGACTGTGGCGCAATGAAAAGTGATTTTGAAGTTATCTAATAAGATGCAGCCTTTATTATCACATCGCAGTGAAAAAATAATAATTCCAGGTCCAGCAGGCGCTCTGGAAGCTTTGTTAACACTGCCAACTAATAATTGCAGCGACTTTGTCACAATTATCTGCCACCCTCACCCATTATATGGTGGCAGTATGACAAATAAAGTTGTAACCACGATTGCTAAATCTTGTGACGAATTAAACATGGCAACAATAAGATTTAACTATAGAGGAGTTGGTAATAGCGACGGCATATATGACAATGCTAAAGGCGAGAGGGAAGACTTATTGGCCATTCATGCATGGGCCAAAAACCGTTTCCCACACGCCTCATATATTTTAGCTGGCTTTTCTTTTGGCAGCTATATTTGTTGCGCTGCAGCAGAGAATATAAAACCTAAAGCATTAATTACTATTGCGCCGGCAATAGCGCGTCAAAGCTACGCTGACGTTATGACTTACAAAGGACAGTGGTGGCTAATCCAAGGGGAGCAGGATGAGCTAACAGATGCGGCCACGGTATTTGAATGGTTTAAAAAACATGTTAGCAGCACCCGCATTATTAACATAGCTAATGCTAGTCATTTTTTTCATGGCTGCCTGCCGCAATTACAACATGAAATTGTTAATACCATTGGGCCTAGCATACTATGCCGATAATTAGAATTGCAACCAGACCAAGTAAACTGGCATTAGCACAGGCAAGCATAGTTGTAAAAAAACTAACTGAGCTCAATTGCGATATAACATCTAAAATTGTTGTTATAAAAACCACCGCAGACATCAAAGCCGAGCAGCCGATTAATACTATTGGTGGCAAAGGCATTTTCATTAAAGAACTAGAACAAGCCCTACTGGCAAAACAAGCTGATATTGCAGTGCACTCCATAAAAGATATGCCTAGTCAATTAGCCCAGCCTTTTATAATGCCTGCCGTTTTACCAAGAGTTGCTGCGCATGATGTACTAATTAGCAACAATAATCTCACTTTTAGTGAACTTACCCCCAATATGGTTGTTGGCACATCTAGCTTAAGGCGCACCTGCCAACTACAAATATTGCGTCCAGATTTAACTTATAAAGCTATACGCGGCAATGTGGACACTCGCATCAAAAAACTCGCAAGCGGATATGATGCTATAATTTTAGCCTGCGCCGGTATAGCAAGGCTAGGTCTTGAACAATACATTAGCGACAACTTTTCGCTTAAAGATATGATTCCATCTGCAGGCCAAGGAGCTATTGGTATCGAATGCTTAAATGATAACAGCCCAATCATTGCCTTAATATCAAAACTAAATCATCCACCTTCAGCCGCCAGTATAACAGCAGAACGTAGTGCTATGCTGCATTTGGGAGGGCACTGCATGGCCCCTATTGCAGCATATGCTAGCTGCAAAGAAAATGACATAACCTTGACAGCAATGGTGGCTAACAAAGACTCATCGCGGGTAATTAGAGCCGCTAACACAGCGCACACATCACATTCTGCAAAACTAGGCGAAGATATTGCAAAAAATTTAATATCGCAAGGCGCTCTAGATTTAATTAATACTGCCATTTAGGTTATAATTATGCTTAAAATAATCAGAGCGATCACAGTTGGCAGCTTAATGCTTCTAAATTTAACAATATTAGGCAGCTTGTTTTTTGTAATTGCAGCTTGCAAACTGATTTTCAGTATAAAAAAAATACAAGAGCTATTATATAGCCTAGCAGAAAATATTTATCAATTATGGAGCCGGATAAATAGCGCTATTTTCAAAACAATATTACCAACCAAATGGGATTACAATATTGCAAATGATTTAGACGATAAAACCTGGTATATGCTAATTGCAAACCATAAATCATGGCTAGATATTTTAGTTCTGCATACCGTTTTCAATCGCAAAATACCACATTTGAAATTTTTTATGAAATCATCTTTGCAGTGGGTCCCGATTGCAGGCCAAGTCTGTTATGTGCTTAATTACCCCATGATAACTAGAAAAAAAATATTTGCACCACAAAATCGCAAACACTTGGCCAGTGCCTGTCAAAAATTAAGAGCTGAGCCCACAACAGTAACTAATTTTGTTGAAGGAACTAGATTTACTCGTGCAAAGCATAGCCAAACTAAATCTAAATTTTCAAATTTACTGCCACCAAAAACTGGAGGAGTTGCAGCTATAGTAAATGAAATAACAGAAATCACCACAATGATAGATACTACAATCTACTACCAAAACAACAGTACTTTGTGGCATTTCATTTCAGGCCAAATACCTAGTATAAAATTAAGATATAGCTTAATCACCATAGATGAAACCTGGCGAGGAGATTATTATAAAGATAAAGCATACCGTAATTATTTAAATGACAAGCTGGGCGCTATCTGGCAAGAAAAATCATTACTGCTACAAAGCTTGGCACAAGAGTAATGCGAATTTTAATTATTAAAATGTCATCTTTAGGAGACATAATACATACCCTGCCTGCCATAACAGAAATAAAGCACAATCTACCAAATTCTCATATAACCTGGCTAGTAGAGCCTGGCTTTAAAGAAGTTCCCACTTGGCATAGTGGGGTTGATAAGGTGATTACCATGCCTCTTAGGAATTTGAAGCAAAACCTAAAATCTACGGCAAGTTATCTCAAGGTTATAGCGCAGCTCAAATTATTACGAGCACAACAATTTGATCTTATCATTGATGCGCAAGGGTTATTAAAAAGCGCCTTGATGGCTAAAATCGCCCACGGCGCCTCAGCTGGTCTTTGTAAACAAAGTGCGAAAGAACCGATAGCCAGCTCGCTGTATGACAAAGTTATTACTGTCACCAAAAATCAGCATGCAGTGCTTAGAACCAAAGAGCTATGCGCGGGCGCCTGCGCGTATACTCCCGGCCCACAAGCGGACTATAACCTTATTAATAAAAACCTCAAACGAAAGAATAATATTGTTTTATTTCATGGCACTACCTGGCCTAATAAACACTACCCACCACAAAATTGGCAGCAGCTTATAAAACTTATCGCAAAAGATGGCTATAATATTTTATTACCTTGGGGGAACGAAATAGAGCATGAAAGAGCCAAGATGCTAGGCCAATTGACTGGCACTAAAGTACTGCCCAAATTAACCTTAACCGAACTTAAAAATATTATTTCTGAATCTAAAGGCGCAATTGGGGTTGATACTGGCCTTAGTCATTTGGCTGCAGCAACGGCAACACCATGCGTTGCAATCTATGGGCCAACTAGACCAGACCTTTCAAGCAACTATGGCCATTCACAAGCTCAAATCGCAAGCAATTATGGCTGCGCGCCATGCATGAAAAGAAAGTGCTCAATAACAAGCGTCCCAAACGAGCACCCTTGCATGAAAAATATTAGCCCTCTTACAGCATGGCAGCAACTACAAAAGATATTCCTGACTAATTGATGATTGCTCTCCGTATTTTTGCTATCGCCTCAGCATAACTGGAGTGATTAAACAGCCAAGAACCAATAACTAAATCATCTGCGCCGCTCGCAATGATCTTTGCAGCATTATCAATGTTAACGCCACCATCTACCACTATTTTACAACTCAGCTGCTGCCGCACTAAGATTGCTTTTAGTTCGGAAATCTTAGTATAGCTTGCAGGCAAAAATTGTTGCCCACCAAATCCTGGTTCAACTGACATTAATAACACTGAGTCAATTTCGGGTAAAACATTTTCAATCTTTGTGAGTGGAGTTGTCGGATTAATTGCAATCCCAGCAGCGCAGCCGGCAGCTTTTATTGCGGCGATACTGCACTCTAGGTCAATATCAGCTTCTGGGTGAATAGTTATAGCGCTAGCTCCAGCTGCAGCAAAACTCGCAATTAAACTTGTAACTGATGAAGTCATTAAATGCACATCTATTTCAGCACGAATGCCATAATCACGCAATGACTTGCAAACCATAGGCCCAATAGTTAAATTATTTACAAAATGATTGTCCATAACATCGAAATGTATTTTATCTGCCCCGGCCGCAAGCACATTTTGGCTTTCTTCGCCAAGCACAGCAAAATTGGCAGCCAAAATAGAAGCTAAAATATTATGATTCATAAAAATCCACGCCCTCTAGTCAGAAGTAATATCTATTTATAATCTTTTCTGGACCCTGCTGTCAAGCAGTAGGGAGTAGGCACAAGGGGAACCCATGCTGTCTGGCAACACGGAGCAGGCACAAGATAGGAGCCAAGCTGTCACAGCTATAAAAGCCCCCTGCTATCACAGAATACAAAAAAGAAATATGCATGCTTGAAAACAAATACCTATACTAAAACTATTTGTGACGATAATTCCTGAATTTAATCACATTATGACACAACTGGAAATACTGCATGAAAGATTTAAGGTGTTGTTATGCTAAACTAGCTTAGCCCTCGGTGCTTTTTAATAGTTGCATATGCGGCTTGTATTGCAGCTGTTTTTTCATTTGCAATTTTGATCATTTCTTTTGGCAAGCCTTGTGATATCAATTTATCCGGGTGATTTTTACTCATCAGCTTACGGTATGCGAGCTTAACCTCGCTATCTGAGTTACTAGCACTCATTCCCAAAGAAGCATAAGCTTGCTCTAAATTACTGCGGCCCCTCTGACTGCCAGCATTCTGACTGCCAGCATATTGATTAGACCCCTGGTAATTATAGCCGCTACTAAAACCTAAGCGAGCATTAATTTGATTAAGCAACTTTATTTTTATTTCACTTAAGCCATCTGCTGCTGCAGCCTTATGCTGAATATCAATAAACAACCTCAGCAAAACTGTTTGCCCACCACATGTTTGCAGCAAACTCCCAAGCTCTTTCTGCAAATCAAAAGCTGGAGATTTACCCCTATTAAAAGCTATTTTAGCCTCTTTTTTAGCAGCCATATTCATATTAAGCTGCCGCATAAAATCTTGGGCAACTTTTATCTCATTTTCTGAGACTACGCCATCTAATTTTGCAATATGGCCCATTACTGCAAAAGAAGAATCAAAAAATGTTTTTTGCACTCTAGAGTGGTTCATCGAAAAGAAATATGAACCACTTTGATTGACCTTTGCATAACCTCTGTCAAAACGAGACCCAAGCCAAATTCCTAGAACAACACCCCAGAACCCCAGCCCTGAAGCATGAGTTAAGCTGTAGCCAAAATAAGCGCCTAAAATCTTACCAATCATATAAATCTATGCCCAAACAATAAACCAACAGACTAAAGATAGCATAAGATTAACTAAAATCACAGATACAGCTTAAGATTATATAAAGCAATAACTGTGCTTTAAATTACCTACCAAATGATTGAGAAGAATTCTCTTTATCATAAATCCTAGCATATTTAGATGGAGGGGTGGGCAATGAAAATTTATTTCCTGCACTTGAACCTAATCGTGATCTACCAGGAGAACTTGCTTCTGCTCCATATACAGAGCGTTCACTATTAAAAAAAGGAGGATTTAAATGATCATCTTGGGAGGAATCACCCATAAAAGGATTACTCAGATCTCTAGCGCGACCTATCTTTGCAGCAAAAGCATCAATTTCTCCAAAAACTTTAAATAACTTTTTAGTTACTGAATTGGATGATTTAGCTATAAGCGCCCTCTCTACTTTACTTTTATTCGTCTCTGCAAATGGAAGGCCCCCTAATGATTCAAATAAATATGTATAAAACTCCATACATAACTTATTCTGATCCATTACACATTTACTATGGCTACGATACACATCATATAAAGGCCCAAACACACTATTAGACATAATTTTAACTTTATTGGACTCGTAATGACTTTTAGACTTCTCTTGCCTTATAGCATACATATAACTATTTAATGAGTCAGTATTCTCTATTATTAGAGGCTTCTCTAGAATATTTTGCAAACCTACCAAGCTTGTGATATTAGTCAAAAATTCTTTGTACATAAACTCACTTCGATCTACAACCTCCCCCATAGATACTATCTTGGATATTTCATACAAGTAATTTATTTCACTTACATTACAATCATAACGGTCCATTATAGCGGCATGAGAAATACATATTTTCACTAGCCTCAATAGACATTTTTCAGTTTTTTTGCAAGAATGAGCATACTTTCGCTCTATTTCATTTTTTAAGACTTGAAACATTTGTTGAACTTTTATATCTGGTGTAGGCTGCGAGGTACATGTTAAAAAATCTGGGGTTAAAGTTGACCCTGATAGAAATTTAATAGCGGAATCTTCTCGCTCATCTTGAGCGAATTGTAACTCTTCAGACAGTCCGAAAGGAGATCTAAATTGAATAGAAAGCTTAGCTGTACCCTTCTTGATCTCTTTTTCTACAAATTCAGGCAGCACAAAAGCATTCTCTAGCGAAGCATCAATGCCTCCAGGAACACAGGCAAGATCACTAATAAAGCCAGTATCAGCAATACCAATTTTACCATCCATACTCATGCCCCAAATTTGTGCCGTATTTAGGCTAGCATGGCAAAAGTCGTATAGATCTTTCTTACTTAATTTTTCTTTATCAAGATCATTAAAACTAACAATCTGAACATCTTTCGTTATTGTATGACGCAATAATTCAGCATTAATTTATTTTTTCATGCTTGGGTTATCTACAAAAATTGGTAAACCTTGCTTTATAGCCAATAATACAACTGACAAATCAGCAGGATCAAATTTATCGTCAGTCAGTAAACTAGCACTGCTATCAGCGTAACTATAAAAAGCTTGCTCTAAAAATTCAGGGTCTAGTGTATACTGTTTCTGGGATAGTTTTGAAACATAATCTTGGAAAATTTCATATATTTTTGTGCGAAAGCCACTTACAGCTTCTTCATCCATTGTAGCAATACGCTCGCCTCTTCTGTGAGCGGCTCTTTCAGTTGAATTTAATGGAGCGAATGAAGAAGATTTTCTTGGTGGAGTTGATGGTTCAGCAGCGGCCTGTTGATCTGCCTCTTCCAAACCGGAGAATAATTCAGATGAGAGAACAGATACTGGGGATGCTGGGAATGCTGGTAATGCTGGTAATGCTGGGGGTATTAAGTTAACCTTCATATGATGTATTTTGCTCTTTTGAAGTAAAAAAAGCATTATAACGCAACATGCCCCCGACCACAACAATAAAAGTTAAATTTAATCTAAAATTACGCTAAACTCTTAAATATGGATAAAAAGCGTAGTAAAGTCACGGCGCGCCCAGGCTTGAATATAGAAAATATTAACCCTATCTTTTTAGCCATAACTAGAATATCCTAAAAACACTAGCCTTAAATTATTAACACTTATGAAAAAAATATCGCCTTACTTAGCACTAATTAGAATAAGCAAGCCCACTGGCATTTATTTATTATTGTGGCCAACACTATGGGCATTACTTGTTGCAAACAAGGGGCATCCTTCTGCATCAAACCTCATAATATTTGCTCTTGGAGTAATAATCATGCGATCTCTTGGCTGCATATTAAATGATATTGCTGATAAAAATATTGACAAATTAGTAGAGCGAACCGCAACAAGACCAATAACAAATAATGCTATTTCAGTAAAAAGCGCCCTACTTTTTGCGCTTTTTTTCCTAATTGCAGCATTATTACTACTGCTTATGCTGCCGGTGAAAGTTTGGTGCCTAGCAATTGCCGCACTACTTATAGCCGCATGCTACCCTTATGGCAAAAGACTTATCAAGTGCCCGCAAATAATTTTAGGTATAGCGTTTTCTTGGCCAATCCCGATGGTTTTTATGGCAAGCAACAACACAATCTCACAACAAGGCTGGGCTTTGTTTTTTATTGCTATAATATGGCCCCTGATATACGACACCCAATACGCCATTAGCGACAGGCCTGAAGACCTTAAAATAGGCGTGCACTCTAGTGCAATCTGGTTTGGCAAACATGACAACTGTATTTTAAATATGCTACAAACCAGCTATGTTGTTTTATGGGCTATATTTGCTCTTAACTACAACTTTAATAGTATGTTTTATTTATGCCTCGCTGGAGTTGCTGCAAATGGCTATTATCAGCACACCCTAGTTAAGAACCATAACCCGCAGCTGTGCCAAAAGGCCTTTAAAATGCATAACTATTCTGGGATGCTAATATGTATAGGCCTGCTAGCGAACTACTTATAACGTGTCCTCACCGCTACTTTCAACCTTATACCAACCTAGCAGCTTGGCACGCAAATTGTCCAAACCCTCTTTATTCTTTGATGAGAACAGCGACAAAGTTATATTCGGCCAAACGGCAAGCTCAAGCTGTACTTTTTTTAAAGCTTGCTGCTTAGCACTCTTCCCAAGCTTATCAGCTTTAGTTAATATCACATGAGTATTTAACTCGGCTTTATGCAGCCAAGTTAACAAGCTCATCTCTGTATCATTACAAGGATGCCTGATATCCATTACCACCACCACACCCTGCAAACAAGATCTGTGTAACAAATACTCGTTGATTAACTTACGCCAACTTTCTTTAACTACCAAAGAAACTTTAGCAAATCCAAACCCCGGCACATCAACCAAACGCCTTTCATCATCAAACTCAAATATGTTCAGCGCCGCGGTTCTGCCCGGAGTCTTACTGGTTCTGGCTAATGAGTTTTGCCGAGTTAATGCATTAATAGCACTAGACTTGCCGGCATTAGACCGGCCTAAAAAAGCAACCTCATAACCACAGTCTGCTGGTAAAAAACTTGTTTTAGGAGCGCTCCTGGTGAATTTAGCAGCACTAAAAAATTTCTCATACATAGGTATTATCTTAATTAAAGCTTATGCCATAAATCTGCAAAAGTGCATTTTGGCATTTTACTTGCCCACCCTGCAGAACCAAAAGAATTAAATCTGTCACGACAAATACTGCTCATAGCAATCATTGCCTCTTTATTGTATTTTCTTGGATCAAACTCTCTGGGATTATTGTGCATATAACGCCTGATTGCACCAGTTGCGGCTAAACGTAAATCCGTATCAATATTTATTTTACGCACACCATGCTTGATACCCTCGCAAATCTCAGCCACTGGCACACCATAGGTCGCTGGCATATTACCGCCATACTCGTTTATTATGCTCAGCCACTCTTGCGGCACAGAAGAAGAACCATGCATAACTAAATGCGTATTTGGAATCTTGGCATTTATCTCTTTTATGCGATCTATACATAACACCTCACCAGTGGGAGGCTTAGAGAACTTATATGCGCCATGACTAGTCCCTATAGCTATAGCTAAAGCATCTACGCCTGTTTTTGCCACAAAATCTGCAGCCTGAATAGGATCAGTTAACATCTGCTCTTTATTTAACCGGCCTTCAGCACCAGAACCATCTTCTTTATCAGCATACCCAGTTTCAAGCGACCCTAAACACCCTAGCTCACCCTCAACCGAAACACCACAAGCATGAGCAGCATCAACTACGCTTTTAGTAACCTCAACATTATACTCATAACTAGACGGAGTTTTCATATCTGCACATAAAGAGCCATCCATCATCACCGAGCTAAACCCAAGCTGAATAGAACGCTGACATACCGCAAATGAAGCACCATGATCTTGATGCATGCAAACAGGAATATTAGGCCAAGTAGCAATTGCAGAGCTAATTAAACCACGTAAAAACTCAGCACCAGCATATTTTCTGGCCCCAGCTGAAGCCTGCAAAATAACTGGACTATCACAATCAGAGGCAGCCTGCATAATAGCATTAACTTGCTCACTATTGTTAACATTAAAGGCTGGCACCCCAAAATCATGCTCTGCCGCGAAATCTAATATTTGTCTTAAACTAACAAGCGCCACAAAGTATCTCCTTAAATTTTACGTTTCCTTAACTGCACTAGATGTATCGATAGAAAAAGAAGAGCCACAACCACAAGTGGTTTTGGCATCTGGGTTAATAACTGTAAAGTACTCCCCTTCAATACCAGATTTATAATCTATAACTGCATTTTTTAAATATTGTATACTAATAGGGTCGACTAACAACGTAACTTTATTACTAGTTAAGTTTAACCTTGCCCCCAAATTATAAGAGATAGCATTCAAAAGAATAAAATTCATGTTTGAATTTAGCTCTAGCAACAACTGATATAGCGCATATAATTTTATAACGTTTTGGCAACACTGATCTTGATCAACAAACCTAGCAATATTAGTTACACTACTATAATCATCAATGTTTTTTTCTATTTCAAAACTAAAACCATATTTAAACCCAGAACAACCACCCCCTTGAATAAAAACCCGCAACATTAAATCAAGGTTTTCTTCTTCTTGCATTAGCTCTAGTATTTTATAACTAGCGCTAGAGGTCATTCTAGTGGCTCTAATAGCTTCTTTCATATTCTCTCAATATCCATAGTAATATAGCCTTATAGCTAAGCTATTTTAACAACCTTATAGCTAACTAACAACAACTATTCTAGCCACCTTTAAAATTTATTATACGTTGTAAATAGCTATCTGCAGGAGGAATAAGATCTTCGGCACGATGTTGGAGGTGTTCTCTTATATATCTTGGGTTACAATTACCCTTAGCCGACGCATTGAAGTTATTTCTTCTCTGCATTTGGTCCTGATCTGAACTGAGAATATGCCCTATATTAAATCCAAAACACAATTCTATTATATCGAACTTATCAAACATGGGCTCCCACTTATTTGTGCTGTCATCTACAATAAATACCCCACTTAGCTTCATCATACCATAAGACATAACACTATTCATATATAGCGCCATACAAATAGCAAGTAAAGGCGGTATACTCGTCGTCATAACTAAGAACAATGTTGCTACCGCAAAACTTAACAAGCTCGCTAACTGCACTTTATTTATCTGACTATTTTGTTTTGCAAAACAATTGCTAATTAATTTTATTGGTAGTTTTATTGTGGCTATAACAAAAATTATCGGCAACCCTACTAACATCAAGGTGAAATTCGATATTTTTTGCGCGATTAACTTAGCATAAGACATTTTGGTTAAAACTTTTGCTTCCTTATCATTTACTGTAACGGTCTTGAATGCTTCGTTAACTTCAGATAATAACCCGTATGAAAAATCACTAGGCCTGCCAAAGACCAAGTTTAAGAACATATCTTCTATAAAACTATCTATAAATACACCCACATAAATTGCAGATGCAGCTGCAAGCACTATAGCTATAGGCAAAGATGACATACTAATTATATAACTATAAACAACAAAGCTAGCAAAGCCTGCACCTAATGCTTTTAAAGGCTTCAGCAATAGCTTCATATGATGTTTATATATAATATTAGCATTATCTTTCCGCCATACCGCCTCATTTTCTTCTGGGTTAAAAGAATTCCCTTTATCAACTTCCTCCTCGGCAAACATACCTTGCATGAATTTATTCCTAGCACCGCTCAGCCCAATAACTCTAATGTTTTCAATAAAAGCTGCTGATTGACCCATCGTGGTTTTTTTATCTGCCTCACAGTATTTTTGGTATTCAGCTTTATTATTGCCAATTATCTCCGCTTTAACATAAGGAGATGACAAATAATATAATTGTGCTATTAAATAGCTGGCCTGTGCTTTACAACACTCAGAGTATAATAAAAGTATCGATACATTTATTAAAGGCACAAAATTTGCACCTAAAATAATTATTGGCGGGAAAGTAAATAACAAGATAAATATACCTATAGATACCATGAAACCAAACCGTAAAGCATACATGATAGGAACTATCCTATAAATGAATATTTTCAATATCTTTGCTAATATATCATAAATAGTCTTGAATTTATTTTTACTTTTCCAAAACATGCTCACACTGTTAATCACCATAACCAATACCGAAATAGCAATAAGTGGTGACGGCATTAGTGTGCCTAACACCACCGAGATCACCGTATTTATAATCGTCAAGCCGAAACCCCAGCTCATAATCATTTCATAAAGCACAAAGTCAAAAGAGCTGAGTACAAAATATGCTATAGTTACAAGCAATAATCTCAAAAACACTTTATCATAACCAAATGACCATAGTATTTTTTTCAAATTATCACTAGCACTAGCTTCACCTGGATGTGCATTTAATTTGTCAGGCAGAGAAAACACTTCTTTATTTTCTTTATAAAAAGAGTACATGCCGCGCATTAAAACTATAGCTAACATAGAGCTATGTATCCAGGTATAATCGAATAATGAAGCAGCAGCTGCTGCCGCATAAACACTAGAAAAATATGCAGATCCAAGCGCAAACGCACCGACAACAAGAGCAAGGAATAGTGCACAAACTAATATTTGGCTAGCTCTACGTAAGTAAAGTGGCGGCGTATACTCAGTCGCGACATCAGCATCAGCTACAGCATTCTTTTTCAAGAAAGCACGTATATCAGCAATATCTACACCTTTAGCACACTCTTTAACTTTTATAGCTACGCTTTTCCTGTAACATAAAATTCCTGCGACAGAGCAAGCTAAAGCTGTTGGGGCTAATATTGTAAGGCTAGCACTTAAGAATGGCACCGCAACTAATCCTGCTAAAAATGCTGTATATGCCGCAATTTTCAGCAAGCTCTTAGTCACAACTTTGCTATCATTCGAATCTTTATCAAGCTTAAAGTATCTAGGGATCGCAACTAATTCAGCTATAACTGGCGGCAACATGCGCCCCCTCAAACAAGCCGAAAGATTAGGCCAAAACTGGCCGCCTCTAAATAATGCGGCTATATGGTCACCAATAACATTGTGGCCTTTTAAAGTAGCATCAATAAACCACAAAGGATTTGAATATGACACTGCTTGCCCTGCATGCGAAGCTTCGTATTCAGCTGCAACTGGTACACCCTGCAAAGACACTTTTGCTTCTTCTAACTTTTCAAAGAAATCCAGGCTCTCTTTTACAATAGCTTTTAAGCTCTTATCATCGCCAGATAACTTAAGGGCAGCAATAATATCTAGATCATCTTTAAATTCGACTTCTAGCGCTTTATTATAAGCAGCTATAATATCAGCATGGTAGCTGCGCAATATTTGCTCTGCTTTAGATAAACCCCTGCTCTTAAACCAACTTGTTGTAATGGCAGCTACTATTTCAGCATTTACATCATCTTTAGCTGCATTTTGCACTTTTGATAATTCTGCACTTAATACATCTATTTTACCTTGATGCCCTGCTAACAATAGGTCTGGGGCTTGGAGAGCCTTATTCTTCTTAACATGAAATAAATCTAGCGGCGCAGAATATGCCTTTTGTATTTGTGAAATACCAGAAAACTTGCTCTCTAAGGCCCTGCTACGACGAATAACTATCTCGCTAGCTATAGGGGCCTCAGTTATTACTCGCACCGATCCTGCCGCACCATTTCTAGCCGCCCTAGCTATAGCCTGCAAATATGTTGCATCATCTTTTGGATGATGAGTCATAACTAAATGTAACCCACCATTTGCTTTTGCATTTTGCACAGGCCTAACATCCACCCCTCGCCCAAGATCAACAACAGTTCCAACTGTTACCATGCCAATTTTACCAGCATTTGCTATAATGCTCTCTTTTGAATATTGAGCTAAAATAGAGCTGTAAAATTGCACGGTCATGTTAGATAAAGAATCTTGTTCTTGCAGTACTGCAGCAATATATTTACTTTCTTGCTCATTTTCACATAGTACAAAAACAGGCCTGCCATCTAAATGGCATTGCTGCACATCACGAACAATAGCTTGTAGGTGTGACTCGGTGCTTGCTGCAAATACCGTTGGCAAGTGTGTCCTATTAAGCTCCTTCGTCCTAGGTGTTTCTAATAATTGTTGACCTGCACCTTTCGCAATATGACGCGGAGCTGTACCAGTAGTTTTCAAAGATAAGTGTTTCTTAGCATCTCTTGCATCACGCGAAGCACTTGGTACAACTAACATATTATCTTTACTTGCAACTATAGGGGCCTCATATGGCTTAGCAAGAAAAGGACCTTGGGTTGGCCTTGCTAACTTATCCTCAAACTTCCATCCGAATAATTTCAAAGTATGGTCTTTCACCGATCTCTTTTTATTTATTTTATCTGATTGGTTTGAATTCAAAATATATCGCAAAATCTGATGCACGCCATTTGAGAAAGTAGTACCATGCATAGCGCTACCACCATCAGTTAGTGGCACTATCCCATAACATGGCTCATCATGCTCGCCTCTATGGCCAGGCTCAAGAATGAAATCAACATCGCGTTTCATCTTACGAGCATCTCTAACAGACTGCACCCAAGCTTTTAGTTGGTCTTCATCTATTTTCTTTAAATTTGCTTCCACTTGCTCTTGATTAACCTTGCTAAGTTGAGCTTTATCTTCCCCTCTAGTAACACGCGCCTTAAATTCATCTAAATCACTTTTATTTAAATTCAGCAGCAACTCAGGCCTTGATTTCAGCTTTTCAATTGTCCACTCGGTCACATAGCTATATATGCCGTCATCATTCTGGGGATTAGGCCAGTAGCCATTTGTGCCTTGGCTAGAAATATTACAAGGCAAAGGTGAGTTAGAGCGATCATCAGCTTCATCTACAACTTCAATCACACCCTTTGGGTCTGTAAAATCTACCTGAGACACAATGTTGGGATTTAATATTATATGTTTTTTTACTCCTGCCTGAGAATCACCAGAACCACTTACAGGCCCCATTATAAGCACAATTTTAGCCTCAGCACACAACACCTTGCAAGCAGCTATTTCTTTTGCTAGATCTGCTTCTTGAACTGATCTAAGAGCTGTAGATTTAACACCTATACTTAATAGCTCTTGCGAAACACCATCAAACGACTTATCTACTAAAAATATTGTCCCAGCATCATCTGTACGTTGCTTCTCAATTATTTGATGATTGGCTTCTGTAAGATATTTTACCAGTGGCACATCAGTTGCTTTTGCAGCCAAAGTAAACTCGCCTGTAGAAATAAAGTTTACAGCTTGAGCCTCATAAGTTGATGTTTTATATGCTGCAGGACCAGCCTTCGCATCAGCAATAACACCTACTTCTGCTTTGAGCTCATCACAGCTGAAAAGCTTATTAAATAGGAATGAAAATTCTTTTTCTCCTCTTAACGCAAGGTAAGGGGAGTTAAATGCCATTTCAATAGTTTTACCACCAGACAGTACAGCAGCTGCGCCAGCAGCAACAGCAGTTATGCGAGACTTACCTTCACCAGTTGCGACCTGGTTCCATATAACAGCAGCATCTTCTTTACTTGCAAAGCCTAGCTTTAACCATGCAAACACTGACATGATTTGCTCTAAATTAAGCTCTTTTGCCTTTTTGTTGCCTTCTGAATCAACATCAAAACTAACTCTGGCCAAAACTTCAGCTACAGTATGCACTACTTGCAATATATCTTGATCACTTGGCGCTGCTGATGTTGCTGTATGAGCATCTTCTTTAAGTCTAAAATGCCGCCTCTTTTCAGCTAATTTCTGTTGCAGAGCTGTAATGTCAATATCTTTTTGAGATACGTCAAGAGCATTTAAGGGCTCATAAAAATTATTATAAGGCAAGCCATTTATTTGAAAGAATTCTCCAGCAAATAAATCATCGCCTCCTGTCAAGGCGCTGAATTTAGCAGCAACTTTAGCAACCAGACAAGAGCCATCAGCTGCCACATATACTCTAGCAACTCTTGCATACGACTCGACTACAGCTAAATCATCAGCACTCTTGCTAATTATATCTGCCATAGGCCAATAAGGAGGGTGCACTAGCCTTGATTCTAACAGCTCTAATTTTTCCTGCTCTGCTGTAAGGTGAGCTATCAAATCAAGAATATTATTACCAAAAGTATTAGTACCAAAAGCATTAGTAATAGCCTCACCACTTTCTATATAAGCATAGGCAAGCTTTAAGATTAGAGCTTGCTGCTTAGCATTAAGACTTTCTGAATTAGCATGCAAGGCCCGATATAAATCCATAAACTTTTCTGGATCATCACCGTAATATTTAATAATTTCTTTAAATATTATGCTGACCTCACCACGCAATTCAGCTTCTAAAATATCATTTACATATCTTATAGCTGCGCTTAAATCCGCTAAATTTAGCTGTAGCGAACAGGCATGCTCAACCATAGGCCATAAATATTCTTTAGCACCTACTCTTTTTGTTAATAATTTAGCCATGCCGCCATGAAACTCTACAGTGTCCATTTGGTAAGGCCCTTCTTCACTACTCGCAGCAACTGCGGCAGAAAGGCCTGAAGCGCCAACCGCCGGCGCAGCTGACAAGGATGATGACCCGCCACCTGAAGCCTGTTTTACGGGCATAGTAATCACAAAACCACGTGTTGATAGCTCTTCACAGGTATAATAAAAACCTGTACGTAACGTATAAAGATCTATCTTTACAAAAATATCTAGCGCGCCTTTAGCAATTTCTTGTTTATGTTGCATAAATTGTTTTTTCAGATCGTTTGGCTCGTCTCGAAAATCACCTGCAATAAATGCCTCCATTTTTTCTTTGACCTCAGCCACCTCGGCTAAAGCGTTATCCAGCACACTGAACGTTTCATTAAATCTTGCTCTTATACCTGGTGCGCTCTTATAAAAGCGCTGCAAACATTCTTCTTTCTCTCTTGTTGAAATAGCAAGTCGTGACTCTAGCGCTGCCACTTCAGCTGATTGTTTCTTAACCTCACCTGAGTATGCTGTTAACTGCTTAGTTATTCCCCCAAGCTCAGTTGTGTGTGCCGTGGTTGCAACATCAGACGCACGCTTATTTGCACTTATTTCGCTCTTGATTCTTACCTGTTCTCGGATATTATCATCATTGATAGCATCCTTAAGACTATCCTGCAGAGGAGAATTTTTCTTTTCTAATGCTACTGCAGCATTTGAAATACTTTGGTCAAGATCAGTTTTTTGCTGTTCTAGCTCAGCCTTCTGCGCTTCCATCTTTTCAAGAGCTGGTTTATTTGTATCTAATAATGCTGACATTTCATCAATATTACTTGTATATATTGCAAGACTGCGTTTAAAAACATCTAATTCTACATATTTACTTATAGCTTCTCTATAAAGCCCATCAACTTCCGTAGCTTTTTTATTAAAAGCTGTTGTATCTTTATCATGCTCAACATAACTCTTAACTTCAGTAATAGATAAAGCAGCAAACACATTTTGCGGTATAGCATGAAATTCTGCCACAGTAGCTCTTTTTGCTATCAAAGATTTCTTATAACCAAGTAAGAAGCTTTTTGCTAAAGATATTTTAGCTTCTGGGGAGCTTACACTTTTATCACAGCTAGATAAAAAGGTTACAGCTATGCCTAATAAATCAGCTGTTATCTGCTCTGGCAACTCAATTTTTCTCTCTTGTAGCTGGGATACCGCCTCAAAAAAGTTTGTTAGCAGCCCGGCAGCTGCATTGCTCTCCAACAAAGCTAGCAAATTCACTAAACTTGCCTCTGTTGTGCCATTTTGGGCTAAAGCTACTAAAGCTTTTAAAGCACTGAGCTCCATATGTGGATCTAGCTTTTGCAATTTTGCCAACCCAGCAAGAAGATTCTTTTCCATCTGCATAACTCGGCCTGAAACTCTAATGCTATTTATAACTTTAGTTACATAACCTAGCAGCTCTTCATTTGCGCCATACTGCTTCTTCATTTCAGAAATTACAGCTGCAAAGCCTTTAGCTGCCACCCCTCCACGCTCTTTAATAGCTTTTAAAAGGTTTAAATGCGCATCTATTTTCTCTGGATCAAACTCTGAACTAGCAGTTACAACATCTGGCTGATCTGATATATTAATAAAATCATTTAATAACTCCTCATCAACAGCAATGCCTAGAGCCACAGCAGTATCAATGCAATATGCAAGAGCTAATTGCCGAACAGAACCCTCAGGCTTTGTAGCACTTGCTAATACGCTATCTATCATAGCATTAAAGTATACTAAATCAGCAATAGCAGAACCTTTTAATAGCGCTATTTGCAGCTTATGTTGAAGAGAACTTATATTTGAGCCACTAGAGTAGCTCCAACTTCCACTCTCATAATGATAAGTAAATTTATAAATTTTTTCTGCAAAAAACTCTAGCCTCGCCAAAAGAGCTTTATTTTCAGCCTCTTCTGCTATAAAGTCTTTATGATCCTTTGTTCTTCCCGCTTTATCTGTTGTTGTAAATGGCTCTAAATTTTGAGGCGATAAACCATTTAAGAAGGGAGTCCCTAAGCTTTCTTCATGCATCAGAGATATACATTTTGGTAATTTATCATACTCAAAACCGTTAGTCTTGCCCATCAAATTCGTTACAGCGCTCTTTGCACCCTCTACTAACTGCATTTGCTCATAGGCTGTTCTAACCGCTTGAAAATAAACCTTAATAGCATAAGAGCTACAAAACCTAAGGTTATCTAGGTGTGGGAACAATCTATCATCAAAATGCAACTGCCTAGCACTACCCTCCGGGCTAACAATCGCATGAGCCGCCTTAAGGACAGCATTAGTCGCAATTGCAGTTGCCATTGCCGCTGTAGTCGCTACAGAAGTATCTGGAGAAAAAATGCCTGCTATTGCATCTACTATATTAGTATATTTTTTACTATCTAAACTTGAGGTTTCTCTTACCCCCCAATTTTCAAGGGTTTTATTTTGATCTCTGTCTATTAGCATTGACTCTAATACAAAATGCCTTATTCTTTTCAACGCTGTTGCTGAAAAACTCATACCGCCTAGCTTTGTTTCTATTAATTTATCTAGCTTTTTAATAGCGGTGTAATCATACCCGGGCATTCTAGCTGCATGCTGCCAAAAAATCGCATCAATCGCCTTTAATTCAAGCGCCACAGCATCAGGACAGGTAGAAATATAATAACTACATTTTAACTTATTCCTAATAAAAACATTATCATACATAGCCGCAATAGCCAATGCATGCGCTTCCTTAGGGTTGCCAGGACCAAATGAGTCACATATGCTGTACACTTCAGTACCAATAACTTCAGTACCAATATATTCATACAGTGCCCTACTTTGCACACTATATTCACCCCTGAGACTAGCCGCTTTCCTGAAACGGCTAAGAGAATCTTTGACAACATCATAAGGAGGGCAATATTTTGCAATAGCGCAAGCTCTGCTACGACTTTGTGTTTCTTTCAAAGCGCTTTGCTCAGCAGCTATAAACTGCAACGTAAAATTCATATCAAAAGGCCCTAGCCTTGTGAGCTCTCTCACTTGCGCATTTCTATCAGCTCTACTCGAATTTGCTAAAATTTTTAGCATTCTATCTAACGCAACGGCAGGACTACTAATTGCAAGTGATTGGGCAAATTCTTGTAAATTTGGTGACAAGTATGGTTTAGCATTTTGCTGCAAAATTATCTCTATAGTACCATAGCCACCAGCTGAATCAGAGGCAATAGAATGATCTCTTAGACCCATAAGCTCACGAACGTTTACCTCAGTTATTGCACAATCTTCTTGCCCCAGCATAAATCTAAAATCAAGATGCTGTGCAGCTGCTTTCTCACAAAAGTCTCGAAACTGCAATAACGTGTATGTTTTACCAAATGCTTTGCTGAAAACATTAAAACATAAAATCTCAAAAAATTTCTTATCAGAAAACACTCCACTTTCAACAGTAAAAATATCAGCAAGAGGCAAAATAAAACTTATTTTTTCTTGTAAGCATGCTTGAAGAGCATGCATTTTACCATCTTCTTGATCAACAACTTGCCCATAAGCTTTTTCAAAAGCTTTACTCAGATCTGAGAAACCCACTAAATGTGCTACTACAGCATCTTGGACGAGACCTATTAGACTTGCCTGCTCATTCTGGTCTACAGGCATGCTAGGCAACATCTTTTCTAGACACAGCGGCATCTTGTCATTAACAAAAGCTACAACTGTAGCTTTACTTGCCGCTAATGCTGTTCTTTCCGCCTTTATACCCTCTAACTCTGTGCATTTTGCAGGCTGAATTATAGTAGCGCCACTCTCACTTTTTGCCTGCCTTTCTGCCCTAGCATCAACTATTTCAGCAAGGCGACTTATTGCGACACTCTCACCAACCATGTCAAGCACAAACTGCAAGAGCTTATCAACCTTCGTATTAAAAGCATATACTGCAGCACGATGATGATTAATTTGACGCAACAATATTGGCTTATTTGCTGGGCACATACCTTGTGACCCATCGATCTCTCGCAAGCAAGCAGTTAATTGAAGCTCATGCTCCTCCAATGCAGCAAAGAACTTAGCGCCCCATAATGTTGGCAAATTTTTAATAAAGGTTGCATGTCGCACCACAAGGTCGATGTAAGCTCCAACTGCGTCGCTGTAAGATCCAACTGCGTCGTCATCACTGCTAGTTAACTTGCATTGTTCAATACTTGCCATTTGGGTCAAGCCATGGTCATTTTTAACCATAGCAAGCAGCATCCAAGCAGATGACGCCTTGCCTTCATCGCTTTGCGATGCTTTATCTAAAATATTAGCATTTCTGAGAGCATTTCTGAGTCTGAGAGCATTTCTGAGATTGTCCTTTGCCTCATCAAAACCACCTAACCCTGCCTCAAGCGACTCCATAGAGGCATGAGCTTCGTCCTGCATAACCCCTTCATTAAAACATAACGTCTCAGCTGCAAAATATACACCCTTTGGATAATCAGCACTATCGGGCGATGGGCATGCAAAACGTACTTGACCTGAATCATTCATACTCAGCTCAGCTTGAAAACGCCAACCCATAACTTTCTCAAACCCCACCTCAAGCAACCTATCACAAGACAAACTTGAGATTTTGGCCGAACTACTCGAAACACAAGCATCAAGGATCTGATGGCGATTAGAATTAAAAATTTTGGTGCTCATTGGCACCCCTGTCCCCAAACCATAATCACCAGATAAAAAATAGTCTTTCTTAGCGACAGAATTACCAACTAACAAATCAAAGATAACCCTTAGCACGAATTCAGCACCACTTTGTAACAATGGCTTAAATTCATTACCTTCGTATTTTCCAAGAACAATAACCTCTAATCTAAATTTCAGTCCAACCGGATCACGATCGGCTTGCCCACTCGCAATAGCAAGTCTTATTATAGTTCTTGCAAGCCTTATCATATTAGCGGCACTAGAAGCACTATCAACACTCAAAAGCAACCAATCAATTTCACGATTCAATACAAAAATTCTGCTAGAATATTCTGCCTTGCTGACTTTTTCAAGCACAACTCTTAGATCAGGGGCGTACTGTTCATCATCACGAAATTTAGCCCATTTAGGATAAACATAATTGACAAAACTTTCTTTATCTAGACCACTACTATCATCTGCAACAAAACTAGCCTGCAACTGTTGCTGCTGTTGTTGCTGTTGTTGCTGTTGCTGTTGCTGTAAAAGCCGCATTTGTTTTGGCATAATATTCTCTGATTTATTTTAACTTCATAATTTCTATGGTTATTCTATAATAAAATACAGCAAAAGTCAATTCACCTTGAAAGCTATAGCGCTAAAGAATGCAAGCAATAACTTACTTATTCCCATTTTCGACACAACCCCTAAGTAATTTCATGCAAATAATCAAAACCGATTGCTTCTACTGGCTTGCATGGCCGGCAAAAATTCTGGCAAAAATTTTGATAATCACACTCGAATTATATAAACTTGTTTGGAATAAATCTATACATTATATTCATAAACAAACCTAATCCGATTGAATCCGATTGATTAATAAAATCATTGCCAACAAAAGAAGCTCCATAGTAGAAGCTCCATAGTAACAGTACTAAATCTAGCAAAATCGAACCTAAATCGCAGCATATATCATGAACGAATTACAAGACCTTAGCTAAAAGACTATCGCTATTGCAAAAATTCAAGAGCAATTATTATATCATAATAACCCTATATAACAACAGCAATAATTTAATCGCAACCATATGAAATATAATAAGTTTAAAAAGTTCTGGCAATATAATTCTAATTATGGCATAGTTGGTTGTAATTTTATCTTATAGAGGATACATTATGCCAGCTAATATAAAAAACTACAGCACAAAATTACAACAAAATCCCTGGGCGGTCTGCCTCACTTGCTCACTCTTCTTTCTATACGAATTTATTCAAATGAATATGTTCAATTCTATTAGCCCTGAATTAATAAAAACTTTTCATATGAACGCCTCAGAGCTAGGAAACTTCTCGGCAATGTACTTATATGCAACTACAGCATTCGTATTTTTTGTCGGAGCGTCTCTCGACAAGTTCTCAGTAAGAAAGCTAGTGCTTACCGCCATGGCATCTTGTATAATTTTCACTGCGCTCTTTGCAGTATCGTCAAGCCTAGAAATGGCTAAAATATTTAGATTTCTATCGGGAATTAGTGGAGCATACTGCTTTTTAAGCTGTATGGTTCTTGCCTCACGCTGGATTCCATCAAAACAATTAGCTCTCGCATCTGGGCTAATAGTTACCATGGCCATGATAGGTGGTACATTTGCTCAAACCCCTCTTACATTGATAGTATCGCAAGTAGGGTGGCGCAGCGCAATGCTAATAGATAGTCTACTCGGTGTGGTGTTTTTAATTGCCATGTACTTTATAATCTCAGACTACCCAAAGATATATGAGAAAAAAGAAACCGCGAAAGTAGTTAATAGCGATAGTATGAGCAAAAATATAATGCTGGCAATTACCTCCAAACAAAACTGGATTGCAGGGACTTATACCTCCTTGATGAACCTTATGATACTCGTCATAGGAGCAACATGGGGGAATGCTTACCTAGAAACAGTGCATCATATTAGCCGCGCAGACGCATCATTTGCAACTATGATGATCTATATTGGAACTATCATAGGCTCACCACTTGTAGGGTGGTATTCTGACAGTATCAAATCACGCAAGCAGCCTATGCTATATGGTGCTGTAATTTCACTTGTACTATCAATATTTGTCATATACTCCACCGGGATTTCAGCAACAACCATTGCCGTTACTTTCTTCTTGCTTGGACTTATAACTAGCACCCAAATTATTTCTTACCCGCTAATTTTCGAAAGCAATGCCAAAAACATTACCGGCTCATCTGAATCATTAGCTAGCGTTCTTATTCTGGGAGGCGGAGCAGTATGCCAGAATTTATATGGGATTTTCCTAGATAACGCATGGAACGGCACAATATTAGAAGGCGCCAGAATATACTCAACAAGCAATCATATTTATGCTTTTAACATGATCCCGATAGCTTTTGCTATAAGTATTGCGCTTGCGCTAATGGTCAAAGAAACTAACTGTAAGCATATCGATGAAGCTTGAAGCTATAACAGAGCTAGGGCAAGAAACCAACTATAGCAAGAGATACTCCCCTGAGATCCTAATAGCCATAGCTAGAAAAAACATGCCGGTAGCATGCTTTGGCTATGATACATGGCGAGCATACGAGCTCTCATGGCTAGGGGCACATAACGTACCGCAAGTTGCCACAATTGTTATCTCCTATAAAGCATCGTCTAACTTTATTGTAGAGTCTAAATCATTAAAATTATACCTAGGGAGCTTTAATTTCATCCAGTTTAGTGATTCTGGCATGATACTGCGCACCATAGCAAGAGACTTAAGCTTTAAGCTCAGCACCCACGTAAATGTATATTTTGATCATGAGATGATTAGGTCCAAGCCTCAAGGACAATGTATAGATGAACTGCAAGCTGATTTAATTGTAGCTGCAGAGCCTGATAAAAACGAATTACAAACATCGCCAGAATTAGTAACAGACTACAATCTTTATTCAAACCTATTTCGAAGCTGCTGCCCAGTTACAAACCAACCTGACTGGGCCAGCATTCTTATCACCTATAGCGGCAATAAAATAAATGAAGATACGCTGCTTGCATATTTAGTATCGTATCGCAACCACCAATCATTTCATGAGGAATGTGTAAGTAAAATATATGCTGACATATTCACAAGATGCAAGCCTGACAGCTTAACTGTAAAAGGATATTTTACGCGAAGAGGCGGGATAGATATTAACCCCATGAGAAGTAGTGAAGAGAACCATACTGAAAACTACTATTTAGCTAGACAATAAAAATAGCCCCTTGATTCTACAAAGGGCGAATTTTCATTGAAATTTAGCTGTTTTTATCGCAAGAGCCACCACAGCAAAGATACTTAACTAAAGCACCAACTGCTAAAATAGGAATCATCACTTCAAAGAACCTAGTGATATTAATCAAATAAACTATTTTATCTTGTGGTAAAAGTGTAGCTGCTATAGCTACTAACAAAGCCAAACCAGCAAAGAAATATGTAAAAAGTTTTTTGCACATTTTTTATTCTCCTTGAATAAATAACTATTAAAAATGACAATTTGCCACGCACCATCTTAACTTGGGTAGCATTTTTGGTAAAGAAAAATTTCACATAATATAGCCACAAACAACACAATTAAGGCAAATCATACCTTAGATCCGCCTTGCTTTATCAAATTATATTACTTATCATTTAATATAACTTTTACTAGCATCGTGGCAGCATGAAAAATATTATCACCATACATAATTGCAATAAAACATACCGAGGTGGCGTAAAAGCCCTCTCTAACCTCTCTCTTAATGTTGAAGAGCATGATTTTTTTGCCTTGCTTGGGCCAAATGGCGCGGGAAAAACTACTACCATAGGAATGATATCTTCATTAGTAAAACCAAGCTCAGGTAGCATCAAGCTGTTTAATAATACCGTTTGCCACTCTTCATGGCAGGCAAAAAGCCAAATTGGTATTATGCCACAAGAGGTAAACTGCAATATATTTCACACACCACTCCAAACCCTCATAAATAGCGCTGGCCTTTATGGCATAAATTATGCAACAGCGCTACCTCTTGCAAAAGAATTGCTTATTAAACTAGGACTATCAGATAAACGTGATACAATTATCATGAGGCTCTCAGGCGGACAAAAAAGACGGGTAATGCTAGCAAGAGCAGTTATCCACCGCCCTAAAATATTATTACTAGATGAACCTACAGCTGGCATAGATGTTGAAACCAGAGAAGAAACCTGGCAATTTATTAAAGAAATTCATAATAGCGGCACAACTATAATCTTAACCACTCATTATCTTGAAGAAGCAGAGCAACTATGCAACCAAGTCGCTATTATAGCTGAGGGTAAGCTGCTACAAAAATCATCGATGAAAGAGCTGCTCAGTACTCTTGAAACAGAGCAAGTATTGCTTCACCTAGAAAATACTATAGAAAAAAAACCAAATATAAATAATTTAGCATTTAGCTTAATAGACTCTAAAACCTTAGAAACAACTTTAACCAAACAACAAAATATAGGCGACATAATAGCTAAACTTGCAGCAACAGGAATTAGCGTTAATAGAGTACAGAATAAAAGAAATAGGCTAGAAGAGCTATTTCTAACTTTAACCAAAAACAAATCCAACAGTGTAACTTAATTATGAATACAGCTTTAACTATAAACTACATTGCATTTATAACTATTGTAAAAAAAGAAATTGTCAGGTTTATAAGGATATGGCCACAAACTCTACTACCACCAGCAATAAACACTTTGCTCTATTTCGTGATATTTGGTAACTTGCTTGGAGCTAAAATTGGCCAGATAGAAAATATAGCATATATTCAGTATCTAGCGCCTGGCTTTGCTAGTATGGTGATGATCACCAGCGCCTATAACAATGTTGCCTCGTCATTTTTTTCCGAGAGATTTACCCGCAACTGCAACGAACTAATATGGTCACCAACCTCAAAACATGTAATGATTTGTGGCTATTTGATGGGGGGTATTCTAAGATCATTTCTCTCTGGCACAATAGTATTAATAATTGCCCTATTTTTTACAAAAATACAGATATACCACCTATGGCATTTATTAGCTATTGCATTAATAACTGCAACCTTATTTTCAACTGCAGGCTTCATTAACGCCCTATTTGGAAATAAATTTGACTCTATCACAACTATTCCAACTTTTGTCTTAACACCACTTATATATTTAGGGGGTATTTTTTATTCCGTTGCTATGCTGCCTACCACATGGCAAAAAGTTTCATTATTTAACCCTATACTTTATATTGTTAACTCATTTCGCTATAGCATGCTAAATATTAGTGATGTCTCTGTGCACATCTCATTACTTGTATGCAGCGTTATGGCTATAGGACTATATTCAGTGTGCTACTATTTGGTCGAAAGAGGACAAGGATTAACAGAATAATGCAAAGTAAAATATTTTTAAAAGATCTAGAGCTACAAACTGTGATTGGACTGCATGATTGGGAGGCAAAAAAGCCACAAACACTACTCACGAACATTGAAATCAGCCTAGATATAACCAAAGCTGCAAACTCAGATAATATTGAAGATAGCTTAAATTATGAAACATTAGCAGGTAATTTAGAGCTCTGGGCTATGCAACAAAATTATGTTTTATTGGAAGCTTTTGGTATGGGCTTGATCACAGCTATTAAAGAATTTCACCCTGTAGGAATAATAGAGGTAAAAATTAAAATTGAAAAAGTAAGTGTGGTTAACAATACTAAAAGCTGTGGCATAGAAATTATAGCGTAATATAAATGCAAATAAATAACGAAATCAACAAGCATGCACAAGCAATAGAGAGCTTTATAGCCAATAAAATTGCGATCCACGGCCCTATCAGTTTCTATGATTTTATGCGCCATGCCTTATACGAGCCTGGATTAGGCTATTATAGTGCTGGCAGCAATAAGTTTGGGAGTACTGGGGATTTTGTTACTGCACCTGAAATATCCGGATTATTTGGAAAAACTATAGCTGCTAATATTTGTAGCATGTCATTTAATGATAGCGCCAGCACTAACGGCATAGAGATTCTTGAGCTTGGCCCAGGCTCTGGCGCCTTAGCCTTAACTATTCAAGATTATTTTGCCGAGAAGAATATCCCACTTAAATATAATTTGCTAGAAGTAAGCGCTGAGCTAAAGCAGCAACAACAATTAACTTTACAAAAATATCAAGCTCAAACCACATGGCTCGATAAACTACCAGAAAAATTCACTGGCATTATTCTAGCTAACGAAGTATTAGATGCTATGCCAGTGCACCGCTTTACTACCGCAAATGACCATAAAATATTAGAACATTTTGTTAGCTATAAAAAACAAAAGTTTGAGCTTGAATTAATAGAAACTAAAAATAAAGATTTAATAATGCAACTGGATAACTTGAATATTAAGTTGCCGGCTAACTACACCTCAGAAATAAACTTAGCGCTGCCAAGCTGGACTAAAGCCCTTTCATCGTCACTACAGCAAGGTGCGGTCATTATTATTGATTATGGCTATAACTGCAAAGAATATTACAATGAGCAAAGAACTGATGGCACTTTAAAATGTTTTTATCGCCACACCAGTAGCAATAATCCACTTTGCAATGTTGGCCTGCAAGATATTTCGGCCCATGTTAATTTTTCAACCCTTGCAATTAATGCAACACAACATGGGCTAGATATTGCAGGATTTACCACCCAAGCTCATTTTTTAATGAATGCAGGCATTTTAGGTATAGCCACAGCACAATATGAAAGTGAACCACTCAAAACTGCAGCAGAGTTAAAAATGTTAACTATGCCTAGTCAAATGGGGGAAACCTGCAAAGTGATGGGCTTTACAAAAAATCTTGAAAATGAAACTTTAGCTGGATTTTGTAACTACAATAAAGCACCATCTTTATGGGCGCACCTTGGGGAATAAATGACTACTTATTTTATTGGAGATGTACATGGCTGCTACCAAGAATTAAAAAAGCTACTAAGTGATATTTCTTTCAAACCCAAAACTGACACCTTATGGTTTAGTGGCGATATAATGAATAAAGGCCCAAAATCGCACGATGTAATATCTTATATTATGAGCCTGCCCAATGCCGACATGGTGCTGGGTAATCACGACATGCATTTTCTTGCGTTATCGCAAGGCTTATTGCCAGAACACAAACAGCATACTTTAGAAGGCATTTTAAAGTCTCCGGACCTAAAAGATATAATCACCTGGGTAAGAGGACGAAAGTTTGTGCATACAGATGGCAGCAATGCCTTAGTACATGCAGGTCTTCACCCCTCTTGGAGCATAGCCGAAGCGGTGGCATACTCAGCAGAATTAACAACCATATTACAAAGCGATAACTGGGTAGATTTACTAAAAACCATGTATGGTGACACCCCAACTAAATGGCACACTGAGATACAAGGCAGCGAGAGAACTAGATGTCTTATTAATATTTTCACCCGGATGAGATTTTTAACCCCTACTCTAGAACTAGACTTTGAACAGACAGGATGCCCAAACGACACCCAACAATTAATTCCGTGGTACGATATCAAAAATAATAATTTAGCTGCAACCAAGGTATTTTTTGGCCACTGGGCCGCACTTAAAGGTAACTCTAATCATGCGAGGTGCATTGCTCTTGATGGCGGATGTGTTTATGGCGGCGAATTAATTGCGAAAAAAATATCTTAATTATTAGATCCTATGGCGAATATTGATATTTCCCTTGCCTTGCTATCTATGTCCTGGCCAAAAGAGCCTAATCCTCTAGCCTCGCCACCTGAATTAAAATGACCTGATGACGCCGCACTCCCAGCACTAAAGCCACTAAGAGTTTTAACCGCTGTTATTTGATTAGACATGATCATTGCCGTAGTACACAGCATTAAGGCTGCAGCCACAATATTAAAGCCAGAAGCAAGAGCAAATGCTCCTAATCCAAAACATAATGCTATTGATAATATTTTTATGAATTTATTACGATATTCATATCTCGACTCCATCATCCTATCTATCTGTGCTTGGAGTAAATATTTTGGCCTTAAATCAGCATTCATAGCGTAATGACAAAAGATCATAGCGGCAATACAAACTAGCACAAGAGCAGCAACTATCATAACCACTGTATTTATTGGCAATTGATAAGCAGACATAAACTTCATTGCAAAACCGGATGCAAATTCACCAATACTTTGCATAATGGTGATCTTAGGAATAACGCTAAACATTTCATCTTTATTAAAATATTCATTTTGCATTGGATAAATTACAGTTCCTGTAATAATAATAGGCCATATTTCACAGAACATAGTAAATACAATAAAAAACCAATTTTGTAGCATCAATGTTAAGGCTGTAGGTAAAAAACTTGCAATGGCAAAGCTTTGTAATATTCCACTATAAGGAAATAAAACTGCAAAAAGCATAAACATAGCTCCGAAAAGCAGCAGGGTCACAACAAAATATTCATTTTTTTCTAAAAAACTATCTTTAATAGCTCTGCCTGCAGCATAAAACAATGCCACAACTGGAAGCACCGTCCAAAATCTAATTGTGGGCAAAAGTGCTGTACCGATTAACTTCGCATTCACCACATCTTTTAACATATGCAATAATGTAGCGGATACGATTGAAAGTGTCGAAATAATAGCCCAGTACCAAAACTTTCTTCCATATTCTACTGGAATATCTTTTTTTTCTTCATCTTTTTCTTTTTTAAATGGTGTCTTAGGAGCATAGTATACTGAGACTAGCCATGCAGTAGTAGCAATTGCTACAGAAGCAGCTAAAACCATCATATTGCCACTAAATGAAGTAGAAACTACAAACACTATCATCATAAAAGCTGCAAACCATTTGGCAGGCCTAGAGCTAAAAGCACTATTGAATGCTTGTAATTCTTTAATCTCATCGCTACTTTCAGCCCAGGTGGAATTTACAAAGCTACCATAAAAAGTATATCTAAACGGTCTTATAATTGACTGCAATGCAACCCCAATATAACAAGCGTACAGACCATGTCCTGTAAATATACAAGCAAAAAAAGCCGACCCTAAAATTACAAATGCTATGGGGGTAATATAGCCAAAAAAACTATTGTCTCCCACTTTCTCTTTTATATATGGTGTAGCTATACTTAATAACATAGCTAATAAACCTGCAACAATAGAAACATTTGCGGTCATAGATAAAAATAAAAATTCAGACTCATAATAATAACCAAGCAATATTGTTAGAATTGTGTCTGTAACGGCAATTGCATAATCAGAGCAAAACCGCATAAAGAATAAGCAAGTGCTGACTTTATTGCTGAAAGTAGAGTAAAAATCTTTCATATACGCTAGACCATTAAGTTATGTTATGAGCAATTTCTTTTATAATTAGTTCTAAAAATAAAATATACAGCAAAACACAACAATAAACAACTTTTAAATCAACCATATAAAGAATATATTAAGGCTAACTAGAGTAGCAATTAAACTAGCATAATATCATACATTCACAAATATCATACAAGTTTATTTTTTCGGTAGGTTATCAGAAGCCCGATCCCCTTGTAAAAACTCACCAAATAAGTGACAATAAGAATAATAGTAAAGAACTTGCATGACAATATAGAGAGGGTACAAAGCAATGTTTGCTATCAATAAAACTAATATCGAACTTATAATTTTAGATCGTGACGGGGTAATTAACTACGACTCTAAAGACTATATAAAATCTCCAGCAGAACTTGAAATCATCCCTGGCAGCATATCAGCTATTGCAAAGCTAAAATATGCAGGCTTTAAAGTAGCAATTGCCACCAACCAATCAGGTATCGGTAGAGGCTATTTCACAACTAATACACTTCATGCAATGCATGATAAAATTTCAAACCTGCTGCAAGAACAAAATGCAACGGTAGATACCATAAATTATTGCCCACACCTACCAACTGAAAATTGCCTATGCCGAAAGCCTTTGCCAGCACTGCTAACTCGCGCAATGACACAGCTTAAAATTGATAATACGAAGACAATCATGGTCGGAGATTCTGAAAAAGACTTAGCAGCCGCTAAAAATGCTAATTGCAATGCAGCTCTAGTTTTAACTGGGAATGGAAAAGAAACTTATAGAAGATATCCTAATATAAAAGAGAACAATACTTTTGCAAATCTAGCTGAATTTGTAGATGTATTATTGGCACAATAATACTGATTATATGCCTAGACCCTAGCCTACTCCATGATACTCTCCACCTACCTCCTGCTATTTTCCGCCTACTCCCAGATACCATCCGCCTACTCCCAGATACCTTCCACCTAGTCCCTGTGGCTTGACCACAGGGCCCAGCGATGATTATCTCTATGATTTTCAAGCTGTACTATAAAATGCAACACTTGGCATATTTAACCCTGGACCATGTGAGCAAGTCACATGGCGTAGGGAAAGAAAAGCAATATGGCGTAGGGAAAAAAATATGACACAATGAAAGAAAAACAATATGGAGTAAGCAGAGAATAATCCATGATAAGGTTAACAACACCCACACTACATAGCTCAGCTACAATTATTAAAACTTTTTACGTAGCTTAATGCCATTAGAAAGAGCAGCAATTAAGATTAGCCGCTAACCCTAAAGAAGATAACATCACCATCTTTTACAATATATTCTTTACCTTCTAACCGCCACAAGCCTTTATCTTTAGCGCCAGCTTCACCACCAGAGGCTATATAATCCTCAAAGGCAATTACTTCAGCTCTAATGAAAGATTTTATGAAATCAGTATGTATAACCCCAGCTGCTGCTTGAGCAGTGCTATTTTTTACTGTAGTCCAAGCCCTTACCTCTTTTACTCCTGCAGTAAAAAATGTTTGCAGCCCCAACATTGAGTATCCTGCTTCAATTAAACTATCAAGACCAGACTTTAATAGGCCTAAATCAGCTAAAAATCCAGCTTTATCTTCATCTTCTAGCTCAGATATCTCTTGCTCAATAGCTGCACAAACAATTATAGTTTCAGCATTGTTTTGCCTGGCATAGTTATCCACTAAGTCTAAATAACTATTATTACTAAAACCATCTTCTGCTACATTTGCAACATAAAGCATAGGTTTTGCAGTGATTAGCTGCATCTGCTCTATAATTAGCATTTCGTCTTCGTTATTATCACGCTTTCGAATAGAGCCTTCATTACTTAAATAGTCGCTAAGGTCAGTTAAAATAGTTTGTTTGCTTAATGCCTCTTTGTCGCCAGAGCGAGCCAGCTTGCTTGATTTTTCGATAGCTCTGGTTATCACCTCTAAATCAGCCAAACACAGCTCTGTTTCTATAGTTTCTATATCAGCTATTGGGTCAATTTTATCAGCTACATGAGTTACTTCATCGTCATCAAAGCACCTAACCACATGAGCTATGGCTTGAACTTCACGAATATGGGTAAGAAACTTATTCCCTAAACCTTCTCCTGCAGAAGCACCTGCGACAAGACCTGCGATATCAACAAATTTCATGCAAGTAGGGATCACATTTTTTGGCTGAACAATTGCCGCTATATCGCTAAGGCGCTTATCAGACAACGGAACTATGCCAACATTCGGCTCTATGGTACAAAAAGGATAATTCTCTGCAGCTATTTTATTTTTAGTTAAAGCATTATAAAGTGTAGATTTACCAACATTTGGTAGACCTACAATACCGCATTTAAAACCCATATTCATCTCCCACGTTTATTTACCGCACTTATCTACTGTGCTGACACACTGTGCTACTCGTAGCACTACTCAATAAGACTAGCTATGTAGCTCCTGCATAACTTTCTGAAAATCACCAGCAAGCAAGGTTGGAATTTGATCCAGACCTAAATTTATGGCGGTTATAATATTTGCATGCTGCTCTTTAGAAGGCATAGATAACACATAATTTGATACTTCTTCTTGATATTTAGGGCGACCAATACCAACTCTAAGGCGCATAAAACTTGAGCTCTGTAAGTTTTCTTTAATGCTTTTCAGACCATTATGGCCAGCACAACCACCACCTACTTTTAGTCTTATTGTGCCCGGGTCAAAATCTAACTCATCATGTATAACCAGCAAGTTTTCTGGCAAAATATTAAAATAGCGCATGTACTTGCCTATTTCGCTACCATTAACATTCATATATACGCCAGGGATCAAAATATTACAGCTATATGATTCATATTGCCAAGAGGCAGCTTTAGCTTTAGCAATTTTTAGCGGACGCAACTCTTCAGTAGTTGTTTTTAGCATATGTTTAATAAACCACGCGCCAACATTATGGCGAGTAAGGGCATACTTTTCCCCAGGATTACTAAGCCCAACTATTAACTTAACTTCATAATTTGAATACTTGTCTAGGGGCATACTAGAGTCTTTCATCGCCTTGCCTAGCCTTGCAACATCATCAATTTTATTAAAACTATGCTACTCGCATGAAATCAACATGACGTACAAGAGCAGTATTAGGGTGTATTTTATAATCTGCTAATACAACTTTTACAGCTTTACCATCAACCAAAATTTCAAATGGTTTTTTATATGGGGCTGGAGTTACAAGTGCCATATTTATTTCTTTTTTCTGCACAAACAAGTTAACGTTCTCTTTGCCTAAACCATATAAAACTGCTGGCACTAAATCTTGAGTACGCACGATTTTACGAGTTTCACCTTTACCAACTTCAGTTCTTGTAGTTGCTACTATTTGTAGTATTGTTGTCATTACTTTCTCCTGTTCTTACCAACTAAACTTAATTAAACATTTCACTAATAGACCCTTTTGTTGTTAGTCTATTTATAGTTTCTGCTATGATATCACCTAAACTCAACACTCTCAACTTTATGATATTAATATTTTTCTTGTCTCTTAAAATACTGTCCGTTACAACCAGCTCTTTTAGCTCAGATTCAGCCACTTTAGCTGCAGAATTATTCGATAAAATTGCATGCGTACAATAAGCGCTAACTGATAAGGCCCCTTGTTGCTTTAAAGCTGTAACCGCGCCTAGCAAGGTGCTTCCGGTATCTATAATGTCATCAATAACAATGCAGTTCTTGCCTGCAACATCACCGATAACATTGGCAATTTCTACTTTATTGTCTATTCTGCGTTTATCTACAATAGCCATTGCAACATTTAATTTATTCGCAATTTCTTTGGCCCTAGCAACTCCACCAATATCTGGTGAAACTATCATAAAGTTTTCATTCCTACGTCTAATATCGTTTAATATTATTTGGGATGCATAAATATTATCTAGGGGCATACTAAAAAATCCCTGCATTTGTTCTGTATGCAAATCTACCGTTACACATCTATTTATGCCTACTGTTGCTAGCATATCAGCTACAACTCTCGCTGTAACTGGAACTCTTGCTGATTTTTCTCTACGATCTTGTCTAGCATAGCCAAAATATGGTATAATTGCGGTAATATTTGCTGCTGAAGAGCGCCTTAAAGCATCGGCAAGCAATACTAGCTCCATTAAATTATCGTTACTCGGAAAAGAAGTTGACTGAATAATAAAGACATCTTTGCCTCTCACGCTTTCTTTAACTTCAAGCATAATTTCGCCATCATTAAAATGGTCAATAATCACATTACCTAGCTTTGTACCTAAAGACTCAGCTATAGCTCTTGCTAACTGCACATTCGAACTTCCGCTAAAGATTTTGATATTGGTCACGCATTTCTCGCTAAATTCTTCCAAGTTGTCCTTTTATACTTACTAGCTTCTAAGGGTAACTTCTAAGGGTAACTTATGATGGTAGCTTGCTATTGCAGCTTATAATGGTAGCTTATAATGGCTGGGGTGGCAGGATTCGAACCTGCGCATGCGGAGATCAAAACCCCGTGCCTTACCACTTGGCGACACCCCAACAGCTTATAAAGTAACTAATTGCTACTAGCTACCATATAAAGCAAGAATCTTATTTTAGCAAATAAACTTACATTTTGCTAGCATTCTAACAAAAAAACAAGCAAATCAGCATAAAAAATAACTAAGCCCTATCCAAATAAACATCAAAATATAATTTCTGGGGTTATAAAAATTAAGAGTTGGCGTTTTTTATTATTAATATTTTCTTTACTAAAAACCCCTCCTAGTATTGGCAAATCTTGCAGCAAAGGCACTCCCTCCTGAGATTTAGATTTATGCTGCTCAAAAATGCCTCCTAACACCAAAGTTTGACCTGCGGCAACTATGGTATCGGTGTCTATTTTGCGCGTTCTAATACTAAGAGATGAGCCATAGACTTCTCCTGGCTGATCTTGTTTAATGGTAATATGCATATCTACTTTATTTTTTGGCAAAATATGCGGTAATACTTTAAGGCCTAGCACTGCTTTTTTAAAAATAATACTGTCCTCTTTATCTGTAGAGCTTTTAACGTAAGGTATTTCTTCGCCAGTTTCAATGAAAGCAGCATGGTTATCGCGGGTTATAAGCTCTGGGCTAGATAATAGCTCGCCATGCCCAAGCGCATCAATTGCATGCATTTTCACAGCGAGGAAACCACCAAAATCATTTATCTTATCAGACCATATGCTACTTAAACTTTTTTTAGCATTTGTTTGCAGGGCTTTCTTAAAATCTAGGCCTAATTCATGCAAATAATCTTGATCAACACTTACAATATAGGCTTTAATACGCACTTGTTTTGTAATCATGTCATACGCCTTAATATAAGACTCGATTGTTTCACTTGCTACATTTTTGATAACAACGCTATTATTCTCTTTATCTAGCAATATAATATCTTTTTTTGTGAGTAACTGCTCGGTTATCAGCTGGGCTGTAAATTTAGCTACTGGAATATGTACTAAGGTATATTTTTTGGTTACCCCTTGCTGCTTTTTATATTTTTCAGCGATATTATCTAGCAGATGTTCTGTGCCAATATATAGGTCGCGACCAAGCTCTACATGCCCTAGCCCAGCTCCTGCCAATACTGCAAACATAGCATCTTTGAGCGCAACTTTTTGCAAGTTGACGCTAACTTTGTCGTGCACTTTATGGGTGAAAATAATATTTTTATTATTGATTGCTGCAAGCTCAAGTAAAATAGCGCTTAAATCCAACTCAGCCCCGACAATTGACACCAGACCGTCCGATGACACCTCAACCAAGCCCACATTAAATGGGCTTTGGGTTGTTGCATGTATAATCAACGATAAAAATAATAGCAAGATAATTTTCTTCATCTCCAAAGAACCTCAATAGTTTGATCTAGCGCAGAGTTGCTTGTGATAGTTATTTTATTAATGTTGCGCACGCATTCAGCAGGAAAAGCATGTAGTGTTTTCAGCATTACATTATAAGACTGAGTTGCCACATAATCATGGAGTTTTAGGCCACAACTAGCTCCCTGGAGCGGCATCCTAACACTGCTATCGTTATTAGCAACGCCATAATAAAAGCTGCAAACAATGGCTAATAATACTAAAGCCATACCGGCAAATGTTAGCTGAATGCATAAATTATAACATGCATAGGGTTTACATATAGCCACATATTTTTTCATGCTTTCCTTAGGTCTTTGTTAATGATCATTCTATCGCTATCCAATTTCTTAATATGCCAATTATATTGTTTTAGTGTTTGTTTAGTCCTATTGTTATCGTGCTCACGCATGGGGCTTCCAGTTAAGTATATTGAGTTACGTTTAAATTCAATGGTATTTAGCGCAATTTTAATTGGCAGAAAATCACCTAGGGATAGTAGCTTTAGAAAATTATGCCAGGCAAGGTTAGATGTTTGCTCTATATTAACCTTAGGTTTCGCTATAGCCTGCGGCAAGCCATGCGGGGCATAGCTTAAAGCTCCACAGCCACAAATAAAGATAACTGAGGCTATAGTTACAAGTTTTTTGCAACTTTGATATTTATCTTTATATTCTAGCAAATCATACATTAGTTAATCGCCTTGACTAGCTCCATATAGGCAATAGCACCTATACAGCAAAGCTTCTCAAAGCTCAATTTTGACATGGCATCACTTTTTATCGGCATGTCCTGTAATATCAAGCCCTTATTTGTAAGCCCAAGCGCGAGCTCTGGGCTTAAAGGCCCAACACACCAAGCATTAGCACCAATATCCAAAAAATCTTTTTTAAACCCATCAACTACGGCAACAACCTCCTGTAAAGAATCTGGTTCAAAGCTCATGTGCAGGTAAATACTGTTATTTTTAAAGTAAAATAAATAGATAGCTTGCTCTGATGCAGCTATAACCCAAGCTGACTTTACTTGTGGCAACAGCTTGCAGGCAGCAAGCAGCATAAGCTGCCAAATATCACACATGGCATGCCACACATAACCCAAGACTGGTAAAGCTAGCAGTATATGCTTTTATTTTTGCTCTACTTGCAATAACAGTACGTGACATTTTATTATTATTTCCAGATATGGTTTCAAGGGGAATAGTTAAGACTTTATAATCATTTATTTCGTGTATAATCGAATATAATATGTTGGGAACTACAAGTTTATAGTCTTTTTTATAATCAAACTGTGACCTAATATCAGGGTAAGCTAAAGCTATACATTTTGCACCCTGTAGCAAACGGCTAGGTATGCTGTCTCTACTACCAAAATAATATTGCTGAGTTTGCTGACAAAGAATTGCTACTTTATTATTTATTAGCATTGCGCCTAAATATTTGCTAATACCCGTGCTCCCAACATTAAAAATAATATTGTATAAAAATATGCCGGGCGCTCACAATACTGGGTAATTTTATACTTATAGCTTGATCCTACCTGAACCCGCAAATATTTTATGATACAGAATGCTAAAAAAAGGTCATGTATCCCAACCTCATATAAAATCTCATAGACCGCTGTCTTATAATGAATTTATTCGATACGCTCTATTGTCAAGCAATAGGGGGGCACAGAAAAAGAAAAGACAGGGCACACATAGAACTAAGTAATATGGCTGTCCCCGACCTAGTAGGTCCCAGCGATCATAGCTGGATGTGCTCTGGATATGTAGTGCCGACCTACGCTTACGT